>NZ_CP032157.1:7835990-8443189 GCF_003555545.1 Paraflavitalea soli | reverse complement strand
GCCAATCTTTACCGGCTGGATAGCATTGGGAAGGCAAGTGATCTTATTATTAACCTGCAAGCAAGATTTAAAGGACAGGCCATCATCATCGATTTCTGGGCTACCTGGTGTGTGCCTTGTCTGAAGGACATGCCCAAAAGCGGGAAGCTGCATGAGGACAATAAGGATCTGCCTGTAGCATATGTGTATTTGTGCACTACGGGAGGGTCGAATGAAAAGACCTGGAAAAAGTACGTGGAAGATATGAAGCTCCCCGGCACGCATATTTTTGTGAATGACGCTATTATGGCAGAGTTAAAAAGAAAGTTCAATGCCGCTGACAGTTATCCTACTTATGTTGTGATAGACCTGAAAGGGTATGCCAGCTCCTCAAAGATTAAACGCATGTGGGGCATGAACCGCAATAGTTTAAAGCAGGTTATTGGAATGCCTTAATAGTTTGTACCAACCCTCTCCTATCCTTCTCACCAGGAAGAAAAGGATTTTTAAAAAACACACTCATGAAATCAACCTTATTATTATGCTTATTGCTTGGTAGCCTGTATGGCTTTGCTCAAAAGGGAGCTCCCCCGAACCCTTTAGCCTTGGACGATGCCGGCATGGACGGGTATTTAAAGAACAGAAAACCGGCCAAGATAAGTATCCAGGTGCATCACTTGCCTGCATCGGCTGGTCGTATAAAAGTAAGTTATAGCCTGGTGCATTTTGGTGCGCAATCCCAAATCGCCAGGCAAACGGTACTTGGCAAGGACGGTACTGTAACCATTGTATTGGATGAAAATTTACCTTACCAACAGTTGTGGCTTACGGTCGATAGTTTATTGTACACAGGCATTGTGGTCAACTCAGACCTACACATCAGCATTGATGCAGCTATTACCAAAGGCCAGGAAATATACCTGGCCGGTAACGGGGTACAATTTTCGGGAACAGACGGCGCCTTGAATTCGGTATTGAATGAGCATACCTTATTTCGAAAAAAAGAACGGGACAGCATTGAGAGTTATTTTGTAAACCAAAGTCTACTTGCTGCCAATAAGAAAATAACACTGGAAACCTTTCTGCAAACAGCCGATTTGGCATACAGGCAACTGCAACAAACAGATGAGGAGTTCATTGGCAAATACCCGGGGTATGGGGAGATCATTCGCAACGAAACCAACTCGATGTACTATGGCTGGTTTTGTGTGCCCTTCACGTTTAAGAATATACCCGCCCAATATTGGGAAAGGATCAAGACCCACCAGCCCTATTTCGTGAGCAATGATGGAGTCGCATTCTATCAGCAGCTTAGCAATTATATTGTATACAATAGTAACAATGCCGCCATCAATATTCAGTCGTTGTTGTATAAGAATTATGCAAAATACAATGAAACTCAAAAGTCGATATTGGATTCCATCAATTATTATGAACAATTAAGTGGTCCGGAAAGAGAAAAAAGCAAGAAGGAACTGAATAACTTGTATAACAAGCGATATAGTCATTTTACAGATGAGCAATCCATGCTCACGATGCAACATCAAATAAACATTATCGAGAACAATCATACGGGCGCCCGGGCAGACCTGTTAAAGATATGCCTGATGGGAGGATTGAAAGAACAATATAATACCACGTATCCGTTTTTACTAAAGCACCTTACAACGGATTGGTGTAAAAGGATTGTACAAACACAATTAGCAGAATCAATATCCAGACAAAAAGAGGTGGACAGTCTTTTCAACATTGCGCAAAAGATCAACGATACACAATTGTATATCGGTAAGCCATTGGTGCAATTGGCTTTCGGGGCGCAGTTGTACCGGCTGGACAGTTTAACAAAAGCAGCAGACTTCATCGTGAACCTCAAAGCGAAATTTAAAGGCAAGGCGATCATTATTGATTTCTGGGCCACCTGGTGCGGGCCCTGCCTGTCGGACATTCCCAGGGGTAAAAAGCTACATGAAGACAATAAAGACCTGCCTATCGAATATGTGTACCTGTGCACAACAGGCGGCTCCAACGAAAAGTCGTGGAAAAACCATGTGGTGGACCTGAAGGCGCCGGGCACGCATATTTTTGTGAATGACGTTATGATCACGGAGATCAAAAGAATATTCAATGCTTCGGGCGGCTTCCCCGCATATGTGGTGATAGACCTGCAGGGTAATGCCAGCGCATCGAAGATCCGGTTTATGAGTGAGGTAACCCGCGCCACGCTACAATCGGTGGTGGGCCTATAGCTTTTCTCAATAAGCAATTCCTATCCGCAGGGCACGGAGTCCGCTTACACCTTGCAGGTCTTCCAGTTCCAGTTCTTCGTGATCGGGCAGGAAAACGCCTGTTTCCTTAAGGTATTGCAAAGAAGGCAGGTAATCCTCGAGGTCGCTGCGGTTGAAGTAGATGATGGCCAAGGTATCGGGTTTGGTTAACCGTTCACCGGTATCACGTATATGCACCTTGTCTACCCGCTTCTTGATCATCTGGTACCGGATATTGTAAGCGCCTTCCACATCAAAGCGACGTTCATCGGCACGAAAACTAATATCAATGGTTTTGTCGTGCACAAAGATCAGCTGTGTGGTAAGCATGGGCAGGGGCATATCGCTCAATAAGGAACGGGTGAGGCGGGCGATGGTGCCCATGGATGTGAGCTGCCAGAGGCGTACGCTCTTGAGGTAGAAAGTATCAAATGGTTTGTCGGGGGCTATGGATTGGCCAATATAGCAATCGTATTCCACGCCATCGGTCCTGAACTTTTCAAAATAGCAGGGATATTCGTGCTGCAGTTGAACATTCCCGGCATCGAGGTAATTGCTGATGCTGTTGTTGATCATTTGCATGGAAGTTTCGAGGGCACGCCTGTTGGCAGTTACGGGGCTGTTTTCCTGCGCTACCTGCTGCCGGTAATCGCCCACGATGCTGCGGCAGGCAGGCTGCTGGGTAGTGAGGTGGTCCAGCCAGGCACTTACGGTTGCTTCAAGAAAATGATTGATGTTGGCCTCATCGGCGGTGGTCAGTACTTCCTGTGTAAGCACCTGTTTCCATTTCTGGATGGTATAGAGCATCTGCTCCATCAGGGGGGAATGCTGCAAGGGCTGCAATCCGCCGAGGGTGCTGCTCAGCAGGTCGAGGTGAATATTGAGGTCGGCAATAATGGCTTTGTTCCTTTCTACACTGGAATTGCGGATATCGACAGCGCCGTACAGTGGATGCAGGTCATTGAACTGGATCTTGTATGGTACATGGGGCAACTGTTTTTTTGTATGGTAGAGGTGCTGCCAGGCGGCCTCCCTGAACTTCCATTGTACAGCGGGCTGGATGGAGGTATATTTTTCGCGGACAATATCTTCTATCTCGAGGTTAAACTCTTCAATAAATACTTTTAGTATTTGTCCGATGGAAGGCATGGCGGTCTCCAGCAAGGCGAAGGTGCGTTCATCAAACTGTTCATCGCCCTGGGTGTACATGCAAAAGGTACCCACCAGGGTGTCGGCAAAAAACACGGGCATGGCCACCAGTGAACGTACGCCTTCTTTTACAAAATGGGCCAGCCAGGCACGTTTATCCAGGCTTTCTTTTTGTACATCGCGCGAAAAGAAGGATTGGGGATTGGCAGCATAACCTGCTGTGAGTGTCTGGAATTCCTGGGGGTTGAGGGTGCGATCGCCCCATACGGCATACAGGATACCGGTGCCGCCTACCTCATAACCGTATACATATTTTCCATTGACCTGGAAGAGGGGAAAGAGATCGAACTGAATATGGTTGTTGCGCACCAGGGTCTTAAGGGAGCGGATCACATGGTGATAGCTCTCTTCGGGATCGCTTTGGCTGCGCTTAAGGCGCACCTGGCGCAGGTTGTCGAGGGCATGTTGGGCTGTAACATCGGTAATGGTAGAAACAGAAATACCCCTGAAGTGAAAAAGCTGCAAGGGTAACATGGTTTCCAGCACTTCATACCCCGCTCCTTCCTGCAGGAGGTGATTGAGCTTTGTAAGATCAAGTTCGGGTAATGCGCCTTTAGGTGTTACGTCTATAAAGTCGGCATTGATATGAATGGTATAATACTGGAGCAGGCCGGTGGCGGGATTGAGATAGGCATGGTAAAATTCATTTTGCCGGGGGTGGAAATGGTATAGCTTTTTAAGGATATAGGAATAGACCATTTGCAGTTGTTCGCGGCGAAAATCTTCCGGTGTACGGTGGCGAAGGTCTATTTTATGGAGCTGGATGAGATCATAAAAGGCGTCGGTGCCGTAGAACATCAGGGGCTGTACGGGAACCCATAAGGCCCACATGGTCTTTCGTTCAGGCGTAAGGGGCTTGGTAAGACAGGCATACATCCATTCCAGCAATTCGGCGTGCTCATAAATAGCACTTAGGGGGATATCCTCACGGATGGATGGCACTGCCTCAAACCGGTCGAGCACCATCTGGTAGAAATGAGACTTGACGGTAGGTTCTTCGGCCATTCTTTTTTGCAACCAGTCGAGGAAGGGCGCAAAAGAAAGTGTACAGGAAATACCCTGGGTGGCCCAGGCGGTATCGGAATAATCGAGGATTTGTTTTTTCATGGCAGGATAATGTAGTTGGTGTGGCACTGATCTGGCCCGGCATCATGATTTTTCTATACGTGAGCGCGGGCTTTTATTATGAAAATGGCTATTATTTGTAAAAATACCCCGGTTAGACGCTTCGGAACAAAAATAATTAGAAAATTTCTGCCTTTCCTTTAGTACAGAAACTCGATTTACTTGTTATAATAAAAAGGATAAGGTTTAATGGTTAACGAATTTGATTAGTGTCGCCCCGCATTTCTATGCGGGGCTTTTTTATTTGTCTTCGGCGTTTGCTTCGATAGCGGATTTCTCACTCCGCTGCGCTGCGTTCGAAATGACAAAAAAGTGCGATTCGAAATGACAAAAAAAGTGCGATTCGAAATAAAAAAGTGCCGTTCGAAATGAAAAAGTGCCGTTCGAAATGAAAAAAAGAGTGACTATTCGCTTCTCAGGCTTTTGACAGGATTCATGCGTGCAGCCTTGATACTTTGAAAACTGACGGTGAGTAGTGCAATACCAACGGTTATGGCGCCCGCCAGCAAAAATACCCACCACGCGATATCAATCTTATAGGCAAAGTTCTGCAGCCATTGGTGCATGACATACCAGGCTATGGGGAATGCAACGAGCATGGCGATGGCTACGGGCCTCAGGAAATTTGCCGACAGCATTTTTACAATGACTGGTACAGAAGCGCCCAATACCTTGCGCACGCCTATTTCTTTGGTACGCTGTTCAGCAGTAAAGGCAGCCAGGCCAAATAAACCCAGGCAGGAAATAAAGATGGCCAGGAAGGCAAAGAAGTTGGTGAGCTTGCTAACCACCTGCTCGTTCTTATACAGACGGGTATATTGCTCATCGGCAAACTGCCAGGTGAAAGGGAATTGAGGATTTAATGTTTTGCAGATATTTTCCAAACCAGCGAGCACCTCTTTGGTCTTACCTGCCCGGGTACGCACCAACAGGTTGCCCCAGGAAGCATTGTTCTGCAAGCGGATCACCAGGGGTTCAATAGCCTGGTGCAGGGAGTTGACATGAAAATCTTTCAGTACGCCAATGATGGTACCCTGGCTGGATCCCCAAAACAAGGGCTGCCCTACGGGATGCTGGTATCCCATCTTTTTTACAGCGGCTTCATTGAGCAAATAGCTATTCTCCTCATTGCCAAAATCGCGGGAAAAATCACGTCCTTCCAGGAGGGTAAGGTTCATGGTCTTTACAAAATCATAGCCCACAGAGGCATCTGCTATCAGCACCTGCTGGTTGGGGGCTTTACCGGGCCAGCCTATATCGCCGGAGTAATGATCATGGGCGGTGGGGGCCTGTTTCATCCTCGATACGGAGAGAATACCCGGCAAGTCGCTGGCTTCCTTTTTGAACAATTCGTGTTTGGAAGTCAGCTCTCCTTCTATGGGAATATAGATCAGGTTTTCGCGATCGAAGCCAAGGTTTGCTGCCTGTACATAATCCATCTGCCGGTAAATAACGATCATACCAACGATCAGGATCATGGAAAGGCTAAACTGGAAAACCACCAGGCCTTTCCGGAACATGGCGGCTGAAGGACTAAAGCGCAGACCACCTTTCAATACGCGGATGGGTTGGAGAGAGGACAGAAAAAGGGCCGGATAACTGCCCGCTACAAAACCGGTTATCACAAGCAGGCCGGTTACGCACAGCCAAAACACGGGTTGCTGTACAGGCATTACCAATTGTTTGCCGGTGAGGTTATTGAAAGCGGGTAACAGCACGGTGGTCAGGAATAAGGCTACGCCCATCGCACAAAAAGTAAGGAGCATGGCTTCTCCTACAAACTGGAGGATGAGGGTGCCGCGCCGGGCGCCTGCTACTTTACGGATACCCACTTCGCGTGCACGTTTGGCCGAACGGGCGGTGGCCAGGTTCATAAAATTGATACAGGCAATGAGCAATACGATGAGGGCTATCAGGCCGCTGCTGTTTACGTATTCAATACGACCACCGGCCAGCTGCCCTTCCTTAAAATTACCATGCAGGTATTTATCGGCATAGGGTTGTAAAGCAAGCTCGGTGCGTGCTGCATCATTAGGGTTTGCATAGCGTTTTAAAAAGTCTTTGATCTTCGCTTGCACTTTTGCGGGATCAGCTGAGGGCCTTAGCTGCACAAAGGTGAGCGGACTGGCGCTGGTCCAACTGCTGGCCCAGGCATTGTCGGGTGTATAGTCGGCCCAGGTCCTTAAAAAGTCAAATTGTATAGAAGAGTTAATGGGCAGGTTTTCAAAAACAGCGGTTACGCGCAGGTCTTCTTTGTTTTCGAAGCGGATGGTTTTACCGATCGCTTTATCAGCGCTACCAAAAAAACGTTCGGCCATTTTATGTGAGATGGCTATACCGCCGGGCGCCTTCAAGGCAGCCTGTGGTGTTCCTTCCAGGAGGGGGTAACTGAACATGCTGAAGAAGTCTTCCCCCGCATAAGATCCTTCCATTTTGGCCACCTTGCTATCTACCTGGAAGGTATGCAGGGTATTGACCTCAAGGCTGGCGGCCTGTTGTACTTCGGGTACTAATTTCTTCAATTCAGCGGCCAGGGGTCCCTGGGTGATATAACCGGCTTCTACTTTACCTTCAAAGAAACTGCGCTCCCATACATGGTATAACTGTTGACCGTTGGCATGAAAGCGGTCCACGCTGCGCTCATCCTGTATCCACAGCATAATGAGTAAACTACAGGTGATGCCGAGGGACAACCCCAATAGATTGATCATGGAAAAGGCTTTGTGGCGAACCAGGTTGCGCCAGGCGGTCCTGAAGTAATTTCTAATCATATTAGCAGGATATGACCTTATTCCCTGAAAAACATGCCAATGCATAAGCAATTGGTTTGCAATTACTTTATGCAGCTGTTCACCATTCGCTTGTTCGCTTTCGATACAATGGCAGGACGGTATTGGTACAGCTTATGACCTCAACAACTGGTTGATCTCCCCATAGGAAGTAGTGCCGTTTGTGAAGCCAAAGGAGCCATTGGTCTTTATCTCTTCTGCTGCCCGCAGGAATCCACTGTAAGCGGCACGGGCCAGGGAGGAACCGAGGCTTACGCGTTTCACCCCCATATCTTCCAGTTCATTTAGGGAGAAAGGGGTAGGTCCTAATCCTGCCACGATATTGATGGGTTTGGGCGCTACGGCTTTCACAACGGTCACGATCTCCTCACGGGTAGTGAGGCCGGGCGCAAACAATACATCGGCGCCTGCTTCAGCAAAAGCTTCGAGGCGCCGGAGGGTATCTTTAAAATCAGGACGGCCATAGATGAGGTTTTCGGCGCGTGCGGTCAACATAAAGGGAAAGGGCAAACTACGGGCAGCGGCTACTGCGGCCTTCACACGCTCCACGGATAATTCAAATGGATAGATTGGATCGTGGGGCCGGCCGGTGGCATCTTCAATGGAGCCACCTACCAGGCCTGCGGCTGCGGCCATGATAATGGTTTCGGCACAGGTTTCGGGTGCATCACCATACCCATTTTCGAGGTCTCCGGCTACGGGCAGGTTGCTGGCGGCGATGATGGCGCGTGCATTGGCCAGGGTTTCCTCCCGGGTAACGGCTCCTTCCCCATCGGGCTTGGCCAGGGAAAAGGCCAGTCCGGCGCTGGTGGTGGCCAGGGCTTCAAAACCGAGGGCGGCGAGCATTTTTGCGGAGCCTGCATCCCAGGGATTGGGAAAAGCGAATATACCAGGGCGTTCATGGAGGGCTTTGAAAGTGACAGCTTTATTGAGTTGTAATTCAGTGTAGTTTGTTTTCATCTTTCATGTGCTATTTGAGTAATACGATCCCGATATGGGAGGGGTAAGTTACACAATATCCGGCGGCTGGCTTTTTCATTAAGTGAAAAGTGGTTTTTATTAAGTAGCCGGGGATTATTGGGGCAGACTGTTAACTTTGTTTGCGTGCCGGATACTACCCTGCCGGTGACACGCAATTTAACTGTATGCCAACATCATCATCTACGATCACAGCCCTTCAGCAACGGATAGCAGCGCTTGAACGGGAAAATGCCGTACTGCGACAGGACCTCAATGGCTTGCCCACGGGCCGGTCGGTAACGGTGCCTAGCGCCATGCAGCCACTGTTTGACGTGGCGCAGGAGACGGTGCGGGAATATTTCAAGGGATTCAAGATGGACCCTACCAAGGGCACCATCGAGATCAATGACCAACGGTATGTGCTGGTGCGGGCTTCTGCCTTTTCCAAAGGTTTCCTGGAAACGATCCAGCGGCTGTATGCGGATAAAGGAGAAAGTGAGGCTTTTGCTATTGGCCGTAATTTCCTGTTCGATTATGCGCACGTAATAGGCCTGCATGACGCCAGGGATTTTCATGTCCGCATGAACGTAACGGATCCTATTGCCAAGCTATCGGCCGGTCCTATCCATTTTGCCTATTCGGGATGGGCCTTTGTAGACATCTCGCCGGAGAGTAATCCTTCGCCGGATGAAAACTTTTGCCTGATCTATGATCACCCTTATTCTTTTGAAGCAGATTCGTGGAAACGGGCAGGGGTATTATCGAAAGAACCGGTGTGCGTGATGAATGCGGGTTATTCATCGGGCTGGTGCGAGCAAAGTTTTGGCATCGAGCTTACGGCAGTGGAAGTGAGTTGTACTGCGAAGGGGGATGAACGCTGCACCTTCATCATGTCGCCCCCGCACAAGATCCATGAACACCTGGAGCGGTTCAATGCGGCACATAAAAAGCCATACGCCTCTAAGGAGCAATACAATATCCCTACTTTTTTTGAACGCAAAAAGGTAGAGGAGGAAATGGAAAGATCGAGGATACTGGCAGAAGAATCTGCCCAGACGAAGGCAGACTTTGTAGCCAATATGAGTCATGAACTGCGAACGCCGCTGGGGGCTATCCTGGGCTTTACGGACCTGCTGCAGAAAACGTCACTGGATACGGTGCAGCAGGATTACCTGGAAGCGATCCATACTTCGGGCAAAAGCCTGTTGTCGATCATCAATGATATCCTTGACCTGTCGAAACTGGATGCCGGCAAATTCCTTACGGAAACGATCCCCTTCAGCATACCGGAATTGTTGCATTCGCTACAGGTGATGTTCTCTACCAAAGCGAGTGGTAAAGACCTGCGGTTGAGCTGCAGTGTGGATATGGGGATCAGTTTCCCGGTACTGGGGGATCCTATGCGGCTGACACAGATACTGGTGAACCTGATGGGCAATGCGGTGAAGTTTACGGAGTCGGGCGGGGTATATATCAATTGTATCATACAACAGGAAACGGAGGACAATGTGGTATTGTGTTTCACCGTGAAGGATACAGGCATTGGCATTCCGGCGGATAAGATCGCTACGATCTTTGAGCGTTTTACGCAGGTGGATACGCATATCACGCGTAAGTATGGCGGTACAGGACTGGGACTGGCAATCACCAAACAACTGGTAGAACTGCTGGGAGGTACGATCTCGATCAGCAGTCAGGAGGGGGTGGGTACGGAATGCAGTTTTATCATCCCCTACCGGAAATCACCCGAACAACAACTCATTTCTTCGCGCGAGGCCACGGATCACCGGCAGTACTTTTCGCTCAAAAAGATACTGGTAGTAGAAGACAACCTGATGAACCAGAAATTAACCTCCATCATTTTACAAGGGCAGGGATTTGAGGTAGCGGTGGCGCGGAATGGTAAAAAAGCCATTGAATACCTGAAAGAAAAGCAGGCAGACCTGATCCTGATGGATATCCAGATGCCGGTGATGGATGGATACAAAACCACGCAGCTCATCCGGGATGAATTGCACCTGGCCACGCCGGTAATTGCTATGACGGCGCATGCGCTTTCGGGAGAAAGAGAAAAATGCCTGCAGGCAGGCATGAATGATTACCTGGCCAAACCCTTTAAAGAGCCGGACCTGCTGGACAAGATCGCGCACTGGGCCCGCCAACTGAATCACCAGTCCACTGCTGATCAATCCGGCGCGCCCATTGCCCGGATCGACCTCTCCTTCCTGGTACAGCAAACGCGGAACAACAGGGCCTTCATTCATGAGATGATCCATATTTTCAAGAACCAGAATCCACGGGATATTGCGAAACTGAAAACAGCCATTGGCAAAAGAGATTTCAAGACGATCTACAAGACCACACACTCATTGCGCAATACGATCGGCTTTTTTGGACTGACGGCTGCTATCGGCAGTGAACTGTTGACGATGGAGAAACTAGCCATGGCGGCAGAAGACCCGGAGCAGATCAGGCAATTGTTTGAGAAAGTGAGTGTGGTGTGTAAGCAGGCGGTGGCGGATCTGAAGGAGTTTGGTCGGCAATCGTGAATCGGCAATCGGCAATCGGCAGTCGGCAATCGGCAGTCGGCAGTCTTTTGCTTCGACGTTTGCTTCGAGGGGTTTTGCTAAAAGCTAACGCCTAACGGCTAACAGCTGTTCTCTACACCAATCGTTGTGACATCAGGGCCAGAAACTCGTCTTTCTTCTTGGGTGATATAGCGATCATGGCATCATCGTTCATGACGGCATACCCTCCATCGGCTTTGATCATTTTTCTCACCTCTTTCATATTGACCATATAAGAATTGTGCAAACGGAAAAAGCCATAGTCTGTTAACAAGAGCTCATATTCTTTTAGGTTTTTACATACCATCAGGTGAGCCCCATTCTTCATAAAGAAAGTCGTATACGGGCCTTTGGCTTCCAGGCGGATGATCTGGCTGAGGGGCACAAACTCCACGCCTTCGGAAGTAGAAAGGCTGATGGAAAAGTCTTCTCCGGCAGGCCGGCGTACATTTCTGATAAGGAGTTCGAGCTTATCATCTTTTTCTTTCAACTGCCATCTTTCTATGGCTTTGCCCACGGCGCCCTGCAGCTCTTCAAAATTGATGGGCTTGAGCAGGTAATCAATCGCACTGAACTTAATGGCCTTAATGGCATAATGATCGTAGGCGGTGGTAAAGATCACTTCAAAATCGGCGTCCTTCACCTGCTGCAATACATCGAATCCGGTGGCAGTTTGCAGTTCAATATCCATGAAGATGAGCTGGGGGGCCTGCTGGTGAATGCAGGCTACGGCGGTTTCCACGTTGTTGGCAACGCCTACCACTTCTACCTGTGGACAGAACTCTGCCAGCAGGTGCTTGAGGAAGTCGCTGTTCATCAATTCATCTTCAACGATCACGGCTTTGTATTTCATAGCAAAAGTTATAGTTGTTCAAACAATGGTTGTGGTATTTCGAGGGTGGCGTTGTTGAGGGCTGTGCCATTCTCGTGCCATACTGCCTTACTGGTGGTGATCTTTCTTTTGCCCTGTGCATTGAACAGGTCTATCCGGCGCATCAACATGGCATCATCACCATTCATCATTCCTTTTTTCTTATCCAGCCTGGCAGCATCCTGCCGTGAAATGCCATTGTCGGTAACCTTCACCACCAGGGTATCCTCTTCGGTGACAAATTCAATACACAATTTCCCTTTGTGCCCGTTGGTAAGGTTGAGCACCCCCTTGTACAAGGCTTCTTCTACCAGGCTATGGGTAAGCAGGGGTAAAATGGCCGCACCCTGTGTGCCCGGCGCTACCCTGATCTCATAATCAAATTTATCGTGGAAGCGGCAATGTTCCAACCACAGGTATTCTGTCAGCAACTCGGCCTCCTCTTTCACGTTGATGAACAGCTCATCACCATAGTTGATCACCTTGCGCAGGAAGGCGGAAAAACGGCCAATATATTGCAAAGAGGCTTTTTTATCATCGCCTGTAATAAAGTATTGGATGGAGTTGAGGGAGTTGAACAAAAAGTGGGGGTTCATCCGCGCCTGTAATATTTTCAGTTTCAACAGCTGGTTCATTTGCTCGATCTGGTCATTCTTGGCACTCAGCTGGCGGTTGAGCTTTTGTTTGGTCTGAAAGCGATTGTACAATACGAGGGAAAGCAGGATCACGGAAACGAACAGTACGAGCATGATGTTGCGAAAGGAACGGTGCTTCTGCACTTCCACGGCGGTGTCCATGAGCCTTTTGGTCACGATCTCTTTTTCGAGAGAAACCAGGTCGAGGGCGGGTGCGCTTTCCTGCACATTTTCAAATACGAGGTCTTTGACCTCGGAGCCCAGGTATTTGGCAATGATGGCACCGGCCTTTATGCGGAACAGGTCGGAGGAAAAGTATTCATCCATTACAGGCTTCCAGTCTGTTTGGAGTGGCATGATGGCGGCAAAACCCTGGCGGCGACTGGAGAGTACATGCTGTCTTTTCACCTTAATGCCTTTTTGCAAGGCCACGATATAGACGGACAAGGGTACATAGCCAAATCCTTTGTTGTCGCCCGCAATGGTACGCATTACGTCATAATCCTGTTCCTTATAAGTAACAGGCAGCGCGGGATAAAAACTTTTTTTTAGGGACAGGATGTCTTCGGTCATGGTGGTACCGGCCATGGTATAGGCCCGCATCTCTTTGATCTTCGCGGTAAATTCCTGGGAGCTGGCATACATGGGCTCGAGGTTATTGGTGACCAGCACATTGAGATCGGGCATATAAGGCGGGCTGAACTGCACCTCTTTTTGCCGTACAGGGGTGATGGAAAAATAGGACCACCCAAATACGCCCGGCTGCGGGCTGTTCCTAACCTTCCCATAAATGCTGTCAAAAGAGCCGGCCGGTTCCCATACAATGGTAAGGTCAATGGCATATTTGAGCTGCAGGTAAGACTTGAAGGATTCCATGATCTCGTATTCCACGCCTTGCAGCACACCATCCTTATTGATATAGATAAAAGGCTCTATATCATCCCATAAGGCTGTTACGGTACCTTTTTTATTATTGAATACCTCCTGCCAGGAATCACCGCGCCCGCTCACCGGTTGTGCCTGTAGCAGGGTACAGACTACCAGTAAGACCATCATAACTCCTAACCGCTTAACCATTGCCAGGCTCCCCATCGTATTGGTCATTTTGACAAAGATGTAGAAACTATTATAGAACACCCGGCTGACTTAACGGATGACCGTTTTCATTTAATGGATGACCGCCCCGGATGAGTGGCGAATTGCGGGTTATTGCAACCACGACCACGCTGAAGGCTAGCCAACGGGCTGTAACCGGCAAAAAACTTACCTGTATCCGGCAAACTTCCATTCTAACCAAGGGGCTGCTTCTGTTAAGCCATTCTCCTGTTTCATTAACTGTGCCTCGCCCACGGCCTGCTTTACCAATAATTTGGACGCATTAATCAACAAATACAATCAATATGAAACATGTAGGTATAATAGGCGCCGGCATCAGCGGCCTGGCTACGGCCAAGGCGTTTATGGAGAAAGGCTACCGGGTAACGGTGCTGGAAAAAGCGGCAGACCTGGGTGGCGTATGGGAAAAAAGCCGTTCTTATGTGGGGGTAGCCACGCAAACCACGCGGGATGAATATGCCTTCTCGGATTTCCCGATGCCTGCGCATTATCCGCAATGGCCTTCGGGCGCCCAGGTGCAGGCTTACCTGAAAGACTATGCTATTAAGTTCCATGTGCTGCCGCATATATGGTTCAGTGCGCAGGTCAATACGCTGGAATTCCGGCAATCGGTCTGGGAAGTGCAGGTAACCGACCTCCACGATGGGTCTACGCAATCCCTGCATTTTGATTTTGTGGCAGTATGTACGGGTACTTTTCACAAACCTTATATACCGGCTTTTGCGGGCAGCGAAAGTTTTGTACAGGCAGGCGGACGCATTCTCCATTCCAGTGAAGTGAAAAATGAATCGCTGCTGCGGGACCAACGGGTGGCAGTGGTAGGTTTTGCCAAATCGGCTACGGATGTAGCTACGCTATCGGCTGGTATCAGTAAAAGCACCACGCTACTGTACCGCAAAGCACAATGGAAAGTACCCCGCTTTTTTGGTAACAAAGTAAATATGCGGTACCTGTTGTTCTCGCGCTTATCGGAAGCCTTCTTTAATGCCCCCCGTAAATCAATCGGTCAAAAACTATTGCATTCAGTGGGCAGACCATTGGTATGGGCGCAATGGCGGGGACTGGAAGCCTTGCTGAAAATGCAGTTCAAACTAAAGGCTTGTGGCATGGTGCCGGAACACCGCATTGAAGACCAGATCAGTTGCAGCCTCGGTGTGGCGCCGGTAGGGTTTTATGAAAATATACAAAGTGGCAGGATCAAGGCCAGGAAAACGGAGATCACCCGCATGGAGGGAAAACAGATCATGCTGCAGGATGGGGAATCGATTACAGCGGATGTGCTGGTATGTGGTACGGGTTTTACGCAGGAACTGCCTTTCCTGGAAGAAAGCTACCGCAAACTGATCATTGCGTCCAATGGCAGTTACCGTTTATTCCGGAATATCATTCATCCATTGGTGCCGCAATTGGGATTTGTGGGTTTCAACTCGAGCCTGTTTACTACGCTTACGTCGGAAATAGCGGCCAACTGGCTGGTACGGTATATGGAAAACCAATTATCGTTGCCCTCCGTCAGCGCCATTAATGAAGATATGGAATACATGCTCCAGTGGCGCCAACATAGCAGGCCCATTGCGTCGGAATTTGGAGGCACCTGTATTGCGCCGTTCAACTATATGCACCTCGATCAACTGATGAAAGATATGGGGCTGCCTGTAAAACTTAGCCGCTGGCCGCATGAATGGCTCAAACCTATTAACCCGGCTGATTACCACAAGCTATTGCGCGGACATAAAAAAGAGCAGGCAGTAAAACCAGTTCCCCAACCCGGTTACCAGTTCTTTTAAAACAACGGGCATTCAAAAGAAAGATCCGTTAAGTCAATCACGGCATTCATTAAACGACCATTCTTTTACACCTGACCTCATCGCATCTTTGTATGGTAATCAATAACAATAATCATTTCAAATCTGAATCATGAAAAAAGTAAGTTTAATTCTTTCGATGCTTGTACTGGCCACCACAGGTTCTTTGTTTGCCCAAAGTGTTACCATGAGTGACGTGATGATCTCTTCGGTTAAAATAAAAGATGGCAAAAACACGATACAGGTTCCGGATGGCAAAGGCACTATTCAACTGGTGAAAAGGGGTGACAAGTTTACGGATGTAGTGTATACGGATGCAGCCGGTAAAGAATCGCGCCTGTCGCCTGTTCGCCCAGGCACCAATGGCGCCCCCAAACCACCCTGCAAGTTTCCGATACCGGATGCCTGCTTTTCCATTCCCAACAATCAGTCTGTAGGTATGTGTATTTGCAGACCCACTGATCTAAGCAGCGGTGAGGACTATTCTGTTTCCTTGTTGTTGCCAGCGGTACAGAAAGTACGTGATGCTGCCACCAGAAATTAATATTGGACTGGAAGGACGATGATCAATACAAGCCGGGGCAACCCGGCTTTTTTGTTGTTACTGCACCGCAGCTTCCAGCAAGGCAATGATGTTTTTGGGGTGCTCACCAAACAGGTCATTACTCCAGTTGGGTTTGGTGAGTTTATCGAGGACCAGGAACATGGCGAGACCTTCTTCCTGGGACCACTGGTTACGTTTACGGCGCATGCCTTCCACGGCCTTTTCAAAAGGGATATTAGCGCCGGAAGGATCCTGCAGCCAATAGAAACCTGCAAACTGGCCCAGCCCCTCCATGGTGAGAAAAATATCATCGAGGGGCTTCAATACGGCATGTTCTTTTATGAAGTAAGTGGACTGGCGTTTCTTCAACAACAGCAATGCTTCCCGTGTCAGCTGTTTTGTTTTCTCTTTATCCCCGGCAAAAGCCGCTTCATAAAACTTGCTTACTTCAGCCCGGAAGCTACGAACATAATTACTGTCATTTTGAAATGTATGTTGTACGATATCATCGCTCAACTCCGGGTCTTTGAACGAATGTGTTTTCTCTATTGAATCTACCATCGCCCCCATGCCGGCTTGCTGGCGGGTATGGGAAAACTCATGCAGGAATACGGCAGTCAGGAGGTTGTCCAGGCCCAGTTCTTTGCTTTCGACGCCTGCTGCCTTCCAGAAGCCTGGCGCAGCCATCACAAAAAAGGGATGACCACTTGAGTCGCTTGCGGCAAAAGACATTAACCCTACCGGTACTTTCTTACCATCGGGGATGGTCAGTGTATCATGATGCGGCCCCCTTTTCCAGGGCAATTGTTGGTCAAAGAATGCTGGCCCTGTGTAAGGCACCGCACTATCCGGTGCACTTACCGCTGAGATGGTATACACGTGTTTGTCATCGTACAACAATATAGCGGGCGCCGGCACGGGCAGTAATGCAAACTTGCGGGTACTCGTCAATTCCCAGGCAGTAAACCACTTATCCAAACCCTCCATGCCAGCAGGAATGGCGATCTCTTCAACATCATTTATGGAGGCTGCTTTGTCTTTCTTTTCCTTACAGCTATACAGGCACAATAGCATACCCAGCAGGCCAATGGTTGTCTTCATTTGATCCCAATTTGACGATAAGATACATATTGCCGGTCATAAAATAGCTGAAGCAATAAGCCCCCTTTCACCCTGTTTTATTGAAAAAGTGTTAATAACTTACCGCGGCAGAGCAAAAGACGCCTGGTAAAAGAGTCGTCTGATGGGCTGCCAGGGTGCATCAACCAAGAACTTTGCTTTTTACGGTACATGAGAAAAAACTATTATTCATAAATTCTACCACCCCATGATTTGTACAAAACGCTGCTTTACGTTTTCACTGATCTTTCTATTAACGGCTGCCCTGACCAGGGCACAATCGGTTCCCACGCCCAAAGAACATTTTGGATTCAATATTGGCGACAATTACCAGTTGGCCACGTACACGCAAACAGAAGCCTACTTCAAAAAGCTGGCGGCTGCTTCGGACCGTACCAAACTGGTGGATATGGGGCTTACAGAAGAAGGCCGTACGCAATGGATGCTGATCGTATCCTCTCCTGCCAACATCAAGAACCTGGAACGGTACAAAACTATTTCGCAAAAGCTGGCGCATGCAGAAGACATGACGGAGGAACAGGCGCGGGCATTGGCAGCGGAAGGCAAAGCGGTGATCTGGATCGATGGCGGCCTGCACGCTACAGAAACCGTAGGCGCCCACCAGTTGATCGAAACAGCTTACCAGCTTATCAGCCGCAAAGACGCGGAGACGATGCGGATACTGGACAATGCGATCATATTGATGGTACATGCCAATCCGGATGGACAGGAACTGGTGTCCAATTGGTACATGCGTGAATCGAAACCCGAAAAACGTTCGCTCAATCAATTACCCCGCCTGTATGAAAAATATGCGGGTCACGATAATAACCGCGACTTCTTCATGGCCAACCTGAAGGAGACGCAAAACATCAACCGCCAGCTATATATTGAATGGCTGCCGCAGATCATGTACAACCACCATCAGGCTGGTCCTGCGGGTTCAGTAGTAGCAGGGGCTCCCTACCGGGATCCATTCAATTATGTTTTTGATCCTTTGCTCATGACGAGCATCGATGCGGTAGGCGCGGCCATGATCAACCGGCTGAATGTAGAAGGAAAGCCCGGCTACACGCAACGTACGGGATCTACTTTTTCTACCTGGTACAATGGCGGCTTACGTACGACCACTTATTTTCACAATATCGTAGGTTTACTGACTGAGATCATTGGCAGCCCTACACCCTCGGAAGTACCGCTGGTACCGCAGCGCCTGATACCTGATGGGGCTACTCCCTTTCCGGTAACACCACAGAAATGGTATTTCCGGCAGTCGATCGACTATTCTGTATCGCTCAACTATGCGGTATTGAATTATGCCACCCGCTACCGCGATGAGTTGCTGTACAATATCTACAAGATGGGCAGGAATTCAATTGACCGCGGCAGCAAGGATTACTGGGGCCTTTCTCCCCGTCGCATCAATGCCATCAATACGGCTTATCAAAATGACCAGAAGAAAAACACGAATACAAGAGGTGGTCAAACGACTGCAGAAGCTCCCGGCGCAGGCGGTGGTGGCAGAATGGGCGGCGGTATGCCAGTAAAGTTTTATGACTCTGTGATGAAAGATCCGGCTACGCGCGATCCCCGTGGTTTTATCTTACCAGCTGATCAAGCTGATTTCCCTACGGCTGTACGATTCATCAATGCCCTTGTAAAAACAGGGGTACTGGTGCACAAGGCCAGCGCCGAATTTACAGTGAAAGGCAAAAAATACCCTGCCGGTTCTTATATCGTCAAGACGAACCAGGCGTTCCGTCCGCATGTGCTCGATATGTTTGAACCCCAGGATCACCCCAATGATTTCCGTTATCCCGGTGGACCTCCTGTAGCCCCCTATGATGCCGCAGGCTGGACACTCGCTTACCTGATGGGCGTGCAATTTGACCGGTTCCTGGAAGATTTTGACGGCCCCTTTGAGCGGGTGCCTTATGGCGAATTGCAATCACCCAAAGGAACTGCCGCGAAGGTAGCTGCGGGTTATGTGTTGAACAGCGCCGCCAACAATTCCTTCCTCGCAGTTAATGAATTACTGAAGGCAGGCAGCAAGGTATTCCGTATGAAAGAAGGTGCGCCCGGTTTTGCAGCAGGCTCTTTCTTTGTACCGGCATCGGCCAAAGCAAAAACAGTGATCGACAAATGTGTCACTGATCTTGGTATCGAAGCAGGTACGGTGAGTAAGAAGCCCGCCGGACTTAAACCGGTCAACAGCCTGCGCATTGCGCTCTGGGATACTTATGGCGGCTCGATGCCATCTGGCTGGATACGTTATATTTTTGAACAATATCATTTTAATGCAGATATCATCTATCCGCCAACGATAGACTCGGGCAGCCTGCGTTCCAAATATGATGTGATCGTATTTGTAGGTGGTGCTATTCCGGGCCTTGCTTCAGAAGGCGGAGGCCGCTTTGGCGGTGGTGGTGGATTTGGCGGCGGCCAACAAAATGACAGCATTCCCGATGAATTCAAGGGACGTCGTGGAAGGATCACGGCTGACAAATCAATCCCTGAACTCAAACGATTTCTTGAAGCCGGTGGCCGTATTGTGACGATTGGCTCCAGCACCAGCCTGGCGTACCATCTTAAACTGCCTGTGCGCAATGCGCTGGTAGAAATGAACAATGGTGAAGAGCAGCGGCTGCCCGGTGAGAAGTATTATATTCCCGGCAGTGTATTGCAGGTGAGCCTTGATTCTACGCAGGAAGCCACTTATGGTTTGCCGGCAGCCTGTGATGTATATTTTGATGCCAGCCCGGTTTTCAACCTGGCGCCTGATGCAGTAGCTAAAGGCACGGTGAAGCCCTTGTTGTGGTTTCCCAACAACAAACCTTTGCGCAGTGGCTGGGCCTGGGGTCAGGCCTACCTGGAAGGTGGTGTAACGGCTTTTGAAGCTACGGTGGGGAAAGGAACCTTGTATGCCTTTGGACCGGAGATCACGTTCCGCTCGCAAACGCATGGCACGTTCAAAATGCTGTTCAATCAGCTATTGGGTACCACGAACTAGAAGAACCAGTATATTTTCTTTTCAGAGACTGCATTACCTGGTGCAGTCTCTTTTTTTTGGGGCTGTCGGTTTTGTTCTATTTCTGCCGCTTTGACCGCTATAGTTTTGTGTCAAATAAAAGCCATGAAACCTTTAATAGCCACCATCACAGGAAGTTTGATCACGGTCTTACTCCTTTCATTTATTGTTACCGGGCAAAAAGCTGGTCCCGGTAAAACCGGGCAGGAGCTGTTTGAAAAGCATTGCAAACAATGCCACGGTAAAGACGGCACCCGGGGATTATTTGGTGCCAAAAATTTACAAACCAGCCAGTTGGCGGATGAGGCACTCTATACCACGATTGCCAGGGGCAGGAAGATCATGCCGGCCTGGGAGAAGAGGATGGACAGTGCGGAACTGGGATTGGTGGTGGCGTATGTGAAGACATTGAGAAAATAGGTTTGAGCTCCTTTAGATCAGGGTGAGCCGCCCTTTGAGGGCGACCCACCCTTCGCCAAGCTCCTGACATCATTTGATAACTTTACAACATCAACATAACCATGAAAAATAAAACAATGATCAACTTCGTATTGCTGGTATCAACACTTTCAACAGGCTTAATAGCCGGCCTGTTTTATGGCTACTCCTGCTCTGTAAACCCGGCGCTCGGTCGATTGCCGGATGCGGAATACCTGGGCGCCATGCAAGCTATTAACAGGGCCATTCTCAATCCTGTATTCTTTGCCACTTTTATGGGCACCTTAATCTTGCTGCCGCTCGGCGCCTGGTTCAGTTACCAGGGGCAGGCCTCTCCACTGTTTTGGTGTTTCCTCGCTGCGGCTATCCTTTACATCGTGGGCACATTCGGTGTTACGATCGGCGGGAATGTGCCGCTCAATGATGCGCTTGACAAAATCAATATTGCAGGTTCTTCGGCCGAAGAACTGGCCCGGCACAGAGGACTGTTTGAAGCCAAATGGAATATGCTCCATAGCATCCGTACGATTGCCAATATCATCAGTGCGCTCCTGGCGATCCTGGGATGCCTGCTTGGCGGCAAATAATCATTATAAAGACGATGGCCCCCGATCAGCATTGCTAACCGGGGGCCATCGCTTTTATTATACGTTCCAATCAATACACATTCACCTTCACACCGATCTGGGCGGTCGTTCCTGTATATAAGGAATAATAAGTATACTCAGGTTTCCACATGTACCTGCGTTGAGATTGGTTCAACAGGTTATTGGCATTGGCAAAAAGTACCCATCTTTTATTAATGAAATAATTGGCATTGGCATCGAGGTAATACACCTTATCATAATAGATATCGCCTTTGCCATCGGGCAATGCGCCGGTAACGGTAGAGAACTCAGACGTATTGTTGAATGATAAACGCGCATTGAACCTCGGCACTTCATAGGCCACAGACAGGTTCAGGATGCTGTTGGCTGTTCCGGGCAATTTTGGTTCATCCTTTTTGGTAAATATCCAGTTGTGGGTGTAGTTGGCATACACGTTGAGATTGCCCAATATACCTGGCAAAAAGGAGAGCTTGCGCTGGAAACCAATTTCCAGACCCAGCAAATTGGCTACGCCTGCATTGGCAGGTTTGGTTCTGGCCAATAGCTCATTGTTGTTCTTCAGGGGATCATAATACTTTTTGTAATCGGACAAGGTGGCTGCATCAGAACCTTGTGCGGCCAATTCATCAGGCGTCATGACAAACTTCTGCACATCCGCAAAGCGCACTTCATCTTTTTTGGAGATGGTATAGCTGGTAATGTTCTTGAAATATACACCTGCCGAAATAAGGCCAGTACCGCCTGTATAGTACTCCCCGAGCAGATCGATGTTGTTGGACAAAGTGGGTTTCAGATTGGGATTACCTTCCGACACGGTTTTGTCTTTCAGGCTTACGTTCATGCGGGGCGCAATATCGCCATAGGATGGACGGGAGATGGTGCGTGTGTAAGCAAAGCGGAATACGGATCTGGCATCGGGTGCATACCGGATATGAAAGGCGGGCATCAGGTTCAGGAAATCAGATTTTGATACAAGGGGCTGCCCCAGGGTATTCAACCTTTTATTGTAATTGCCGCCTTCATATTTCAAGGTACTGTGTTCCACCCGCAGACCACCGATGAGGGTGATCTTTTCACCGAGGTTTTGTGTGCTCATTAAGTAACCGGCGGTGATGCCTTCCTCGCCCAGGTAATTGGCAGCAATGGCATCTGTTTTGTCGCTCAGTTTGATGAAATCATCGGTGCTGCCATAATAGCTGGCGTTGCGGTGGGATACCCATTCTGTGGTGACGGTACTGCCTACCTCATAACGAGAGTTATGGAATATCTGGCTGCTTACGTTCTGCATATTATTTCCATAACCGGTCCAAAAGCCGCCCCAGTCCATATAATCATCTACATTTACTTTCTCGCCTTTGGCAATCTTTTGTTCATATTCGGCTTTCCGTTTCGGATCAATACCGGGTTTCCATACGGTGCTGTTCAATGTTTTGTTTTCTTTTTTCATGCCCCTGTACTTACCACCAAACTTGAGGGAGTTGCCAAACTTACCACCCCATAAAGGAACAGTAAAGTCCAGTTGCGCCAGGTACTGCCGGGTATAAGATATCTTATCCGATCCATTGTAGCTGTCGGCATACCAGGTATCTACGGTATCGCTGTTGCTTGTTTTCCGGCCTTCCAGGTTCTTCAATACATTGTCTACACCGGTACCACCCACAGCTTTGATAAAGCGGGGATTGGTATAATCCATCTGTACGGTCTTTTCCATTTCGCTTTCCAGTTCCAGGTTCCTGGCATTGGGATTGTCGCCCCGGTTCTTCATGAAGGACCCTTTCCACTCCATTTTCACTTTGCCGAATATATGCTGCCCTTCCAGGCCCAGGTTGATGATCTTCTGCCTGATCTCTGCTCCATTGCGGCTGTTAACACCACCGTTTACGTGCCTTTCCAGTTCAGGATCAAACTGAGGATGCAGGTGGTCGTTGGTGAGGTCCACATAATATTCACCTGTTACATCGTCTTTCAGGTCTTTGTTGGCATCTTTTACTTTATTGCCTTTGGTGGTGCCTCTTTCATATCCCTTGGCCCTTTTCCAGTTGGTGGGATATTCCGCACCAATATCATCTACTTTCAGCGTATAACGTTCGCGCCAATCGCGGTAATCATTATAGATACCGGTCACAGTGATGCTGTGTTTCTCATTGAACTTATAATCCAGCCCGATGGTATAGCTCTGCCTGATGCGCTCCAGGTATATTTGTTCCATGCTCAGGTACTTGGGCATAAAATAGGTGTTGCCATCTACCCATTTGGTATCGCTCCAGTCGCTGCTGTGGATATTGGACCCCAGGAACTGGCGATAGTAAGAGGCGGATGCCATTACACCCAGTTTTTTGTTCTTACCATAGCGGTCGCCAAACACCACATTGCCATTGAGCATGGGCTTTTCGATCATAAAGGAATAACCAGTACCACCGGTAAACGATAATATTTTTTTATAAGGCGCTTTTCTTGTAACGAGGTTGATCACCCCGCCAATGGCATCACCATCCATATCGGGCGTGATGGCCTTGGTCACTTCTACGGATTGCACCATGTCGGAAGGCACGGCGTTGATACCTACCGAGCGGTTATCGCCGGTGCCCGACATATTGGTACCATTGATGTTGATGGTGCTTTTGGAAGGATCGGTACCCCGTACGCTTACCAGGGAAGCTTCTCCCTGGTCAAGCTGTACATAGATACCGGGCACGCGCTTCAATGCATCACCAATATTGGGATCGGGAAAACGGCCGATCTGGTCGGCAGAAATGATATTAACGATCCGGTTGGAGTTCTTTTGCTGGTTGAGGGCTTTCAGTGCAGACCCTGTGCTACCGGTGATCACCACCTCCTGTAGCTTGTTACGGGATTCGGGCGCCATCACGATGTCCAGTGCTACGGCCTTGTTATCACTGATGGTGACCTTTTGTTGAATAGTGGCAAAGCCGATATAGGATATGGTGACGGTGTGACTGCCATTGGGAATACCCAGTAATTTGTAGCGGCCTGTTTCATCAGATACCGTTTTTTTGGATAAGGTTTTGATCTCGATAGTAGCACCCGGCAGGCTCAGGCTGCCGGAATCTACAATGCGCCCCGAGAGCAGGCCCTGCGCCCACCCTGCAAAGGGAAGGAGGCATAAGAATAACACGGTTGTTAAAAGAGGTCTCATAATTTTTGTTTTTAGTTCGGTATAAATCAGGATCTTTTGGGCAATAGGTATCCCCTTCAGTCGATGATGGCTTTTTTTAAAAACCACTGACTGTTACGTGGGCCTGCTGCTAAGCAGGATTGATGAACACTTCGGAAATCTTATCGGGTGACCCTTACTTCAAACCTGTCCTTGAGGCAGGTGTAAGGATCGATCACTTCGTACATGGTTTTTCCGGCAGCCGGCTTTACGGTAATACTCCGGCTGGTCTCCTTTCTTTTATTCCAGGTGTAGGCGCCTACAAAAGAAGCGGTAAGCGTTACGGGCTCGCCCTTCTTTGCCTGGATGATCTTCGTTTTATTCACATCTTTCATCATTACAAAATGGTCCCTGATCTGTCCGTCGGAACAGATCCATTTCAGTTCCAGTTTGTTTTCTGTTACTTCTACCATAGACGCTCCGCCCAATTCGGTGTTGGAGTAAAACATGGCATCGTGGGGATAGGTGGGCTGCGATCTTCCCAGGGCACCGGCTGATCCGGTAACCACATACACGGTGCCCTTATTGGTAAGGGTATCTTTGATATAGGGGCAGGAGTTTTCGCTGCCATCATACAAAGCGGTGGAAGTACTCAGGTTGTGTTCAGCAGCATTGAAAGTTGCTTCCATGCCATAATGGCCCTGCATTAACCGTGAACGCTCGTACAAATGGCTATGGCCGCAAAGAATGAGGTCAACACCATAGCGCTCCAGTATCCTGATAAAATTCTCGCGCATCTTTACCAGCTCGCCTTCCTTATCGGAGTTATGTGATCCCATGGTATAGGGCGGGTGGTGCCAGTAAGCAATCACCCATCCCCTGCGGGTATTATTATATGCTTCGAGGTCTTTTTTGATCCACTGCACCTGGGCGCCGGCAGTATCATACAGGCGGGTAGCGTTGTTGTCTTCTTTTCCATAAGAGTCCAGCGACAGGAAATGGGCATTGCCAATATCAAAAGAATAATAAGCAGGAGTACCGGAAGGGACACCACCCGCTTCTCCATTGGCCGGCATGGAAAAACTCTGGTAATAAGCTATATCTTTTGATGCCTGCGCAGTTGCCTTGTATTGGTAGAAATCATTGTAATCATGATTGCCGGGCGCAGGAAACAAAGGATATTTCTTTAAGAGACCATCCTTGTATATGTTGAAGAACTTTTCCTGGAACTCAGGATCGGTGCCGGATGAATAGGCATTATCACCCAATAATATCCAGGCATCCATGGGCTTTGTGTCGAGGTATTTCTCTACCTGATCGCGCACACTGCGCTGGTTGGTGGAGTTGTTGCCGCAATCGCCAAATACGCCAATGCGGTAGACACCTTCTGTACCAGGTACGGGAAGGGTTACGAAATAGTTATCGCTTCCTTTTTGCAGGGTATCACCGGCTCCCCCGCCAATGGCATAATAATATTTGGTGCGGGGAGAAAGACCGGTTAATTGCACTTTGTGCTCAAAGGTGAGGGTGGGCTCTTCTGTACGCATGGTGAGTCCGTTTTCGTTCACACCGTAATTCACCACACTTCTTGTCAAGGCATCTGTACGCCAGCGGATAATAATGCTGTTGTCGGTGGCTACCTGTAAATAAGGTCCACGCAGCAGGTGGGCCAGCACATTGGGTTTGCGTTCTTCCTGTGCTGGTTTTGCGGGCCTTGGTTTTGTGGTATCCTGTGCGTTGGTCGCTGCACACGCAATGGTGAGCAGCCCTGTCATGTACAGTAATAAATTCTTTTTCACCTGTTTTCTACTTGATTGATTTGTTTATAATAAGTTCCGTTTCCTTTCGCCTTTCATTTAGACGGCTTCGACAGGCTCAGCCTGACATTGGACAAGGGTGACAGTTTAACAAGCCATTACTTTGTTGCCACTACTTCAAATACATCTTTCACGCAGCTAAAAGGATCTTTTACCTCATACACTGTTTTGCGGCTGGTGGGCATCACGGTGATGCTGCGGGCAGTAGCTCCTTTTTTGTTCCACTGATAATTGCCTACAAAGGAAGCGGTGAGGATTAGGGGCACGCCTTTCTTTCCTTTCACCTGCACTGTTTTGTTCACATCCTTCATCATGGTAAACTGATCGCGTATCACGCCATCGGCACAGATCCATTTAAGGTCAAGGCGATTGCCCCGCACTTCAATGATCGAAGCGCCGCCTACTGAATCATTGGAATATTGCATAGCATTGTGGGGGAATCCTGCAGACCGGCCACCCAATTGACCAGCCGAGCCACTCACCACATACACCGTACCCTGTCCAGTAGCCGAATTCTTAAAGTAGGGGCAGGAATTGCTGCTGCCATCATAGCGCCCGGTGGAAGGGCTCAGGGTATGTTCGGCTGCATTGAAACTGGCCTCCGCTCCATAATGACCTTGCAGCAAACCGCTCCGCTCATAATCATGGCTATGGCCGCAAAGAATAAGATCAACCCCGTAGCGCTCCAGGATGCGGATAAAATTCTCTCTTATCTTAGCCAGTTCTCCTACCCCATCAGAACTATGTGAGCCCATGGTATAAGGCGGGTGATGCCAGTAAGCTACCACCCACTGGCGGTTGGTATTCGCTTCGAGGTCCTTCTTCACCCATTGCACCTGAGGCCCCAGGGTATCATAGATCCTGAACTGGTTGGCTTCTTTTCCATAAGAATCGAGGGACAGGAAATGAACATTGCCAATATCGAAAGAATAGAAAGCCTTGGTATGGGAAGCAACACCACCCGCCTCGCCCGCTTCGGGCATGGAGAAGTTTTGGTAGTAAGCCACCTCCTTGGTCCTTTGGGCTACCTCTGCTGAAAATTCAATATCATGGTAATCATGATTGCCGGGGGCGGGGAATAAAGGATACTTTTTGAGGAGATCATCTTTATAGATATTGAAGAACTTGGCCTGCAACTCGGCATCTGCCCCATCGGGGTAGGAATTATCACCCAGCAATATCCAGGCATTCATATAATCGCTGCCCAGGTATTTTATAAAGGCATTTCTTACATTACGCTGGTTAATGGAGTTATTGCCGCAATCGCCAAAAGCACCTACGCGCACCATGCCTTCACTGCCTGCGGCGGTAAGGGTGAAGAAATAGTTTTCCGGGCCACTCTGCAGGGTATCTTTTATACCACCAATTGAATAATAGTATTTGGTGCCGGGAGTAAGGCCCGTGAGTTTTACCAGGTGCTCAGTCGTTAAGGCTGAATCATCGGCCAGTTTGTCCAGCTTGCCTGCTTCGGTTCCGTAGCGTACCCTGCTTCTGGCAAAAGCATCGGTACGCCAGCGTACGACCATGCTATTGGTGGTAGCTACCTGCAGGTAAGGGCCACGGATCAACTGAGGTTTTACCAATACTTTTCCGGCAGGATCTTTTTTGGACAAGGGCGCACTATCCTGCGCCATTACATTGACAGCTAACAATAGAGAACATACAAGGACCTTCCAACCTACAGCCATGGGCTTGTGATTTTTACTTTAAATGATTGTTATGTTATTATTTCTTTTCCGGGATATAGGTGGCAACCGAATCCTCCAATGTGCGGAGGAATTGAACAATATCGTTGACCTCTTCTTTCGAAAGGTTCAAGGGTAAGGCAGATAAGGTTTGATTGTGTACATCGAGGCCCAGCCCAATGGCGCCGCCTTTATTATAAAACTCCACTACGGCCTCCAGGGTCTTAAAAGATCCATTGTGCATATAAGGCGCTGTGGCGGATGCATTTCTTACGGTAGGAGTTTTGAAAGCTCTTTCATAGAAATCGATCTGGAATATATCATACCGGCCATAGTCGGCATCCATTTCAGGTTGATCGAGGTTATCGGTTTTGGTAGTGCCCAGCACTTCCAGTTCGGTCAGGTTGTACAAGGGAGGCACCAACCCATTGAACAAGGGTGCAAAGTGACAGGTGCCGCATTGGGCTTTGCCCATGAATAAATTAAAACCATTGACCTCCGGTGCTGTCAGTGTTGTATGATCACCCTGCATATATCGATCAAACCTGGAATTGCGTGGATTAAGGCTCCGCACATAAGCAGCAATGGGCAGGGCCACCTGGTTGATGAGTGTCATGGTATCCAGCTGTTGCCCAAAAGCCTCTTTGAATAGCCTGGTGTAAGTAGGCTTGTGTTGCAAGAGGGAAAGGATGGTTGACTCTCCCCCATTCATTTCCTTCGGATCATTGATCACGGTCCTTACCTGTTCCTCAATACTTTTGGCCCTGCCATCCCAGAATTGTTCATACTGAAATCCGGCATACAACAGGGAAACCGCATTGCGCCGCACGTGTGCCTGTCCGTCGAAGGCGAGGCTGGTGGTGAGGGTATCGGTAAAATGCAGCGCGGGATTGTGACAGGTAGCGCAGCTCACCTTGTTATTACCGGACAGGCCAGGTTCAAAAAACAATTGTTTTCCTAATGCCAGCAAGGCACTGTCTGCCTGCGTGCCCGCCCGTGGAAAAGCCAGGAGGTTCAGGGCATCGGGGCTGAATATATTGCCGGCCTCGTAATTGATCGTACCACCGGTTGTATTGTATTGCAGGTTTAATTCCTTTATCAGCAAGCCTACATATTGCTGCAATGGCAACATATGCTGCGTGAGAAAGGTCATCCTGTCGAAACTGTCAAAGTCCTGGTACTCTTGCAGGAACTGCCGGCAGCCGCCCAGGTATTTCGTTACACTGTCTGCCTGCGGAGCACCCCTGCTGAGATATGGCTGTATCACATATTGCACTGCTTCGAGGGAGGCACTTGCTTCTGCCAGGCCCGACTTCAACAGCGGTGCATCAAAGCCGGTAATACCGAGGGTGATCACCCTGATCAATTCAAGCCTGATACTTTCCAGCAGCTGTTTGTCATCGGCCTGAAAGCCATGCAGCAAGGCATGCAGGTCTTTGGCGGAAGAAGCAATGGCATCGGCCTGCTGCAACAAGACTTCCTTCTTAGCAACTACCTCTTTTTCAAAGAGCAGGCCTTCCATTACCTGCAAGCCAATGGGCTCCTGGTATTCCATATAGGGCTCTTCGATCTCGACCTTGGGTGGTGCATTGTAAATGAGGGAGGAGCTTTTAAAGAAATAGGCCAGGAAGAATTCTATTTTTTTATAGTGCACCCTGCACCGCTTCAGTGCTTCACGGCTATTGGCCAGTGTAGCAGGTTTGTCTTTATCAATAGCTGCCAGGGCTGTTTGCAATTGCAGGGCCGCTATGGCAAAACTGTCGGATTGGGTTTTGAAAAAAAGCACGGCTGGTTCTACACCGGTTGTGGTACGGGAAGGCTGGGTAAGGCTCACCATTACCACCAGGCAAAAGCAGCTACAAAACATACCAGCTATCAACTTCATTACCTTAAACTGTTTCATGATTCCCGGTGGTTAAAAAATGTTTCCTGATCCGCGGCGCAAAAATGCTGTTTCGTTCAGGCATTTGGCAAATCCGGCGCGTTGTAAAAAGGCAGCAGTCGTTGCAGCAGCGTAGGCAAAATGGAAACTTCTGTAACAAAACCTTTCTAATCCTTTGATAAACAGCCACGCTTTCCGAAACAAATTGCCCATTATCAAAATATTAACAGCTCGATTGCTTACAGGGATTGTATGAACATGGTGAGGCTTTCGCCCTGCGGCAGGTTGAGTTTTTTCCGCAAGCGGTAGCGCATTACCCGGATACTGTCTTCTGAAATACCTAATAAAGTAGCCATATCGGCTGAGGTAAGGTTCATTTTCAGCAGGGCTACTATGCGCAGCTCGCTCCTGGTCAATGTGTCGCAATGTTCTTTGAGCTTCAGGAAAAAAGCCTGGTGCACCTGGTCAAAAATGTTGCGGAATTCTTCCCAATGCTGGTCGTGGTTAAAATGCTGGTTGATCTGTAGCTGCAATTGTTTTAATGGCTTGCGTTGGTCGCGCTTGTCATCCTTCAGCATGTCATCTACCTGCAGGTGTAGCTTTTCCAGGAACTGGTTCTTTTGCATAATATGAAGGGTAAAGGAGCTCAATTCCCTGGACCTCAGTTCCAGTTCCTGTTTCAGGGTTTGCTCCTGCAATCCCATCATGGCCTGCACGGCATGGTGGGATTGCTTTTCCTGTTCATGCATCAAATGTGCATTCCTGATCCGCAGGCGCTGGCGGCTAATGACCAATCCACCCAGCATCAATAATAATAACCCAATGATAACAATGGCCACGGTGATCTTGCGGGTAGCTTTCAACTTAATGATCTCATTGTTCTGTTTCTCCACATCATACATGGTTTTCAATATGGCCAATTGGGTACCGTTCTCTCTCGAATAGATTTCCTGCACATAAGCCTGTCCTATGCGCTGGTAATAATAGGCGCTGTCATTGTTACCCATCAGGTGATAGGTTTTTGCCATATCGCGGTAAGCGCTGCCCAGGTGGAATAGTTCATTGGTGAGCAGGGATAGTTCCAGCGCCTGGCGGGTCAATGGCAATGCCTGCTCGTAGCGACCCGTTTTGCGGAAAATATCGCCCATATTGTTCAGTGCTTCAATATAGATAGCGGTATCTCCGGTTTGCTGGCTCAATACCTGTGCTTTTTCGAAATAAGTCCAGGCGGTATCATATTTTTCCAGGTCTTCATAAATATTGCCCATCTCACCATTCATCTTTGCCATACCGGTTTTATCACCCAGCAATACATATTCATTCAAGGCCAGCCGCTGGTAATAGAAGCCGCTGTCGTAGCGATGTCCCATCACAAACAAGTGACCGATCTTTCCATAGGTAAATGCCATTCCCCGCTTATCACCTGCCTTCTTATAAATGGCCAAAGCCTCATCGTATTGCTGGCGTGCCAGGTCGGGCTGATGGTTGTGCAGAAAGATGACACCGATATCATTGAGGTTTTCGGCCAGTGGAAGGGGTTGTTTTTCTTTCCTGAATATTTTATCGGCCTGCAGGTGATAATCGAGCGCCTGGGGAAAATGTGCCAGGCGATAGCAGATATGGCCCATCTGCTTCAGGCAAAGGCCGGCGCCTAACTTATCATCCTTTTTGATGGCAGCGCCCAGTGAATTTTTAAGTTCAGTAAAGGAGGAATCAGCAAAAAGCCGGTCAAAGGCACTGGATGTTTCTTTTTGATTGGCAGCTAATGCCAGCTCCTGCTGCGCATAGAGATTCATAGCGCCCATCAATAACAACGCGACTACTAAAAAAAAGCGGGGTAAAAACATGGTTGGCAAATATGGCCGCAAAGAAACACAACCAGTGTTATGTTTACATTAAGCAGGCCGGATGCCGCTACCAGGTTGTAATATTGCGTGGGGAAGCTGGCACTTGTTGCAGTACCATATCATAGCGGTCAATGCCCGGTGCGTAGAAACCGGGGGTGATCTTATTTTACTTCTCTGTCGGCCGATGTATAAGGTCTGAATTCCATAATGGATGATTAAAGCCAGGTGAATGGATCACCGGAGGCTATATGCGTAATTTTAAGGGAAGGTATTTTAGGTTGTAGCCAATCCACTATCCATTCCATGCCGGGTTCTTCACTCACACTGTGGCCCAATACGATCAAGGCTGTTTTTCCGCCCAATAAACGGCCATCGCGTATGTACTCGGCCGTTTCCCATTCTGATAGCTCACCTACGATCAGCACATCTGGCTTTTCAACTTCCACCGCAGTTACCTGTCGTTGTCCACCCCAGGCGCCTGGTAATAAAGCTACCCGGGTGCAGGGCTGCTCCAGGTTGCCGATCACTCTTACATGTGTAATACCTAGGGAGGATTTCAGGTGCTGTGCTATCTGTTGTAAAGAAGCAGCAGGAATGGTCAGTATCAGTTCTCCTGTTTTATAATACGGCAGCCAGTTGGTTTTTTTGGCAACACCATAGCTGATGGCATCGGGCTTCAGGGAATGGCAATAATCATGGAAACGCCAAACGGCGATACCATGCTTTGCCAGCAGTTCCTGCTTTTGCTGCACTACCTTATTGTTCTTTACCCAATCTGTATCGTCTTTGTGGTTGTAAAACGTGGGTTCATGCGCCATGATGAAATTGGCTTTCAACCTCGCTGCTTCTTCGATGACGGAGATGGTAGCAAACATGGTGGTAACAATACCGGTAACCACCTGGCTGGCCTGACCGGATTTGAGGGTATCTACGGTGTCCTGTTTGGGCTGCAGCTTACCTTCGGCCAGGATGAGGTTGATGATGTCCTGCACGGTAAGCGCTGCAGTACCCGCTTGCGTGGATACAGCCATACCCGCCAATGGCAGGGACAGTAAGGCCATGCTACCGGCGGCGCCCAGTGCCTGAGTAAGGAATTTTCTTCTGTTGAAGGGATCAGACCATGGAAAGGAGGAAGTGTTCATATAGCTTGGTTGTAAGTAAATATAAACTTTTGTAGCCTATACAACCGTCAATTTGTCTTTTGGCATGGACACCTATCAGTATAATACAATGGGGTGTGTCGTAAAGGCACACCCCATTGTATTATCGCTATTGATATTTCTCTTCCTTGTATTATTTACCGCCCAATCCATCCAGGGGCACTTTTTCCCAATCTTTCTTGGGGGCAAACCACCAGAGGGAGCCATCTTCCATGAGTGCCACAATACGGGCATCATTGCTAAACCCGGTTGATTTCAGGAAAACGGTGATGTCCTTCACTTTTGCGCCAGCGGGCAAACCGGTGCTTTCTATCAGCTCCCAGTCTTTGCCTTCTGCATACCAATAAATGCTGTTATCATCCATCAGAACAATGAGCCTTGTCTCGGTGCCCATCATAGCCGGTTTCTGATACACTTCGATATCCTTGATACCTATATTGGGCAAACCTGTTTTATTAACGGCTGTCCAACTTTTTTTGGGTGCATACCACCAAAGGGTATTGTCGGAGCGCAATACCATGATGCGGGAGTCGCCCATGGTCTTGGAATAGGAAATTACTTTTTTGGTTTCCTGGCCATTGGTCTGGCTGATCATCATAAAAAGAAAACAACAAACGAAGATTGCTACTGGAGTTCGGTTCATAACATGGGTTAATATACGTGAATTGGTAAAATGGGGTTAATACAACACTCAAGATATCAATTCATTTCATTTTTCCCTATTTCTGGCAAGAATTATTGCAGGGCAGCGATGACCCTGGCCAGGGCTACTTCATCGGGCAGGTATACATTCCCATAATCCAATACCAGCGGATTGGAGAAGGTCATTGGGTTGGCTGTAGGTTTCCGCAGGGAACCATGAAACTCCCAGGCCCCTGTTTCCGCCCGCAGTTGTTGAATATTATCGGCCGTAATGCCTGCGCCCGGCATGATGCTGATGCGGGCGCCGGCTTGTTGTACCAGTTTCTTTAACACCGGGATGGCATCGGGCGCACCGCTTGCCTGGCCGGAAGTAAGGATACGTTCGCAGCCAGCGGATATGATATCTTCCAGCGCCTGGTAAGGATCGGGGGTAGCATCAAATGCCCGGTTGCAAGTGACCCCCATGGGGTAGGCCCATTCCACAAACTGCTTGAGTTTATCGGTATCTATCTCGCCATTGATCTTTTGCACGCCAATGGAAATACCATCGCAACCCAACTCTTTGCACACCGCAATATCGGCTTTGAGCATGGCCAGTTCATCTTCATCATAAAAATAGTTGCCGCAGCGGGGACGCAGAATGGGGTACAGCTTGATGCCGATCTTTTCGCGGGTACGTTTGATCACGCCATAGCTGGGGGTGGTGCCGCCTTCCACGGGGTTATCGCAGAGTTCGGCCCTGTAAGCGCCCAGCTTTTCGGCCAGTAGGCAGGATTGTATATTGAAGGAGCAGAGTTCGAATCTTGCTTTGGGAGTCGTCATATTGTTAATCATTAATAAATACTTTTTGCAGTATACAACTTTTCTTCCGTTTGGCTTTTTACCGCGTAGGTAAAGCCTTTTTGTAAGGCATAAGCACCATACTCACCGGTTTTGCTCAGGGCCAGGAAACCTACCTGGATGTCTTTGGCCTTCGTGGGGTTTCTTTTGATCAGTCTTTCCACAGCCTCTTTACAGGCGGCTTCGGGTTTTCTGCCCTGGCGCATCAGTTCCACAATGAGGTGTGCCCCTACAATGCGGATCACTTCTTCGCCCACACCGGTAGCAGTAGCCGCTCCCACTTCGGGGTCCACATACAGCCCCGCGCCGATGACTGGCGAGTCACCTACCCGGCCCTGCATCTTAAAGGCCAGGCCGCTGGTGGTGCAGGCTCCGCTCATGCGGCCGCTGTTGTCAATGGCCAGCATGCCAATAGTATCGTGGTTGTCGATGCCCCCCGGCATGGGGTCGGTTTGTTTATTATAACTATAGGATTTATTTTCGATATTCATCACCGGTTCATATTTGGAGGTCTTCAGCCATTCTTTCCAGGCTTTTTCACTGGCTGGCGTCAACAGGTTTTCTTTCTTAAACCCATTGGCCAGGGCAAAGCGATGGGCGCCCTCTCCCACCAATATAATATGCGGTGTTTTTTCCATCACCAGCCGGGCTACAGATATGGGATGCATGATATGTTCCAGGCACATCACCGATCCGCCATTGTAGCGGTCGTCCATGATGCAGGCGTCGAGTGTCACCCGCCCGTCCCTGTCGGGCAAGCCGCCATAGCCCACACTGTTGCCTTTCGGATCGGCCTCGGGCACGCGTACGCCTGCTTCTACGGCATCCAGCGCATAGCCGTTCTTGCCCAGTATTTCCCAGGCGGCCGCGTTAGCTTCCAGACCCATGTTCCAGGTAGAGACGACTATAGCACCGGCAGCCGGTGCATCGCCCATAGCGGCCAGGGAGGCAGCCCCGGTTACCATACCGGCGGTGCCCAGGATTGATTGTTGTAAAAACTTTCTGCGTGTTGACATAACAAGGTTAATGATGGATTGCCCCTACAGGGCAAATGAATTTATTGATATTATTTTCTACAAAGCGATAGCCTCCCGCTTGTGGCGGGACAAGCTCTAAAGGGGCAAGAATACCCTTCGATACGTGCAGGCTCCTTTAGATCAGGGTGAGCCGCCCTTAGAGGGCGACCCACCCTTGAGACGCCATCGACAGGCTCCTGACAAACCTCAATGAGGGGCCATAAATACTTCTTCCATTTCTTCCAGGGACCGGCCTTTTGTTTCTTTCACCACTTTCCAGCTAAAGAAGAAATTAGCGGCACTGAAGAGGGCGAAGATCCAGAACATTACTGCCGGGCCTGCGGTGGTTAACAGCCAGGGCACAAACTGACCCACGGCCCATACAGCCACCCACAACATCAGGGTACAAAAGGCTACAGCCTTTACCCGCACTTCAGTGGGAAATATCTCATTGATGATGATCCAGGTGATGGGGCCCAGTGAAAAGGCAAAGCAGGCAATATAAAAAAGCATCAGCACCAATAGCAGGGGTGTCCTGGTATTACCGGTATAGAACAACAGGCCACACAATATCAGCGACAATACAATACCGGCTAATCCTGCTTTCAGCAAAGATTTACGGCCATACCGATCTACCAACCGGATGGCTATAAAAGTAGCCAGCACATTTACCCCACCGATAACTACCTGCAATAGCAAGGCATTGCTGCTGTCGAATCCTGCTGCTTCAAAAATGGAAGGGCCATAATAAATGATCGCATTAATACCGGAGAATTGCTGCAGTATGGCCAGCACCACACCGATCAACAAGGGCAGGCGGATGGCCGGCAACCACAGGGAACCAGTTTTCCCGTTGGCCTTCAAGGCAGCATTGGTCATCTCGTACATTTCTTTTTCCACCTCTTCGGGATCACGTATTACCTGCATTACCTGCGCCGCTTTATCGGCCTTACCCCGGCTCATGAGCCAGCGCGGGCTTTCGGGCACTTTGGCCAGCAGCACCAGGAATGCCAGGGAGGGAACAGCCATTACCAGGAACATGGGCCGCCATATTTCGGCCCGGCTAAACCATGCCAGGTCGATCCCATCGAGCCAGGCATTGGAAGCGTAAGCCAGCACAATACCCACTGTAATGGCCAGCTGATAATAAGCCACCATCTGTCCGCGACGGGCAGCCGGGGCAAACTCTGTTATATACATGGGCGATATCACGGAGGCCATGCCTACCCCGATGCCACCAATCATACGGCTTAGTACCAATATAAATACCGAGGGAGCAAAGGCGCAACCCACAGCGGACAGCAGGAACATCCATCCTGCCAGCAGGATCGTTTTCTTACGGCCAATGCGGTCGCTCAATATACCAGTGATCAATACGCCAATAATGCAGCCGATCAAACCACTGCTCACCAGCCAGCCCTCCATGGCGGTATCCAGGCTAAACTGCTGCTTCAATGGTATGATAGCGCCTGAAATAACAGCAGTATCAAATCCAAACAACAATCCGCCCATGGCAACAATGAGGCATACCACCTGCTGACGAAAACCTGCTATACTCATGCATAAATAATTTAGATCCTTACAAAAGCCTTGAGGGTTGCGCACAACGATCCTTCACTGTCTCCATGTGGACGTATCGTATATTCCTGCACCTGTTGGGGAATGATGAATGTTTCCGCATAATGAACAATAAAAGGGACAAACGCACCGGAAGGACTTTCAACGATGGCTTCCCTGCCTTCTACCAGGTTGAGCACGTTCACACTCCCTCCTGTATGATGATGTACTGTTTTCGAAAACCAGTGGCGTCGTGTTTCAATGAACTCGCGCTCATGCAAGCCTGTTCTTTCTTCTTTCCAGCCATCGCCTTCGGCAACGGTGGTGACTGTATTGATCAATTGTTGCCGGGTAAATGCCGGGGTGCGGGTCCAGTCGATCACTTCCTTTCCTCGTTCTATATTAATAGGCCGTGGTTTTCCATCAAGCCCCATACGCCCCCAGTCCCATAATTTGAACGTAAAAATGTAAGGCGTGGCGCTGATCTCCAGCACCATGCTGTTGCTGCCGGAACAATGCACGGTGCCAGCAGGGATCAGGAAATGATCGTGTTTCTTCACGGGCCATTTGGCCGCATAATCGTCGGCATTAAAAGTGATTTCGCCTTTATGGGCTTTTTGCAGGTCATGGACCATCGAGGCCGGATCGATACCATCTTTTAGTCCCAGGTATACAACTGCGTCCGGTGCAGCATCCAGCATATAATAACTTTCATCCTGGGTATAGGGCATACCAAAATGCTCCTGTATATATTGGGTACCGGGATGCACCTGCAAGCTGAGGTTGCCGCCTTTCATGGTATCGAGGAAATCGAACCGGATGGGAAATTCATCGCCGAAGCGTGCCTGTACGGCTTCACCCAGCAAAGGGCGGGCTGCTGCAAAGACCAGGTTGATGGCAGGTGTTTCAAACAGCAAGCCATTGAATTGGAACAACAGGCTATTTTCTTCGGGTACTCCATCGAAAGCCCAGGCATAATTGGGCGCACTGCGGTCGAGGTCACATACTTCCTTCATCCATTGACCACCCCAGGGACCGGGATCAAAAAAAGGTACCAGCCGGAACGGATGGGTAGTGAGGTACTGGTACGCTTTATTCAGGGCCGGTCCATTAACGATCTTTGGATGGTCTTTCACCGTAGTATCTACTACGAGGTCCCAGCGGGACATCAGTTTTTTCTTGTGCCGGTCACATACGCGCCAGTCCACAAAAAATGCCTGTTTATATTGTAAGGAAGTTTTTTGCTGCGCATTGTTCATACCCAGGTTACTCACCTCCTTGTTGCGGAAACGCAATTGTATTTCCCAACGGGGCATATCGAAATATACAAGCAGGCCGGGTGTATCTGTCAGCAAAGAGGCTCCGGCGCCCAGTACATAAACCGGCCCCTCCTGTACCTGTTGGATGGCGGCCCGTGCCTGCTGTATTTTGGTTGGGTCGAAAAAATCGATCATACGTAGCCGCGTGAGGTATCCAAACACCTCATCATCCGTAACATCGGGATACACCAGTGCCTGTATGTCGTTGGGTGATAAGAAATAATCCTTCGTATAGAAAAAAGTACCTGTGAGCTGCTGCGTAAGCTGGTGTACCAGTTCCTCTTCCCTTACCCCCTGGTAACAATCCAGTACCACTACTTTCCTGCCGGGCAGGCAATCCATCTTTTCCTTTATCAACCGGCCTACCTCTTCCCATCCTTCTCCGGCTACTATGTCGTCCTCATTGATCACTGTACAGGGAAACTTATCATAGTTCGAACGCAAGTGCTTATTATCTGCCATGAACTCCTCCTTTCAGTGCTACGGGAAATAATTTTTCTCCTTTCAGCAACAGCTTGTACCGGTGCAGGGCTTCCAGGAAATAATAATCAGCATACACCAGGGGTACATCAATTTCAGTTTGATGTGGGATACTGCCTACACAATGTTTGATAAGGAAATTGCCATTGGTGCCTGGCTCGGACCGGTAGACAGGACTGGCCAATGATCTGATCATTTGGATAGCCGGTTGACGGTACTGCTTTCCTTCTTTCCCTGCATACGTACTCAGCTCCAATAAAGCGGAAGCGGTAATGGCAGCGGCAGAGGCATCGCGGTAGTGGCCGGTATCTTTGCGCGCATAGGAATTAACACCCGGGGTATAACCTTCCTGTCCTATGTTAAAATCCCAGTAAGGAATCTTATCGGCCGGCAGGTTCTTGTGGTGAATGAAAAAGTCGGCCATACCGCGGGCAGCTTTGAGGTAACGGGCATCACCGGTTTCGCGGTAGATCATCGTATAGCCATAGATAGCCCAGGCCTGTCCTCTTGCCCAGGTGGAGTTATCAGCCAGGCCCTGTGCCGTTTCCCTACCTTCCACAGCGCCGGTCTCCGGGTTGTAACATACTACATGGTAGCTGCTATAGTCTTTCCGGAACTGGTTTTTCAACGTATTATCGGCGTGGGTGATGGCTACTTTATAAAACGAGCTATCACCACTTACCCGCGTAGCGAAGAACAACAACTCCAGGTTCATCAGGTTATCGATGATCACGGGGTACTGGTATACTTTAGTACCATGCCAGGAGCGGAAATTATTCCAGGATTTGATACAGCCTGTTTTGGGATCAAACCTCGTGCTGAGTGAACGCGCAGCCTGTACCAGGTCGTCCTTGTATTTGGGATTACCGGTAAGGCGGTAAGCATTGCCAAAGCTGCAATACATCATAAAGCCCAGGTCGTGGTGCTCGGTAAAGAACTTGAGTGGTTCCAGCCGTTCCGTCCAGCGGATGGCGGATGCTTTCAGGGCCGTATCGGGTGCATAAGCGTATACCTGCCACAAACTGCCGGGGAAGAATCCCGGTGTCCAGTCATACATATTCGTGGTCACCATATTGCCGGAGGTATTGATCGTGCGGGGAAAACCCTCTTTGTCCTTCATGGCCTGTACCATATATTCCACCTGCGCCCTGGCCAGGTCCATATGGCGGTTAATGAACACTTCTTCATCAGCGGGTGCAAATGCAGAAAGAAAGGAAGCAACACTCAACATACATACAAACAAAACTTTCTTCATCAGATATTCTTTAATGGTTTTAAGAAGCCTTCTTCACAACAAGACGATGTTTGCCACGGGTTCGGTGACCCGTCATAGAAAATACAAGCCGGTACACCAGTGGCGGCCAGCTTTGTAATAACTTTTTATCATCGATCGTGATCGGTTCAACAGTCACTTTAAACAAGCGCGGATCATAGGTCAGCTCCAGGCTATCACGGCCGGTATCAAGTAGCAGCACCCCTTCTTTTTTTTGCGACACCGCAGCGCTGGTGATGAAATGAAGGGCATTGCGGCCATTGTTGGCCTGCAGCCGGTACTCATCGCCGATCGTAAAGGAATGACCGCGTTGCAGGGTATAAGAGCGCAGCCAGGTATCCACTTTTGCTTCGGCAGGGTAAGCAGCGGCAATGTCGGCACGGAAACTTACCAGCGGTCCTGTATCCTTAAACTGTACCGCACGCGCTGCGTATTGCTTGCCAGCTTGTTGCTCTACCCCATTGATGAGTGGCACATTGTGATAAGCGGAGCGCATGGTCCAGATCGAATACCGTTGTGGTCCGAAGGTTTGCCCGGTATAGGTGCCACTGCCCACATCGATCAGCACAGGCCGGCTATTATAGAACAGTACACAGGTGCCCACATCATTGTGGTTATGGCTTTCTTCATTGTGCCCGGCCAGGGCAGAGAAATAAAACCCTTTGGCACTGCCCGCTTCATCGCGCGCTATCGCAATGCCCGTGCCTACCATCCAGCCGGAGGCCATCAGGGGTTGGGCTGGCGGGGTGGCCAGTACTTCTGCGGCCATGAATAGATTGCGCAGTCCGCCGTACATCGTTTCCACCGGCACTGCTTTTTGCCATTGCTGCTGCCCGGCGAGGTAAGCGCCAAATGACATCAACTGCTGGTCGCCCGTAGCTTTGCCGTACAAGTATACAATACCTGCATCTGTTGTCAGCTTCGCAGCGGCATCCGCATAGTTGAGGTAATAATTACTGTCGATATAAGCCTTGCCGATATACGAGCCAATATTTTTGATCAGGGATTTGTCAAAGAGATCGATGCCGCCGCCTGTAGCCTGTTTTAATAAAGACAGGTAGTTGTACAACATACCGCCCGCGTGGGACCAGTAGGCTGGCCCTTCTTCACAAGCCCCGTCGTCTTTGTAATAGTTGATAAATTGATCTACACTGCGCATCGTTTTGTAAATGCCTGCTGCCCTTTGGGCAGCATCATCTTCTACCAACAGGATGCAGGTAAGTGCATTGAAGTTGAGCCACACATTCCAGTTGTTCACCATCCGCTGTTTACCATCCAGCGCCATCCACCAAAAGTCGTTGCGTGTATAATAAGGCTGAAGGATACGCCGGTTGATCTCCTGTTTCATTCGTTGGGCGATCAAGGGACTATACCGGTCGAAGGTTGATCTGAACAGGTGATAGGTCCAGGCCATCACATTGGAAGTGATCCCTGCCCCCAGTTCAAACACCGGTTCATTGACATCCGGTAATCCGGGACCCTGGCGCTGCAAACCGATGCTGGCAGATATAGACCAGCTTGTCACTTCGCACAGCGTCCATACGCCATTGATGATCTGCGGCACAAACCGTTCCTTGCCTTCTGCCAGTTCGGCGAAGACCAGTTTCTTAAGCGCCGTTACATTCATGTTGTAAATATCTTCCATGATGTAGCGGTTGCCCGTACGCACATATTCCAGGTAAGCTGTGGCAGGCACAACCTGCCATTGGTAATTGAATGCTGTTTCGCCCTCACGGATCAGTTGCCGGCGATACACCGTATCCAATGATGCCCACCGGGCCCTGTCGGCATAAGAAGGCCAGGCCTTTGCTACTTCCTGCATGGAGAGGGAGGTAGCCAGCCAGGCGCTGTCATATTTACCCGTCAGCATATTCCTTTCGGCCTGTCCGGAAACCCGGACAGGCGCGAGGAACGTTGCTATAATTAACACATAAGAAAGTCTCATAGTACAAAAGTAAGTACCTGTACCAAGTAATCACTTGTACAGGTACCCGGGTCGATTACCAGAACGGATTCTGTTTCATATTAACATTGAGGCCCGTTTCGTTGGAGGGAATAGGCCACCAATAATCTCTCTTCACATCAAATGTGCGCTTGGAAGCATCCTGTACGATCACAAAGCCATTGGCATCCACGGGGGCGGTAATGACATTCACCTGCTCGGCCGGGAATTTTTTAGAGCCCTTCACGGCTTTCACCAATTCCACCTCAGCTGTTTTCCAGCGGATCAGGTCCCAATAGCGGAACTCGCCTTCAAAGGCCAGCTCGATCCTTCTCTCCCGGCGCATTTCCTCCTGCATGTTCAGGCCATTGGCTGTTACAAAGGCGTTGGTCAGTTTCGGCATCTTTGCCCGGTCGCGCAGCAGATTGATGGAGATATCCAGGTCTGCATCGGAGATGGCGCCGCCGCCCAGTTCGAATTTCAGCTCGGCATAGTTGAGCAATATTTCTCCATAGCGGATAATGATATGGTGGTTGAAGCTCTGTTGGGAGGCCCAATCTTCCACCGTTGCATACTTCCGCGTTTTATAGCCCGTAGGCGTGAAAGCAAAAGTGGGTGTGTAAGCCGTCAGCGAAAAGCCCGGCACCAGTTTGCTGAACACCGTCATGCCGATGCGGGGATCGCGGTCGGTGAATTCAGATAAAGTAGTGGTTTGCGGCTGTTCAAGCGGTGACTTGCCCAGTGGCAGGCCATCCTTGTACAAGTAGGCATCTACGAAAGACCTAGTGGGGTTTACACCACCCGCATCGAGGAACTGCCGCGTATAGTTGTGTTCGGAAATACTGTTGGTGGCATTTTGTCCATACAACCTCACCAGGATATTCTCCTTGTTATTGCGGCCATTACCTGCATATTGGAACAGGTAAAAGAAACTGCTGTCGGGAACGGTGGGGTGCTTGTACAATTGGTGACCGCCGGTGGTCATCAGTGTTTCTGTGGCAGCCAGTGCAATGTTCAAGTGTTTATTGGCATCGCCCAGTGCATGGTATTTATTGCGGGTGCCTTCAAACAATCCCACGCGCGACTTCATGGCCAGCGCAGCATTCCTGGTAATGCGTCCATATTCTGCGGCAGCAAGCGCTGTAGCCGTAGGTAATCCGGCAGCAGCCGAATCCAGGTCGCGGTACAGGGAGTCCAGTACCCTTTCGCGGGGCGTACGGTGCGCTGTTGCCAGGGTATCGAACACATCGAAGGTGCGCAGCACCAGGGGCACATCACCATAGCGCTTTACCAGTTCGCTGTAAGCGAAGGCGCGGAAAAAATACGCCTCGGCCCGGTAACGACGGATCTGCGCCGCATCGCCCGTGGTCTTGACGGACTTCTCCAGGATATTATTACTCTTACGGATCAGGGTATAAGGAATGCTGAACGCATTATCCGTTACAGGAATGGTACGCGTACCGTCGCTGATGCCATTGGGCGCCTGGGCGTACCCATCATCCGACCACACAGCATTCACGTTGTTTGACATGACGGGCAGGGAATTGTACAGCTCATTACAAGCCAGTACCAGATCGTTCGTCGTTTTCCAGAATGTCTCGTCCCCTATTTTGGATTCAGGTACCAGGTCCAGTTTTTTATTGCACCCGCAAAGCATCGCTGCAGCTACAACAGACAGGCCGACTGTATTTCGAATTGATTGCTTCATTTTTCAGGTTTTGCTCGTTAGAAAGTGAGGTTTAAGCCCACCATGATGGTGCGGAAGAAAGGATATTGCCAGGTAGCATTGCTGGGCGTTTCCGGATCGAAAGCATTTTTGATCCACATATTGTTGATCTCCCACAGGTCTTGTCCACCTACATATACCCTGGCAGCACTCAATTTAGCTTTGCTGATGAGGTTGGCCGGCAGGTTATATCCCAGTTGTACATTCTTCAGGCGCAGGTAGGCGCCATTCATCAACCAATGCGAAGAGCGCACGGTATTTTGCGCACCACCAATAAAAAGACGGGGGAATTTGGCATTGGGCCTTTCAGGTGCCCAGTAGTCCGTATTATAATCCATTGGCATGATCCAGCTGGAAGTATAAGGATACAAAGTAGTAGGATCAACAAACAACTTACGCTGACCAACTCCCTGGAACATGGCAGAGAAATCGAATCCTTTATAGCTGAATCCGAAATCAAAACCATAGGTATAACGGGGATTCGTATTACCCAATTCAACCAGGTCGCCATGGTCCGATGCACGGCCCAATCCTGCATTGATCTTATTGTCGCCGTTCACATCGCGGTATTTGATATCACCAGGCCCTACCGCGGTGCTAAACTTTGGATATTTACTCACTTCATCGGCGCTTTGGAAATAACCTATTGCATCATAGCCAAAGATGGTATTGATGGGAAACCCTTCAATAATACTGTTGGCGCCAGCTGAAATAGCTGTCTGTCCATTATAATTCAACACTTTGTTCTGGTTGTCACCAATATTCGCATTCACCCAGTAGGAGAAACCGCCAATATTGTCGCGCCATCCGGCAGAGAGTTCCCATCCCCAGGTCTTCAGGCTTGCCAGGTTGTAAGTAGAAGTGGCAATACCAATGATAGAAGACAATTGCATGGGCACCAGCATATCATCATTACGTTTCACAAAATAATCACCGGTAAACGTCAACCTGTTCTTCATCAACGCCACATCCACACCTATATTTGAGGTTTCGATCGTCTCCCAGGTCTTCAGCGGTGAGGCCAGTGTGGCCTGGTAATAGGAGCGGTTCCTGACATTGTTGAAAGGATAAGCAGCACCAGGTTCCAGCATGGGGAAATAATCATAGTTGCCGATCACCCCATCTGAATTGCCCAGCCGGCCCCAGCTGCCGCGCAATTTGAATTCATTAAAGAAAGGAGCAAGACGGTTGAACCAGTCTTCCTCATTAAGCCGCCATCCCAACGACACAGAAGGGAAGCTATGCCAGCGATTGGAAGCGGCCAGTTTGGAACTACCATCACGACGCAGGTTCACTTCCACCAGGTACCGGTTTTTGTATACATAGTTCACCCTTGCGAAATACGACTCCAGGCCCCATTGCTGCACATCTTCCGTATTGGAAGCCTGCACCGGATCGCCAATGTTGAGCGTAAAGAAGTCATTGGAGGCCAGGTTGCGGGCAATGGCCGTTGTATTGTCGTTGCGCTGGTCTTCATACGCATAACCACCCAGTATATGGAAATCATGATCACCCCAGGTACGGCTAAAATCGGCCAGCAGCTGTACGTTGTTGGAAAACTGTTTGTAGTTGTTTTTTGTATAAGAGTTGGGGTTGTTCATATAACTGCCAATACCTACAATATTGTAACGGGGAATGGTACGCACATTGACGTCCTGCGCTTCTACCACCATGCGTGGATTGTAAGCAGCAGATAACGTAAGGCCTTTAATGATGTCTTTTGCTTTTAACATCAACTGGGCGCTCGCATCATCTACCCTGGTATCGTTCTCACCTGCTTCTTTGAGCAAAGCATAGGCAAAGTTGCCGCTGTTGTCATTGATATACCGGTCGGTGGTACCAGGAAAGAAAGTGGGATATAAAGAACGCGTGGTATACAGGTTGGAAAAGATACGCGCGTTGCCTACACTGGGCGACAGGATATTGGATTGACGGTAAGCCAACCGGGCATCCAGGCTGAAGATCTCCGACAACTTGTTGGAATAATTAAAGCGTGCATTCACCCGGTTTGTTTTATCCGGTCCCAGTTTGAACACCCCCTGCTGATTCAAATAACCCAGGGAAAAGAAATAATTCTCTTTCTGTCCACCGCCACGCAGGGAAATATTTTGATCCCACAGCGGGCTCCGGTCTCTCAATACCAGCGGACGCTGGTCGAGGTCGTACCAATATTGGTAATCGCTGGGATTGCTGGGGTTCACTTTATACTCTACATTGGGATCTTTCATCCAGCCGATCTGCTCATCGGTATAACCAGCCGATTGTCCGGCATTGATACGGGAAACGTTCAGCATTTCTGCTTCTTCCCAGCTATGCAGTTTGCCCGGTACACTCACCGGTTTCTGCGAAGCATATTTGCCACTATAGCTGACGATCATTTTACCGGCCTTGCCTCTTTTGGTGGTCACCAATACAACGCCGCCTGCTGCACGCGCTCCATAGATAGAGGCGGCCGCAGCGTCTTTCAATACACTGATGCTTTCGATATCATTGGGGTTAAGGCCACCCAGACTGCCCGGGGCGCCATCAATCAATACCAGTGCAGAGCTTCCGTTGACAGAAGAAGCGCCGCGAATCTGCAGGTCATATCCCTCCCGACCAGGTTCGCCGGTCGTACGGGTGATCGTTACGCCTGCTGCCACACCCTGTAAAGCAGCAATGGCGTTCGTAACAGGCCGGTTCTCGATCTTCTTGTTGTCGATCGTGGCGATCGCGCCGGTAAGGTTTACCTTTTTTTGCGAGCCATAACCTACTACTACCACATCACTCATGGTGCCGCTTTTGGCACGCAGGCTAACATCGATAGTGGTGGAGGCGCCCACCACCAGTTCTTTAATGTCAAAGTTTACATCCGAAAACACCAATACCGCGCCGGCGGCTACATTGATGGAGAAAACACCCTGAGCATTGGTAGTAGTACCACCTGCCGAATTTTTTACTGTTACAGAAACATTGGACAGGGGGGCGCCATTCTCATCGGTTACTTTACCCGTTCTTGGCTGCGCCTGAGCCATCAATACCAGGGAAGAGATCATACAGGCCATTAGCAAGGCCAGGGGTTTGAAGACTTTGCTACCATGGACAATTGGCAATCGCGTCATATAGCAGTTGATTTTTAAATGAAGAATAGATCAGGAGAGTTGCAAACTGCCTGATGGATTTATTGTTTTAGTTACACATCACAAGTAACGTTGCAATCAATTTTGAGGAGGGAGAGAATCTTAAAAGAGTAAGGGGAATATTTTAAACACTTCCTACCCTATTGATTTTCAATAAAGATTTTAAGAAAATCTCCCTATGACTTTGCATTTGCACCACCAACGAGATGAATGGATGGCTTGCTTTTGCGGAAAGCAGTCATCGCATTGTCGGTGATCAGCGACTGCCAGCAATAAATTTGTTGGAGTGCCGGTAGTGATGCCAGCGTACGCAGGCCTGCATCATCCACTTTCGTAGCAGTAAGGTTTATATATTCAAGATGGGATAGGTTCTTTAATGCGTCGATACCGGCTGAAGTGATACTGGTGCCGACCAGGTTGAGCCGTACCAGCTGTTTTAATTGTCCAACCACTTCCAGCGTTTTATCTGATATCCGGGTATTGTCCAGCCGGAGCCATACAATATTACCAGATAACTTTAGGAGCAGTGCAGCCGTACGGTCATCAAAGGCGGAAAAGTTAATGCAGCTCACATCGAGCAATTGTTTGTTTTTAGCAACGGGCGTTACCAACACACCCAGTTTCGTCAATTCCAGCATGGCATTGGGGTCTGGCGCCGCAACGGTGGCTGCATATACCGGGGAGAGCGGCACCTGTACAAGCGTATCGCCTCCACCCTGCTGGAAACCATGCAGCAAGGCCAGGGTGGTACTGTCGGGCGACAATTCACTGACCTTCTTTTTCGTGTCGGCTCCGGATCGCACCCACCAGCGCAGCAAAACTGTTTCTGCGGCTGTGAGTGCCGGCTGGTCTTTTGGCGGCATCCGTTTATCATCTTCCAGCGGCAATAACAGTCGTTTGGTCAGTTCACTGCCGGCTTCATCACCCGGCCTGATCACCACACCATGTTTGCCGCCTTTGAACAGCAGCGGCTCCTGGTCCATACGCAGGCCGCCTTTTACTTTTTTAGAACTGTGACAACTGTAACATTTTTCCTGGAAGATGGGTTGCACCAGGTCAGTATACACAACAGCCGTCTTTATATCGGAGATGTTTTTCTTTATAATAACAGCAGTGTCTTTTGCAGGCTCCATACCCAGCCATCCCGCTACCGGTTGCGGCAGGCCCGCCGTGAGGTAGTCTTCGCCATGCGTCATATTGCCGCCCATATGTCCCGTCACCGTCAGCAGTAATATCAATGCTATAAATACCAGACGATACCCTTTCATTACACGCGGCATCAAGGCATACCGCCGTTTGATAAACCAGCATATGCCTGACAATACGGCCACGCTGATCCCCATCCATTGATGAAAAGACAAGGTGCTTTCCTCATAGCCTCCTTCCATGCTCAGGAACCAGCCCACCAGGCAGGAAAGGATGGCGCTGATGCAACCTGCCAGCAGGCAGATGACGATTGCCCCATTCAATACCACCAGCTGGCGGTTTCTCCATACCAGCAATTCCATAATAAAAGCCACTACCAGCATACCGATGGGCAAATGCACGACCACCGGGTGGAAATGACCTAAATATCTTACCCATTCATCAAGGAAAGCAAGCACCATGTACGGACAGGGGTTTAGACGGTTAACTAAATACGCTCCAGTTTCACAGGATAAGTACCATCAGCCATCCATTGGCAGATATATAGATTCTTGTCATCATCCACGCATACATCGTGGCAGTGTTTGAAGATGGGTTGGTCCTGCACCATCAATTCCGGCTCCCCACCTTTGTATACAGGCTTTGTACCACCGGGATTGGACACCACTTTGTTGTCTTTATTCAGGATCGTTACAAACCCGGAGTTCATCGTGAGCATATGATGCTTCAGCGCCGAATAACAAACTCCCGAATACAAAATATCGCCATCAAATACTGGACGGCTCATATAGATGCCCGGTAAATAAATGGAATCAATGTATTTCCCATCCAGTGTAAAACGTTTGAAACAATTCTTTACCCGCTCGGTACACATCAGTACCGGGTTGGCGGGATCACGGGTGTCGAGTGCAACGCCATGCACCTGTTTGAACTTATCGTCTTTGATAAAGCTATCGCCGCCAAACTTGCGGATAAACTCACCTTTGGCAGTGTATTGCAGGATGTATTGCGAACCATAGCCATCGGCCACATAAATATCTCCGTTGGGACCAATACAGGTTTCAGTAGGGCCAAACTTGTCGCAATCGGCATACTCGCCGATCAACTTAGGATGTTTTATCGTGAGCAGTATTTTGCCATCGAGTGTGGTCTTGTACACTTCCTTCACCTCATAATCGGTGATGTACAGGAACTCTTCCCCATTCTCATTGTGCAGGGTAAGACCGTGGCCACCGGGAAAGCGGTTGCCCCAGCTATCGAGCAGCTTGCCCGATTTATCGTAGATGAGAATATTGTTCTTTGTTTCATTGGTGATCATGATGAGCCGCTTGCGGCTGTCCATCACCATTTCATGACAATCTTTAACAGGATACTTCGTGCGATCCAATTGCCCCCAGGAGCGATTGACCCGGTACCTGAAATCACCATGACCAATGATCTCTCCTTCGCGGTTGGCAGCTTTTATAATATTAAAAGGAGAGGTCAGTGCAGCAGTGGCGCCCAACGCCAGTGAGCTTTTAAGAAAGGTACGTCTTTTCATCAGCCAATAATTCCTTTTACCACTTCTCCGGCTACGTCGGTCAGACGGTAACGGCGGCCTTGTGTTTTATAAACAAATTGTTCGTGGTCGATGCCCATCAGGTGCAGCAGTGTGGCCTGAAAATCGTGCACATGCACTTTATCCTTTACAATGTTGTGTGCAAAATCATCCGTTTCGCCATATACCAGGCCCGGCCTCGTACCACCACCTGCCATCCAGATACTGTATGCAGTTGGATGGTGATCACGGCCAAATGCTTCTTCCGTTAAGGTACCCTGACAAAAACTCGTACGGCCAAACTCCCCGCCCCATATCACCAGCGTATCATCCAGCAGCCCACGTTGTTTCAGGTCTTTTACCAAAGCAGCAGAAGCCTGGTCAGTTTGCCTGGTAGCTTTGCGAATGCCTGCATGCAGGCCGCCATGGTGATCCCAGCCTAAATGATACAATTGGATAAAGCGTACATCTTTTTCCGCCAGCCTTCTTGCCATCAGGCAGTTGTAGGCATAGCTGCCGGGCACTTTTACATCCGGGCCATACATATCGAGAATATGTGCAGGTTCATTACTCAGGTCCGTGATCTCCGGCACCGCCATCTGCATGCGGTAGGCCATCTCATATTGATTGAGGCGGCTGTCGATCTCCGGATCGTGCCATTTATCTTTTTGCAACAGGTTGAAGGAGCGTATAAAGTCCAGTGCACGGCGGCGGTCCATCTTCTCGACACCATCTGGCGACGAGAGATATAACACAGGATCTTTGCCCGACATGAACTGCACGCCCTGGTGATGTGAAGGCAGGAATCCATTGCTCCAGGCCAGGTTACTGATTGGCTGGTCACCACCCCCTTTCGATACCATTACAATGAAAGCAGGCAGGTTTTGATTAAGGCTGCCCAATCCATAACTGATCCAGGAACCAATACTGGGGCGGCCACTCAACTGATTACCTGTTTGTGTAAAGATCACTGCCGGCTCGTGGTTGATCTGCTCGGTAAACATGCTGCGCACTACACAAATATCATCCGCTATGCCGGCTGTATACGGTACCAGGTCGCTGAAATAAGCGCCATTGGAACCATATTGCTTAAACGAAGTAGCAGGACGCGCCAATGGAAAGCGGTTTTGATTAGAGACCATCCCCGATACCCTGCCCGTACCCAATACACTGGGCGGAATATCCTGCCCGTGCATATTGTACAACTGCGGTTTGTAATCAAACAATTCCATCTGTGAGGGGCCGCCACTCTGGAACATATAGATAACCCGTTTGGCCCTGGGTACAAAATGCGGGTTCACCAGCGGCTGGTTCTCCTCAACAGCAGCACCAGCAGCCATAGCGTTAGCCACCGCTTTCTTCACAGTCTTATCTTCACTATTGCAGCCAAGCAAACTGCCCAGTGCAATGCTGCCCAATCCCAGTGCCGAACCGCGTAAAAAATCGCGGCGGCTCTGTTCTTCTATTGCTTTCCGGATCTCATCCATGGGTATCCAATTGATCAGTTAGAAATATTATTTCCGCGTAATGAATTCATCCGTGTTGATCAGCGCCATCACTACATCTACACAGGCAGCAGTTTGCGCCAGCCCCTCCGTCTTCAGCGGCTGCTGCGCGCGGCCTACCGACAATATTTTCACTGCTTTACCAGGCTGCTTGGTATACAGTGCATATTCCTCTCCATACATTTTTGTCAGCAGTGCCATCTCCTGGGCGTCGGGCCTTCGACCTGTCACCAGCCGGAAGCCGTATACCAATTGCTCCCGCACTTCCTTACCGCCTTCCTGCATCATACGGCCTGCAATGTATTTGGAGGCTTCAATGAAAGTGGGGTCATTCAACAAGGCCAGCGCCTGCAAGGGTGAGCTTGATACCGATCTTTTTACCGTACAGAAATTCCTGTCCGGTGCATCGAAGATCAACATAAAAGGGGGCGGGCTCGACCGCTTCACGATCGTATAAATGCTGCGGCGGAACAGGTCCTCTCCCACCGATTCTTTGTATACATATTTCCAGCTCTTATCACTCAATGCTTCCCACAGGCCCGGTGGCTGGTAAGGATATACACTGGGACCGCCGATCTTGTCACTTAACAGGCCGCCGGTTGCCAGCGCATTGTCCCGTATCATTTCTGCCGGCATTTTGAAGCGTGCGCTGCGCGCCAGTAATTTATTCTCCGGATCACGCTGCAACAGCTCCGGCCGCACCACCGATTGCTGACGGTAAGTAGCGCTCATCATAATAAACTTCTGCAATGCTTTCGTATTCCAGCCACCCTCACGGTACCGGATAGCCAGGTAATCCAACAGGGCAGGATGCGTAGGCATTTCACCCTGGTTGCCAAAATCATCCGAGGTCTTTACGATCCCCCGGCCAAAATACATTTCCCAGATGCGGTTTACCGCGATCCGCGCCGTAAGCGGATGTTCAGGCAGGAACAGCCATTCGGCCAGCCCCTTCCTGTTCCGCGGAAAATCGACCGGAAAGGGCAGGATGGCCTTCGGTGTGGAAGGCTCCACCTCATCGCCATATTTATCATACACGCCCCGCAGCAACACATGTGTTTTGCGCGGCCTGGGCAGGTCGCCCATTACCATTACTTCCTGTGTAGAATCGTAGATCATTGTCTCCTGCATGCGCGCCAGCTGCAAACTGTCGGGTTGCTTCCTGAATGCCGCAGGGTTCCGTGGTGCAAAGGCCACCGCTTTGTTATTGTACAAATACGCCGCTTCCTGCGCATTCATCGTACCATCAAAAAGACAGAACTGATCCAGCATACCTCCCTTCATCGTACGCTCCAGTTCCCGGGCGCCAAAAGCCAGCCCATGAAAAGCCACTACTTTGTGCACATTGGGAAAAGGCTTGATATTTTTTTGCAGGTGATCGTATTCTGTTTGCAGTTGTACAGGTTTGCCATCGAGATAAATAGATACCCCTTTTGCGCTGCTGCTGCCATCATAACTCACCGCCACATGGTACCAGCGATTGCTGTCGAGCGTAGCACTCGTCAGTACACTGATTGCATCGTGTGGGAAAGCATGCATCAGGCGAAAATTAAGCTGGTTGTTCTTCAGCACCAGGTCATAGCCCTGGAAACCATATCGACGCGGATCACTATGGTGTACGATCGCTGCTTCTTCATATTGCTTCGGCACATTGACCCAGATACTGAAAGAGAACGGCTCATACCTTTCAAAATAACCTGTCTTATAAGGAGGCAGGTATACCAGCGTACCCTCTTCCAGCTGCAAAGCCTGCCCGGCCACCCCTTTTACCAGTTTCTCCTCCGTGGTTTTTGCAGACAGCAATGGCTGCACTTCGTTGCGGAAGGCCCTGGTTACTTCCATCTTTTTGCCCGTATATGTATTGAGCGATGCTGTTTTATCAAAGGGAAGCGAAGCCAGTACTTTTTGCTGCAGGGATTGCTGCGGTGCTTCCTGCGCAGCCACTACCTGTTTTGCCTGTAGCCTGCTGATGAGCGCATGGAGCTGCCCAAGCTGCTGCTCTTTCTCTTTGTCCAGCAACAACAAAGTGGGGCCCGGTACGATATTATTATCAGCACCATAATTGGAACTACCCAGTTCGAACGTACTATTGAAAAAAGCAAACAGCGAGAAGTAATCCTTCTGACTGATCGGATCATATTTATGGTCATGGCATTTGGCGCAGCTCACCGTAAGTCCCATCACCGAACTGCCCAGCGTATTCGTACGGTCTACCACATATTCCACCCTGAACTCCTCCGGTATAATGCCCGCCTCTGAATTTTGCTTGTGGTTGCGGTTGAAACCCGTGGCCAGTATCTGTTCCCGCGTAGCATGCGGCAACAGGTCACCCGCCAGCTGCCAGGTAATGAACTGATCATAAGGCAGGTTCTTATTATAAGCATTGATCACCCAATCCCGCCAGGGCGAAGCATCCCGGTGTTTGTCGTCGAGATAACCATGACTATCGGCAAACCGGGCTACATCCAGCCAGTAGGCTGCCATCCGTTCTCCGTATCGCGGTGACTGCAGGTAATGGTCTACCATTTTTTCATAAGCATCTGCTCTCTTGTCCTGCAGGAATGCATCGATCTCCGCGATGGAAGGCGGTAAGCCCGTCAGGTCAAAGCTCACGCGACGTATGAGCGTTTCCCGGTCGGCTTCCGCCGAAGGCGTTAATCCTTCCTTTTCCAGCCGGCTCAATACAAACCGGTCAATATCATTCTTCACCCAGCCTTCCGTTTTCACATCCGGCAAAGGCGCCTTCTTAGGTGCTACGAATGCCCAATGCGGCGCATATTGGGCCCCCTGGTCAATCCATTGCAGGATGGTCGCCTTTTCTTCTACCGTCAGCGACAGGTGTGAGGCAGGCGTAGGCATCCTGTACGCTTTATCCTCACTCAAAATGCGGTGCGCCACTTCACTGCGCGCAATACTGCCCGCCCGGATGGCCCGCAGCCCGCTTTCCGTCTTCTTGTTATAAGCCGCATCGGCCAGATCGAGCCGGAGGTCCCCTTTCTGTTTGGCTGCATCGGGACCATGACAACTGAAGCATTTATCAGAAAGGATCTTTTTTACATGTATATTATAATCCAGCTGCCCGGGGAGTGCAGCCATGGCCTCCTTTACATCGGCAGGAATATTCAAATTCCCTCCCATACCCACTTGAGTGACGATGAAAATAAGCAGTGCGAGACACGCTACCACCAGGAGACCTCTGTTCAATCGTAGTTTCATTTTCAATATGGCGCCTTTTAGATGAGACGTTTATTTTGCCGCAACCATTTTCCTGATCCCGGCCTTCCCGAATGTACCACAGTCCACGCCATATACCGGGGGACTATTTTAAAAAATTAGGGGGAATATCCTAAAACCGGCACATCATACTGGTTAACAACCGTAAATTTATAATAACACCACCTATACCTGGATTAAAACTGATGAAGTTGCCCTATATGAAGAAGTATACCAGGCCCTCGATCCTGTACCCCGTACTGCTGGCCGCCTTACTGTTGGCCGGTCTTTTACCCTGCATGGCCCAGCAGGCTGCCTTCCGGCACCTGACCGTGGAGCATGGGCTCTCCCAAAATGCCGTCATCGCCATTAGCCAGGACAACCTCGGCTTTATCTGGATAGGCACCCCCAATGGATTGAACCGCTACGATGGTTACCGCATCAAACAATACCAGTCCCGGCCCAATGACAGTACCACCCTTTCTGCTAACAGCGTACTGGCCCTGCTCAACGACTCCCGTAAGAATATGTGGGCAGGCACCCAGGATGGACTCAACAGGTATGATGCCCGGCTCGACCGCTTTACCAGGATCAAGTCGCCCATAGAAAAGCCCCTTGCCTTTTATGTGTTGTATGAAGACCGGAAAGGAAGGATCTGGGCCGGTACAGATTATGGGTTGTTTGTAGTGGATGCCGCACTGCCCGGCGTGCTGCAGCCCGTATTACTGCCCGGCCAGCAGGCCATCGACCAGCAATGGAACGTGCGCACCATTTACCAGGACAGGAATGGCGCCCTCTGGATTGGCGCAACTGCCGGTCTCCTCCTGATGCAGGAAACAGGAGCCAGCCGGCAATTTATCCATTTCAAACATCAGCCCGCTGATCCCCGCAGCATCAGCGCCGACTTTGTAACATCCCTTGCAGAAGATCGCTACGGTAAACTCTGGGTGGGCACCCACTCCAATGGCCTCAACCTCTACGATGCGCAACAAAAAACCTTCAGCCACTTTCTGCACAACAACAACGACCCGCAGTCCATTATCAGCAACACCATTCGCAAAGTGTTACTGGATAAAGAGGGTCACCTGTGGGTGGGCACCCAGGAAGGCCTTAGCATTCTCGACGAAGCCGGCAAACTATTGTATTCCTACCAGCAGAACGATGCCGATCCGGGCAGCCTTAGCCACAACAGTGTGCATAGCCTCTTCCAGGATTTTACCGGCAATATGTGGATAGGCACTTACTTTGGAGGCGCCAATTATGCGTATGCTGTCAACACCCGCTTTTCCGTCATTCGTAAAAAAGACGAACCCGGTTTTCTCAACAACAATGTGATCAGCAGCATTACCGAAGATGAGAAGAAAAACCTGTGGATAGGTACAGAAGGAGGAGGATTGAATTATTACGACCGCAGTACGGGCCGCTTCACCAGTTACCGACACAATCCCGGCGATCCCGGCAGCATTGGCTCCAACCTCATCAAAGTGGTGTACCGCGACTGGCAGGGTCAAATATGGTGCGGTACCCATGGCGGCGGCCTGAACCTCTTCGACCCCGTGCATAAAAAATTCACCCGCTACCTCTATGAAGACAACAATCCTGCCTATCTCAATGCAGAGATCGTGAGCATCTATGAAGACACCAAAGGGAGATTGTGGGTAGGCTCTACCATGGGCATTAAACTCTATGACAAATCGCCACAGGGCCTTACCCCCGTTCACCTTCCCCTTACCAGCCATCCCGTATTTGCCAACACCGCCAAATACTTTTTCGAAGATGATAAGAACCGCCTGTGGATAAGTACCAACAGCGGGCTGTTCCTGCTCCGGAACGATTCTATTCAAAAACTATCCGACAATATCGTCAATTGTGTGATGCAGGATAAATATACCCAGGTATGGTGGGGCCTGCAGCAAGCCGGCCTCGCCAGGTTTGACGAATCAAGCCAGAAACCAGTCTACCTCACGCAACCGGAGAAGATCAGCAGCCGCAACATTTTTGGCATCCTTGAAGACAACCAGCAGAACCTTTGGCTCAGCAGCGACAATGGCCTGCTGAAATTCAACCCACCACAAAATCAGCTGCAATTGTTCACCGTGAGCGACGGCCTCGCCGGCAATGCCTTTAACTACAACTCCTTCTTCAAAGACAGCAAAGGAGCATTTTATTTCGGCGGATTCAACGGCATCACCTGGTTTGCCCCGGATAAGATCGTATCAAACCCAAGGGCTGGCAATACCGTTCTTACCGGCCTTAAGCTCTTCAATAAACAAATAGTACCCGGTGATTCTACCGGCCTGCTGAAAGAGAACATAGCAGGCATTGATCACCTTACTTTAAAACACAACCAGAACGTGATCAACCTCGAATTTGCGTTGATCAATTATATCAAGAGCAATAAGAATTCCTACGCCTATAAATTGCAGGGATATGATAAGGACTGGGTGTATACCAATACACCCGTTGCCAGCTATGTAAACCTGCCGTCAGGCGATTATGATTTCATCGTGAAGGGCGCCAACAACGATGGTGTCTGGAGCAATCCCATACAACTCCCGATCGAGGTGCTCCCACCCTTCTGGAATACCTGGTGGGCCTGGATCATCTATACCCTCATCGCCATCGGCATCATCTTCCTGTTGAGCCGGTATATATTCTTAAGGGAACTGTTCAAGAAAGAAGATGAACTGCACCAGGTAAAACTCAATTTCTTTACCAATGTATCGCACGAGATCAGAACACACCTTACCCTCATCATGGCGCCGGTGGAAAAAATGCAGGAATCGGAAGATACTTCCGGTTTCGCCAGGCAGCAGCTTGACTCCATCCATAAAAACGCCAACAGGCTCCTGAAGCTCGTGAGCGAATTGATGGACTTCCGGAAAGCAGAAACCGGTCACCTGAAACTACAGGTGGCCCAACACGACCTTATCCCCTTCCTCGAAGATATTTACAATAGCTTCCAGGATATAGCCCTCAAAAAGAATATCAGCACTTCCTTCATTTATGATGGAACGCAATTACTCCTTTGGTTCGACCGGGAGCAACTGGAGAAAGTATTCTTCAACCTGCTTTCCAATGCTGTGCGCTTCACGCCAGAAAACGGGCAGATCACCCTGCAGGTGACAGAGACCCCTACCGAGGCGATCATAAAGGTGATGGACAATGGCCGGGGCATTGCCGCTGAATACCTCGATAAGGTTTTTACCAACTTCTTCCAGGTAGATGATCATGGTTTGCAAAATACCGGTTACGGTATTGGGTTGGCACTGGCCAAAAACATTGTATTCCTTCACAAGGGAAGCATCACGGCCGAAAGTATCCCGGCTGCCAATGATCAAACCGGCCATACCACCTTCATTGTACGGCTGTTCAAAGACAACCGGCATTTCAACCAGGTAAAAGCAACTGACCAGCCCCCTGTTCCAATCCCTGCTGCCTTGCCTGCCGCCAACCCGGTGCCCAATGAGCTGCAGCCAGCTGCGGGCCAGCAGCCTACCCTGCTTATTGTAGAAGACAATGTAGAACTGAGGAATATCATCAAAGAAAAATTTGCAGGCCAGTTCCATGTACTGGAAGCGCCCGATGGGGCTAAAGGTTTGCAGCTGGCTGTCCATGAAATTCCCGATATCATCATCAGCGATGTGATGATGCCCCAAATGGATGGCTTCGAATTTTGCCGACATATTAAGACCGACCACCGCACCAGCCATATACCCGTTATCTTACTGACTGCCAGGAGCACCCAGACCGATCATGTGAGCGGACTGGAAACAGGCGCTAATATCTACATGACCAAACCTTTCAGCACCAAAGTACTGGAGCTGAATGTCAGGAACCTGCTGCTGGCCCGGGAACAGTGGCGCAGGCTGTTCATGCAACAATTACATACTGCTGTTAGCCCCACGACTCCCGTGCCCGTTCCCAAAGAACCGGTGGTAAATACCATCGAACAGGCCTTCCTGGAGCAGGTGGTGCGCATTGTAGAAGAGAACCTCGACAACCAGGAATTTGGTGTAGACATGCTGTCGAGAAAAGTAGCCATGAGCGCCCCCATCCTCTACAAGAAAATAAAGGCAGTCAGCAATATGTCGGTCAACGACTTTATCAAATCCATACGACTGAAGCGGGCTGCAGAGCTGTTGCGGGAAAAACAACTCAACGTATTTGAGGTAGCCCAGGCAGTTGGCTACAATGACCGTAAATACTTCAGCAAGGAGTTTAAAAAACAGTTTGGTACAACACCCAGCGAGTATACTGGTGAAGCGTTGAAGGATCAGTGAAGAAGATGGTTATAATATCACTCCAGCGGCAATTCAATTTGTGTTTTATTGTTTTTAACGCCTTCCAGCGATAACAAAGTAGCTTTTGCTTCCAGCCCGCCGGCAAAACCGGTCAGTTCACCAGAGCTGCCGATAACCCGGTGACAGGGTACCACAATCGAAATAGGATTTCTTCCATTCGCAGCGCCAACCGCGCGTACCGCCTTGGTATTGCCCAGCTGTTTGGCAATACCCATGTACGTTCTCGTTTCACCAAACGGTATCGTGGAAAGAATATTCCATACTGCTTTTTGAAAATCGGTGCCAACAGGATCAAGGTCTAGTGAGAACGATGTTCGCTTACCGGCAAAATATTCCTTCAGCTGGCGTTCTACTTCCAGCAATACAGGGTGCGTATTATTTTCTGTGTAGGTTCTTACCTTTATCCGGTGGGGGTTATCATTTTCCCAAAGTATGGCGGCAAGCCCTTTGTCGCTGCCCACCAGTTTCAACCGGCCCACCGGAGAGTCCATCTCTTTATAAAAGTATTCACTCATTTCTCGTAGATCATTTTAAAACCCAGCTCACGCGCCAGCTTGCCATAATATTGTTTGACATCCCTTTCGATCAGGTACATTTTCTGGTATTGCTGGCAAAACTGAAAATAGAGCAGGTCGAGGAAAGTGCTGGGCATAAAGTCGATCGTGTTCTCATAACCCGATATGGCCAGGGCGCCCGTTTGCTTCATAAACCTGTTGAGCTCCCGCCGCATCACATACATCGTTTCGCAGCTGCCGAAGTGAATGATCTTATTGGCTGCTTTTCCTTCCAGCATTTCGGCAATTTCTTCCAGGCGCATCGTCACCCGCTTACCTACGTGCAGGCGGCCCGCATTGCCGTGAAACGCGAGGTACAAAATACTGTATTGGTCATATCGCTTTAAGCAGGATTCTTTCACCAGGTTCTCAAACTCCTGTTTGGAACTACATTGCCGGTGCGTATGCAGCACGTGCTTTTTACTGTAGGAATTATGCTCCAGGAATTCCAGGGCTGTTTTGATACTTCTCCTGTCGCGCAGGTCATTCGTCCAGTTGCCCTCTATGCAGAAAACGTTCTTGTGCTTGGATTTAGCAATTTTCATGTGGTAGATTGATTAACGCATTGGGTAAACCCTTCAAAAATAATAATTTCCGCGACTTTAGCGCTGTCCGGGAAGATTTCCGGCAATAGCGACTACCCACCGCAAAGTGAATGATTATCAGCCGACTATATTTGGCACACTAAAAAATCATTTATTCACTCATGAAGCATTGAAAATTAATACCTTATTCTCCGTAAACTTCGTACATTTACGAATATCCCGTTGATATTATGGAACAATTGACCCCACATGAAGAAGCTGTAATGATCGCCATCTGGAAAGTTGGCCCCGGCTTCGTAAAAGATTTTATGACAGCCTTGTACCCTGTAAGGCTGCCTTACACCACACTGGCATCTACCATCAAGAACCTCGAGAAGAAAGGCTTTTTGAAAAGTGAACGCATTGCGAACGCTTTACGCTACAGCGCCAAGATCAGGGAGAGCGAATACAAGAAGCGCTCCGTAAACGGAATGGTCAACAACTTCTTCTCCAGTTCTTACAAAGAACTGGTAACCTTCTTCGCAAAAGAGAACAAGATCAGCAAAGACGAACTGAAAGAGATCATCAACCTTATCGATAACGATGAAAAACAGTAAGCATGCCCCCCTTCTTCATCGCCCTCTTCAAGATCAACCTGGTACTGGTGCTATTCGCAGTAGCTTATTACGGTATTCTTCGCCGCCTGACATTCTATACTGCCAACCGGGCTTTCCTGTTGTTTGCCATTTGCTTCGCCATGCTGTATCCTTTGATCGATCTGTCGCCGCTGTTTGCAAAGGAGACAGCCATGGCCGTCGTACCGGAATTTACCCAACAGCTCAGGACGATGGTGACAACAGCTGTGATGCCGGCTTATATGACCTGGGTATTCCTCCTTTTTTATATAGGATTAGCCGTAATGCTGTTCCGGATCCTGCGGCAGTTCGTATCCCTGTACCGTATCCATCGCCAATCAGCGCCTGCCCTTATTGGAGATGCACCCGTTCGATTGATCAATGCCTCTATGAGCCCCTTTTCGTTCGGCAAACATATCTACATCAATCCTGCAGAACACAGCGCGGAGGAATTGCTGACGATCGTAGCCCATGAACATATTCATGTACGGCAGCGGCATACCGTAGATGTGCTGCTGGCAGAACTGTGCTTTACCTTGAACTGGTTCAACCCGGCAGCCTGGATCATCCGGAAAGCGATCAAAGAAAACCTGGAGTTCATTGCCGATGAACAGGTATTGGAAGCAGGAGCGGATAAGAAAGCGTACCAATATAGTTTGCTGCATATAGGCGCACGCACTGCTACCCCACTTATTGCAAATGATTTCAACCTGGTAGACCTGAAGAAAAGGATCCGCATGATGAATGTGCGTCGTTCTTCAAAATTGACGCTGGGGCGCTACGCTTTATTATTACCCATTTTGCTGCTGATCACCCTGGCGTTTTCGATCACCGTGCGGCAACCTTTGCAAGCTGCTACCAAAGCATTGGAGCAAGTGATCTTAACACCTGCTGCAACAATCAACGAACCTGCTACCTCCCCCCCTACTGTTCTCAATTTGTCAGTACCGGATACCCAGTCAGCCGCTCTCCCGTCGCGCACGGGCAGGCAGCCTGTGCAAATAACCATCCGTCCTATTGCCAATGGATCCAATTCCCAGCAACAGGCAGCAGCAACAACGGATCCTCCTGCCCGGGAACTGGTAGGTCAGCCACTTCGCCAGGGTATCCAGGGACGCCTGTATGAAACGCCCGTTACTGCTGCCGCAGACAAATTAAGCCTTGCGGGCACACCCAATGCTACGGGCCGTGTAACTTCAAAAACAGTAGCAGGTTTTCCCGTGCAGAATGAAGTGATCGTAACAGGCTACCCCACTACGCGTCGCATTAATGGTATCCGCGTCACACCACCGGCCGATTCTTCCAAAGGCAATCTCCGGGAAGTAACCGTGACCGGTCGCGGACAGCAATAACCATTTCTTTTTACAGATTGAAAGTGGCCCTGAGCACAGCCATCCTGCCCCTGATCTGGTACCGGTCGGCAGAGAATAAATTACTGCTTACCCTGTACAATTCGTATGTATTTACATTAGCGATATTCGTAAGATCGAACTCGAAGTCCGTGCGCCAGGGCTTGTGCTTGTAGCGCAGGTTGAGATCCATAAACAGGTAGCTGACGGCGGATACCTGCGGCTGCCGGCTATGGAGATGACGAGCAGTGAAGTTCATGAATACACTCCTGAAGGGCGTGATGCCAAACACGATATGCTGATCGATCCTGCTGGTACGATTGGTGATGGCCTTCGCCGCTGTTACCAGATCACGCTGCCGGCTGTTGCTCCAATGGGAACTACCATTGTAACGCAGGCTGAACTTGCCAAAGGGCTTGCTTTCGATAGTTGCCTGCAGCGATGTAGTATTGTTGTCATAGGGCAGGAACTGATCGTTGAAGAACTGATTGTAACGCCCCTGGGAGAAAGTTCCCTTTACCGATACGGTGCTTTTGAGGGCAAAGAGGTATTTGCTGATGCCGGCATTGGCCGAGAGGCTGCTCTGATCGTTCTTATAAGGCAGCAGGATGCTGCGCTGGATGTTGTCGGTGACGATGGAAGCATAGAGACTATTGACTGTGGTGTTGGTATAGGCAACACTGGCATTGATGAAGAGCATGATGATGGCGCGTTGAAAGCTATAGCTGAGGCTGGCATTCGACATAGAACGCTCCTGCAATCCGGCGTCATTGGCGCGCAGGGAGCGGTAGTTGGCAAGAATGGCGCCCCTGTACACGCCCGAGATATTACCCATGTTGTTATTATACCGGTAACTGAATTGGAGGTGATCTTCTACATTGATCCGGTACTTTACCCAACCCGTTGGATTGATGAAGAACTGGCGGTCGCGGTTGTCGAGCGCATATTCCGGTTGGTGATAGCGGATGCCCTGCCAGGTGAAGGGCACAAAAAGACTGGCATGGAAGCGCCCTTTATTGAGTGAATACTTTGCGGAAGCCTGGAGGACATTGCGCCGCCATCGGAGATCGTTACCCACATCTCCTTCATAGCTTTTAACACTACCATTGTCCTGTACAAGTTCCAGTTGGGAAATGAGCGTTTGCCGCTCGCTGGAGAACCCTAATTTATATTCCTGGGTGATCCACCGGGTATTGGAAGGAATGATATAACCAAGTGATGCTTCGTTGTACCAGGTAGGCATCCGGGCCTGCTGAGCGATGGCGGCATAGGGCAGGCTATCGTTGAGTATATCGCTGTGCAGGCCCTGATCGACGAACAAACGCTGTGGATTGGTAGCATAGCTGGTATAAAGGTGGATATCCCACATGTTCCTGCTTTTGGAAAAAGGCTTACAATCGAAATCGTTGGAAAAAGCCTGTTGCCGGTTGCGCAATTGCTGTCCAAAATTGAGCGTATTGCTTTGCAACTGACTACCGTTGTAGTCCTCCTTGAGTTGAATGTCGGTCTTATTGCGGATATAGTATTTGTTGGTATTGGCCATGACCGTGAAAGCGCCGTTGATGAACCAGGGCTTGCGCAGCGCATCCTGCTTTTCGCGGTATACGATCGTGTCGCCTGCCAGGTATTGCTCTACGGTACTGCTGTAATCGAAGGTCTGCCGGTCGCTAAATCCCTGCACGTTCGTGCGGAACTGGATGTCTTTTTTGTTGTTGACAAGATGGTTGAGGTTGATGAGGCCCGACCTGTTGAAATAGTAGTTGCGGCGCGGCAGATCGGGGTTGGGTACCGTGCCGCCCGACAGCAGGTTGGAGGGTGTGGTACCACCTCCTGCTGATGAAAATGCATCGGAACCCAACTGCTCATAATCACTTTGGTAATCGACACCACTGTTGTTGAACTTTGCAGCGTTGATCATCTTCATGCGCCTGTTGAGGAGGATCGTATTGAGCGCCGCATCATATAGTGTTGGCCAGCCACCGGCCAGCATGGCCTGACCGGTGAGGGCTGTGCTGTTCTCATCTTTCAATACCAGGTTGACGGCGACAGCATCCGAGGTTGCTTTATCCTGCAGGACCTTGATAGGCTGGTGGTTCCTGATCACATCGACGCTCTGGATGAGCTCTTTGTTGATGGCTTTCGTAGCTAACCCATAGCGCCCTGCCATGAGGTCGTCGCCATGAATGTAGAGGTTGGAAACCTGCTGGCCATTGTAGTAGATCTTGCCATCGTCGCCTACTTCTATGCCGGGCATCCTGCGGAGTACATCGCCGATACTGCGGTCTTCTTCCTGCGCGAAGGAGCGCACATTGTAGCTGACGGTATCACCTTTGCTGGAGATGATGGGCCTGTTCCTGACCTCTACTTCGGGCAAGAGCACGGCCTGCTCTTCGAGTTGTAGCTCATAAACGTATTTACCTGCCTGCAAGGGTGTCAGCAATCTTTTATAACCAAGGTGAGTGACTTCGAGCGATAGACTTGTGAGGTAAGCCGTATCAGCCAATGATAGCTGGAAGTTTCCTTTGTCATTACTGATGGTATATTGTACGATAAGTCCCTGTTTGTTCCTGAGCGATATGCTCGCCTGCGGCAAGGGTTTCCCACCCGGGCCTTTGAGGTGACCGGTAAGCTGTTTTACCTGCGCCAGCAGGGGCGCCTGTAGCCACAAGGCTACAAGACACCACAATAGGCTTTTCATGAATTACTTCAATTCAAGTGGGTTGTTGTTCGGATTCTTCGCTTTCCTTTTTTGCTCGATGAGTTCCTGCGCTTCTTCACCACGCACGGTCTTTCCGGAGGGCAGGCGGTAAGCCAATGTAGGGACAGGAGAACCGGCAGGCAGTTGTGCCTGCATGGTGGCAACGGGACTTTCATTGAAGGCTTCACGTACACGGTTAAGGGCTTTCTGGTTGGTGGTAATGAGCCGGGTTTTGTTGGATGTCGTGACCTGTCCGGAATCAGCTTTCGTGAAGGCAGAAAAGGTGAAGGCTACATCGCCGGTGGCATCCCTGGCTTCAAGGATGAGGCCGGGCAGACCATTCAATTTCCAGGGCCCGTTACGGAAAGGCAGGTCGGTGGTAAACCATACAGTGTAAGTGCGACCGGCATAAGTACCAATAGCCTGCTGGCATTTGAAGTCGCCGATGGTTTTGGTATCCGTACCTACTTTCCAATTGATGACCGGCAGTTTGTCTTCGACCAGGTAATCGTTCATTGCGATGTGCGTGCAGGTTTTGAAGGTTCCGGCAGCAGGATACTGAAATAGTTCCCCTTCGCTGATGCCGGGCGCGTTGACGACAGCCATGGGCATGCCGGATACGGTGATCGTAGGCCCACCGCTGCGTACGGCCGGCTCAGCGCTGGGCTTGATGTAAGGAGCGGCGGGGCTGCGGCGGTAATTGCTGCTGGTCTGGCCCACGAGCAGGTACATGGTTTCACGGATGGGATTGGCCCGGTCGGCAGTGTCATAGACGTGCAGGAAGTCGTACTTAACCGTTAAAACGAGGGGCTCGGGTTGCTGGGCATAGACGCCAACATGCAAGCTAACAAGGAGTGTTAATGTGGTAAATGCTTTCATAATCAATGATTTAAACTACGATTATATCGTAAATGTACGAAAGTTTAGTAATTCAAAGCATTGTTTGTACGTTTTTTAATAAATGTTTACCTTTGCGCCATCATGAAATTGTAATCCACACCATACACCCTGCAGCTCCTGCTGTTTCAAAGGCCCTCCGGCCTGCTTTTTATTTCACTATACATTTATTGTTCTCAAAAATTAAAGACATGAAAATCACTTCCTGCCACCGGATCAGTTCATTCATTTCCCACCCACAACACACATTTCATGCTTATCAACGCACAACATATTACCTATCATACCCCCAACCGCGGGCTGCTTTTCAACGATATTAGTTTCTCCCTGCATAAAGGTGAGAAGGCCGCTATTGTAGGCAATAACGGTACAGGAAAGACCACCCTGCTGAAGATACTGGCCGGCCATATTAAAGGTTTTACCGGTGATCTCCGGATCAACGGTACACTCCATTATGTGCCCCAGCATTACGGCCATTTTAACCAGCTAACCGTGGCCGCCGCACTGGGAATAGCACCACTACTCGAAGCCCTCCAGGCGATTGAACAAGGGGCTACTGACCAGCATTATTACGACCTGCTGGAACATCATTGGGACATTGCCGCCCGGTGTGAAGAAGCCTTTGCCCGATGGGGCATAACCGGCGTCGACCTTCACCAGCCTCTACAACAACTGAGTGGTGGTATGAAAACAAGGTTATTCCTTTCCGGCATCGATATCTTTGAACCAGCCATTGTATTATTGGATGAACCTACCAATCACCTGGATGCGAAGGCTCGCGCCCAATTGTACGAATGGATGGAAAACACCTCCTGTACCCTGCTGCTCACCAGCCACGATCGTCAGTTACTCCGCTTGTGCCAGCCCATTTGGGAGCTGCAGCCATCCGGCATCAGCGCCTATGGCGGCAACTACGATTTTTATGCAGCGCAAAAAGAAATAGAGATCACAGCCCGGGAGCATGCCCTGGCACACCACGAAAAAGCCTGGAAGGAAGCCAAACTAAAACAGCAGGAAGTACTGGAACGCAAACAACACGCAGATGCACAGGCACGCCGGAAAGGATTGCAAAGTGGATTGCCCAAAGCCGTGATCAATGGACGAAGAACAGCTGCCGAAGCCAGCACCGGCAAACTGAAGCATATACACAACGACAAGGTGACCGAGCTGCGAAACAGTTTGCAGGAAGCAGCAGCCATGGCCCAGGTACAACGTATTATGAAAGGGTATTTTAATAACCCCACCTTGCCGCGCGGCAAAGTGCTGATACAGGCAAATGATATCAACTTTGCCTATGGAAATAATCCATTCCTATGGGCTCAACCTTTAACCTTCACCATCCGCAGTGGCGACAGGCTGGCCATTTCCGGGGCTAATGGCAGTGGCAAATCTACCTTGTTCCATTTACTGCGGGGACAGCTGCTCCCGTCACAGGGAAGTTTACAGATAGCCCCCTGCACTACCCTGTTGCTGGACCAGGACTACAGCCTTATCGACCGCAGCAAAACAGTATTGGAGCAAGCCATGGCTTATAATGAAGCACCGCTTGACCCGCCAATCGTACATACCCTGCTGGCCAATTTTCTGTTTATGCCGGATAGCTGGGATAGATCCTGTGCTGTACTGAGTGGTGGCGAAATGCTGCGACTGGTACTTTGCTGTATGGTATTGCAAAACAGAACACCCGATATCATCTTCCTCGATGAGCCTGTCAACAACCTGGACCTGAGCAATATTCGCATGCTGGCTAAGATATTTGCGGAGTACAAAGGAACCCTTATTATCATATCGCATGATAAGGGATTTCTACAGGAAGCCGGCATCGTGGAGGAACTTCCACTCCAGACAGTCATAACAAAATTTCATTGATTGTTGAACTAAAAATCTTTAATTTAGACCCGACCTATTGCTAACGAACCAAACTAACTGCTTGTCAAATCTTTCTATCAATGATGTAAATGGGTTGCTTTTACGGGTATCCGAAGGAGATGAAAACGCCTTCGCCCAACTTTTCAGAGCATACTACAACCTATTGGGTGATTATATTATGCGCATCACTGAATCTGAACAGTTGACCCAGGAAATAGTGCAGGATGTGTTTTTAAAAATATGGATCAACCGCCACTCCCTCCCATCAATCGATTGCTTTAAAGCCTACCTGATGGTGGTTGCCAGAAATCACGCTTTTAATTGCCTGAAACAAATTGCCCGGGAAAAAAACCGCAGGAAAGAATGGACAAATTCAGTGCTTCACCTGGCATTAAATAATCCAAACGAAACACCGGCCCCCGACCCCAGCCAGCTTATTGACGAAGCCGTGGAGCTACTTCCTCCCCGCCAGAAAAATGTATACCTCCTGAGCCGGAGAGATGGCATCAGCCAGGAAGCGATCGCTAAAAAGCTAAACATCTCCCATGAAACAGTAAAGAAACATATGGTGCTGGCCCTCCGCTTTTTAAGAAATCACCTTCGCGCAAATATCCGTTTCTTCCTCCTGCTTATTACCTGCTGGTTGCGCCACTAAAAAAAATATTTAATTCCATTACCTCTTGGGGATACCACCGTTGTCTTTATGTATAACAAAGAGGAAATGATCATTTTCTTATCTATCGGGAATATTGCTATATGGACAAATCAAGACTAGCTTACCTCTTCCAGGCTTATATCAATAAGACTGCTACTCCGGCAGAGCGTGATGAATTCATGCAGCTGGTAGAACAAGCTGAAAATGATGAACAGGTAAAAAGCTTATTGACGTCTACCTGGCAACAGCATAGCACCCTAAGCCAGCCGATCGATGAGCGCAAGGGCGAGGAGATGCTGGCCGCTATTTTACAGCAAGGGAAGTCTGAAAAGCCAGGGGCGGTCATTATGTCCAGACCAGCATCCTGGTGGTGGCGCAGCGCAGTCGCAGCTGCCATCCTTCTTTTCGCTTGCATAGGTGGTTATCTCTGGTTAACACACCAACCAACCACGCAACTTTCCGGTTCAAAACAGCTTCCTCTCAACGATACTATCGTACCCGGTGGAAACAAGGCCGAGCTTACATTGGCCGATGGCTCGAAGCTCCTCCTTGATTCTACTCAAAAGGGTACCCTTACCAAACAGGGAGACGCCAGGGTCATTAATCTTAATACGGCTGTTCTTGCTTATGATGCAGGAAAAGCAACTGGCCAGGAGGTTGTTTACAATACACTCGCTACGCCCCGTGGAGGGCAATATCAGCTATTATTAGCCGATGGTACAAAAGTCTGGCTCAATGCCTCTTCTTCTATCAGGTTTCCCGTAGCCTTCACCGGAAAAGAAAGAAACGTGTACATAACAGGGGAAGCCTATTTCGAAGTGGCGAAAAATGCAGCGATGCCTTTTAAAGTCCATTTCCCCTCCGCCACCGGAGGTCCAACGGATGCCGGAAAGGAAGGTATTGTAGAAGTATTGGGCACCCATTTCAACATCATGGCTTATGAGGATGAACGCTCCGTCAATACCACTTTACTGGAGGGCTCTGTAAGCGTATCCAAAGGAACCCAATATAAAATATTAAAGCCTGGCCAGGAAGGCAAGATCACTCAAACAGGAGACATCAGGACCGGTATAGCAGATGTTGAAGCCGTGATGGCATGGAAAAATGGCTTGTTTCAATTCAACTCTCTGGATATAGAAAGGATCATGCGGCAGGTGGCAAGGTGGTATGATGTGGAAGTTGTGTATGCAGGTAATATTCCGACAGGTCATTTTTCAGGTATCGTAAACCGGAACAATAATATCACCCAGGTATTAAAGATCATGCAGGCAGGTAATGTGAATTTTAAGATTGCTGGCCGGAAAGTAATAGTCTCAGAAGAACACCGGTAACCCTCAGCACCCTACAACGCACATAGCTTTTATATTATTGAATGTATACCCATTAGTATACATAATGGGAAGCTTTTTTTCTTAAACCAGCGCAATAATTGCTTATTGTTTAATTAACTGCCAAACGTATGAAAAAAGTAAGTTCATTGCTATGCCGGAAACCCAGGCCGGCCACCGCCACCAAAACAATGTTGATGATGAAATTAACAGCTGTTTTACTATTGGTCACTTTTTTACAGGTCAGTGCTAAATCGATTGGGCAAACGATTTCTATCTCACAAAAAAACACTTCTCTCGAAAAGGTCTTCAAAGAAATACACCGGAAAACCGGCTATCAGTTCTTTTACCAGGATGAATTATTAAAGCAGGCAAACAAGTTTAGCATTCATGTGAAAGATGCATCGATTGAACAGGTACTGGAAATTTGTTTCCGTGATCAGCCCCTGCGCTTTGTGATCACAGAAAATACCATCACCGTTAAAAGAAAAGAAGCCACCAAAGAAGCCGATGCACCACCTCCCGTTCCTCCCATTGAAGTGAAAGGAAAAGTAAAAGACAAGAACGGACATCCCCTCGCAGGCGTTACTGTATCGATCGTAGGCGCCAAGGGTGGAGTGACCACCGATGAAAACGGCAATTTTACCATCTCCGTTCCTGAAAACGGCCTGTTAAGTTTCTCGTTCGTAGGTTTCAAAACTGAGAACATCCGTGTTGGAAAAGATAACAAGATACTCGACATATCACTGACCCCTGAAATAGCGGCATTAACAGATGTGGTAATAGTTGGTTACGGAACACAAAAAAAGGTATCCGTTGTAGGCGCCATTACTTCTATCGGCACTGCAGAACTCAGGCAAAGCCCTACTACCAACCTGTCCAATGCTTTGGCAGGCAGGATGGCAGGTTTGATGGTTAACCAGTTTTCCGGAGGAGAACCGGGTGTAGATCAGAGTGAAGTTTTTATCCGCGGCATAGCCACTTACAATACCGGCAATTCACAAAAGCCCCTGGTAATGGTGGATGGTATTGAGAGAGACTATCAATACCTCAATCCGGAAGAAGTAGAAACTTTCTCTATCCTCAAAGATGCCTCCGCCACCGCAGTGTACGGCGTAAGAGGCGCCAATGGCGTAATCCTCGTCACTACCCGCAGGGGCAGAATTATGGATAAGCCCAATGTTACCTTTAAAGCTGCCGCCGGCTTATCATCGCCTGTCAAATTCCCCGAGTACCTGGGATCAGCTGATTACGCAGCCCTTTACAATGAGGCGAGGTTGAATGATAATCCCGCTACTACTGCAGCCCTCTTTACGCCTGCCCAGATAGAGAACTACCGGAAAGCAAAAGGAGACAACTCAGATGGGTTGGGTTATAATATCGACCTTTTCGATTATGCATTTAAGCCAAGCATCCAACAGGACTATAACCTCAACATCCAGGGAGGCAATAAAAGTGTTAAGTACTTTATGATGGCCGGGTATACCAACCAGGATGGCAACTATAAACATACCAAACTAGGTCCCAATAATACCAACGCCATCTTTAAACGCTATAATTTCAGGTCCAATATCGATATCAATATTACCCAGGACTTTTATGCACGATTAAACCTGGGTGGCCGTATTCAAAACCGCCTGGCGCCAGGAACCACTGCAGCCAGGGTCGTTAACATTGCCAATACCCAACCTTCTATCTATCCCGTTATCCTGGAAAACAATGATAATCCGGCCAATAAAACTTTTATTGCCAAGCATCCTGAAGGCTTACTGTTTGGAACGCAATTGTACAGGTATAATATATTGGGAGAACTGGCTTATTCCGGCTTCATCAATGAGTACAAAACATTTATGGATGGCAGCTTTGCCCTTGGCCATAAACTCGATTTTATCACCAAAGGATTAACTTTTGAAGTTCAGTTCTCCTACGATACAGAGTCCGGCAACACCGTTGACAGAACGATCCCCCATGAATCGGAGGGTTATCGTGAATATGGTGGTTATGCCACTTTCTATCCCAAAGACGGAGTGGATGTATTGATGAATGGCGGGCACTACCAGGGCGCCTATGCTTCTCCCCGCCGCACCGAGAATAATACCATGAATAACGGCTTTGATGCACGTACCCCACAGCCGCAACGTAAGAACAACCTGCAGCTTACTTTAAATTATGCCCGGTCCTTCGGCCTGCACAATGTAACAGCCTTGTTACTGGGCACCAGGCAAAGGCGTACCTACCAGAACGATGTGCCTTTTGGAAACCAGGGTATAGCCTTCCGTACTACTTATAATTACGACGACCGGTACCTGCTGGAGCTGAATGCCGGGTACAATGGTTCTGAAAGTTTTGCCAAAGGACGCCGCTATGGCCTATTCCCCGCTGTAGCTGCAGGCTGGATCATAAGCAATGAATCATTCATGAAAAAAACAACCTGGATCGATTACCTGAAGCTCAGGGGTTCATTCGGATTAGTGGGAAGCGACCAATTGCCAGGAGAAAGATTTGGCTACCTCCAGTTTTATAATGTAAACGGCGACACTTACAATTTTGGTACCGACCTGAGCGGTGGCGTGCCTGCCAATGTATTTGAAGCACCACTCGCCAACCCTTTACTAACCTGGGAAAAAGCCAAAAAGGCAAATATCGGCATCGAGGTAAGAGTACTGAAGAACAGGCTGAGTTTTTCGGCCGATGTGTTCAAGGAGCACCGGTATGATATCCTCACCAACCTCAATAATGAGTATGGCTCCCGCAACGTATCGGCTGTTGTAGGTCAAAGCGCTCCCCAACTCAACCTCGGTATTGTAGACAACAAAGGGTTTGACCTTGAGATAGGCTGGACCGATAACATTGGCAAAAGCTTTAGCTATTATATCAGGCCCAATATTTCTTTTGCCCGCAATAAGATCGTTTTCATCAATGAGCGCGACCGGATCGCACCGGATGGCAAATCAGTTTCTTATGTTCAGCGCACAGGAACACGGATCAAAGAACAATTTGTTTATGTATTTGACCATTTCGTAGCAGATCAGGCAGAGGCAGACAGATTAAATGCAGCCGTGTACCAGAAATGGGGGAAACTGATCCCGGGCGATGTTGTCTATAAAGACCAGAACGGCGATGGCCAGATCACAGACCAGGAAGACAGGGTTGCCATGGGGCATCCCCGCAACCCGGAACTTCAGTTTGGTATTCCTATGGGTGTTTCTTACAAAGGATTCGACCTGAGTATATTGTTTCAGGGAGCTACCAATACCAGCGTGCAGTTGACAAACGCAGCTGCTTACGACTTTCCCACCTACGGGCAGGACATCATTGGCAGGGTAAAGAACATACACATGAACCGCTGGACCCCTGCTACCGCAGCCACCGCCACTTACCCGGCCCTGCATTATGGCACCCACAACAACAATAAAAACCCCAACAGTTCACTCTTTCTGGCCGACGGTACTTACCTGCGGTTAAAGAACCTGGAAGTAGGCTATTCCATTCCAATAACATTCCTGAAGAAATTTGGCGCCACCAAAACCCGCTTTTACCTCCAGGGCCTGAACCTCTTTACCTGGGATAAATTATCAGATTTCGATGTCGATCCCGAAACCAATACAGGTGGCGACTGGTATCCCATTCAAAAGGTCATCAACTTCGGCGTTTACGTAACCTTCTAAAGATTGCAATTATGAAAAATATAAAATATATTCCCTTAATAGCTATCTGTTCTATTGTATTTTCCACATCCTGCGAAAAATTTCTTGACAGGCAGCCGGATAATAAGATCGATGAAGAAACTGTTTTTACCAATTGGGACAAGGTGAATGGCGAAGCCAATAAGTTGTACCGCGACATGCGCGACCGCGACAGGGGTATAGTTGGACTGCAAGACTTTTCCATCTCCGGCATTACCGATGAGTGCAAGGGCACACAGGTAGAACAAGCCATTCCTGATCAATTTAATTTCGGAAGCTTTGGACCTTCTATTGGTATGCCCAGCAAAGCAAATGGCATGTATTGGGGCGACTTTTACAATTCTATCCGTAAAGCAAATGTGTTTATTGCAGGCGTAGAGAAATACAAATCACCTGATAATCCACTGCAACCAGGCGATCTGAAAAACCGCGTAGCAGAAGCGCATTTTATGCGTGCTTATTTTCACTGGCTGGTAGCACGCTGGTATGGCGATATCATTTACATGGACTACGTGGCAGATCTGGCCAAAAATGAACAATTTGCACGCCAGTCATGGCCCGATTTTCTGAAGAAAATACTGGCAGATCTTGATTTTGCCATCAATGAGTTGCCGGTGCGCCACCTGGATGTTGAATTTGGCAGAATAGATAAAGGAGCAGCTATGGCCCTGAAAGCTGTTGTATTGTACATGAACGCAAGTCCTATGTACAATGGCGGCAAACTACCAGGCAATGATACCCGGGTGGGCAGAGAACAATATGCAGCCTATGATAAGCAAAAATGGAAACTGGCCGCCGATGCTGCCAAAGCAGTAATAGATCTGAAGAATGGTACCGGACAACGTTATAGTTTGTATATGGGCAAAGGCAGCGATTTTCAGGCCGAAAGCAATAACAAGGTATACGCAAGGATCAAACAGATCTATATCGACCCCGCTGCTATTCAGAATGAATGGTTGCTCATCATCTCCAATAATAAAGCCGAATCCTGGCAGGGTGACCATATACCTCCTTCTTATGGTGGTGGCTCACGCCTCCAACCCCTGCAGGAGCAGGTAGATGAATACGAGTTTATCGGTAATGATGGGTATGGATATGCCACCTACGACCCGCAGGCAGCAGCCAAAGGCTGGGATGAAAAACAACCTTACGAAAAACGCGACCCACGCTTTTATTCAGACGTAATGTATCATGGCGCCACTTACCAGAATAAGATCATTAATACAGCTACCGGCTCCGATAAGATTGGGGCCAGCAATGCCACTTCTACCGGATATTACCTACGCAAGTTTTATCACGAAGACTGGAAAAGAAGTGGTGGCTGGCCCTTACATTTTCCTTCCATCCGCCTCCCTGAAATGATGTTGATCTACTGCGAGGCTATGAATAGATTCAGTGGCCCCAGTGCAGAGATCTATACCATGTTAAACACGCTGCGCGCACGTTCCTTTATGGCTCCCGTGCCCCCCGGCCTTGATGAAAATGCACTGCATAAATACATTCAGCGCGAACGTCGTGTGGAGCACTTCTATGAGAATAAACGTTACTTCTATGCCCGCTGGAATTTAGAGCCTGATTCTCCGGCAGAAATAGCACAGGAAGCTGCCTACAAAGCCGCACCTGTACCCGCCAATGTATGGCCTTACCCAAGAACCCAAAGAGCTGCTCATGGCATGACCCCTGTGGCCGATCCCGCAGGCACCATGGTAGTAGGTGGTGTGAATTACAGAATGCAACGGTTTAAACTCGAGGATAGGGTCTTTACTGCCAAAAACTACTATTTCCCCCTGGTGGCCAGTGAAATTGCCAACGCACCATCTTTAATACAAAGCCCCAACTGGTAACAACAATTGTGATATCACTTATTATAAGCAAACCCCTTCATCACCTGAAGGGGTTTTGTTTTAAACAGCAGTTTGAAAAATCATCCCGTTTTCTTATTCCATATATTTTAACTTTGAGTACAACACTATAAAAATCGCTGGTCTTATGACAAAAATGGAACAGGCCTTTAACCTTTTTGACACCTATAATAAACAGGACCCTTCGGAGATAATATGGAATGGACAGCCTTATCCAGCTGAATATTTTTACGCCATTAAGTTGTATGAACGCGTAAAAGATCTTGCTCCCCAGACCGGTGATGCCCTTTTGCTCGCCTCCAGGTGCCAGCATATCGGACGATGGGAAATCGCCAGAACAGCATTTCCCGAAGGCAGGGTAGGCTACCTGAAGTGGAGAAACGAACTCTCGAAATTCCACGCACATAAAGCGACAGAGATATTGCAATCTCTTAATTATGAAACTGACATTATTGCCCGCGTCAATGAAATCATACTGAAAAAGAAGCTTACAACCGATACCGAAGTGCAAACCATGGAGAATGCCCTTTGCCTCGTATTCCTCCAATTTCAATACGATGACCTGATAAAAAAGCAATCACCAGAGAAAATGATCAGCATCCTCCAAAAAACATGGGCTAAAATGAGCACCCCCGGAAAGCAGGCGGCCGCATTACTCACCTATAGCGAGACCGGTAAAGCCTTGTTGAACAAAGCCCTGGAGGGGCTTGACTAAGCGCTTACCACATATCATGCCTTCTTACACCCACAATAAACCAGGGCATCGTTTACCCGTCAATCATACACTTATTGACAAGTGTTTTGTCGATATTATCCAACAAGACCAGCGGTTCATCAACCAACTGTAAATCTTACTACTTTACTGCCATCAAACAAACAACCGCCTGATGACACGTAATACTTTATTAGCAAGCCCTGCCCTCCTGTTGCTCGTTCTCCTGGCTTCCTGGTCCGGCAAAGGGCATGCCCCTGCTCCGCAAACAGCTATCCATGACTCTACCGGCAAACAACTGTATATACCTGCCAAAGTATACCGCATTCCAGAGAACAATGACTACAACAACAACGAAAGCGAATACAGCTATAAGCGCATGATCCAATCCGATAACATTGTTATCTTCTGGAATAAAGAATTTGGAGATGATCCTACCACCAACGCCGATCAAACAAAGCGTTTTAATGTACAGGAAGCTTTGAAAGAACTCGAGCGGTTCTATAATTTTTACGTGAATGACCTCAAGCTCGTTCAAAAAGGGAATTCCATCTCCGATAAATACAAGATCATTCTGTATGTGTTGGGTGGTACCGAAGGAACTGCTTTTGGCGGAGGTATTGAAGATAAGGTGGGTGGATTGTGGACACCTGCCAAAAGAATGAACAAAGCCCCTTATGGTGCCCTGGCCCATGAGTTGGGACACTCCTTCCAGTTCCTTGCCCGCACCGATAGCAAGACCGGCCCCCGGGGCGCAATCATGGAAATGTCTGCTCAATATATGTTGTGGCAGGTATACCCCGAATGGATGACCTTTGAGAACTACCACCTGGTAGATTTTATGAAGAAGACCCATTATGCCTTCCTTCATCCTACCAACATGTACCATTCCCCCTATGTGATAGAATACTGGTCCAATAAAAGAGGCATCGAATTCTTCGGCAACCTCTGCCGCGCCACACAAGAGGGGGAAGATCTCGTGGCAACCTACAAGCGGATTACCAACCTCAACCAGGATCAATTCAATGATGAAATGTTTGATGCAGTCCGCCGCTTCATTACCTGGGATATGCCACGCATCGAAAAGGTAGCCAACCCTTATGCTAACCAACATACCACCAGCCTACGATCAGTTGGCGAAGGATGGTATAAAATTGATTCCGCCCGCTGTCCCCAGAACTATGGTTACAATGGCATCAAATTGAAAGTGCCCGAAGCCGGCACCAAAGTAAAACTCCAATTCAAAGGCATCGCCGGAACGGATGGATACAACAAAGTAAAAACAGACAAAGCCGGCTGGCGATATGGCTTCGTCGCTTATAAAAAAGATGGCAGCCGCGAATATGGGAAGTTGAACAAAGAAGCCAGTGGCAATGCCACCTTCAAAGTGCCGAAGAATACTGCATACCTGTGGTTGGTCGTAAGCGGAGCGCCCACCGAACACTGGCCTGTATCCATGGGCCGTCAGGGCAACCGCAACAATGCCGATGCACCCAAACCAGTCCCCGAAGAACAATGGCCGTACCAGATCAAACTAACAGGCACAAGCCTGGATGAGTCGGTGATCAAGTTTTAATAATTATCTCCGCTTGCACACAGTTAAAAGTTTAACTGATCGCATCTGGGATTTAACGTATATTCATCAGCAAACCCCGGTTCCATGAAACATACTTTAGCCTTATTTTTTGCGGCCTTTTTGTTAGCGGCAACTTCCTTTGCCCAATCTTCCCAACCATCAGCTGAAGCGGTATTAAAAGAAGCCACCACCCAAGCTGCAAAGGAACATAAAAAAGTATTCATCATCTTTCATGCTTCCTGGTGCGGCTGGTGCCACCGGATGGACAGCATTATGGCCAATGCCGATTGCAAAAAATTATTTGCCGACAACTTCGTCATCCGCCACCTCACCGTACAGGAAGCCAAAGGAAAAGAACACCTCGAAAATCCTGGGGGCGCCGCGATGATGGAAAAATACCAGGGTAAAGGCAAGGGCATTCCATTCTGGCTCATCTTCGATGCCAAAGGCAATTTAGTGGCCGATTGTCTGATGCGGCCTGAAGGCGCAGGCCTGGATAAACCCGGCGAGAACACTGGCTGTCCAGCCACAAAAGAAGAAGTAGCCCATTTTGTAAAAGTGCTAAAGCAAACCACCCCACTCAATACCAACCAGTTGGCCCTTATTGAAAAGAATTTTATTAAGAAATAATAGGATCATTGATTCCCCCACACATCCGGGCTTGCCCCAAACCGGCCGTTAAAAACCGTACGGTCAGTTAATAGAATGGGCTTTTGAGTCATAAGGTTGGGCCGCTGGGTAAGGTCTGGCCCTGTCCAATACAGTAGCTTTGCTTAAAACATCAACGATGAACCCGAATAAACAATTATGGGAAAAAGGTGACTTTACCAAAATCGCTGATACCATGCGTGAAAGTGGTACCGCACTGGTAGCCAAACTGGGTATCACCAAAGGCATGAAAGTATTAGACCTCGGTTGTGGCGATGGCACCACCGCCATTCCTGCCGCCCTATTGGGCGCTGAGGTATCTGGTGTTGATATCGCAGAGAACCTGGTAGCAGCTGGCAACAAACGGGCGCAAACAGCTGGTCTTACCAATATTACCTTTCAGCAGGGCGACGCCACCGACCTGCAGGCATTAGAGAATGATAGCTTTGACCTCACCGTCAGCATCTTTGGTGCTATGTTTGCCCCCAAGCCTTTTGACGTAGCCAGCGAAATGGTTCGGGTTACCCGCCCCGGCGGACGCATCGTAATGGGCAACTGGATTCCCGGCGATCCTACACTCGTAGCGCAAATACTGAAGATTAGTTCCGCCTATACCCCTCCTCCACCCGAGGGATTTGTAAGTCCCATGTTGTGGGGCGTGGAACAACAGGTGATCGAACGATTTGGTAAAGCCGGCATCCCCCCGCAAAACATCTCTTTTGATAAAGAGACCTTTACTTTTAATGCTCCTTTCTCACCGGCAGAACTGGTACAAAGGTTCAAAAACTTCTATGGCCCTACCATGAACGCTTTTGAAGCAGCCGAAAAAAATGGCAAGGCCGCCGACCTTCAGCAGGAATTGGAAGCCTTGTTTACCAGTCAAAATAAAAGTAACAACCCCAATAGTACCGCGATACCAGCCACCTTCCTGCGGGTAACCGTATCATTGTAGGCAGATCATCTATAATAAAAGGCAGCTTGCGCGAGCTGCCTTTTTGTTTTTATGTCCGGTACCCGACGCCCCCTCACCCGCAGGACGCGGCAGGATGGTAAACCCTCCAACCTCCTGTATATTCGGCACCAATGTTTTGCGGGCATCAAATGGAGACTGCACCTGCTATTTGCCCCCGCTTTTTTATAACAGTATCAATTCGCTTGCTACATGAAAAGACTGCTTTTGTTATTTGCAGCCATGCTAACCATTGTCACCATGGCCATCTCCCAGGTACAGGTACACAACCTGACCACCGAAAACCTCACCAACCCCATCGGGCTCGATATCACCCAACCCCGCTTTAGCTGGCAACTCCTTTCCACCAGGCGCAACGTAATGCAATCAGCCTATGAAATAAAAGTTGCCGCCAACCCTGCTATCAAAGGCAAAGACACCTGGACTACCGGCAAGGTAATTTCAGATCAGTCCGTCCTCATTCCTTATGCCGGCACACCCCTCAAATCCGGTACACGTTATTACTGGCAGGTGCGCGTATGGGACAACCAGGGCAATACCTCTGCCTGGAGTGCCCCTGCCTGGTGGCAAACAGCCTTGCTTGCTCCTTCCGATTGGAAAGCCAGCTGGATCACCCCGGGTTTTGATGAGGATGCACAACGCGCCTCTCCCCTCTTTCGCAAAGAATTCACCAACCAAAAGAAGATCAGAACAGCTACTGCCTATATCACCGCACATGGTATGTACGAAGCACAGATCAATGGAAAAAGGGTCGGCGACGCCTACCTCACTCCCGGCTGGACCAGCTACAACAAACGACTGCAATACCAGACCTATGATGTAACAAGCTTACTGCAGCAAGGCAACAATGCCATCGGCGTTACCCTGGGCAGCGGTTGGTACCGTGGTTACCTTGCCTGGAGTGATGGCAAAAATCATTACGGCAAAGACATTGCCCTCCTGCTCCAATTAGAGATCACCTATACCGACGGCACTACCCAAACCATTCTCTCCGATGAAAGTTGGAAGTCTTCTACCGGCGCCATCCGCTATTCTGAAATATACCATGGCGAAACCATCGATGCCCGCGAAGAAAAGAAAGGCTGGGCTACCGCCGGTTACGATGATCGATCCTGGACCCACGCACTGAAAGCCAACGCCTCTACATCAGTATTGATCGCCACGTACAACGAGCCCGTCAAAAAACACGAAACTTTTAAACCCCTCCGCATTTTCAAAACACCCAAAGGTGAGCAGGTGGTCGACTTCGGTCAAAACCTGGTAGGCTGGGTCGTGATCAAAGCCCAGGGCAAAAGCGGTGACAAGATCACCTTGTCACACGCAGAGGTAATGGACAAATCCGGCAACTTTTATATCGATAACCTGAGAGCCGCCAAAGCACAGAACAATTACATTTTAAGCGGTGAAGGAACAGAGACCTTCGAACCACATTTCACCTGGCAGGGATTCCGTTACCTCAAAGTAGAAGGCTACCCGGGAGAACTGAAACCAGAAAACCTGACCGCTGTAGCCCTCTATTCCGATATGAAGCCCACCGGCACTTTCACTTCCTCACACCCTTTGCTCAACCAATTACAACACAACATAGAATGGGGACTGAAAGGTAATTTCCTCGACGTACCCACCGACTGTCCCCAAAGAGATGAACGGCTCGGATGGACCGGCGATGCCCAGGCCTTCTCCCGCACCGCCTCCTTCTTACAAGGCGCTGGCAACTTCTTCGACAAATGGATGAAAGACGTAGCCGCCGATCAATTGCCCACCGGCAGCATCCCCCATGTAATACCCAATGTGCTCGGCAACCAGGGAGGTAGCGCCGGCTGGGCCGATGTATCGACCATCATCCCCTGGAATATGTACCTGGCCTATGGCGATAAACAGATCCTTGACCAACAATATCCCTCCATGAAAAAATGGGTGGATTACATGACCAGCCAAAGCACCAATAACCTGTGGAATAAAGGAGGACATTTTGGCGACTGGCTATTCTATAGCATCAACAACGACCTCGACGGCAGATCAGCCGTTACCGACAAATACCTCATCGCGCAATGCTTTTACGCACATTCCACCCAGCTGCTGATCAAAGCCGCCACCCTATTGGGTAAGAACGAGGAAGCAGCAACCTATACAACCTTGCTCAATAAAATAAAAGAAGCTTTCCTGAATGAGTATACCACCGCTAATGGAGGCACCACCAGCAACACACAAACCTCTTATGCATTGGCCTTGCAGTTCGACATGCTGCCCGAAGCCCAACGGCAGCAGGCAGCCGACAGGTTGGTGAAGAACATCAAACAATATGGCAACCACCTGTCAACCGGCTTCCTGGGTACACCCTATCTCTGCCATGTACTCAGCCGGTTTGGGCATACCGATATGGCCTACACCCTACTCTTGCAGGAAACCTATCCCTCCTGGCTATACCCCGTAAAGATGGGCGCCACCACCATCTGGGAACGCTGGAATGGTATAAAGCCCGATAGTACTTTTGAAACACCCACGATGAACTCTTTCAATCACTACGCCTATGGAGCCATCGGCGATTGGATGTACCGGGTGATGGTAGGACTGGATACCGAAGAAGATGGACCAGGTTATAAAAAGATCACCCTCAGGCCCCATATCGGACAGAAGATCACCCAGGCCGCCGCCACGTACCAAACACGATACGGCAAACTGGCCGCCGGCTGGAAAACAGAGAATGATAAATTATTATTGGAGGTAGAAGTACCAGCCAATACGACCGCCACCATCTACATTCCTGCCACCGGAACAGATATAACTGAGAACGGCAGCCCATTGTCGGCCTCCAAAGACTTTCAGGTGGCTGGTGCTGAAAAAGAATATGTGGTGGTAAAAGCTGGTTCCGGCACCTATCGGTTCAGCGCACCCTGGAAACCAGCACAGGCAAAAACCGGCAACTGATGATATAAGCATATATAAATTCGGGGGAGCGGTAGTTTTAGGAAAACAACACTTTATGCCGCTCTCCCCAATCCCTTAATTGAAAAATAATAGGCAACAGTTCGTTGCCTATCGACGTAAGTTCATATTCCACCCGCGCAGGCACCTCAGCATACACATATCTTACTACCAGTCCCTTCTCCTCCATTTTATTAAGTTCCAATGCCAGCATGCGGTCCGTGATCGAAGGCATCCGCTTCTTTAGATCTGCATACCGCAATTTACCTCCGGCCAAATAACAACAGATCGCCACCGTCCACTGCCCGCTGATGAGGTTGGCAGCATATATTTCCGGGCATTCAGCCTCCAGCTTACGTTTGTTCTCGTCGTGCGTCGAACTCGGCTTTATCTTACTCATAATTACACGTTTGTTAGTACCTCACATTGGGCGCCGGGTACCGGTTTCAAAGGCAACTTAAATAATTTTGCACAGAGATAAAAAAACAAGATCGGATATGAAGAGAACACTCGTGATAGTAATACATCCCAACATACAGGATTCCGTAGTGAACAAAAGATGGATCAAAGCACTCAGCAGCCAGCCCGATAAGTACCTGGTACATGATTTACACGCAGCCTATCCCACTGGCGAAATTGATATCCAAAAAGAGCAGGCACTCGTGGAGCAACATGATACCATCATTTTTCAGTTTCCCTTTTATTGGTTCAACTGTCCTCCCCTGTTTAAAAAATGGCTGGATGAGGTACTCACCTATGGTTGGGCATACGGCAGCCAAAGCGGATACAAAATGAAGGGCAAAAAGATAGCCCTGGCCATTGCTGCAGGTATTGAACAGGAAGACTACACCCCGGCAGGCAAATACAAATATACCCTCAGCGAACTCACCGCCCCTTTTGAAATAACCTTCCAATATATACAAGCCGATTACAGACCCCTGTTTGCATATTATGGATTGGAACACCGTGCCACTCCCGAAAGGATTGAACAAAGCGCAGCCGCTTACCTCTCCTTTGCCGGGGCCTTGCAATAAATGCCAGCCTCACCCATCATGTAGACCATAAAGCTACTCCACACTTGCCGGTCACTGGTGTTGATGCCAGGCAATAACAAGAATCAGTTGGCGTTATCCCCACACTTAAAACAACATCAGCATGCGCGTTCACACATTCTTCTCTTGTGCATTGGCAGCTTTATCCTGCACTACTCCCCTTTTCGCCCGCCAGCAGCCGCGGCATATTCATTTTCAGCCTACCGTTTGGCAGCGCACCTATTCCGCAGCACATACACCTGTACTCCGTATAGCTGAAGGTGATACCGTCAGCACCAACAGTGTGGATGCCGCCGGATTCGATACAAAAGGCGAAAGAGTGGCCCACAGAGGCAATCCCCTCACCGGCCCGTTCTATGTAGAAGGCGCCATGCCCGGTGATGTCATCGCCATTACCCTGCATGATGTTCGACTCAATCGTGGTTACGCTACTACCCTGAATGCCCTTATTCCCAAAATATTTCCGGGTAAAGCCACCATGAAGCTATGGAAGAGTTCAAAGCTCACCCGCTGGAATTTGGATACCATCGCTGGCTTTGCCAGTCCTGCGACGGCAGAAGAGTCCCTTCGTGACCTAAAGGTTGCCCTGCATCCTTTCCTCGGATGTTTAGGTGTAGCAGCTGAAGGCGACAAAACCCCGGATGCCGGAGCCTGCAATGATTACGGCGGCAATACCGATTTCTACCTCAATAAAGCAGGCGCCACAACCTACCTGCAGGTAAATCATCCCGGCGCATTGCTCTATTTCGGCGACGGGCACGCCGTACAGGGTGACGGCGAACTGAATGGCGATGCATTGGAAACAACCATGAAATTTAGTTTCAGCACCCGCATTCTCCGGAAAGGTTACCTTCCTTCAACCAAGCCCATAATGGAAGATGATCAATACTGGATGTTCTATGGCATTGAAAAGACTTTGGATAGATCACTGCAGGCAGCCACCGAGTCCATGGTATTGTGGCTGGAACATACTTACGGCCTCACGAGGCGGGAAGCTTCCCAGGTCATCGGACCGGCTATACAATACCGTATCCCTAAAACTGCTGCCAATATCGGCGAAGTGGTGGCCATGATACCTAAAGCAGTATTGAAATCCCTGCCGCCTGCCCCTAAAGGTCAGCCTATTTCTCTTAAACCCTGATCACTTAGGCCAGCATATCACCCGTCCCGTTACTAACTGGATTAGATATACCATTAGCTATCAGCAACTTGTCAAATTTGACGTTTTTTAATTTAAACAAACACATACAAACTCCAGAATCTCCATAACTTAGTATATCCAAAACTTATGTTATGAAAAGCTCTTTACGATTCCTTGCCGGAATGATCATAGGATTCACTCCACTATTAACTGTGGCGCAGTCCGGATCACCATCCAACGACACGCTTTACCTGTATGAATACGTAAAAGCCCCAGCCAGGATACTGGATTTCAACCACAACAAATTACTCATCATAGATGCGGGCCCACAGTCCAACCCCAGGATACTGGATGTAATTACACATGCCAGCACCGTGGTGCCCTGCAACGGCCGCGTGGAGGCCGGGTACATAACCCCGCAGGGGGCTGTACTGAATGTAATACCCGCAGTCAGTTCCCCTTTCGATAGCTTATACGATTTCAACAATGGCATCCTGTATAGCATCGCACAGATCAACAGGGCCTCAGTAAAGGTGGAAGGCAACTATTGTATTTGGGCCAAAGGCGCTGATGAATCATTTGACAGCCTCTTTCTCAGGGACCTTATTACCCAAACCAACAAACTCATTACCCACCAGGCCAACCGCCAGTCAGTTGGTCTGGCCACCCGAAATGAAGTAACTGCCAATGGATTGGTAGCCTACATCGACTCCATGCAAAACCTGGTCAAATACCTGAATAATAGCTACACGTCCATCACCAATTACACCGCATCTGGACAGGGTGCTGCCAATCCCCTCTCAGATGGATACAATATCGCGTACCAGCAGAAAGACGAATCAATAATAGGGGCAGTAACGACCGGGCCGCAGGGCGATGCCACCTTAGTACCTTTTACAAGAGACCGCCCGCCTTTGCCCAAAACCGATTACCAGGTTAATAATAGATATGTCGCCTTTCGCCGCTTCCTGCCCGACTTCCCGTGGACAGCACAACTTTGGCTCAGAGATCCTAACAGCGGGGAAGCCCAAATCTTAACCGACAGTTTATCCGTTGGTAATCTGGAGCTGCTGAATCCAAAGGGAGATGTCATGCTCTTTGGTTCTCGATCAGGCATCTCAGGGAGATGGCTTGTTCCCCGCAGCGGAACAATCAAGCGCGTCAATTCAGCAGCAGGAAAGACCTGGTACCGCGATTCAAGCTGGTACATAACCATCGACAGCACCTTGTATATACTCAGAACCAATGAAGTACTGCCACCACCCGTTCCACAATGGCAGGGATGGAGAACAGCTTATTGCAGCACTGCCGGGGCACAGGCCATTAAGATCACCAATTTACCGGGCGACACCAGTAAGACCCATGTCCTGGCCCGGCTCGATGGAGCAACCCTTCCGGTAAACATGGCCGACAGCACCTTTACAATAAACCCGGGCACACTCTCAGCCGGCACACATATCCTTATAGTTCAATACACCAATACCGCTGGTGCATCGGCCGACACGGCCCATTTCACCATCAACACAGCCGTAACACCCATCGTGAAGCTGTCAGCCGACGTTACCAACGTACCCCTCTTGCCATCACCTATAAACCTGACAGCGACCAATACAGCCGGAGGAGGCGCAACCCCTACATACACATTTGCAAAAGACAGGGCCTTTACCAATATCCTGCAGGCCCAAAGCAGCGATAGCACCTTACGCATCTTATCCACCAGCCTGAACACCGGCGCCAATAAAATATATGTGCGCATGTTGACCAGCGATACTTGTTACACAGCACAGACAGCAGTGGACAGTATAACCCTTTACCGCCTTGCTGGTTCAGGTATTGTTGATCCCGACAATCCCCACCAGGTCATTCATGTACTTCCGAACCCATTCTACAATTGGCTATTCATAACAGGATTAAACAGTTCTAAAACATATTTGATCACCCTGCGCCGTTCAAATGGATCATTGGTATTGCAACGGCAGGTGACCAATGCCAGTTATTACCAATTCTATAGTCCTGCCTCCAGCCCGGGTGTCTATTACCTGAGCATTTATGATAAAACAAAAGAAAAAATGTTAGGTACAGTAAGATTATTAAAGATATTCTGATAGGAATGGTAGAATAATAAAAAAAGTAAAAGGTAGCTCGTGTTGAGCTGCCTTTTACTTTTTATTTATTGGACGGATACCAAAGATCAACAAGCTCACCAACGCCAGCACACACACACCTATTCCCCCGAAAAGCATTACCCAGCCAAACCCATGCACCAACGCAGCATGAGCAGTAGCTTCGGATATGTCTGTCGCAGAAAGCCCCACAGCTATTTTTTCTGCGGACGCATGTAGTGGCGCGGTCGCCATCGCTCCTGGCAAATTGCTTTCCAGGTATGAATAGATACCTTCTACCAGTATAAATCCCATCAGCGCGATATTGATGGCCAGCGTGATCAACCGCGCACTCATATCAATGCCCGATGCCATGCCTGCCCGGTCTGGCGTAACCGCCCCCGTGGTCGTATTCGTAACCGGTGTATTCGTCAGGCTCAGTCCGATACCAGCCAGTAGCGATCCGGGCAGCATCGTCAGCCAGCTGGCGTGCGCTACACTGCTGCCGTAGTACATGATCAAAAAACCAACCCCGATCATCAACAAACCCATAGGGATAATAACCCGCGCCTGGTAGCGCAGCGTAAGCCGTTCCGCCAGCGGCGGCACCACCAGCGTAGGAAGCGTATAAGCCAGTAATGATAATCCGGCTGTGATGATATCGTAGCCCAGCGCACTTTGAAAATAGATTGGCAGATAGATCATGAAGGGCCAGAAACTAAAATTCATACCGATACACCCGATGATCGCACCCGAGAAACGGCGGATACGGAATACCGAGAAGTCAAACATGGGATGCGCATGTTGCTTCTCCACCCTTAAAAAGATTATAAAACTGATCACCGCCCCTCCCAGGATACCAAGACCTGCCATACTCCTGAATCCGATAACCTGACCTTGCGTGATATAATACGCCAATCCAAAGACCGCCAGCGATAAAGAGATGATCCCTGCTACATCCAGTTTTTTAGCCTGTGGATCACGCGACTCCTGCACTCCACGAAATACAAGCAGCGCCGTAATGATTGCAATGCCCACATGCACCAGGAATACCCATTGCCAGTTGGACACCATCACGATGGCGCCGCCGATGATGGGACCAAAACCCAGTCCCACCCCCGAAATAATACCCCACATACCAAACGCCCTACCCCGTTCACGTCCTTCCCGGAACTGGTGCGAAAGGATCGCGATCGAACAGATCAGCATGGCCCCTCCGCCCATCCCCTGCAGGAAACGGCTGATGATCAGTACCAGCGTACTTTGCGCCAATCCGCAAAGCAAAGACGTGATGCCAAACAATAAAATGCTGATAATAAAGACCCGCTTCCGGCCAAACCGGTCCGCCAGCGTGCCCGTGGCCATCAGTACCGTAGTGCAGGCGATCGTATAGGCATTCATGATCCATTGTACTTCTTTGAAATCACTGTGCAGCGCCGTTTCCAGTGTGGGAAGTATCACCGGTACACTGGATATCTCCAGCCCAAACATCAGCGCTGCTAAACAAACTGCTACCAAAGCCACCGTATTTTGTCCCGTCCGGGCAACTCTTTCCATGCGTATTGCTATTTAATTTTTAGCAAAACTATACTGAAATCATTCACTTAATCAGTACAAGTCCAGCATAAAAAGGTACTTTTGCCGTATGTGTGAATCCAAAAAAGAAACCATTCACCAGTCCCTGGAAGTACTCTACAAGAAGGTCGATCATTGCCCCCTCAAAGACCTGCAGCTCACTTTTTTCCAGATGGCCTATATCATTTCGGGCAAGGGTTTTCTAAGCATCAACGGTCACCGGATCGCCTACCAGACAGGCAACCTGATGTTACTAACACCCAATGACTATTACAATTTTGATATTGAAGAGACCACCGAATTTCTACTCATCCGTTTCACCAGCGATTATGTAAAAAAATACAAGTGGAAGAACATTAGTGAGATCGAATGTTTGCTATATTACTCCACCCACCTCACCGGCTGTATTTTGCGCAATGTGTCCGATTATCCACTGGTGAAGTCCATTATTAGATCTTTACTGCAGGGTATTGAACACAGCGATCTGTATGAAGAAGACCTGCAGATGCACTTTGTCAATGCATTGATCGTTATTGCTGCCAGGAATATTGCTAAGATCAAGCCCGCCAATTTGAAAGTCAATGCTGATAAACGCATCCAGGATATCATCGACTATATTCAAACCAATATCTTTTCACCCCAAAAGTTGAAGGTTTCCGTGATCGCTGAGGCTTTTGATATTTCCGATACCTATCTCGGTACTTATTTTAAGAACCAATGCGGCGAGACCATCCAACATTTTATGGCCAACTATAAGATCCGGTTGATAGAACACCGTCTGCAATTCAGTGACCGGCGTATCAATGAGATTGCCGATGAGTTTGGCTTTGCCGACGAAAGCCATTTGAATAAATTCTTTAAAAAACACAAGAGCCTTAGCCTCACCCAGTACAGAAAAAGCAAGGCCGCCTGATCAGGGCAGCCTCGAATTGATTATACAACATGTCAATGTCATCTATTTAATGTCAGAGTTTACCCCGCCATAGCGGGGCTGAGCCTGTCGAAGCCTTCTTCAAGGCATATAGTATCCCCGCCTATTTCCCTTTGCTAAATGCAACCGCCTCAATTTCCACTAAGTAATCAGGATTGGCCAGCCCTGCTACCACAATGCCGGAAATAACAGGTGGATGTTTGAGCTTTTTCAAAAAGTCTTGTGCACCTGCAAATCCTTTTCGAAGGTCCTGGCCTTGTACAATATAGATCGTCAGTTTAAACAGGTCGTCTAAACTGGCGCCGGCCGCACCCAAAGCCGTTTCAATATTCTTCAATGCATGCGCCGTTTGTAAAGTAATATCCCCTTTCCCAATGATCTCCAGGTCTTTGGTAATGGCATTTTGCCCACCTATATAAATATAAATGGTGTCGCCGCTTCCTCTGGTAATGGCAACCTGCGAGAAGGCAGGGTTTTTCAATAATTCGTCCGGGCTTAAAAATTCTATACTTGAGTTCATGGCTATATATTTTATGGAAGTTATCAATACAATGCCCACTAACGCCGGGCATTATGTCATTTTTCACTTCATTAACATATACACAACAAAAAAGGTACCCCCCGGCGATCTGACAACTTAGACCAGCTTTTCGTAGCGAAATGGGGATTATTTACCCAAACCAGACCATGAAGCCACTTTCCCAGAACCTGGAAAACCTGCCCCACCCCAACTACTTACTGTTCTTTAAAAAAACTTGCACTTTCTCTTGACCCTCCCCTTACGTCATACCCTATATTTGTTTCGAAAGGTATAATTCCAAACGATGGACAACTATTCTGTAAAAAAACTGTCGAAACTCGCAGGTGTAAGCGTGCGCACCTTACACCTCTATGATGAGATCGGCTTGTTAAAACCTTCTGTCCGTACCGAGGCCAGGTACCGGCTTTATGGCGAAAAAGAACTGTTGCGCTTACAGCAGATACTCTTTTACCGTGAACTCGATTTCCCGCTAAAAGACATCTGTACCATTCTGGATGATCCTGCATTTGATCTGGTGCAGGCTTTGGAAGGCCACAGAAAAGCCCTATTGGCCAGGAAGGAAAGGATAAACACATTGGTTGGTACCATAGAAAAAACATTGGTAACACTAAAAAACAACACTATGTTACAGGTAGAGGATTTATACGAAGGCATTCCAAAGGAAAAGATGGAAGCCTGGCGATCAGAAGCCATGTCCAAATGGGGCAAGGAAACTATTTTGGAGGTTGAAGACACCTTACGCAGCTTCAGTAAACAAGAGATGGAATCCCTGAAGGCAGAACTCAATGACATTACCAACCGGCTGGCCGCCCTCATCACTGGCGATCCTGCAGGTGAGGAAGTACAACAGTGTATAGCCCGGCGCTACAAGATCATCCTTCGGCTTACAGGTGGAAAAATACAGTTGCCCAAACTGGAATATTTCAGAAAACTCGGTGAGCTATACGTAGCAGACAACAGCTATACACCCGTGAATGGATTACCCAGCAAAGAATTGGCATTATTTATAAAGGAAGCCACGGACCACTATATCAGGAACCAGGAACAATAGGACCATAAAAACGCGTTCCAATGCATAAGTAATAAAAGGCAGTTCGTCATGGACTGCCTTTTATTTTCATTTAATTTCTATTTTTGGCCGATGAAAGAACAAATCCCCGCGCTGATAAAAAGTTTAAAAGAGAATACCCGCACATTTAAAGAGGTACTTGAGTTTATTGAAACCTACTATCAACACCAGCCAACAGCCTTCAAAAATGGAGAAGCTTATAACGAAGCCACCCAAAACCAGGGTAGCGCCAGGGTATTTGCTTTTGCCCAATTAAACAACCTCAACGAAGAAGATACACTATCCTTATTTGCAGAACATTATCAGGCCGTTTTAAAAACACCAGCGGGCACCGATCACCAAAACATCAGGCAGTTTAGGAAACATGGCTGGGCAGGGATCGCTTTTGAAGGACAGGCCCTGCTGACAAAATAGTTTAATAGTAAGCGGCATTCCTATCCCCAATCAGAAAACACAATGGTTAACTTAGCATCGAACATCCCAAGCTAATGAAACTATATTATTTTCTGATTGCCATCACCTTGCTCGCCATAGGCGCCAATGCACAGCAGATTGAGAACCTGGCCGAACTGAAAAAGAGGTCCACCAATCCCATTTTTAGCAAATTGGGCGCCGCGCCCCGCAATGGTGGTTTTTCCATGAAAGGATACTGGGTATGGTGCGGCTCAGCCGTCAAAGGAGAGGACAACAAATACCATCTCTTTGCCTCCCGCTGGCCCGATTCATTGGTGTTTCATCCGGGTTGGATGGTCGCCTCTGAAGTCGTCCATGCCGTGGCCGACAAGCCCGAAGGCCCCTACACCTTTTCCGAGGTGGCCTTACCGGCCCGTGGTGCTCAGTATTGGGATGGTCGGGCTACCCACAATCCGCAGATCGTTAAACACAAAGGCCAATATATCCTTTTCTATATGGGTTCTACCCATCCCTTCGAAGACCCCAAAGCCAAAGAGCTTACCCTGCAAAGCCACTGGTGCATTGCAGCCCGCAACAACAAGCGCGTAGGCGTAGCAGTATCCAACAGCCCTTATGGCCCCTGGAAGCGACTCGATCAACCCATACTCCCCGTAAAGCCCAACACCTTCTACAGTTTCCTCACTTCCAATCCAACCGCCGTGGTACATGATGACGGCTCAGTATTGATCATGTTCAAAGGCCGTGGACATAATGGCAACACCCATTCCCACATGAGCCTGGGCGTGGCCAAAGCCCCTTCCATTTTCGGCCCTTACAAAGTACTCAACAACGATCAGCCTGTTTTCAGTGTAGACAAACAGGGCGAAGCTGAAGACCCTTTCTTATGGAAAGATGCGACGGGATACCATGTCATCTTCAAAGACCAGGTGGCCAGGTTTACCGGCGAGAAAGGTGGCGGCGTACTCGCCCATTCAAAAGATGGTGTTAAATGGACCATCGACAAAGATCCCAAAGCTTACTCCCGCACCGTGGAGTGGAACGATGGAAGAACCGAAATGCAGGGCCAGCTCGAAAGGCCCTTCATTCTCTTTGAAAACAAACGGCCCGCCTACCTCTTCTTTGCTACCATGGATGGCCCCGGTGGTTTCAACAACGCTACCCGCTCCTGGAACATGGTGATACCTTTCAAACCGTAATTCATACTTATCCAGGCAGCTACAATCAGGGTAGCTGTCTGTTTGTTTTGTTCCTCCAAAAAATTAAGAATAAATTTGCGCAACTGATCGGTTGCTCATATATTTGCAACCGATCAGTTGCTTATATAAAACACCCCGTTGAATGAGAAGAGATATTTTTCAGGCAATCGCCGACCCGACCAGGAGAGCAATCATGACCCTGATTGCATTGCAGTCAATGACACCCAATGCCATTGCCGAACATTTCGATACTACCCGGCAGGCAGTGTCTAAACACCTGCGTATTTTAACAGAGTGTGAATTGGTAAAACAAGAATACAAAGGCAGAGAAATTTATTACCAACTCGAAGTAAACAAAATGAAAGAAATAGACAAATGGCTTGAGCAGTTCCGTAAAATTTGGGAAACCCGCTTCAACCAACTTGATAATGTATTATCAACTATTAAAAAACAGAGAAAATGAGCACTACCCCCGCTTTAATTTTTTCCTCCTGCTCTTTCCAGCCTGCTTTATTAACAATCAAAAATTCAAAACGATAAAACCATGAGAAAGATAATCGTATTAGAGTTTATTACTTTAGATGGAGTACTGCAGGCCCCTGGTGGCCCCGAAGAAGATACATCAGGTAACTTCGAATTTGGCGGTTGGTCTGCCCCTTTTGCCGACGAAGCCTCCGGAAAGCTCATGCAGGAACAAATGGCGCCTACAGATTTGCTGTTGGGTAGAAAAACATTTGAGATCTTCGCCTCCTACTGGCCTCAACATGCAGACGATTGGCCAGGTATTAATGATGCTACCAAATACGTCTTGTCTAAGACCATGAATAAGTCACACTGGGAAAACTCCGTGTTCCTCGAAAGCCTGGCAGATATCCAAAAGCTCAAAAATTCTACAGGACCTGACCTAAAGGTTTGGGGCAGTGGTGAACTGGTTCAACTCCTGCTCAAAAATGACCTGGCAGACGAACTCTGGCTCAAAATTTATCCCGTGATCTTAGGAAAGGGAAAAAATCTCTTTGACGAAGGGGCCGTCCCGGCATCATTTACCGTAACAGAAAGTACCGTTACACCAAGCGGAGTCATTTTTGTTAATTATAAACGGGCCGGAGAAGTTAAAACAGGTAACCTTGGAGCTTAACCAGATCAGCCGGCTCCCATTAGGGGCCGGTTAATTTATTGCCATGGTCTTGCCTGCTCTCATTCTTCAACATATTTCAAAGCAAATTCCACCCAGTCCTTAACAGAACTGTCCAGATACAAATCCGGCTGGATACCAATGTTGTCAACAGGGTAGTCTGGAAGGCGCACAATAAACAAAAAGTACTCTGCCGAACTGCCCGTTCCCTTGTCGGCAAGGATCACTATATGTTGCGGACTTTTGGCCACTTTGGGGATCAATTCTATGTAGACCGGTTTACCTGAATCGCTGAAGTTTACAAACTTACCCAGGTTTGCCTGTAGCTGCGCTATTTTTTTATCTATATCGTCTGTTGGCGCATTTTTATCCAGCGTTTTCTTGTAGGCTTGAAGATTCCCTATATAAGTCTGTGTTGCCAGAAATTCTGCCGTCGTATTCCTTATTGATTTCCCGGAACATAGATCGAAAATGAGAATGTAATAAAGGCTATACAAAATACCAGTCTTTTCATATAATATTGATGTAGTCTTCCGATGGTGAGATTAAGAAGTACATTACTCCCTTCAGCCGCCATAACATCAAACTGCTAGTTAGCCGTTCGTTGTTCTTTTGTTTGCCGGTTCATAATAATGAAGAACTACACCACTGCCAAACGTTTTCGTTTTTATGAGTCTAAGCGTAATTTGTTCGCTGATGTTTTTAAATAACGGTAAACCACTTCCTGCGATAACAGGGTGAATACAAAGCTGATATTCGTCTATTAAATTAAGTTTCGTCAAAGCTACAATCATGCTCGGACTGCATGCAAAAACGTCTTTACCCGATTGTTGTTTGAGTTCCAAAACTTCTTGCTCAGGGTCTTGACTGGCTAATTTCGCACTCTTCCAATCTACGTTTTTCAATGTGCGGGAAAAAACAATCTTTGGAACGTTGTCTATGGCGGCTGCAAAGTCGTCCATTCCTTTATCGCCGGTGGGATTGTCCAGCACCGTTCGCCAATATTCCATAAGCTGGTAGGTTATTCTGCCATATAAAACAGTACCAGCACTTCTCAACAGGTCAGCGTAATGTTGATGTAATGCTTCGTCAGCAACACCGGAGGTATGGTCACAAAACCCGTCAATCGTCATATTGATGGCTGCAATTACTTTTTTCATATTTTCTCTTTTTGTCAGTAAGCTTTGCAGATCATTCTACAATGATCGCTAACTCATTTTGTGTAACAAAAGAAAATGTGCACTCCTTTAAGGAATACACATTCATAAAAATATACAATTTCGTGGAGTCCCCCGACAGATTTTCGAACCAAAGAATAAAATGCGCTACTCAATAATTTTTTGTATCTCATCCAGGATAATATAGGTACTTGGGGGAGAACCGTAACCAGCATGCGCCGCAATCCATTCTTCGGCATGCTTATTGTCATGAAGCGTTTTGAACTCTTCCAGTAAAAATTTCCCGCCTTCATACCACCTATTCGAGAATCCCGAAATGGATTCGTCGGTAGGTATAACATCTACTATTATTCCTGGCAGTAGATAGCGACCAACAAATCTGGCTGTTATATCATTTTGAAATCCCATTGTTCTAAGTCGCTCTTCCAGTTGGGCATATTCATGCTTGGTGGCAATTTCTACTACTATATCAACATCTTCCGTTGGGCGTACTTCAATAGCGCGTCTATCAGCATACAAACTCACAGTTGCCCCGCCCACAAAAACAACCTCACTTTTTAACGGACCCAGCGCATTGCTTACTGCCTTGATTCGGGTAATATTTGTGTGATGGCTCATAATATCATTTTTTTAAGCTCCTCTACTGCTACAAGCGTTTCCCTTACCCTGCCCACACGGATCACATCCACCAATGCCAACATCTGGTATAGATTGGCGTCGAGCTTTGCCGCTTTGACTTGATTCTTATACAATGGCTCAATGCTAAGACCCCGGTCATATCCTCGGGAATCGGGCCAAACATAATCTGACTCACTGCTGAAATGGGTCCGCATAAAAGGATGAGAATGGGCGGTTGGAATACCATTGACAAGTGTTCCTGGCAGCACAGGAAAGACAAATCGAATCCCATGCTGAAGGAATTCCATCAATGACTGACGAAACACTTTTTTCTTTTTCTCCATATCTATTAATCCGGCTATGCCACTCCTTCTTAAGGATTCCGACACTTCGGACGCACTTATAAAAAGTTCTTCCGACAAGTTTTTATTATGCCAGTTATCTCCCTCTTTAGCAATGATTTTCAGCAAGATGACGATATCCTGAGGTCGCATCCCATTATGTAATCTCATAGTAAAAATATACATTAGGGATTTTAAATTCGCAAATCACGAATCGTGTATTTTATTCATTTACAATGACTAAGTAACTGTAAAGACTTTATCTATTATAAAAAATGGATCAGGAGACGATATGAATCATATTTATTGATAACTAGTTACTTACAAACACCAAGAAATGTATTTGCCATCCGCTGGGAAAAGAAAATCGGAATGGCTATATGCCCGCCTATGATTTGAATTGGGAGGAATACGCCATCCATAAGGCAAATTGCGGGACGTTTAAAGACTTCTACAATAAGCCCTATACAGCCCTTTTCATTCTTATTTCTATTGCAGGGCGACAAGAAATACCATATTGTATGGGAGACACTAAATAGCGAAGAAGCTACTTACATATGGCATTTTGATAAAACAATGGATGCGTTGAGAAGTGGGTTAAGTGAAATCGAAGGAGTGTTAATAGAAATTAGGAATTCGCAAAACCCGCTACTAGAGCGGGTTTTACAATTTCGTGGAGTCGAGGGGACTCGAACCCCTGTCCAAACATATCCTTCAAAAGCTTTCTACATGCTTATTTGATTATTAATTGTCGGGAACAGGCAGGAAACCAACAAACCAACCTGATCCGTAGCTGAATGGTCTTAAGCCACCGGCACAGCCTTCGGTAGCAGCAATCTGTATTTGTTTTTAAGTCGGCGGCGGGGCGTGGTAACAGACCAACCGGCCCGGCGGCCCTAATGACTATCTAATCACTGATTAGGCAGCCATGGCATACTGAGTATTGCCATTTGAGTGTTGAATATTCAGATTTACGTGCTAATTATCCAACGCACGACATGCTTATACTTTCAAAGATCTACGCTGTCAAAACCAATACGACCCCATAAACTTCTTAAGGATCATTCGCCGGCGCCCCGGTAGCCTCATAGCCAGCCCGTAGCCCGCTTATTCCATCAGAAGGGTCACAAATATAATGCAAATCCTCCGAAGACCGACAAATTAGCAGCCCCTTCCCGCCCGGCACACGCACACCGATCCTCATCTCCTTGCCTTCACTAATCCCTTCCAAACCCTCGTTACCTTGTTGCCTCATTGCCCCGTTGCCTTCCTCCACCTCCTTGCCTGGTTGCCCCGTTGCCTCTATGCCTTCCCCTACCTCGTTGCCTTGATGCCTTGTTCCCTCGTTGCCTTTTTCAGCCCTCACCACCTCCAATATCCTCAGTGCCCCGCCCTGCAGCAACACCTCCCTTCCATCCTCCCACTTATACAACTGGATTCCCAATACCTGTACCAGCACCTCGCCCCCACCCGCTTCCAACTGATGCACCAAACAAATAGCCTCCGGTGTCTTCTTCCGCAACGGCAACAGCTCACTCTCCTTCACATCGTTGCGATGACTTCGTTTCTTAGGATCGATCACCGCGCCGCCCGACACAATACGAAAATGCGTCGCCTCCTTCGGAAATCCCTTTTTCTTCCGCGCAATAAAAGCAGGAACCTCCACCTGCATTACCCCTGTTGCAGCATCCAGGTGGTGACGAATACCTGGCGGAAGCGCATTCGCCAGCAACAGGTCCTTATTAAAGTCAAACCCTGCCAGCAGCTGTATATCACCGTACCAGGCATAACGCTCTCCACGGCAATGCTCCCTATCACCCATAGCTGCTTTATAAAACAATCCGTTCATCCGGCCATTGAGCGATGCCACCCGCATCCCCTCTTTCGCTATGCCCAGCCCATCACGCAGCAACTTGCCCGCTGCAATCGCCAGCTTAAACTCCGCCGCATTCAACCGCGTTGACCTGAACCGCTCACTATGCAGCACCCTTTCACGCGTAGGCCCCGGCTTCATTTGTGCCACCGGCCCATCCTTCGTTTGCCGGAACGTCAGATCACTGATCGTCCCGCTGAGCTTAAATAAACTAATCACTTTTGCCATAAGATTGGATTTACTGGTTTTCGATAAGTAACGATCAATGCATATAATTACACATCCAAACACGCTTGCCGCCTTTTTGCTCGCAGCTCGTAGCTCGTAGCTCAAAGCTCGCAGCTTCTTTACCCATCTCCAAATCACCCTGTCCGTTTATGACCGTTTTGTCCGAATTGTCCGAAATGTCCGGACAAAAAGAACAAACCAGACATTTCAGACATTTTCGACATCAAACCATCAACCAACCATCAGCCGTGGATCAGCCGTAGATAAAGCATGGATTCAACTGGTATACGAGCTGGAACTTTCAACCCGGTTTCACACCAGTGGCAAGCCAGTAGCAATCCAATAGCAAGAAAAAGGAGTTCAAATGCAGGCCAGATGCGGAAAAAGTCCCTGAGGTATATTTTATCGGGACCGCCTACCGGCAGCTAAAGAAGAGATAAGCTGCTCTTATTCATGTTGATGCAAGATACAAAAATTCAAGGCCGGATACAAAAAAAAGACCCCCGATAAGAATAAAGGGGGGTTAACCAAAACTAACTGCTATGAGAAAACTCTATAAAACTTACTAAGTACTTTAAGGCTCGTTCTTTGATAACACAAAGTAACGCCATCCCGCCCCGCATTAAAAGAGCATTTGGACGAATTGCCGGTTTAAGTTAGTAAAATGCAGTAATTCGGCGATGAACGGAGAAACACACCCACGGCCACTTTCAGCCAAACAGGCACATACATACCACACAATACCCACATAGTAGTATTTTCTCCTCCCCGCTTTTACTATTGCCTCGCCTATAAAAAAACAACGGGCTGCACACCCTAAGGACCGCAACCCGCAGCTCAACAAAAAAGCCCGGAAGCTCCTGTTAGAACTTCCGGGCCCAATCTATTGAAATGTCAGACTTCAAATGCTGTATTCCGTATTCTGGATTCTGGATTCTATATTCTATATTCTGTATTCTGTATTCTGTATTCTACTTAAACAGGAACCGCCAGAAATCAAGCCCAATCGCATAGGCCATCAGTCCCAGCAACAGCACCATACCCACCATTTGCGCATACTCCATAAACTTATCCCCTGGCTTCCTGCCCGTGATGATCTCATACAACGTAAACAATACGTGACCACCATCCAGTGCTGGTATCGGCAGCATATTCATAAACGCAAGTACCACACTCAGCAAAGCCGTCATGCTCCAGAAGATCTCCCAATCCCATTCTGCACCAAACATATTGCCAATGCTCATAAAACTGCCCAATGATTCACTCGCTTTTACTTCATCCGAGGTAAACAGCAATTTGAAGTTCTTCACGTTCATCACCAGGTTTTCCCAGCCCTTGCGTACACCTGCCGGGAAAGCAGGGAAGAAATCAAATTTCTGCTTGTAAGAACCTGCTACCTTCTCCGGGATCACCAGGAACCCGATCCTGCCCAGCGTATCCGTCTTCGCCTTTACGATCACGGTATCCTTATTATTCCTTAATACAGTGAGCGCCACTTCCTGGTTCTTGTATTTACCCATCTCTGCACGATACTGATCATAGAAAGTAACCGGTGTATTGTTCAATGCCAGCACATGGTCATCCTTCAACAACGTATCCTGCGTAAAAGTGGCAATACCTGGAAACAGCGTATCTACAATGGGATATACCCTTGGTTCTATAAACTGTTGCTTGCGCTTGATCAGGCTACGAATAGTGCCCTTGGGTAAAGGCAGGCTGATGATCTTGCCGTCACGCTTCACTTGTACAGCCTTCACTTCATCAAGTATAATATCCCGCGTAAGCGAATAATAATCCTTTACCGGTTTACCATCAATGCTCACGATCTCATCGCCATTCTTTATACCCACACTTTCACTGATCGAATTCACCGCTACACCATGTTTCATGTTCGACATCGGCAGCCTGTTCTCTCCCCACCACCACAGGATCATCGCAAACAGGAAGAAACCCAGCAACAGGTTCACCGTTACACCACCGATCATAATGATCAGGCGTTGCCAGGCTGGCTTGCTACGGAACTCCCAGGGCTGCGCCGGTTGCTTCATCGCCTCTTTATCCATGCTCTCATCGATCATACCACTGATCTTTACATAGCCACCCAGCGGCAGCCAGCCAATGCCATATACCGTTTCACCAATCTTTTTCTTGAAAAGAGAAAACCAGGGATCGAAGAACAGGTAGAATTTCTCCACCCGGCACTTAAACCATTTGGCGGGAAGAAAGTGTCCCATCTCATGTAATATGACCAATATGGATAAGGAAAGAATTAACTGTAATGCTTTGATGCCTACTGAAGCCCAGTCAATGGCTAAGAATGTGATCATAATCTTGGATCGTCAGCCGTGAATCGTGAACAGACCACTGATACTTCAGCGCCCTCCTTACCTTCACTACTGTTTTTTGCTTTTAAGTTTTATGATAATTGTGCCTGTCCCGGAACTAAAGAATTCGGAATTCTAAATCCTAAACCCGGAATCTATATCCCCAAATATCCTATAATAAATGGGATAACCATACCGCTCAAAGAAATTCGTTATTTATTAACGGGAAAAAGCGTCAGATATGATGCAAACAGTACTGGTAATCAGAGCTTAATTACCGAAGCGGCAAAATTGCGGGCTTCCGCATCACTCTCAAAATACTCCTCCAGCGTTGGCTTTTCGATCCAGGGCACCTGGTTCATCGTGCGCTCAATGAGGTCCGTCATATCCAGGAAACCTATTCGGTTACGCAGAAAAGCGAATACAGCGATCTCGTTGGCCGCATTCAATACACAAGGCAGGTTACCCCCCTTAAAAAGCGCGTCCGTAGCCAATACCAGGTTCCGGAACGTCTTCGTATCAGGCTCCTCAAACGTAAGCTGCGCCGGTTTGCGGAAATTATAACGGGGAAAATTATTGGGTAAGCGCTGTGGGAAGGTGAGCGCATACTGGATCGGCAGCTTCATATCCGGCAGCCCCATCTGCGCCTTGATACTGCCATCCTCAAATTGCACCATACTATGAATAATACTCTGCGGATGTACCTGCACCGATACCTGGTCCGGCTGCAGGTTAAACAACCACCGGGCTTCGATCATCTCCAGCCCTTTGTTCATCAACGTAGCCGAGTCGATCGTGATCTTGGCCCCCATATTCCAGTTGGGATGCTGCAAAGCATGGTCCCGTTTAACATTCACGAGGTAATTAGGCTTCTTGCCCAAAAAAGGCCCGCCCGAAGCCGTCAGGATCACTTTTTCAATGCGGTTGCGCGTTTCTCCCACCAGGCACTGAAAAATAGCCGAATGCTCAGAATCCACCGGTATGATCGGCGCCCGGTATTCCACCGCTTTCTGCATCACAATATCACCCGCCACCACCAGCGTCTCCTTATTCGCCAGCGCAATTGCTTTGCCCTGCTCCACTGCCCTCAATGTAGGACGCAAACCCGCAAACCCTACAATAGCAGCCAGCATCACATCGTACACGTCCATCGACGCTACTTCCTCCAGCGCCTGCTCTCCTGCAAATACCTTCGTATCAGTATTGGCCAGCGCAGCCTTCACATGCGGATACTTACGCTCGTCACCGATCACCACGATATTCGGTTTAAAACGCAAAGCCTGCTCCACCAGCAACTCATCATTGCTATGCGCAGTCAGCACTTCCGCCGTAAATCTGTCAGGATTATTAGCGATCACATCCAGCGTCTGCGTTCCTATAGAACCCGTAGACCCAAATAAAGCGATACGTTTTTTAGGGAGACTGTTTGACATGAACCGGTTTTTGAAAAAACAATAATACGAAGGAATCAGGAGTTAGCCCACCCGGCATCGTTTAGACACTTCCTCTTGTCATTTAGATGCACTCTTTCTTGTCGTTTAGATACTCCCTTTTTTGTCATTTCGACCGCAGGGAGAAATCTGTTATCCAGGCAAACGATTCGGATCAAACGATTGCCGACTGCCGATTTACGATTTACGACTCCACATACTTCTCCAGCGCAACAGCAATTTTACGGTCATTGCTCAAACGGGGCACTTTATTCTGTCCGCCCAGCTTACCAATGGATTTCATATAATCAATGAATCCATTTTTCTTGACCGTGCGGATATGCAGTGGCAATAATATATTACCGGTTATAAGATCGTTGTAATAGATGTTTTTATTGCGCAGGTGATGATCCACCTTGATGGCAAACCGCGTCATATCTGGCGGCTTATTCTCAAATTCGATAAACCATTCATGGTACGATTTACCTTCTCCCTGCGTGATCATCGGCGCCACCGTAAACTCCGTAATATGCACCCCTTCTTCCTCCGCAGCCTTGATCAGACTGTATTCAACCTCCTCTCCGATCACGTGCTCGCCAAACGCCGAAATAAAGTGCTTGATACGCCCTGTCACCACCAGCCTGTAAGGATTGGTAGACACAAACTTCACCGTATCACCAATATTATAGCCCCACAGCCCGGCATTGTTGTTAATGATCATGGCATAGTTCTCGCCCACTTTTACGTCCTTCAGGCTAAGCCGCGTAGGCGTGCTGGAAAATATTTCACCGGCAGGTATGAACTCAAAGAAAATGCCACTATTCGTATTCAGCAGCAATCCTTCTGCTTTTTGAGAATCCTGGAAAGCCATAAAACCTTCCGAAGCAGGGAACGTCTCAATAGCAGCAATATCCTGACCAATGCTTTCAAACAATTTGTTGCGGTAAGGCTCGAAGTTCACCCCCCCATGCACCAATACCGAGAAATTGGGGAATATATCCTTGATCTTTTTACCTGTATTTTGGTGAAGGCGGTCAAAATACATTTGCATCCAGGGCGGAATGCCGCTGATCAGCGTCATATCCTGGTGCAGGGTTTCCGCTACAATTTTATCCAGCTTCGTTTCCCAGTCCTCAATACAATTCGTTTCATACGAAGGCAACTGGTTCCTGCGCAGGTAATTGGGCACATGGTGGTTCACAATACCACTCAACCGGCCCGTAGGAATACCCCCTACCCTGTCCAGTTCCGGAGAGCCCGACAAAAAGATCATCTTCCCGTTCGTAAACTGGCTATTGCCCGATTCAGCAATATAACACAGCAACGCATTACGCGCCGTATTGATATGGTTGGAGATAGATTCTTTGGAGATGGGGATGTATTTCACCCCACTGGTAGTGCCGGAGGTTTTGGCCAGGTAAATAGGCTTACCCTTCCATAATATATTATGACGTCCTTCCTTAATTTTTTCAATATAAGGTTTGAACTGCTCATAATCCCGTACAGGAACCGCCTGGATGTATTCTTCATACACGGAAACGTTCTGCATCTGGTGCTCTTTCCCAAATTCCGTTGTTTTCCCTGTCTTCAGTAATTCCTTCAGAATGCTTTCCTGGTCTTCAACGGCCGTAGCCATTCCTTTCCTGACACCCTTATATACATAGTTGGCAAATGGTTTTGCCAGTATAGATTTGATCTGCATAAGTTTTATCTATGGCGCAATCCACGAAATTAGTGTTAATTCGATGATTTCAAAAGTTAATCTCCCCCACAAAAACCTATTACAGCCATCCGGTCAAAAAAGATGTTTGAAAGCAATTAAAAAGCGAAGCAGTGAGAGATCCGCCCGCAATGCAATGGCCTTTATACAAGGAAATACCAACAGCCAGGAACCCCGCAATGAAGGAACCAAAAAGTAAGAGCCTTTTACCAACCAGCATTCACTTCGCAGCATAAAAGCCTGTAAAAAATAATCAAAGCTACACCTGGGGTGGCGTGGGCGGCAAACCGGCCGGAGGCATTCGGGTTTGCCTTGATTTTTTGGTTCTTTTGCATCAAGGCAAAAGAACGAAAGAAAGCCCTGCGCGCAGCACATAAAGACAAAAGAACAGAAATACTCCACAATAAACTGATTAACAACAATATATAAAACAACTTAGGAAGGGATGCCAACCCGATAAATCGTATATTTGCAGTCTCTCCGCCTGGAATTAGAATCTTAATGTGGATATGTTAAAAAAAATTGCCCGAAAGCACGCGTATTATCCCATAAACCTATTACCTTTGCACTCCTAATTTTTGGAAAGTTATGTTAGCAATAGTTAAAATAGCCGGTCAGCAATTCAAGGTTCAGAAGGACCAAACTTTATATGTTCCCCATGTTGACGGCACTGCCGGCGACAAAGTGGAGTTCCCAGAAGTTTTGCTGTCGAGCGCAGACGGAAAGTTATCTGTAGGTAGCAGTGTAAAGGCTATCGTGAAAGCCGAGATCATCAGCCAGGTGCAAGGTGATAAGGTGATTGCCTTTAAAATGAAAAGAAGGAAAGGTTTCCGTAAAAAACATGGTCACCGTACCCATTACACAAGGATCAAAGTAATTGATATCGCTTAATTGAGATCTTTTACCTGAGTGTATATTACATTGTCAAATTATCTCATTGTCAAATTATCAAATTAACGCATCATGGCACATAAAAAAGGGGAAGGTAGTGTAAAGAACGGCCGCGACTCACAGAGCAAACGCCTGGGAGTAAAAATCTACGGTGGTCAACCTGCTGTTTCCGGAAATATCATCGTTCGTCAACGTGGCACTACTTACCATCCTGGTAAAAATGTTGGTGTAGGAAGAGATTTCACACTGTTTGCATTAAACGACGGTGTAGTGGAATTTAAGAAGACCAAAGCCGATAAAACAGTAGTAAGCGTAGTTCCGGTTGCCTAACAGCATAATAAAATTTTCTTACAAACTGTAAAAAAATTTTGGCGGTTTCAAATTAGTTTCTATTTTTATGGTTGTAAATTTATTTACTAACCATTTTAAATTCTAAAAAACATGGCAACTAAGAAAAAAGCCGCAAAGAAAGCTGCAAAGAAAGCCGCTCCAAAGAAGAAAGCCGCTAAGAAAGCTGCAAAAAAGAAATAACTTCTTTAGATCGCAGAAAATACCAAGTCCCGGATTTTATCCGGGACTTTTTTTGTCCCCGCAATACTACCTTATTAAAGCATTCAACCTAGCCCCTATCAGCACATCACTCCGCTGAAACCCGCTACCAGTAAGCTTTTCAAGAGACCACAAATTCAAATCCCACCCCATGTTCAACCAACTGATCACCCATTATAATATATAGGATCGCCCATATTCGAAGCAAAAGATTGCCGATTCACAGCTTGTCCCGCCACAGCGGGAACTGCCGATTGCCGACTGTCAATTCACAATTGCCGACCTGATCTTCTCCTCAGGCTCGCAGCTCGAAGCTCGCAGCTCGTAGCTTTCTTTCCTTATTTTTGTCCCATGACCATCGACAATTCCTACTTAGCCGACCAGTTCGACCTGCTGTCCAAACTCATGGATATCCACGGAGAAAACAGTTTTAAGTCCAAAACCTACTCCGTGGCAGCATTCAATATCGAAAAAATGACCCAGGAACTGGCTACCACCCCGCCCGGTGAATTATTCTCCATTAAGGGCATTGGAGAATCCGTAGGTAAGAAGATCATCGAAATGGTACAACAGGACGGAAGACTTAAAGTACTGGAAGAATATATAGAGAAAACACCTCCCGGTGTAATAGAGATGCTCCACATCAAAGGCATCGGCCCCAAAAAGATTGCCACCATCTGGAAAGAGATGGGCGTTGAGTCCATCGGTGAATTATTGTACGCCTGCAATGAGAACCGCCTCATGCTCTACAAAGGCTTTGGAGAGAAGACCCAGAAGAATGTACAGGATTCCATAGAGTTTTACATGCGCAGCCAGGGCAGCCACCTCTATGCAGATACCGAAGCCTATGCGTTGGCAATAGAGAAAACATTACAGGAACAACTGCCCGCTGGCCGCTTTGCCATCACCGGTGAGTTTCGCCGCCAGCAACCCGTCATCGATCAGCTGGCCTGGGTAACTACCGCTTCTATACAAGACCTGCAGTCTTTCCTGGAAGCAAACAACTTCAGCACCATCGAAACCTCCGATGCCATTCTCACCGTAAAGGGACAGGAAAATATACCCCTCAAATTTTACCACGCAGCCGATAACGTCTTTTATAAAATACTCTTCACCACCTCCTGCAGTGAAGATTTTGCACAGGCCTGGCAGGCATTGCCCGGTTGGGATACCAATGCCACCTACACATCCGAAGAAGCTATCTTCACCAATACCAATATACCGTATATCGTGCCCGCTATGCGCGAAAAGGCAACCACACTTACTGCCGCATTCCCTACCGGCACGCTTATTCAACCCTCAGACATCAAAGCCATCATCCACAGCCACAGCGACTGGAGCGATGGCGCCAATACCATAGAGGAAATGGCCAAAGCGGCCATCGCCAAAGGATACCAATACCTTGTCATCAGCGACCACAGCAAAAGCGCCTTCTATGCCAAAGGCCTCTCAGAAGAACGCATCAAAGAGCAGCACCACTATATTGACGAGCTCAATAAAAAACTGGCCCCCTTCAGGATCTTCAAAAGCATCGAGTGCGATATCCTCAACGATGGCTCCCTCGACTACTCAGATGCCATCCTGGGCACCTTCGATCTCGTCATTGCCTCTGTACACTCCAACCTTAAGATGACCGAAGAAAAGGCCATGATGCGCGTTATGAATGCCATCCGGAACCCTTACACCACCATACTCGGCCACATGACCGGCCGCTTATTACTAAGCCGCCCCGGTTATCCACTCGATCATAAGACCATCATCGATACCTGTGCAGCCAACAATGTCGTCATTGAGATCAATGCACACCCCCGCCGCCTCGATATCGACTGGCGATGGATCGACTACGCCATGGAGAAAAATGTATTGTTGTCAATCGACCCCGATGCACACTCCATAGACGGCTTTGATGATTGCCGCTATGGTGTACTGGCTGCACAAAAAGGAGGTCTCACCGCCGACCGCAACCTCAGCAGCTTCTCCCTCCCCGCATTCGAAGCATTCCTGGCCCAACGAAAAGCCACTAAAGGAATATAATGCCGCATAACATTATAGATTACAACTATACGATCGGGTAATAAATTAATAGCAGATTAAAAACCACAACTCGCTATCAATTAGCGTACTTATACGCGTTATCTTATAAAGTGAATTAAATACTTTTATACCTCACTCCTCTCAAACTTTCGAGCAAGCGGTCAACCCTACGACACGTTACCGCCATTAATATCCCCCCTGTGCAGGCACCCACCTTCCTCATGAAAGACCTTCATGCCCATACGCATACTCCTGCCCTGGTGAAATGCCTGTATTTAAAATCATAAACGCTAAACACAACTTGGTCTATGAAAAAAAATCTCCTCGGCACCTTATGCTGCCTGGCATTATTCCTCACGGGCTATGCTCAGAATCTCGCCATCAATGCAGATGGATCATTACCCAACCCCAATGCCATATTAGATGTAAAGTCCGGCAACAAGGGCGTCCTCATTCCACGCATGAGCTCAGCAGCGCGCACACACATTCCTCCTACCCAGGGTCTGTTGGTATACGATACCACTACCCGGTCATTCTGGTACCACACCGGCCAGCAATGGCAAAGCATCGCTACCGCAGCATCTTCCCTGTCTGCCCCCGGCGATCCCTGGTTGTTATCCGGCAATAGCGGCACCGATAGCACCAACTTCCTCGGCACCCTGGATGATGTACACCTGCACATCCGTGTCAACAACCAGCCTTCCGGCCTCCTCGATCAGCACAATAACAATGCAACATGGGGATACAACACCGGAAAATTCCTCACCACCGGTTACAACAATACCGCATTGGGTAACTTATCCCTGTACAACGTCACCACCGGCTTTGCCAATACCGCCACCGGTTTTCAGGCATTGTATTCCAACAAAGAAGGCATTTCCAATACAGCTTTCGGTGAGGCCACTTTATACAACAACCTCACCGGTTACGCCAATGCAGCCACCGGTTCAGGCGCCCTGCACGACAACACCGGCGGCTACAGCAACACAGCCATGGGCCATATATCATTGTACAAGACCACCGATGGCAACAGGAATACCGCGCTGGGTGCCGCCGCCCTTTATGAGAATACTACCGGTAGTAAAAATACCGCCGGTGGTTACCAGTCCCTTTACCAGAATACCACCGGATCCGAAAACGTAGCTACCGGCTACCAGGCTCTTTACTCCAATACCACCGGCGATGGCAGCACCGCCTATGGTTTCCAGGCATTGTACTACAATACCACCGGTGCAGGCAATACAGCTACCGGCCACCAATCACTGTACCTCAATAACACCGGTTTATTCAACACCGCCAATGGCTACAAAGCCATGCAGAACTCTACCGGTTCAGCCAACACCGGTATCGGTTATGAAACACTCCGCAACAATACCGGCAATGCCAATACAGCCCTGGGTTATTACGCCTTGTATGACAATCACGGAGATGAAAATACCGCCATCGGCCTCAGCGCCTTACAGGACAACCAATCCGGATCCTACAATACCGCTCTGGGCAATGAAGCACTAAAGCGCAATACCACTGGTGCCTACAATACATCCCTTGGCTGGCACTCCATGAACAACAATTCAACCGGCACTTTCAATACCGCTGTCGGCATGGTGGCCATGATGTCCAATACCACCGGCGCTGAAAATACCGCCCTGGGTTTTCATGCTTCAGGATTAAATACCAGCGGCTACCGCAACGCCAGCGTCGGGTATGAGGCCCTTGGTCTCAATGGGACCGGCAGCGACAATACTGCGGTTGGTTACAGATCACTCTTTCAATCCAACGGCGATTACAATACCGCCGTCGGAATGCAGGCCCTTTACCAGAATACCAACGGCACCCTCAATACTGCCATTGGTTATCATGCCGACGTCATCCTGTATACACCCATTACCAATGCTACCGCAATTGGCGCCAACGCCATCGTAGATGCCTCCAATAAAGTACGCATCGGCAATGCCGCAGTCACCGTCATAGAAGGTCAGGTGCCTTTTACCACCCCTTCCGATGGTCGTTATAAATTCAAAGTACAGGACGATGTGAAAGGATTGGATTTCATTTTGCAGCTGCGCCCCGTTACTTACCAGTTCGATGTAAAACGGTTCGATGCACAGTACACCAGCCAGAATGACAATGCCACACAAACCAGTAATGCCATACAGGCTTCCTATGATGAAGCTACCCTCATGCGCCGCAGCGGCTTTATAGCCCAGGAAGTGGAGAAAGCAGCCAACAACAGTGGCTACAACTTCAGCGGCATCATCAAACCACGCACCGAAAAAGATCATTACAGCCTCAGCTATGATGCCTTTGTGGTACCACTCGTAAAAGCAGTACAGGAACAACAAAAGATCATAGAAAAGCTCCAACAAAAGAATAACGATGAACAAAGCAGGATCAGCCGTCTCGAAAAGCAGGTAGAAGAATTACTGCAACTACTGAAGGCTTCTAAATAATCATTCATCACCCACGCTATTCATTATGAAACCTATTCATACTTTGGGCAGCCTGCTCCTGCTCTTGCTGGGCACTACCGCCCACATCCAGGCACAGCAGGTATCCATTTCACCGGGCCTCTATGTCACAGCCACCGGAGCGCCCCACCTCGTCTTTCGCAGCCTGGGCCTTACCAACAATGGCAATTTCAAAGCAGCCGCCAGTACCGTCACCTTTACCGATAGCAACAACACCAGGCCTGTACTGATCAACGGCAGCAGTAACACCAGCTTTTACCAGTTGGCCATCAACCAGGATGTACAGTTGGAGCACAACATTGCCGTTACCGGCAACCTTTACCTCAACCGGGGCAACCTCCAATTGGACCATTACACATTAGACCTCGCTCATTCCGGTAATATTATTGGCGAAAGAAACACATCAAGGATCATCGGTAAACAGGGAGGCGCTATAACACGAACAGCCTTCCTCCAGGCCCCGCAAAATGCCAATCCAGGCAATATCGGCGTATCCATTACCAGCGCCGCCAACCTGGGTGAAACAGTTATCACACGGGGCCATGAATTATTGGTGCAGGGTTCAGGTACCGCCACCACCAACCGGTACTTCGATATAGCGCCTGCGTTCAATAAAAACCTCAACGCCAGCCTTCAATTCCATTACCTCGATGCAGAGCTGAAAGGCAATGAAAGTGAACTCACCCTTTTCGCCACAGAAGGATATGCCTGGAAGTCTGCCGGTAAAGACAATAGTAACCCAGCCGGCAACTGGCTCATCAAAAACAAGCTGGATCAACTGCACCGCTATACATTGGCAGGCCCTCCCCCCTCAGCAGCCATGCAGGTATATCCCAATCCCGTCAGGGATAAGTTTACCCTTTCACTGCCTGCCACAGCCAGCGGACAACTGGAATTAAACTTGCTCGATCAGGCGGGAAAAATAGTAGAGCGAAAGAAGATTACCACCCGGGAAGGTGTCAACACCATTGAATGGAACATCAGTCGCCACCCGGCAGGCAATTACAACGTGGTCCTGAAGGGTACCCAAACCGGTACCGTAAAGATCATCAAAGAATAAGATCAAAATAACGGGCAACAGAGGCAAAGCTGTTGCGGTGATTGGCAATCTAAAGTAGCAACGAATGGTGAATGGCCTCCATTTACCATTCGTTTTTGCTTATAGCCTTACCCATCTTCACATCATAAACAGCCAGGTTCATACGGGCAGGGCCTGTTAACACTTCCCCCGTATACGAGAACCGGGATCCGTGACAGGGACAGTCCCATGTTTTTTCTGCTCCATTCCATTGCACCGTACACTTAATATGCGTACAGCCAGGATCAATAGCATATATTTTGCCGCGCTCATCTTTATAAATACCCATTTTCTTTCCTTCAAATTCCACAATTCGCCCTTCTTCCAAAGCAATATCCGCCAGCGAGGGCAACTTCTCTTCCGGAAACAACCCACCTACCAGTTTGCCCACCACATCAGCCGCTTCTTTTACAAAATTGGCAAATCCGGCTACCGGTTTGATCCGGTTAGGATCCAGCAATTCTTCCAGCGGGCTTGCTCCATTTACCAGCAGATCGCGGAACAATATAGCAGCCAGCGTACCATAGATCATACCATTACCCCCGAAGCCAGTAGCTACATAAATATTCCCCGGATGCCCCGGCAAATGACCAATATAAGGAAGCCCGTCTGTAGGCTCATAATACTGCGAAGACCATTTATAACTTACGGCTGATACTTCAAAGAAGGTCCGTATATGACTTTCCAACCGCCGGAAACAGGCCTCCGTATTGTCCTCATGCCCTGTTTTATGATCCTCCCCACCTACTATCAGGTAAGGTTTTCCATCGACCTCCTGCGTGCGGTAATAATGATAAGGATCATTCATATCATAAGCTACAGCATCAGGATAATCCCCGTTCTTTAATTGAACCGCCATCGCGTAACTCCGGTAAGGAGCACAACGGAAGTGCAGCAGGTTCACACCGGGTGGAATATGCGTAGCATAGATCAACTGCCGGCACTTGATATTCCCTTTGGTGGTAACCACTTCAATCGTCTCGTTATCCGCTGCATGCAACATGCGGCAGTTTTGCAACAATACCCCGCCCGCATCTTCAAAGGCCCTTGCCAGGCCATACAGGTATTGCAAAGGATGAAACTGTGCCTGGCCTTCAAACAGCGCAATCTTATCATAAGGAATAGGCAACACCGAATTGTTGGTATAATCCACCTGCACCCCCACTTTTTGAGATGCAGTGATGATCTCATCCAATTCCTTACTTTGCTTTTCGTCTGTTGAGAAAAGATAACCGGGTAATTCCCTGAAAAGGCAATGTATATTATACTCCTCAATTTGCTGTTTGATAAGCCCGATGGCCTGTTGCGCGCCCGCTGCTATGAGAGCAGCATCGTCCGTAGAAAATTTTTGTTGGATCTGCGCATAGGAGCTGTCCATGAAAGTATTCAGGTGCGCAGTAGTGCCGCCCGTAGTACCAAAGCCAATATTATTTCCCTCTACCAAAACACACCGCTTACCAGCCTTCTGTAATAATAATGCTGTACTGACTCCTGTAATCCCTCCGCCAACGATCACTACATCCTGTACCCCTACAGGAATATAACTGGCCCGGGCCTTGTAACCGGGCACGGAGGATTGCCATAGGCTTTGACAGGCTCCATCTCTTTGCATACTCTTTTTATTTTAACTGTATAAACTTAATGCCACAAAAAAGGACGGCCTCCCGGCCGTCCTTACCTAAACTTCAATAGCTACTGAAGTTTGGTTCTGCAAGTTTCCAATTGCTGCTGATGTATCTTTAAAATAGGCAGCGCCTTATTGACCAGTTCTTTCGTTCCTTTATCCTTCAGGGCGCCAGCGGCTGTTTCATACCGGCTGATAATAGCAGCATTCCAGGTAACCATTTTCTCAACCCATTGCCGGTTAAAATCAGTCCCGTTCAGCTTCTCGAGTTCTTCCCGCCTGCCGTCCGTAAATTTTCGGGTAGTGTCACCAGCACCATGGTGGGGCAATTTTTGAAAGTCACGGTACAATTGCTGGTGCTCCTGCAATATATTCTGGGCGATTGTTTTTACTTCAGGCTTGGTAGTCTTCCGGATAGCCAGGTTAGCCAGCGCAATTGTTTCTTCGGCCGATTGCAGGGCATTGGCTTCAAACTGCGCTTCATCCTGTAAAGTGTGCGTTTCCACCAGTTGTTGCGGAAACCTGGTACTGGGGTCTACATGCTCTGCCACCATCTGTGAGTCTGCCGGTGTTTCCTTTTCCTGTACAGCACTTCCTCCACAGGACACCAGCCCTGTTGCGGTCAGCAACATTCCCATCCAAAAGAAAAACTTCATATTCATATTTTATAATAATAGCACTCAGGGAAGTATCTCATCCAGTATAAATGGTATCTGCTGCACATAATCCTGGTTATAATCCCAACCACTACCGGGTATCTTGAACAGCTGCCACACATGGCTTTGTAATTTTACCAGCGTAAACATATAACGCCGGTTCGGAGCAAATATCTCGTAGACCAGGTAGCCCGCCGTATGGTCTGCGTGGTAGCCAAAATGAATATGCCTGCCATTATCCTCCGATTCATCAAACCACTTGATCTCCTTCTTCCCCCAGTCAAAAAAATAGAGGTGCTCTATTTTCTTGCCAACTATAGCCGCCAGGTTGGAAAAACCAACATCCTGCTCCACCCATTCCCCGCTTTCAACATCAGCAAAGAAGATATTCTCATACCCATCTTCAAACTCCACATGAAACATGCAATGAATGGGATGTACCAGTTCAGTTAACTTAACGCCCAGTGCTTGTCCATCAACCTGCAGATGTATGGCATGTTCCATATAAAACTATGTTCATAGTGAATAATAGATCAATATTCCCGGTCGTAACTCCGCCCCAGGGGCTAACAGCTAAAACCTAAAAGCGACTACCAACCTACCTGTCCTTCACCGTTTCCTGGCAGCCTTCTTCCGTGTACCCTTCTTTTTGGCGCCTCCCTTCTTCGCTGCTTTTTTCTTTGGCGCCGCCTTCTTCTTAGGAGCTGCTTTCTTACGCGTAGTACTTTTCTTGGCCCCTTTCTTCTTCGCAGGCACTTTTGCTCCTTTCTCCCGCGCCTCCGACAATCCTATGGCAATCGCCTGCGCCCTGCTTTTCACCTTGCCGCCCTTACCACCCTTACCCGACTTCAAAGTGCCCTTCTTCTTCCGGTGCATGGCACTCTTAACCGATTTCTGCGCACCTTTTGAATACCTGGCCATATAGCATCATTTTAATTGATAAGTATTGTTTCAGTATAACAGGGGCCATTTACCGGCAAAACCCGCCTGGCTCCTTTAATAAAATGAATAAACAAGATCCCCCCTTCCAGACTGGCAGTAACCCTGTCTATATCTTCCGGCAACAGGAAACATCGGGTAAATGATTCAACACAAAACTCCTTCTTATAAAAGTGCTGTACTTCTTCATAATGCTCAGGCACACAAGAGGCTGTTCCCCGGATAATAAGCATATCGTTTTCTATCAGCAATTCCAGGTCGCTTTTTTTATATCCCGGCAAAGCCAGTTCCATCATATACTCCGAAGCTGTTTCTGCTATATTAATGGCCAGCCTGGCATAGGACCTTGTTTCTACATGTAATTCCTCCTGCAGGTGATCCAGATCGGAGAAACAACCATAAAATGTTCGCAGCGTGTCATGATCAGCTTCTTTTATGATAGTACCTGTTTTCATATCCGCAAGCATTAGTAAGGATGTTATTAAATTCTTATGCCAGGCAGTATGCCTGCTATGTTGAGTTACTGCCATCATTCCCCATCAAAACGATCGCTATCGAGTAACTCCTTCTACAAATCAACACATTCCCCCTCCAATCACTTCATTGGTATTGTTTTTTTAAACCATTAACTATCTGTAAACTATTAAATTGATGGTTATGCAAACAAATGAAGACCTGATCGAAGTGCTAAACGACCTGATCCGCATCAACAATGATCGCATTGAAGGTTATGAAAAAGCAATCACCGAAACAAAGGATATAGACGTTGACCTGAAGACCCTCTTCCGCCGCATGGCCGATCAAAGCCGGGCCAATAAAGCAGAACTCGTACAGGAAGTGCAAAAGAAAGGAGGAGGCGCCGATACCAATAGCACCACCAATTCCGGCAAGATCTACCGCGCCTGGATGAGCGTGAAAGCTACTTTCGCCGGAAAGGACCGCAAATCTGTATTGGCAGCTTGTGAATTTGGTGAAGATGCTGCCCAGAAAGCTTACCAGGAAGCATTGGAATCCGATGCTACTATGGATGTGGATATCCGTCAGTTGATCGTAAAGCAAAAATCTTCCCTGAAAGAATCACATGACCTTATTAAAAGACATCGTGATATGCAGGTAGCAAACAAATAACCGGTAACCTATTTCTTTAATAAACAAACAATACATGAAAGTTTTAATCAATAAATTAGCCATCGCCTGCCTGGTAATAGGCAGCATGACAATGGCCTGCCAGGATGAAACCAAACCAGAAGAAAGCAAAGAAGTAGCAGAAGATAAGAACGACGCCAAGTTCAAGACCGATTCCTCTGAAGATAAAGCAGCATTTGTAGTGGATGCTGTATCAGGAAATTATGCAGAGATCAAACTGGCACAGCTGGCCATACAGAAATCAACAGATAAAGACATTAAAGCCATCGCCAAATCACTGGAAGCAGATCATACCGCAGCATTAGAGGAATTAAAAACCCTCGCCACCAGCAAAGCGATCAGCATTCCGACCGAAGAACCCGATGGAACAAAAGAACAACTGAAAGACCTGAGTGATGATAAGCCCGCAGATTTCGACAAAGCATGGGTAAAAGCATTGATGGACAAACACGAAAAGACCATCAGCAGTTATGAAAAGGAACTCAACGATACTAAAGATGAGGACCTGAAAGCCTGGCTCAACAAAGTGTTACCCATCATCCGCACCCATCACGATAAGCTAATGGCTTATAACTCAAAGGTTAAGAAATAGTTTTTTCATAAGGCACATTGGACTTTACAAGGGCTGGTTTCTACCGGCCTTTTTTTATTCCCCACCCTCTCCGGCTCTTTCCTACTGACAAGCCCCCTAACCATCCCAATCAGTTGTTGACTTTTTTACCCTATAAACTCCTCAAATCAGATGGCAATAAATTTTGATATAGAATTTCAAAAAGAATCATGTCCGATATACAATCCGTGGAATTACCCTATTTAAAGAGCTTATCCCACTGTCTCGACAAAATAAAAACAGGCGGCTATACAGAGAATTTCAAAGTCGTCAATAATGAGCTGTTTTCGGTACACAGAAAACAGGTATACCAACCCACAGAGATCAAAGTGATGAATACATTCCGCTTCGAACGGCTTTCTGATCCCGGAGAAAAGGTAGTTATGTATATCATTGAAACCTGCGATGGCCTCAAAGGAACAATGGTGGAACCCTATAACAGGTACAAAGACCCTGGAGTAGAAGCCTTTATAGTAGCTGTAAACAACCTCGGTAGTAAGCTAAATAAAAAATGAGGTTGATTAAAACCAACCTCATTAGAGTTATGCAACGTATACTTTAGGTTCTTCTGATCAATCCCAGGAGTAATGATATGATGGCCAGAATGATAAGGATATGGATCAGTCCCGAGGCGCTGTATACAAAAAATCCAAGTATCCAGCCGATAACCAGTATCACAGCAATAAGATATAATATGCTTCTCATGTTATAATGTTTAGGGAAACTATAAAAATATTACGCCGCTTATTCCACATCGCTCATTGCCCCATTCTGTAGATGCTTTTCCCCAAGCGAAGCATTCTTTTTACGGCACACTTATTTCTCCCTATCGCCATATGTGGTCCTCTTTACGTTCATTTTTCAAGGTCCTGAAGAAAGCAGCACTGGCTTTCATCGAAGACAATGCATTCAAACTAAGCGCATCCCTGTCTTATTATACCATCTTCTCCATGGGCCCCATTCTCATCATTGTTATTTCCCTGGTAGGTATATTTTATGGCCGGGAAGCCGTACAGGGAAGGGTATACGGGCAGGTAAAAGGATTTATTGGCAGCGACGCTGCCATCCAGCTACAGGCAATCATTAAGAATATTGAACAGTCCCAGTTTAAGACCACCGGCATCATTATAGGCGTGGTCATGTTGTTATTTGGGGCCAGCGGTGTATTCACCGAGATACAGGATTCCGTCAACCGGATCTGGTCTGTAAAAGCCAAACCCAAAAAAGGATGGTTGAAATTTCTTACCAACAGGCTCCTGTCCTTTTCCCTGGTTGTAGGCCTGGGCTTTATTATGCTGGTATCCTTATTGATAAGCACCCTCACAGATGCCCTGAGCAAACAACTCGAAAGGTTTTTCCCCGAGAACATTATCATCGTTTTTTATATTCTCAACCTGCTGATCGTATTAGTGGTCATTACTACCTTATTCGCCATCATTTTCAAAGTATTACCCGATGCTATTATTCAGTGGCGTGATGTGATCAAAGGATCCCTGTTTACAGCCCTGCTCTTTATGGGCGGCAAATTCCTGATCAGCTTTTACATCAGCAGGTCCAATGTAGGAGTTACTTTCGGCACAGCCGCTACCATTGTTGTCATTTTATTGTGGGTATACTATTCTTCCGTGATCTTGTATTTCGGAGCAGAATTTACCAAATGCTACGCCGTAGAAGTAGGCAGTGGCATCAAGCCAAAGGAAACAGCCGTATTTGTGGTAAAGCAGGAAGCACGGGAAATTCCCGCCTCTTACCTCGATACATAAATATCAATATACTATGGATCTCCGGTCAGACAAACCATACGCGTTATTACGACATGGCTTGGGCCATGTCTATCCATCTTTACGGAAAAATGTAAAAGCCGATGTCGCCATTATCGGTGCTGGAATTACCGGCGCCCTCGTTGGCTGGCACCTTATGCAAAAAGGCATACAGGCCATCGTAATAGACCGGCGCCATGCCGGTATGGGCAGCACCGCCGCCAGCACCTCCCTGTTGCAATATGAAATAGACACTCCACTGCACAAGCTCATCGAGCTGGTAGGAGAGAAAAATGCCGTACTTAGTTACCTCCTGTGCAGGCAGGCCATCTACGATCTCCATGAAATATGTAAACAGCTGCCCGATAAACCAGCTTTCGCTTTAAGGCCCAGCTTCCAGTTTGCCAGCTACAACAATGATGTAAAAGAACTCGAACGCGAATACTTCCTGCGCAAAAGAGCGGGCTTCAACCTGCAGCTATTGTCCGTCGATGATATCATAAGGCTTTTTGGTTTCAACAAACCAGCCGGCCTCCTTTCCGCCGACGGCGGCATTGTAGAAGCCTACGAGCTCACCCACGCCCTGCTCAAACATGGTCAGGAGAAAGGAATGCTGGTATATGACAATACACTTGTAACCGGTATCGATTATGAACAGAAAGGCGTAGTACTCCAAACAGAGTGGGGATTTAAAGTAGAAGCAAAACAACTCGTCATTGCCTGCGGCTATGAATCACATCAATACCTGCCCAAAAAGATAGAAAAACTCCACTCTACCTATTCTATCATCAGCGAACCCATGTTTATCAATGAATGCTGGCACCAGAATGCATTGATCTGGGAAACCGCCAATCCCTATTTATACATGCGACCCACTACAGATCAACGCATATTGGTAGGCGGCAAAGACGATGCATTTTATAACCCCGCAAAACGCGACGCCAGCCTGCCCCGCAAAACAAAACAACTGGAACATTCCTTTAGCAGACTCTTTCCTGATATTCCATTCCGTACAGACTTTGCCTGGGCTGGTACCTTTGCCAGTACCAAAGATGGATTGCCTTATATTGGTAGCATTCCTGAAAGACCTCATACCTGGTTTGCACTGGGGTTTGGAGGCAATGGAATCACCTTTAGCCTCATTGCGGCACAGATCATAAGCGATTTATTATCAGGGAAAAACAATGCCAACAGCAAGCTATTTGGCTTCAACAGACCAGCGGGTGGGGTGGCATAACTTTGGTAACCATACCTGCAAAAGAAGGTTATGAAAAATCTAAGTCGCCCCGCTTTTATATTGGCCATGATCGGTACAGCCCTTATACTGATCGGTCTTGTAGCCATGCCCCATTATGAGCTAGGGACCTATGTTATGTATGCAGGATTTTTACTGGCCGGCATCTTTTGGATATGGGCTATCCTGGATGTGATTTCAGCAAATGACCTGAAGTATTACCAGAAAATGTTCTGGCTCATCGTAGTCGTTTCCGTACCCGTAATGGGAGGATTATTATTTTACATCCTCCACCAACACGCCAACAAGATCGTCACGTAAACGCTCTTTTGTCCACGTAAACGTTCTTTTGTCAATGTAAACGTTCTTTTGTCCACGTAAACTCTCTTTTGTCATTTCGAACGCAGCGAAGCGGAGTGAGAAATCCGCTATCGCACCAAAAACACAAACCAAAAGTCTCGAAGCAAGAGACTGCCGATTGCCGATTGCCGACTGCCGATTATCGATCTCAATACCCCAAGTTCTTAAGACAGCCTTTCAGGTTATTCCCTTCCTTGAGCACCATATAAAAGATATCTCCCAGCTTCTTTACCCGCTTTTCTATATTGTAGATAGTGAACTGCGAAGGATGCAACCCATGCTTCATTTCTTTCCACAACAAGGGTGTGGATACCGAAGCATCTTCCACAGGTCGCAGGCTATACGCAGAAGCCAGCGTTTGCCCCTGTGAATTTTGCAGGTAATCAACATATATTTTGTTGCCGCGTTTACGCAAGTTCCTTTCCAGCGAAGTAAGGTCAGGCAATTGTTCCTGCACCAGCGTAGCTACAATATGCGCAAACTCCCTGGCTACTTCATAAGTGTAACGGGCATTCAGGGGCACATACACATGGATACCCGTAGCGCCGGAGGTTTTACAGTAGCTCACCGCCCCTGCCCTGTTCAGGACTTCCTGCACCGCCTGCGCTACCGTCACCACCTGGTCAAAGGTATTCTTGTCAGAGGGATCAATATCGATCATCAGGTAAGTAGGTTTATCCGGTGTGCGGGTGGTAGAATTCCAGGGATTCATTTCAATACATCCCAGGTTGGCCAGGTAGATCAGCGTGGCTTTGTCATTACACACAATATAATTGACCATCTTTTTGGAGGATTCAGCATACTGATCAAAGGACTTTATCCAGGAAGGCCCCTCCTCCGCTGCATCTTTGTGATAAAACCCTTTGTCAAGGATCCCGTTGGGATTCCGCTTCAAAGACAGGGGACGATTTTTCAGGTAAGGCAATATATGATCTGCCATCGTATTATAATAAGCGATCACATCCCCCTTGGTGATCTTTTCCCGGGGAAAATATATTTTAGAAAGATTCGTAAGCTTCAGTGAACGCCGGTTGATCGTCACCACGCTTTCCTTAGCTGTTTGTTCTTTTACTGCCATATCATTATAATTTATGCTTATGCTGCCTCTCTGCCTGGTTGCCCCGTTGCCTTGTTGCCTTTTAAGAAGCTTTCCGCTTCTTCGTATCCAGGCTCGCCTTCAATTGCGACATCAGGTCTTTGGCCCTCGAATGCACCACCTTCATATGAGGCGTAGCGATCTTCTTACCTTTACCTTTCGCCTTTATGAGTTTCATCAGTTTATCCGAATACGTATCCTTATAAGCCGAAATATCGAACTTCTCCGTAAGCTGATCGATGAGCGATAAAGCCATTTTAAGTTCCCCGGGCTTACTCGTAAGTTTCGGGATCGTCAATTCACTCGTTGCCCGTATCTCCTCCTCAAAGCGGATCTTCTGCACTACCAGGATATCTTCAGCCGCACGGATCACACAGAGACTTTCTTTACTACGCAATACAAAACTGCCCAAGCCCACTTTACCTGCCTTATGCAGCGCACTCCATAATAAGGCATAGGCCCGGGCGCCTGATTTATCCGGTTCAATATAATAAGGTGTTTCATACAACATGGGATCGATGGCTGCTTCTTCCACGAAAGCCATAATGTCAATACTCTTCGTTTTCTCCGGCATAGCCTTTTGAAAATCCTCGTCCGTCAGCACCACATAATGCCCATTCAGGTTATAACCTTTCACGATATTGGCCCAGGACACTACCTTGCCTGTCTTTTCATTGATCCGTTGGAATTTGATATTCGCATGGTCCTTCTTGTCCAGCATATCCAGGTCAAGATCACTTTCCTGTATAGAGCTGTATAGTTTGATGGGTATATTCACCAGCCCAAAGCCGATGGACCCGCTCCAGATTGCACGCATAACAAATGATTTTATAATTCCTGTATAAAAATGTTGCCGCCCCCCTGCTATACCCTGCCAGCCATGAGCAACCGATCACATCACTATTCCCCTAATATGATGATTTACTGTAGATAAGGCTACACAGACCATGCCATTCCGTTCCCCCATTCCACAATTAATCTACAGTTTGATCATAAGGAATGCTAATTGATAATTCAAATCTTATCATGCAGGCTCTGAACAATGCATGCACATATAATTAGAAACCATGATTGAAAACACAGCAAAACTGAACACAATGAAAAATGCTACCGGTAGTTTTAGAAAACTATTCCTCCTGGCAGCCCTTACAGGCTCTTTAACAGCAGCCATGGCTCAGGAACAACAAACAACATCAGAAACCAGCCTACAGCCTAAATTCGGCATCAGAGGGGGCGTAAACCTCAGCAACCTATATGTGGATGATGTTAAAGATGAGAACATGAAGGTAGGGCTCAACGTAGGCGTATTTGCCAAGTTCCCCATCACCAAAGGTTTCTCTATCCAACCTGAGTTAGCCTATAGCAGCAAAGGCGCCAAGCTTACCTATGACAACATTTTAGGAGATGGCGAATACCGCTTCAACCTGAATTATGTTGAACTGCCCGTTTTAGCGGTCTTCAACCTGGGTAAAAATTTCAACATCCATGCAGGTCCTTATGCCGCCCTGCTTACTTCAGCCAATATCAAAAGGCTGGACCACGAAACCGGAGATGTTGATAATATCAAGGACCTGGACACCGACAACTTCAAGCGTTTCGACTTTGGCCTCGTGGGTGGTATTGGATTTGACATCGAGAACTTCACCCTGGGTGCCCGGTACAACTACGGCTTGAATGAAATTGGCGATGGCGGACTTGCAGGAGAAGCTACAAAGAATTCAAAGAACAGCGCCTTCACTTTTTACATTGGCATAGGATTCTAACAGCACAAAAGGATCCTTTCGAAAAAGGCCGGAAAGCAATGCTATCCGGCCATTATTTTCTACTAACTACTAAATGCTAAACGTGACAATAAAAGTGGTCCCGCTCCCCACTGCAGAATGTACATCTACTTCTGCCCGGTGCGCCTGCAGTATATTCAGCGTGGCAGCCAGGCCTAGCCCCAGGCCATTCCTTTTAGAGGTAAAATAAGGTTCAAATAGCCTCTGCAGGTTATCTTCCGTGATGCCCGTTCCATTATCTGTAATACGCACTTCACAGGTCTGATGATGTTGCACCATGGCCACTACCAGCTTGCCTTCCTCCTCCTCCATGGCTTCCACCGCATTAATGATGATATTGAGAAACGCTATCTTAAGCTTGTCTTTATCGGCCGGTATATATACGATATTATCCGGATAGCGTATCTGTAACTTGATATTCTTAAGCACGATCCTATCCATTGCAGCAGTAATACTTTCATCCAGGATATCCTGCAAAGAAGTTTGTTGTAGCATCATTTCCGTAGGCCGGGCTGTATCCAGCAGCTCGGAAATAATGGCCCCGATACGTTTTGCATTGCGTTGAATGATACCAAAATAATTTGTCTGTGCTTCCGTAATATCATTCACCCGCAGGTGATCCAGCGACAGGTGGATATTGGTAAGCGGATTCCTGATCTCATGCGCCAGTGTACGCGCCAGCCGTCCTGTGGCAGCCAGTTTCTCCGCCATCAATACAGACTTTTCTGCCTTACGCAAACCAGTAATATCATGCAAAATGCCCTGCACATATTTGGTCTTGTCAGGGCGTTCAATAATAGTAGCAGAAAATATGCAGGTACGCTCTTCCCGGTTCTTATTGAGCAGGTCGATTTCCACATCATCTACTTCGCCTGTTTGCAACAATTCCTTCAACCGGCTGGCATCCTGCTCTTCCAGCATCAGGTTGTAGAATGTCATGTGCGACAATTCTTCTGCTGTATAACCCAGCAAGCCTGCCGTGGCGGCATTCACCGTAAAGAATTGCAGGTTCGTATCCGCCAGGAAAATGGCGTCTTTGGAACGTTCGAAAATATTGCGGTATTTAAGTTCATTGTCACGCAGTGCTTTTAAGGAACGCGCCTTTTCCAGCGAATAACGTATACACCGTTCCATCTTCTCCGTGGTAAGTTCAGACTTGATCAGGTAATCTGCCGCCCCTACCCGCATCGCCTCGATATCCACCGTTTGATTGCCCTTACCCGTCAGTAATATCATGGGCGCTTCACATTCCCGCTCTACTGCTTCCCGCAACAGGTCAAGACCCGTTTTGGCACCCAGGAAATAATCTATAAAATACAGGTCATAACGCCTATGGCAAATATGGTCTAATGCTTCCTGGTATTTAAAACACCAGTCTACTTTGAAATTACCACCATTAATGTCCTTAATAATGCTGTTGGTAATATAAAAATCGTCTTCGTCATCGTCTACAATTAGGATACGTGATGGTTCTGTGGTGATAAACATAGGGAATAGTTTAAGGAGCTTGTGTTTCAGGCAGTATGATAGAGAAAGTAGAACCATGCCCCGGTGTGCTGGCAGCCATGATCAGGCCATTATGATTATCTGTGATCTTTCGGCATATGGCCAACCCCATGCCCGACCCCGGGTATTCGGCTTTACCATGCAATCGCTGGAAAAGCTGGAATATCTTTTCAGAATAAGTTTCTTCAAACCCTATTCCGTTATCCGTTACTATGATCCGGTAATACAGGTTGCCATTACGCAATTTCAGCTTGTCCTTTTCTGTTTTGGTAAGTTTTTCACTTTTGATCGTGATCTTAGGGAGCACTTCCTTGCGGCGGAACTTGATCGCATTACTCACCAGGTTATTAAAAAGCTGCCGCATTTGCGAGGTTACCATTTCCACCTCCGGCAGGTCAAGTACCTCTACTTCGGCCCTACCGTCTTCCACCTCCAGGTCCTGGTCATTCAAAGCGTCCTGTACCACCTCCTGCAGGTTCTTTCGTTCAAAAGAATGCTGCAATCGCGTAACCCGCGAAAACTCCAGCAGGTTATCGATCAATATCCGCATGTTCTCAGCCGAAGCCATCATGCGGTTCAGGTACAGGATCCCTTCATCTTTTAATTGTTCAGCGCACTTATTTTTCAACCGTTCCCCAAAAGTAGTCAGCTTACGCAAGGGCTCCTGCAGGTCGTGCGAAGCCACATAGGCAAATTCCTCCAGGTCATGGTTCGAACGGTTCAGTTCCTGTACTTTTATTTCCAGTTCCTGTTCATATTCTTTCAGGCGTGTCACATCCCTTACTGTGCCCAGCACTTTTGCAGCTATTCCCTGCTGATCTTTCAACACTTTTCCAAATACCTCCACAGCTTTCACCGTACCATCTCTGGTAATAAGAGTAGAGGAGCGCACATAGGTCTCACCCGTAGTAATTACTTCATTGATGGCGTTATTGGCTTTTTTCACCTCTTCCGGCTGCATGTGTAGGCGGTAGAACTCATATAGGTCAATGGAATCCTTTCTGTCATACGGGCCATAGCCCAGCAACTGGTACATTCCATCCGACCAGGTCATTTTATTAGTCTCCAGTTCCAACTCCCAGTTGCCCACATTCAGGAATTCTTCCTTCTGCCCTACAATACGTTTGTAATGCATCAGGTCATGCAGCATTTTCGTTTTCTCTGTTACATCCCGGTTGATCGCCACCCCTTTGATCACTTCTCCGTTTTTGTCCAGCACAAATTTCATTTTGATATTGATGATCCGTTGCTGCTTTTGATGCGTGGTAATGCGATACGTATATTCAAAAGGTGTTTTTGTAGCAATGGCATTACTACGGATATGCCTCAATTCTTCGGCATCAGAGGGGTGCACATGACTAAGGTAAAATTCATCGGATAATACCGGGGCTCCATCCTGCTCATAGCCCATTATCCGGTACATACCCTCCGACCAGGATACTTTATCAGTTGCCACATCCCATTGCCAGGTACCAAATTGCAACAACTCCTCTGTATCATTGAACAGCTCCCTGAGCTTGTTTATATGGCTGGTTTCTTCAAGGGTCATGGTATTGGTTTAGCGATTATTCAGTTCCTGGTACAGCTTGATCTTATTGTACAACGTTTTCCTGTCGATATTCAGTAGCCGGGCAGCTTTACTTTTATTGAAATTCGTTTCTTTCAGTGCTTTCAGGATCATTTCATATTCAAGGTCGATCGAAGCCTCCTTGAGGCTGTTCTCATTAAAAGGCTTTTTCACAGGAGCCGTAGCAATGGTATCCCGGATGGGAACTACCGCTGTAGGTGCCTCAGCAGGCCCTTCATTATTGTGTTCAAACAACAATTTCCGGTAATTACTGATCTCAAATGGCAGACTACGGTCTTCCACATAATCACCATCCGTAAGCAGGGCCGCCCTTTTTACCACATTTTTCAACTCACGCAGGTTACCATGCCACACATAGTTTTTGAATATCTCCTCCACTTCCGGAGAAAAGCCCCTGATCTTCTTATTAAGCCCTTCATTGGCTTTATGCAGGAAGTGACGGGCAAATACCATGATATCCTCTTTACGCTGCCGCAAAGGCGGGACTTCAATCGTAAATTCATTGAACCTGTGGAAAAGGTCTTCCCGGAATTTACCCTTCTGGGCAGCATCCCACAACCGCTCATTGCTGGCTATCAGGATACGTACATCCAGCGAAATATCTTTTACCCCACCTACCCGGCGCATCTTTCTTTCCTGGATCACCCGCAGCAGCGACACCTGTATTTCGTACGAAAGATTGGCAATCTCATCCAGGAAGATCGTACCCCCATTGGCCAGTTCAAAGCTGCCGGCCTTCTGGTTAATAGCTCCTGTAAATGCCCCTTTTTCATGACCAAACAGTTCACTACCCGCCAACTCCTTGGAAAGTGCCCCGCAGTCGATCGCTACAAAAGGGTAACTGCTGCGCTTGCTGCGCTTGTGGATCTCCTGCGCAATCGCTTCCTTGCCACTGCCACTCTCTCCATAGATGATCACACTATAGTCAGTAGGTCCTACCAGAATGATCTGGTCCATGATCTGCTGAAATACAGCACTCGTTCCAAATATATAATCGCCATTGGCCGTAAAGGCCTTCTTCTTGTCTCCATGGTCATCCAGGTGCGAAGCACCATTCGAACTATGCACTGGCTGCGCCACTACCGGGGCAGCATTCAAAGCAGATTGTATTGTGTTCAATATCTCCTCCGGGAACAGGGGTTTCGTCACATAATCATAAGCCCCCATTTTCATTACATCCACAGCCGTCTTCAGGTCATTATACCCCGTAATGATAATCACCGGCAGCGATGGATATTTTTCCTTGATCTTCAGCAGCATCGTTTTACCATCTACCCCTTCCAACCTGTAATCACACAACACAAGGTCAAAATCTGTGATCTGCTCCAATAATTCCAGGGCCTTTTTGGCAGTGTATGATTCATGTGTTTCGTAACCATGCTTGGTAAGGAACTTATTCATTAAGAAGCAAATGTCACGATCATCATCAATCACTAATATTTTAGGCATATAATTGGGTTTACGTGGTGTAAGTATGGTATTTAATCAGGTTTATTAAATTGGTTTCTTGTTTTTTAATGCCCTATCGCCATAAGGCCCTCATCTGTGCTGTGGGGATCCTTAACAACTCCCTGTACTTGGCCACCGTTCTCCGGGCGATCTTATATCCCTTCCGGGCCAGTACTACCACCAACTGGTGATCTGTGAAAGGTGTTTTCTTATCTTCTGCCGCAATGGCTTCTTCCAATGCAAATTGGATAATGCGGTTGCTGATTACTTCCCCTTCCACATTCGGCATACCTTCAGAGAACAGATCCTTCAACAGGATATTTCCAAAAGGTGTAGCTGCATATTTATTACTCGTAATACGTGATACCGTCGAAATATCCACCCCTATCTCCTGGGCAATATTTTTCAGGATCATGGGTTTTAACAACAGGTGATCGCCTTCCTTGAAAAAGTCATATTGCCACTTTACGATCGTCTTCATGATCTTCAGCATAGTACTTTCCCGTTGCTGAATAGCTGATACAAACCATTCTGCAGCCTGTAGCTTGCTCTTCATATACTGTTCAGCCGCCTTGTCTTTTTTCGCACACTGACTTTTAACAGTTTCCATCCACGCATGGTTAATATGCAGTGATGCAGAACGTTGCCTTGCCAGCGCCACCTCGATATTATCTCCTTCTACGGTAATGATGAAATCAGGAATAATATAATTCTTCGCCACCGGCTCTTCCAGCCGCACATTGATCGGCTGCAGTTGCAAAGAAGCTACCAGCTCCAATACGATCCTGAACTCATCTTCGTCCAGCCGCAGGCTTTCCCGCACTTTTTCCAGCTGGCGGTTTTTAAGGTCCGTATAGTGATCCTTTATCAATTTCAGCGCCGCTGCCACATCAGGTTGCGCAGTATTCATCCGTTCCAGCTGCAACAATAAGCATTCCCGTATATCGCGGGCGCCTACACCGGGTGGATCCAGGCTCTGGATCGTCTTCAATACTCCTTCCAGCGCAGGGCCTTCTATCCATTCACCGAACTTGAACGACATATCCTCTGCCAGCGTAGAAAGACTCTGCTCCAGCATGCCGCTTTCATTCAGGGAATCAATAATATAACAGGCCCTGGTAAAGTCCTGCTCACCCAATAAAAGCAGCCGGCATTGCTCTTTCAGCTGCTGGCGGAAATCGGCCATTTGCACCAGGGGCCTTTCCGGAATATCCTCGCCGGAAAAGTAGTTGGCATACTCTACTTTGTAATCCGGAATATCATCGTACCCAAACTCTTCCCAATCGGCAAAGTCCTGTACAACCTCCTTCTCATCTTTTGATAAATTCTCATCATTCTTCGTCTCCTCCAACAAGGGATTCTCTTCAATTTCCTGTTCAATACGATGCTCCAGTTCCAGCGTATTCAGGTGAAACAAATTCAACAGTTGAATCTGCTGAGGAAGTATCCTCACCTGCTGTTTTTGTGTTAGATGTTGATGGATCATGTGAAAAGATTGTATGCTCTATACTACAAGCCTTACTCCAAAAAAGAATTTTTCACACAAAAAATGCGTAAATGCCGTATTTTACTGTCTCATAGCCCATTTTACCCTTTAACAACCCTTCCGGCAGCCTTGCCTAACTGTAGAACAATTTACACAATTTGGGGAATTACGTCTATGAAATTCAGGTTCCAATACATCTATGCACTATTCATATTATCCTTTGGTATCTTGACCGTTTTGTCTGTTCTGTTTTACAAAAGGTTAATGGATTCCACGCAGGCTTCCAATGAAGTTGAGCACAACTACGAGACCATGCTCCTCCTTGGGCAGGTAGACTCTTACCTGAAAGACGCCATCAACAGTGAACAGGGATTTATACTTACCGGCGATAGCAGTCTCCTTACGCCTGGTCTTTCCAATGCAGCGAAGATCCCGGGTCTGCTGGACAGCATCCGGCATTTTTCAGGCGCCGCCCACAACCAGCTCACCAACCTGGCAAGGCTGCGGGGACTGGTAGCCGACCGGATAAGGCAGGTGAAAGACAATATCTCCAAGGCTACTCATAATATGGACGAAGAGAACCTCCGTCGCCGCCTGTTGGAAGGTAAAGTAGTGATGGCCGATTACCGGCAGCTGTACGATAAAATGCAATCCATGGAGATCCGTGAGAAAATGGAGCCGGATGCCCGCAAGAAAATGGGTCAGCGCAATACCCCCAACCTCCTCTACGCCACTTTCATCTTTGCCGCTGCCTGTTTGATCATCTCCTTTTTCTTCATTCTGCGGGAGCTTAGAAAGAGGCTGGAGTTTCAGCAGCAACTACAGCAACAGGTGGGCATCCTTAACCGGGCCAATGCCGAACTGGAGCAACTCACCAATATCGCCTCCCATCATCTGCAGGAACCCCTGCGGAAAATACAAACCTTCTCCAACCAGGTCATTACACGCTACCGGGAATTACCGGAAGAAGTAAATCTGCTGCTGGGAAAAATGGATATGGCTGCCAAACATATGCACGGCCTCACGCGGGATATGGTAAAATATTCCAGCCTCATCAATACCCAGGAAACCCTCATGCAGGTAGACCTCAATTATGTATTGATGAAGGTGGCAGAAAACCTTGATGAAAAGCTCACCATTAAACAGGCCCAACTCATCATTACCAATACCCTTCCCGTTATCAAAGGCATCCCTTCACAACTGGCCATCCTGTTTGAACAACTGATTGATAATTCTATCAAATTCTCCCGCAAGGAAGTGCCACCCGTGATCACCATCGCCAATGAAGCTATATCCGGCAGCAAGATCACCAACAAAATACTTACCGTATTGGGAGGCTCCCGGTATTACAAGATCAGCATTGCCGATAATGGTATGGGCTTCGATAATAAATACGTTGATAAAATGTTTTACCTCTTCCAGAAGCTGGAAACGCAACCAACTATTCAAAGCAAGGGCATTGGCCTGCCCATGGTGCAGCGCATTATGATCAATCATGGCGGCAACATCACAGCCATGGGCGTTGCAGGCGAAGGAGCTGTCTTCCACTTGTATTTTCCAATTCCCAATATCTGATCACCACCATCAGCCACCCACCACCTCTCCGCCATTCACATGGATCACCTGCCCTGTAATATAGGAAGCATCCGCTGAGGCGAGAAACACATAAGCAGGTGCCACCTCATAGGGAAAACCAGCCCGCTTCATAGGGGTTTGCTTTCCAAATTGCCGGATATGCGCCTGATCAAAAGTATCAAAGATCAGGGGTGTCCAAATGGGGCCGGGCGCTACTGCATTTACCCGGATGCCATCCTGCGCCAGGTTTTTGGCCAGTGAGCGCGTAAAGGATACAATAGCTCCTTTGGTAGCGGAATAGTCCACCAGGTGCTCGCTGCCCCGGTAAGCAACTACCGAAGCCGTATTGATGATACACCCGTCCGGATCGATCAACTTCAACGCTTCCTGCGTGCAATAATAGAAAGAGAACATGTTCACTTCAAAAGTGCGGTGGAACTGTTCGCTGGTCACATCCATAAAGTCATCATCAGGCTCCTGCGTTCCTGCATTATTGACCAGTATGGATAGTTTATCAAACCTGTTGTATACTTGCTGTACTACTTTACGACAAAATGACTCGCTGGCAATATCACCTTTATAAGTTGCACAGACCCTGCCTTCTGCTTCAACCAATGCCTTTGTTTCTTTGGCATCTTTATCGCTTTGATGGTATACGATGGCTACATCTGCGCCTTCTTTGGCAAACAATACAGCCACTGACCGTCCAATACCGCTGTCACCACCTGTGATCATAGCTACTTTATTGGCCAGTTTACCGGCAGGTTGATAGCCAGGGCGCACAACTACTTCCTGTTTATTCAGGCTTTTCTTCTTCTTTTTTAATTTGGATGCAGCAGCCTTTGCCATAAAATGCTTTTCCTGGCAAACATGAAAATCTTATACCCCTGCGTACTTACCTGTCCGGTAACCTGTTGCCGGTTATTTTACCCGCTTGATCAACACAGCAGCTATTCAATGTAGATCAAAATCCCCATGCATTCAATGGTATAAGTGTTGCCCATCCCTTCCCAACAACCCATTTAACTTTCTTTCCAATGGATACATTTACCTGGGGTATTATCGGGCCTGGCAATATAGCTACAGAGTTTGCCCACGACCTCGATCAAATTAAAAGTGCCAGGCACCGCATTGGTGCCGTATTGTCCCATAGTTTGGAAAAAGCAGCGGCATTTGCAGAGAAAGAAGACGCCCCCAGGTATTTCGAAGATATCGGGGATTTTGTGAAGCAGGCCGGGGTGGATGCCGTATACATTGCCACACCGCACCCGTTGCACCATCAAGAAACCTTGCGCTGCCTGCAACATAAGTTACCCGTGCTTTGTGAAAAGCCATTGGCCATGAATAGCAGAGAAGTCAATGAAATGGTCGATGCTGCCACTAAAAACCAAACCTTTTTAATGGAGGGCATGTGGATCCGTTTTCTCCCCAGCATTGGGAAAGTATTATCCCTGTTAGAAAGCAAGGCCATCGGCAAGATCATCTCCCTGAAAGCCGACATGAGCTATAAAGCTCCCCATGACCCGGAGAGCCGCTACTTCAACCCATCGCTGGGTGGTGGTTCCCTGCTCGACCTGGGTATCTATCCCGTCTTTCTGACACACCTCCTGTTGGGTAAACCAACTATGATAAAAGCCACGGCCCGGTTATCAGATCAGCACATAGATGAATCCTGTGCAGCGGTATTCAGTTATGGCAACCAGGGTTACGCCCTCATCGAATCATCACTGGTTACCCAAACCGAACGAACAGCTACCATTTATGGTGAAACGGGCCGCATTCACATTGCTACCCCCTGGAATGAAAGACCAGACAGGATCACGGTCACCATTTATGATGGTTCTCAAATAGAATATCCCTGCGAATGGGAAGGCCATGGATTGCAATATGAAGCAGAAGAAGTATACCATTGTATAAAGCAGGGCAAATTATACAGCGATAAGCTTTGCCACCAGTTCAGTCTCGACCTGATGGCTACCCTGGATGCTATCCGGCGGCAAACACATATCACCTATCCGGCAGATAAAAAATAAAATAAGCATATGAACAACCCTACCATGTTTCAGTTTTTCCATTGGGAATATCCCGATGATGGTAACCTTTGGAACCATTGCAAAGAACAGGCTGCCTGGCTGGCAAAACTGGGCATCACCCATGTATGGCTGCCACCCGCCTATAAATCGGCCCGCGGCACCTGGGAGCCGGGCTATGCAGTGTATGATCTTTTTGACCTGGGTGAATTTGACCAGCAGGCTACCGTGCGCACCAGGCATGGCACCAAACAACAATATATTGACTGCATAAATGCCCTTCACGAACATCAGCTGCAGGCCATTGCCGACATTGTACTTAACCACAAACACGGCGGGGATGAAACAGAGAAGATGGGAGCCCGTGAAGTAAATACCGAAAACCGAAAGGAAATGGCCGACCAGGTAGTGGAAATAGAAGCCCATACTAAATTTACCTTCCCCGGCAGAGGCGGTAAATATTCAAATTTTATATGGGACAAAGAATCATTTACCGGGGTAAGTGAAATGATAGATAACCGGGAAAGGATATTCCTCATCCAGCACAATATGGGTGATGGCTGGGACCAGATGCTGGACGATGAAATGGGAAATTTTGATTACCTCATGGGGGCCGATATTGATTTTAGAAATCCCTTTGTAAGAGAAGAAGTTAAGAAATGGGGCGCCTGGTATATCGAAACTACCAATATCGATGGCTTTCGGCTGGATGCAGTAAAACATATCAACTACCGCTTTTTCCAGGAATGGCTGCACTTCCTGAAAGATAAGTTCCAGAAGGATTTCTTTTGTGTAGCAGAATACTGGAGCAATAAAACAGAGGCAATCATCAATTATTGTAATGCCCTGGGCAAGCAATCACTAATGTATGATGTTCCGTTGCATTTTAACTTTTTTGATGCGGCACAGATTAAAAACAATTACGATCTTCGCAGTATCTTTGATAACACCGTGTTGAAAGAATTGCCTGAGAGCAGCTTCACATTTGTCGACAACCACGACAGTCAGCCCGGTCAATCATTAGAATCCTATGTTGATTTTTGGTTCCAGCCACTCGCTTATGCACTTATCCTTTTAAGAGTCAAGGGATTTCCCTGTGTTTTTTTCCCCCATCTGTATGGCGCTAAATACGAGGTACAGAAAGGTGAAGAGAAGATCCCCATTGAAATAGTACCAGTCCCAGCTTTGGAAAGCATGCTTTTGGTACGTCAATTGCTTTCCTATGGTGAAGAGTACGATTATTTCGATCATCCTAATACCGTAGGCTGGATAAGGAGAGGAACTGATGATAGAGAATTTTCCGGTTGTGCTGTATTACTAAGCAACGGAAGTGAAGGGAATAAGGTCATGGAGCTGGGAAATCGTTTCGCTCACAAAACTTTTACCGACATCACCGGTAATCGATCAGAAAAGCTCACAGCAGATGAGCATGGCAAAGTAGAATTCCTTGTCAACGGCGCTTCCGTTTCTGTTTGGATACTGGAGGAAGCTGCCGCTCTTATACAGCAGCACCTTAACCTTTAAGTTCTTTTTTGCTAATTGGATGTTAATCATCAATGGGGCATGTTGCACAAAATTTTGTGGAATGTGATCCACATTGATATGTCTGAACCGGTAATATGAACGGGCATTAGTTTTTTGACATTTGTTATACTCAATTATAACTCATGGAAACAAAGAATATCGCTCTACGCCGGCAAAGACATCGCACTAAACTATTTTTCAAAGAAAGTGTAGAACCTGCAAGGAAACACAAACAAGAAACGGATCAAAGTGTCTTTCCGGTAACCTTGAATAAACCAGCAGCTATAGAAGAACCAGAAAAAAGAAAGTTGCCCTTATTTATGGAACCACTGTTTAAAGCGAAGGATTTTGATCCATTGTAAAACAATTTAAATCAACGGTTATGCTACGGTGGTCAGAGATTTTCCTGATTATGGCGCTAATTGCGTCCTTATGTGGATTTGGAGGAATGATGGGAGGAGATCCAACAATTGCTAAGATCTTATTTTTCATCTTTACTTTTTTATTTATAGCTTCTGTGGTAAATAGAAGACAGACGCGAAATGCGAAGTAGATAGAAGAAGCTTAAAAAAAGTGCAGTGGCCCCCCACTGCACTTTTTTTGTGCCCTTGCCACAACAAAAAACCCGGTAGCCATGCTACCGGGTTAAAACAACCAAATCAACGTCCGCCGCGAAAACTTATCGTATCTATCACCGGGGTTATAAAGCCCCTCCTTTCATAGTAGGTATTTTCTTCTCTGTTTTTTCTGCGTCCGGAATAGGAGAGTCAATTTCCGGATCGGTTCGTTCAGCAGAATTGCCGGAGCGCTCATCTACAGGTTCCTCATCCACTTTGTTTTGTTCCTGGCTATTTGTGATCGTATTCTCGTCATTTGTCACTTTGGGTCCTTGCTGCTGCTTACCGCCGGGGTGTTTAGGATTCTTCTCGTCATAGCCACTGTGGGCCGTTCCTGTCTGGGTATTGGAATTATTCGACATGCCTTCGTCAAAAGCCTTCTTCTTCTTATCCTGCTGATCCGCCTGTTGATAACCGCTCTTTTCATGAGTCCCCGTATTACCGGTCGAATCATGTTTTCCTTTTGTTTTTGGATCTTTTATACTCATAAAAAAACAATTAATGATTAAAGATTTACATTCCTGTTTCCTCCATTAAAGGTCAAAAAAACCATACCCTCTGCAGTCTTTCCCGGCGACGGGGAAACATCTCCCATACCGGGGCCGGTTGTCCCCCAGGAGGCATTTCCTGTCGTGAAAACGGGGCCTTTATGCTACAGGAATGATGAGGTGGCTGCGGGACTGCCGGGAAGTACCGTATTTTCCGAAAACACTCCGCCCTTCCATATAAAATTGAGCAGGAATTTGTTGATTTTTAAGGGGGTTAGCACGCAGTTTTCTACATTTGCGTAAAATGTATCACCACCGCTATGCAGAAACCCTTTATCCTCATCGCTGAAGATGATGCAGATGACCGTTTTTTACTACAAACGGCCTTCGAGGAAAATGGCTTTACAGATACCCTTGAATTTGTGGAAAATGGCATAGAATTGATCGAATACCTCTCGGGGATCATGCATAAAAAAACACTGGATATCCTGTATCCGGGATTTATTTTGCTCGATCTGAATATGCCGAAAAAAGATGGAAGGGAAGTCTTGAAGGAGATCAAACAACATCCGGAATTGAAGAAAATTCCGGTTATTATATTTACCACTACCAAGAACGAAAACGAGATCAGGCGTTGTTATGAACTCGGCGCCAATACTTATGTGGTAAAACCCGTAAGCTTTGATGCTTTGGTGCGGGTGATCCAGGAGATCAGGAGTTATTGGCTCAATACAGCCTCTATTCCTGCATAGCAGGTTTCCCCGGTTTCCGGTGGGTGAACTTTTTGATGAGGGTGCCGATCAGGGCGCCTGCAGCCCCTGCTGCTACCTTAGTAGCCACATTACGTACCAGGAAACTACCCAGTATACCCGTTACCAGGCCGCTCTTCCTGAATAAACGTCCTTTCAGGAACATATCTACTGCCAGGCCGATCCCCGACTTGATCATCGGGTTCTTAGCACCCATGGCACTGATGCCTCCGATGGCAGATATAATGGTTCCTACAGGAGCCAGCTTTTCTTTCACTTCCCTGATCCTGCCATTCAGTTCTGCCTTTTGTGTATTGAGTTGTTTGCGCAAACGATCCTGTTCCTGCAGCAGGTCTTCATATGATTTGATCACCGGTTTATTCATACACTTTGCGGATAATAAAGTTCCTGAATCCTGTCATGAGCTTTTTACGGAACACCCATATTAACAACATGATCAATAAAAAAAGACCAGCTACCAGGAAATATCCTGCGATGGTGCTATTGAGCAGCTGGCCCAGCCAGGTGCCCAATGCAAGGCCTATAAAAAGGATCACAAAAATGCCAATGATAAAAATAGCCATAAAGGTTACTACTGAAGATGCCACACCCGACACCTTGTCGGTCACATTCACCAGTGTAAGCTTATAATAAGTTTCAAGGAAGTCCATCACATTATCGGCCAGGTTATCACTGGTATTGGCGTCTTTCACCTCTGAGTATTGTATATCCTCTGTTTTCTGCCGCATAGCTGGTCTTTTTTTAAGGAATGGTACACCTGTACTTAGCCAAGGTTTTCTTTTACCCGGTTGTATTTATTACCGGCTTCTTGAGCAAGGTCTTCGGCTTTTTCCTTACCTGCTGCAAACAGGTCAGACAAACTGCTGGCCCAGTCATTACAATTACTCTTGATCTTTTTTCTCAACTCACTACCTTTATCAGGAGCTACTAACATACCGATCACTACTCCGGCAGCGGCGGCGCCTACGATGCCCAATAATACTTTTGTTGTTGTAGTCATTTTGAATAATTTTAAATGATAGAATGATGTTTATATTAGTAAAAAGGATGCCGCCCGTAGAGAATGACTGAATCGGGGAAAAGAATCCCCACAAATGTCCGGCACTTTTTTTCGATACAATACGTTATTAGTGAAACCTTAATCACCTGTATTGGCAAACAAAAAGAAGATACTGATCATTGATGACGAAGCTGATCTATGTTTACTGATGAAATCCTATTTTGTCAAAAAAAACTACGATGTATATAGCGCAGCCACCTTACAGGAAGGGTTCGCAGAGATGCAGCTTATTCACCCGGATATCCTGTTCCTGGACAACAACCTGCCCGATGGCATTGGATGGAGCAAAGTAGAAAGTTTTCTGCATGTAAATCCATCCCTGCGTTTATTCCTCATGAGTGGTTACCCACCTACTTTTCCCAATATCCCCGGATTTTCTTATGAAGTGTTGATCAAGCCCATTTCCTTCGCCGACCTGGATACATTGTAAGGACTCAATTCATCGTCCACCTTGCCCCTAAAAATCCCCGCATGTGCGCTGGTTGGGGACATAGCTATTATTGGGATCAAAAGTAGTTAACAGGGATTTTATGGAGTGCCTGTCAGATCTTTTCACATAGCCGGTTTTCCGTTCCCAATAAGGGAAGTAATTGCACTGCGTAGCTCTAGGAATTGCACTGGGATGTGCAGGGCAGTGCAATTAGGGCTTATGATGGGTGATTCTGACCATTGCTATAACAGGCACAGTATCAGCATGATTAGAGGGGTAAGGCTTGCCATACCTGAAAAAGCCAGTGCAATTAATACATTGCAAAAAAGAACCGGCGCCCCCGGAGCGCCGGTCGTATAACCGGAAAGTCATGGTAAGGTATGGTTATGAACCCTTTAGCATCAGAATCCCCGTTTCTTCAGGGCGTTCAGGAATACATATTCAAAGCTTATCAGCCAGCTTTTTTCTGCCATCCGGTGCATATCACTGTTGAGCTGGAAGCGATGCCCTATGTTCAACTTGGCATTGCTGTTGAAAATAAGCTGCACAGCAGGCGCCAGGTCTATATAATATTGCTTCCTGTCGAGGGTACGCTGCCCCAGCAGCTCTACATAGAGGTTGAGGTTGGTTTGGCGATAGCTGGTGTATTCCCGTGGCAATACCAGGTAGCCCGCAGACAAGGTATAGTTCAATGCCTGCCAGGGATAGGAGTCCTCAATGTATTTGGGCTTTTTGGTGGTCACCTGGGCATAGCTGAGAGAACCTGACACGGCCAGCTTCTGCCACAATTGTGTCGCCACAATGCCGCCCATGACACCGCTCTGGTCACCATCCAATGCCACTTCTTCGTAATAAGCATCATTCACACTATGGGTAACTTCACCAAAAGCGGCTAACCGGAAATGCTTGTGTACATCATCGATCGAAAGAAAGCGGTATTTGGCATACAGGCGTACACTCTCCCACCGCAGGTTGGAGGAATACATGTCGGAAAAGGTGCCAGCCACATGCACCATCCAGTTTTTATTAAGGCCAAACATGACCTCGGGGGTCTGCCGTTGCTCTACGCGGTCATTGTGTTCACTCTTCAATAATTTGGTAGCCCACTTGGCGCTGATGGACTTGCTCGGCATATTGGAGGCAGGTTCTGTATACGGATATAATTCCTGCGCATAGCCAGCTGCCGATACCAGCAACACCGATATCATGGTAATTACTTGTTTCATACACAACCGGTTTTAAGGTAACATGGTTTGCAGCAATGCTTTTAATTGAGCTTCTGTAGGATCTGTGGCTACAATCTTCCCTTGCTTGTCCAGCAGGAAGGCTGATGGCAATTGCTCAATGTTCCAGGCCCTGGCCGTGTGGCTTTCCCATCCGCCCGGTTCGTTCACTTGTATCCACGTGATCTGATCGGCTGCCACGGCTTTCTTCCAGGCATTTTTATTCTCATCCAGGCTTACCCCATAAATTTCAAATCCCTTTGCTTTAAAGGCAGCATAATTGGTACGCAGGCCGGGCATCGCCTTGCGGCAGGGACCGCACCAGGAAGCCCAGAAGTCGATCAATACTACCTTGCCCTTCAGGGAGGAAAGCTTGACGGTTTTGCCCTGGGCATTGGGAATGGAGATATCAGGCGCCTGCTCTCCCTTTTTAGGTTGAGCCTGCACCAGGGTATTGGCTGCCAGCAGCAGCAGACCAGCAAATAATAATTGTTTCATGCAATAAATTTATAACCAGGGTGGGCCGTTAGCCCGCCGGTTGGCGGAGCGGCTCACCCTGGCAGGCGTACGTTAATCAGATTGTTACGTGGTAAATACGGCTGTCGGCAGCGATACCTTCTTTGGTGCAACAGTTTTGTGCTTTGCCGGTCTTAATACAAGCCATGCTGGTGGCAGCACTGTATTTCTTGTATTCCTTCGCACTCACAAAATCTTTATCAACCAGGGTAATGGCCTTCTCCCCTTGCAGGGTTTGCTTGTTGACACCCAGGAAATGAAAGGTTTTACCATCGATCTGTACATGGGCATCATTCTGTACATCCACTTTATCAAACACACCGGTTACCTTTAGTTTGGCTACAGAAAAGCCGGCATCTTCCACGGCTTTCTTCATCACATCAAAGTCAACCGGCACGCCTTCCTTGAAATTGATCTGGAAGGAAGAAGATTTGATGTCCACTTTTACATCCTGTACGAAAGGTACTTTTTCCAGTGCTTTATTGATAGCCTTGGTACACATGGCGCAGGTAAGTCCTGCAGCCTGTAGGTTGGCACTTTTAAATTGTGCCCTGCCGGCAATACTGACCAGTACCACCAGCAGTGTAATGATCGTTTTTTTCATTGTCAACTGCTTTGAGGTGATTAATGGTGTTGCGCGGGTTCTTTTTTCTCCTCCCTGGCGGCGGCTGCTTTGCGATCATACTTGCAGCATTCATGCAGCTTGTCATAAGCTTCATTATTGGCTGTCAGGTCGCGGGTATCATAACCGGCAGCGGCAATAGCTTGCTGGATCTTCTCGTTGCTGGTTTTGGCGGTACTGTAGGTAATGGTGAGTTTCTTGCTTTCTGTATCCCAATTAGCGGTAGTAGCGCCTGAATCCTTAGCAGCCTTTTCGATCGTCTTTTTACACATGCCGCACTCGCCCCATACTTTCAGGGTTTCTTTTTTCTGAGTGGGATCTTTCTTTTGAGCGCTTACGCTGAATGCAGAGAATACTATAAATAAGAAGGAGAGAACGATTGATTGCGTTTTCATGATGATTAATTTGTTTAATTGATGAATTAGAAGTCGGCACTCGATAATCAGCAATCGACAGTCGGCAATGAGGACGTAATAATTTTAATACGCTGCCTGGTTAGCCAGCTTCACAATTGCCGTGGCATTCATCAAATTCTGAAAACGCAATTACTAAGGTAGACATGATTGAGGCGGGGATCGGGTGGAGAATGGTACTGAAGGGAGAGATATTGATCCTCGCCGGAAAGTGGTAATTGAAAAAGGGAAACTTGTACAGGAGCCTCAGCAGGCAGTTCCAGGAAATGTACCTGGGCCTGGGCCAGCTGGTGTTCATCCTGCAGTTTTACGAATTTGTATTCTGTGTGGCAGCAGCCCTTTTTGGTGGCGCTCATGCCGCACTTTCCACAAACATCATGGTCATCATATCCGTATTCTACGGAGGCAAGACGCCCCATACAGTAATGCACATTAACCACCACCCCACTGGCGATGGTCATATACAGAACGGCTAATATGGCGATGATGGCCTTTTTCATTACTGTTACAAATGTAGGGTGTATTTTCTGAAAAGGAAAACGGGCTTACCACAGCAAGCCCGTTTTAACATAAAATCCACTTATTATTTGGTCAGGTGATAATTGATATACACGGTTTTACCTTCAAAATTGATATCATCCTGCAATACCAGGCTATTGGCAGTAACTGATTTTACGGTCAATTTATAACCGTCGGTTATTTTGGCGGGCTTTACACCACCTGGCATCTTTTTAAACATAAAAGTGGGTACGCCATTCTCCGTTTGTACGCCCCAGAATATGGTCCTTTCGCCGGCATTACAATCCTGGCCCGAAGGGAGGGTATAAGAACCATTGCCACTGGCTATCAGGTTCCATTGGCTGCCAATAAAACAAGTGTAAGGTGCATCATCAAACACGGAAACCTTTACCTTGCCGGTAATACCTTCAAAGTCTATATCCTGGACCGTCCAGGTTCCACTGATTTTTACATTTTTACCACCATCCGGATTGGCTACCCTGCTGGTAGAGCAGGCACTCATAACAACTAACAAGAGAGAAAACGCTGTAACTGACAGCATGCCTTTGTTTTTCATATTTATCATTTTTCGTAAGTGAAATTACAGAACAATATGCAAATAATGCTCCAAACTGGCAAGCAACTGAACATTAAGTATTTGCAATTCATGTACCCTTTCCTGCACATGGTACCATATGGCCTTTACCCAACCCTGTACTGCTGCTACTTTAGCTTCCAATTTATATGCCATGGAAAAAAGAGTATTTGAAAATCCGCTTATTAAGGATAAAGTGACTTTATTGGAAAGCAGCCAGGAAACAAATGGCGCTTATACCCTGTTGGAAGTAGCCCTGGAAGCCGGAGGCGGCAATGACCTGCATTACCACACCAGCTTTAATGAAGAGTTTACTGCGCTGGAAGGCACGTTGAGCATTGGTCTTAAGAAAAGACAGCTACACCTGAAACCAGGGGAAACAACGGTGGCGGAGATCAACCAGCTGCACCGTTTTTACAATGCCGGCCCTACACCTATCCGCTTCCTGGTGAAACTCACACCAGGTTCCACCGAATTTGAAAAATGTGTAGCCATTGGATATGGACTGGCCAGCGATGGCCTGACCAATAAGAGCGGTATTCCCCAAAAGCTGGATCACCTGGCGCTCTTGCTTGACCTCGGCAATACACGGCTCACGGGATTCCTGGCCTTCATCACACCGTATTTATTATACCGCGCCAAACGTGCCCGGAAGAAAGGGATATTGAAATTATTGGAATACAAGTATTGGAACAAGCCAGCTGGAAAGAGCAAGGCGACATTCGCTTAGTTCACAAAACTCCAGAAGATACCTACCCGTATTTGTAAGCCGGGATAGGGATAGTTAATGGTAGGTATATTGTTTTTGGTAAACCCGCCTTTGGAAACATTGAAGGTATTGAGGTTTTCTGCACGCACATACGCATTGAAACTCTTAATACGGAAGTGCATATAGAGACTCATTTCAGGGGTCCGCAATTTCACATTAACAGTATCCTGGAAATAGTATTGACCTATTAACGGTGAATAAGCAGGCGCTTTATAGGCTGTAAAGTATTTGGCTTCCAGGCCAAAACTGATGGCCAGGTTCTTGAAGCCGAGGTTGCCATCATACCCGATCATATTGCGTGTGGTGATCAGGGGTACATTTACCGGTCCATCTCCGGCCCGCTGCTGTAAGATGACCCATGTTCTCCAGTTCCAACCCCGCCGGCCCAACTTGAACTGCTTTTCGCCGGTTACCCGCAGCAGGTTGAAGAGGGAAGAAAACTGCTCCGGCTGGTACCTCGACTTAAAATAGGTAAGGTTGGTGACCAGGTAATAACTACCGGAAAGCTTCAAACCATACCTGGGCATATCGAGGGTAGCGAAGATATTCGTGATGTTCTCTTTCTTAAAGGTGAGCGGTGTAGCAGCTGGCAGGTAAAAGCTACTGGCCTGATCATAGATAAAGGAAGGGGTACGGTTGGTATTCTGAAAGGCTGCCCGCAGGTAACCGATCCGCTGCCCCAGGAAACGCTGCAGGCTTATATAAGCATCATAATCACCCGCATTAAGTCCATTTACATAAAACTTTCCACTGGCTTCAATATCCCACTTCTTATTGCGGGTACGATTGCGGTATTCACCATGTAAAAAGAAATTGTGGGCATTGGTAGATATCTGGCCTGTCATATCAACACCATTTGCCAGGTTTTGCAGGAACAGGATCGGACTGATGTTTTTTATTGGGGGTGAATAAAAAGTGCTACTCAGCATTTGCAACGAGGCGCCCACTTTCACAAATTGCTGGGCATTCTTTGCATCGGGAAACTGGTAAACAGAAAAATCATTGACCAGCTCACGCCAGTAATCCCGTATCATAAAAGTATCCCGGGGAGCTTTTACATCGATCCCGTAATTATTCTTGTACCAGGCGCTGTCTACCACCTGGTTGTCCTTGAACCGGTAATTATAGGTGCTGTAACTAATGGTATGCTCCAGCCTTAACCGTGGATAGAAAAGGGGAATTACTGTTGAATCGGTTACGATAGAGTCTTTCTGTCCCAGGTCATATTGCTGCCGCATGAGGTAGGTGGCAGTGGTAAAAAAGGTACCTGTACCGATATTGGTGGTAAAGAAATTCCGGCTGTTTACCTGTGCGGTGCCCAATTGGGTAGGTACGCTGGACCGCTCTTCATACCCAACCAGGTCCAGGTAATTGGTATCGGTCTTGATCCCTCCGTTCTCACCGGACTGGAGCTTATTGCCCAGCAGTACAATGAAATTCTGGTAACGTTTATTTTTAGATTGGTACCAGGAGGTAAACCGGTAATTGTTGTGGTTGGTATTGGCATTCTGGAACAGGCCAGGCGAATTGATGAGGCGGTATTGAATGCCCAGGTTGAGGAGGGGGCCTACATTCTGTGTATGTACAATGTTGATCATCTGCTCGGACCTTGAGCCCAGCAGGTAATTCAACTCGGTATAAGGGCGGGTAGTATTGAAGAAGCGGGTTTCCGCTACGGTAAACATATAATTGTCGTAAGCATGAAAACCATGGTCCCAGCCGGATTGCATAATGGGTGTAAACAACAGGCTCCGGGAAGCATTGCCCAGGTTACCCAGGTGCTGGTGGTACCAGGGCAAAGGTACTTTTTTGGTAAAATCGTAAAGAGTAGAATCGAAATTGCGCAGGCCGCTGGAATCGAGGAAGCGGAAGTGAATGGTAATGGAATCTTCCAACCCGGTACGGTGGGCTACGCTATCGCCGCCCTTGCCTCCGCCACCCATATTGCCCCCCATACTCCTGAGCCTGTCAATAGCTCCGCGCTGGGCAGATGCAGTTGTTACAAAGCCGGCCGATAACAAGACTATTCCAAAAAGTATATAAAAAATCCTCAACACTGGTGCCTTAAAATTAGGGAAACAAATTACTGATTAAAACCGGCGAACCGGTAAAACAAAAGTTAATCTTGTGAAAACAGCTGCGAGCTATGAGCTACGAGCTGCGAGCGAACAGCCGCTCCTGACGCTCCTTTGATACGAATCACCTTCACTTTACTTTCCGTTATAACTCAGCTACTAGTTGCTTAAAGATGGCCGACAGTTTGGGCTCTGCTGCGGCAGCGGCTTCCAATACCTCCTGGTGTGTGATCACATTGTCCTCTTCGCGAATACCCAGGTCGGTAATGATGCTGATGGCTACCACCGGCAATCCCATATGTATGGCAATGATCACTTCCTGCACGGTACTCATGCCTACTGCATCACCGCCCAATGCATGGATCATTTTGTATTCGGCCCTTGTCTCAAAAGTAGGACCAGTAACACCGAAGTAAACACCCTCCCGCAAAGTTACCTGCAGGGAAGCCGCAATAGCTTTGACCTTCTTTTGCAAGTCCTTGCTATAAGGCTCACTCATATCGGGAAAGCGGGGACCCAGTTCACTATGGTTCTTACCCAACAGTGGATTTACAATGGCCAGGCTGATGTGATCGGTGATCAGCATCAGATCGCCTACTCTAAAGCCCGGATTCACTCCACCGGCAGCGTTAGACACCAGCAGGTGCTGTATGCCCAGGAACTTCATCACCCGGATGGGGTACGTGACCTGCCCGGGAGTATAACCTTCATAAAAGTGAAAACGACCTGCCATTGCCACTACCTTCTTGCCAGACAGCTCGCCAAATATCAGCTTGCCGGAATGGCCTTCTACTGTGGATACGGGGAAATGGGGTATGTCGCTGTAGGGAATCTCTTTCTCCACTTTCATCTCGCGGGCAAAATTGCCAAGACCACTGCCCAGTACAATACCAGCCTGGGGTATATGAGGGTAAAGGTTCCGGATGAATGCGGTGGTTTCCTGTAACTGTTGGATAATATCAGCCATAATGTGCGCGAAGATAGTTGGAAAGACGGAAAAGTCCGAAAGACAGAAAAGTCCGGAAGTCCGGAAGACCGAAAGATGTTTTAACGGACTTACTGACTTACGGACTTACGGACCTCTTCCCATTCATATTTATAGAAATCGCAGTATTCTTCATCACACAAGAGCCCCTTCAGTAGTGGGTTCTTTAAAATCTCCTCATACTCCATCCACCGGCCATCAACCTTGATCTTGCTGTAAACCAGCCGGATGCCATGGCTGTAATCGACATACCAATCCACATGACCGGTATACAGGGGTTGAATGGGCTTGCCCTCAGGCGTATGCCAGCCATAGATCGCTACCCGGTGGGGCTTGGGATCGCGGGATATTTTACCGGATATCACCACATCCTTTTTGATGCCGGCGATAAGGCCCCGGCGCAACTTCCGCTGGCCTTCGATCATCAGGTGGTGCTGCCAGAACATCAGGGCGCTGTCGCGGTATTGGTACAAAGGAATAGGCTCCAGTTTTACTACTGATTGCCGGTAAATATCATTGACCATTTTGCGGGTAGGCAAAAAACAGTGCAGGCCATCTGCGATCTTTTGGGCAGCCACGGGGGTGAGGGGAATGCGGGCAAAATCGGCATTGCTGCCCACGGACAGGTAGTCAGGAGACACATAATAAACGGCTTTATGGATGATGCCCAGGGAATCGGTCGCTTCGGTGGCAATGCGCACAAAGTATTTGAGGAAGGACGGGATATTGCCTGATAAGACTTCCTTTACTACGATGCTTTCGCGCTCTTCGCGGGTAAGGGGGATCACTTTCTTGTAAAAATCGGTCCCATTGATGGCCTCGGCCGGACGGGCGGGAATGACGATCTTCTGGGAAGAGCTGCAAGCAGTGAGGAATATGATCAAAATGAGTAATCTGTACATAGAGAATGAAGGTAGAGAAGAATTTATTCACAGCAACTGAGTTGGCAGACGGCCTCTGGGAATTATATAATCCTGTGTTTCAATGGGTAAATTGGCTAAACCAAATACTTCATTCTAATTTCTGGGCTTTCCTCCTTAAATTCGCCCAAAATTATTCCTGCATGAATCTCCACGAATACCAGGCTAAAGAGTTACTGAAGAAATACAATGTACCGGTACAGGAAGGTATCCCGGTAGACAGGGCTGATGCAGCCGAAGAAGCTTATAAGAATCTTAAAGTACAGTATGGCAATAGTTTCGCTGTGGTGAAAGCCCAGATCCATGCCGGCGGACGCGGTAAAGGAAAGATCCGCGGTACGGAGCAGCGTGGTGTGGCTGTAGGTAAAAGTGCAGAAGAGATCAAGCAGATCGCTTCCAATATACTGGGTGGTGTACTGGAAACCATTCAAACCGGTCCTGCCGGTAAGCTGGTGAGCAAAGTACTGGTAGCCCAGGATGTATACTATCCCGGCCCCAACCCCATCAAAGAATTTTACTTATCCATCCTGCTCGACCGCGGTCGTGGCCAGAATGTGATCATGTACAGTACAGAAGGTGGTATGGACATTGAAGAAGTAGCGCACAACACGCCTGAAAAGATATTCAAAGAGTGGGTTCACCCCGGTGGTGGCCTGCAGGGTTTCCAGGCACGTAAGATTGCCTTCAACCTTCAACTGAAAGGGGAAGCCTTCAAGAACTGCGTAAAGTTTGTTACCAATTTATACAATGCTTATGTGGGATTGGATTGCAGCATGCTGGAGATCAACCCCTTGTTCAAGACGGCCGATGAAAAGATCATCGCTGTGGACTGTAAGATGAACCTGGACGATAACGCGCTCATGCGTCATCCCGACCTGGAAGCAATGCGTGATATCAGTGAAGAAGATCCTACAGAAGTAGAAGCTGGTAAATACAACCTCAACTTTGTGAAGCTGGACGGCAACGTAGGTTGTATGGTAAACGGCGCTGGTCTGGCCATGGCTACCATGGATATGATCAAGCTGAGCGGTGGTGAGCCTGCCAACTTCCTGGACGTAGGCGGTACTGCCAATGCTACTACGGTAGAAGCCGGCTTCCGCATCATCCTGAAGGACCCCAAAGTAAAAGCCATTCTCATCAATATCTTCGGTGGTATTGTACGCTGTGACCGGGTAGCGCAGGGTGTTATTGACGCTTACAAATCTATTGGCAATATTGAAGTACCGATCATTGTACGTTTACAGGGTACGAATGCTGATGAGGCCAAGAAGCTGATTGAAGAAAGTGGTCTGAAAGTGCAGAGTGCTATCCTGCTGAGTGAAGCGGCTGCCCTGGTGGGTAAAGCGATCGCGTAGTTTGATTACTGATTATTAATTATAGATTATTGGGTCGCTGAGATTTCAGCGGCCCTTTTTGTTGTTGATCTTCCTTTGTTGTCATTTCGACCGCAGGGAGAAATCTGCTGTCGAAGCAAAAGGACCGCCCGACTCGCAAGCAGTACTTGTCCCGCTTTGCGGGATTTCTCACTCCGCTTCGCTTCGTTCGACACACCAGAAGGATCATAAATCGCCTTGCATGAAGCGTTTGAGCATGCTGATGGTGGAGCCGATATAACGCTGGGTCTTTTGCAGCAACTGTTCGTATACTACTGAGTTGACGGCTTCGGGCTTTTGCTCCAGGGGAAACAGGTAGATGCTGTTCTTTTTATCGGCTTCGAGGTGACGAATGGAATACCGGTATCCATTATCCTTTACCTCAATTTCCAGTGTCAAAGCGATGGGCACAGTGAAGCCGGAGAACCAATGATTGATACGCATCATAATATGTCCCTTGCCGGTATGCGCCGCTTCCACAAATGCCACGGAATCCCAGTGTATGATGAAAGGCTGCCGGAAAAAATTCCGGGCCCTTTGCTTTAGTAATGAATCGGGGGCATTGAGGGTAATTTCCTGGGCATATTCGTATTGGTCCAGCGTATTGCGGGGCAGTTGGGCTTCGGCATCCACACTCATGATAAGCAGTATAAAAAGCAATGAACGCATGGTACTACAAGGTAGAAAATCAATTGATATTTTTCAGGAATATATTAGCAATAACTTCCATGATCGCTGAAAAAAGTATTTATTGGCTTCCACAAAATACCTGGCACAGAATTTTCGTTAGGAACGGACATACATTCATTTTTCAACCGTTAATCGTTTGCCGTTTATGAAAAACCCTATCAAACTCTTCTTTGGTGTCCTCTTCGTTAGCTATGTGCTCCTCTACGGTATTATGGCATTGATTAGCTAGGAATACAAGCGGCGAGCTAATACAGGACGCTGGTTTCACCCCGAAAAGTAACTCCTGCGAATCATTGCCGATTACCAATTCAGGATTGCCGTTTGTATCTTCGCGGCATGCAGCCCGTACAGATCAGGACTATTGAACCGGCCGACAACGCGGCCCTGGCCATCATCATTCGCAATACCCTCACCGAATTTGGCGCCAATCACCCCGGCACTGTTTATTACGACAGCACCACCGACGCTTTGCATACGCTGTTCCAAACACCCGGCAGTATTTATTATGTGGCCATCGTGAACGACCAGCTCATGGGTGGCGCAGGTATTTTTCCATCTGATGGCTTACCGGAAGGCACTTGTGAACTGGTAAAAATGTACCTCCTGCCTGCAGCAAGGGGCCTGGGCCTGGGAAAACTACTCATTGATAAAGCATTGGACTTTGCACGGGAAGCAGGATACAGGCAGGTATACCTGGAAACGATGCCTGAACTCCGGAAAGCGGTCAGTGTTTATGAAAAGTTTGGCTTTCAATACCTTCCTGGGCCGCTGGGCAATACGGGTCATTTTGGATGTGATATCTGGATGCTGAAGAAGCTGTGAAATGCAAGCTACGAGCGGTGAGCTGCGATCCCGACCTCACTACCGCTCCGTCGGGACAAGGCTACGAGTGAATACAGGAGGCCGATCCCATTAAAATAAAGTAACTCCAAAGTCTACGGATCATTGCCGATTGTCGACTGCCGATTGCCGGCTCATGAAGCCAGTTTCACTTCGTAGATGGGACTGAACAGGTACATTTTACCAGTCTTCACTTCCAGGCATTGATAACGCTTGCGTAGTTTCTTTCCTTTTTTGAAGATCCTCCCCTCTCCTATATCAAACAACTGGCCTTCGGGTACATCTTCTATCAACACCATCCCATTGTTGCGGTCGTATCGCTTCAGTACGCGCATCAGGCCTTCATCGGCACAACTACTGGCCGGCAGATCGTGCATGGACTGCAGGAGGGCCTGCTGAATATCGGCCGGAAAAATGCCTTCTTTCAGAAACTCAGCTAACAATAAGGCATACAGGGTTTTCCATTCTTTACCATGGGCCTGCACACGATTGGCGTATTGGGTAAAAGTGACCAGGTGGGCCAGTTCATGCACCAGGGTGATGAGAAAGGCATAGGGATTGAGGTTGCCATTGACACTGATGCGGTGTGCTTTGTATTGGGTGGCGTGCCGGTAATCCCCCAGTACGGTCTTGCGTTCCTGGGTTATTGTGAGGTGTACGTTGTATTGCCGGAGGTAGTCCAGTACTTTCAAAACCGCCGCTTCGGGGATAAACCGGCGCAGGTAATCCAATGGCGCTTCCTGTTTAGGCATTCTTGTTCTGCTTGCTAAGTTTCATCACAATAGCCGCTTCGGTGAGGGTATATACAAAATACAATAACATAAAACCCAGCACACCGCCGGTGTTTACACCTTTGCCGGCAACCAGGATATAGATAAGGGCGGCCACCCCGCATACGCCCATTTTGATCAGCATACTGCCTTTGAGCAACCGCAGGAAAGCGTGGAGGTTCTTATTACGCAAAGCCCGGTTGTGTTGGTAAAAGGAGAAGACTGTGAGCAGGACCAGCAGAAGATTCCCAATGATCAATACATCGGTGTCCACACCCCATTTGGCCAACAAGGGACGACCGAAGATGAAAAAAGCATTGGTAATGAGAAAGATAACGGTAATAGGTAAAAAATTCCTCGATGCGGTTTGTAGCTCCATGGAGGCAAATTTACGAAGAGAAAAGAATACAGCATACTGGAGACAGAAGACAGAAGAATACAAAATATGGACTCCAACACTATATGCATTATCCAGGGCCCATCGGGTACCTGGTCCGCAGGTATAGAGGCAATAGAAACCCTTGTCAACCAATTAGAAGTCAACATCTTATAAAAATAAACAACGGATACGATGTTTAAGCGCCTGCCAATACCGCTTTTTCGGTACGTTTATCGGCCTGGCCATTGGAGGAAGCTGTCTGTACGGGGGTATTGTCGGCTCCTGACATATGACACTGACCATTGAAATTGGCTGTGGGCTCAATTTGCAGCTTACCTGCATGAAGATTGCCATTTACCTGGCTTCCGCCTTTCAGTTGCAGTAATTCCTTCACCTTGATGGTTCCAGTCACTTTGCCCATGATATCAGCCTGCTGGCCTGCAATATCGCCATTGACCACACCATTGGAGCCAATAACTACCTTGGCGGTGCAGTTGATATTGCCCTGCAGTACCCCGTCAATACGGATGTCGCCGCTGCTGCTGATATCCCCTTTAAGTGTAGTGCCGGAAGCAATAATACTCGCGCCACCGGGCGTGGGCGTTTCCTGAAAGGTTTCGGATTTGGACTTTTGGTTGAACATATGAACTGGTTTTAAATGAGTTAGGATGATGAATCAATAAGTCGAAACGTATGGAATGCCGTATTTCGTATGCTACACGATATCTATAGTGCTAAAAAGGCTAACAGCTAATGCCTAAAAGCCAACCCCTATTCGTCAATGGTCTCCGGCTTGGGAATGTCCAGTGCGGTAGTATCGAGCTTTACACTGAGGTTGCCCTGCAATACATTCTTGACATTATCCAGGTATTGGCCCCGCTGGTGCATGACTGTCTCCAGGGAATCGGTCCGGATCTTCAGTTCCCGCAGCTCCCGCGTGGCATTTACATCCCCATAACCTGGAATATACATCCGCAGAGGGGTAAACACGATCAGGGCTACGGTAAGGCCGGTCAATAACACGAAAATGGTGCTTAGAACAATATAGACACTCAGGCGTGATAACTTAAACGTAACAACCTCTTCGTAAGTATCATCATTCATCACTACCAGGCGGTAGCGGTTCTGTAAACGTTTCAAGGTGGAATTGGCATCGAATTTGGCCATACAGAGGTTTTTCAGCGCTTTAAAGGTAACAAGATAGGCCGAAAAGCACACTACTGTGGAAACAAAAAAATAAAGGCTGGATTTTATAATATTTTTCTTGAAAATCAGTTATGAAGGGTTTAGTTTGCGGAGCAATGACGGTCTCGATGATGCGGATATTCTTACTACTATTCATTTTCTCTTACGTTTGGTTGCCGGAAACTTCCGCACAGCAGCCCTTGCTTTCTTTTGACCTGAAGGGAAAACCGAAGAAATACGAAGAAAAAAAGCTGCGCTCTGAAAAAACAGGTGATAAGAAGTGGACGGTTGTACGCCGCTTTACGCAGAATGGTACTACCAAATTCAACTGGCACTTCAACGCAAATGCCAAACTGGAAGAGATCGTCGAAAGAGCCAAACTAGGATTTAAAGACGACTATACGCAGCTCCTCCCCTTTTACAATTACAGTCTGCAGCAAATGTCGCAGGACAGGGAACTCGATTCTGTCATTTATAAAGCCAATACGGGTATTCTCATCCACGACCTCCGCACCACCTGGACGGATAACCTGTACATGCTCATGGGCAAGGCTTATTATTACAAGAATAACCTGGACACGGCCTATTTCACTTTTCAATACATCAACTACATTTATTCGCCGCGGGAAAAAGATGGTTATGATATGCCCATTGGCAGTAATGCCAACGAAGGGGGCAACGCATTCTCTATTTCCACCAAAGAAAAGACCGATCTCGTTACCAAGGTATGGACCAGCCCGCCCAGCCGCAATGAATCGTTCATCTGGCAGATCAGGACCTTCCTCGCCAGGGATGAAATGGCAGAAGCATCCGGTCTCATAGAAACGCTGAAACACGACCCCAACTTTCCGGACCGGCTACAAACGGACCTCTATGAAGTGCAGGCCTGGTATTTCTATAAACAACAATTTTATGATAGTGCCGCTGTATACCTCGAGCGGGCACTGCCCAATGCCGCCAACCGGGCGGAAAAAGCACGCTGGGAATTCCTCATTGCACAATTGTATGAACGCATCAAAGACCACTCAAAATCACAGGAGTTCTATGACCGTGTGATCAACCATACGCTGGACCCTGTATTGGAAGTATATGCACGGCTCAACAGCATCCGCCAGAATAAAGGGGATGAAAAAGCCATCCAGGAAAACATCAATACACTGGTTAAAATGGCACGTCGCGATAAGTATACGAACTACCGCGACATCATTTATTTTGCAGCGGCGCAAATGGAGCTGGAACGCAACAATATTCCCGGCGCCAAAGCATTGTTCTTAAAAGCGACCCGTTATACCAACCCCAGCGGCGACAATCTTTACAAATCAAGGGCTTTCCTGATGCTGGGTGGACTGAGCTTCGACCAAAAGGAATATGCGGAATCCAAAAACTATTACGACAGTGTAACGGTAGTGGACTCTACCATCCTCAGCCAGCAGGTATATGATATGCGCAAAGGAGCGCTTGTGCGTATAGTAGAACAACTCTCCATCATCCAAAGACAGGATAGCCTGCAGCGCATTGCGGCCATGCCGGAGGCCGAAAGAGAGGCCTTTGTACGCAAACTGGCCAAACAGCTGCGCAAACAACAAGGCATCAAAGAAGAAGATCCTTCTGCGGTCAATAACAACGATCCGTTGCTGAACAACAATAACAACAATACTCCCCCCCCCGACCTGTTCAGCAGCAGCAATACAAAGGGTGATTGGTATTTCTACAACCCGGGCCTCAAATCAAAAGGCTATACAGACTTCAAGGGCAAATGGGGCTCCCGGCAGAATGTAGACAACTGGCGTCGCATGGCTGCGGTAAGACAGGCCACCAACCAGGTGCCGGGTTTACCGGATCAGGTGGCGGGCAATCCCCAGGGGGGCATCGATGGCGGCAATGCTGAGGGCGGCAGAGACCTCAGCTATGAAGGCCTGCTAAAAAACCTGCCACTCTCCGAAAAGCAATTGGCATTCTCCAATGATTCTATAGAAAATGCACAGGCAAAACTTGGTGTAGCCTATATGGAAGGCCTGGAAGACTATGCTTCTGCCATTACCACTTTTGAAGGGTTCCTGGAAAAATTCGGTTACAGCAGCCTGCGGCCGGAAGTGTTGTTCCACCTGTACTATTGCTACAACAAAATGGGCCTTACTGCCAGCGCCAACAAAGTAGCGGCAGAACTGAAAGCCAAATATCCGGGTACTTCCTTTGAGAAAACGGTATCGAATCCCAAAGGTACGCCGGAAGAACTGGCGGCCAAAGCTGCCATGACCAGGCAGTATGAGCACGTGTACAACCTGTTCATTGAAGGCAATTTTATGGATGCCCTCGAACAAAAGAAAGTGGCGGATAGCATCTATGGCAAAAATTACTGGACTCCTCAATTACTGTACATCCAGTCTGTGTACTTCATTCACCAACGGCTCGACGATTCAGCGAAGGCATCGCTCAATAATATCGTTACCACTTTCCCCAATACACCTATGGCTGAAAAAGCCAAAACGCTTATTGATGTATTGGGTCGCCGGGCGCAGATTGAGGATTATCTGACGAAGCTGAAAATAGAACGACCCAAGGATGACAGCATCACCATCATCGACGATTCTCCCATCGGGCCGGTGAAGAAGGATACGCCCGTAGTAGCGCCTCCGGTGGTAGAGGAAGAGCAGGCACGTATTATAGAAACCACTACCAAATCTTCCGCTGTTAAAAAAGACAGTACACAGAACGCACAAAAAGCGCCTATTGCTACGGATAAGCTGAAACGTGATGCGCTGGTCCTAAATGCTACGCCTATTCCCAAACAACCGGTTACGGACAGTGTGCAGCAAAAACCGGCAGCTCCGCCAAAGGATAGTGTGGTAAGGGCCCGCGAAGTGACCGTGGCCCCCGGCAAACCAGCTTTCTTCTATGATCCCAATGCAACGCATATGGTAGCGCTGGTGCTTACGAAAGTGGATCCTGTATACATCACAGAGGCCCGGAATGCCTTCAACCGGTACAATAAAGAACGCTATTTCAATAAAGCTTTCCAGATTGGCAACCAGGCGCTGTCTGATACCGTGCGACTGATGACCATTTCCAGTTTTGAAAATGCCAATGCCGCCCTCGAATACATGGAGAAAGCCCGCAAAATAGCTACCGGGGAATTGATCCCCTGGCTGCCAACGGCTAAATATACCTTTGTGATCGTTACGGATGCCAACCTCGGCGTATTACAGAATACCAGGGACGTAGACACCTATAAACTATTTTTGCAGCAAATGTTCCCGGGAAAATTCTAGGAAAGAATACAGAATACAGTATTCAGAAGAATACAGCGCGGACATGGCTATGCACATCAAATTGAAGTTTTAACATTTTAGTGAAATGGTGAAAAATCCGAACTTTACTGAAATACAAGCACTTATATACCAATCCCACCTGACAGGTTTGCAGCAATGCATTCAAGTATGGTTTTTGCAGTTGAACTATAACCCTTACTAAAAGTTAATTATTAATATGACCCGTCCTGTTAAGATCTTTTGGCGCATATTCCTATATGGCTTTCTCGGTATTGTATTGTTTTTACTGCTCATTAATTGGGGTTTATTCGGTAAAATGCCTTCACTGGATGAACTGGAGAATCCTTCTATTACCCTTGCCTCTGAGGTTTTTGGCGATGATGGTACACCGATGGGCAAATATTACCGGGAGCGGGGCAACCGCAGCTATGTGAAGTATAATGATATTTCAAAGCATGTGATCAACGCGTTGGTAGCCACGGAAGACAAGCGCTTTTATGACCATTCGGGTATTGATGGCATTCGCCTTACCAAGGCCCTTGCTACCCTGGGGAGGGATGGCGGTGCCAGCACCATTACCCAGCAGCTGGCCCTCAATATGTTTGATGAGCGGGCTACGAATATTGTATCACGGATCTTACAAAAACTCAAAGAAAATATTATTGCGATCAAGCTGGAACGCAATTTCACCAAACAGGAGATCATAGCACTGTACCTGAATACTGTTTCCTTCAGCGATAACGTATACGGCATCCGCAATGCTGCCCGTACTTTCTTTTCCAAAGAGCCAGACCGTCTTACGGTAGAAGAAGCGGCGGTATTGGTAGGCATGCAAAAAGCCACCGGTACCTACAATCCAAGAACGAATTACAAAGCATCTTTTGACCGGCGCAATACGGTAATCGAGTTGATGGCGCGCAACAATTTCCTCTCGGAAGCAGAGGCAGCCAAATTAAAAAAGGAACCCATCCGCCTGAATTATAAAAAGATGGATGAGAACAATGGTATTGCTCCTTACTTCCTGGATGTGATCCGTGAAGAGTTGAAGAAATGGGCCAAAGACCATAAAAAACCCAATGGCGACGAATACGATATCTACGCAGATGGTCTTCATATCTACACCACCATTAATCCGCGCATGCAGCTGTATGCAGAAGAAGCGGTAGCCAAACACCTGCCTGTATTACAACGCGCGCTGGCAGCACAGCGCGGTGTAAAAACTGATGCTATCTGGAAGGGGCACGATAATATACTGGAAGGATACATGAAAAGCAGCCAGCGCTGGAAAAACCTGAAAGAGGATGGCCTGAGTGATGCTGAGATCAAGAAAACCTTCTACCAGAAAACGCCCATGAAGGTATTTGCCTGGAATCCGAAGAAAGAGAAAGATACGGTGATGACACCGATGGATTCCATCAAATACAACCGGGAGATGATGCAGGCATCGTTCATGGTGATGGACCCACTCAGCGGACAGGTAAAAGCCTGGGTAGGCGGCATCGACTTTAAGAATTACAAATACGACCACGTAAACCTGAAAACAAAAAGACAGGTAGGTTCTTCCATCAAGCCATTCCTGTATTCACTGGCGGTAGAAGAATACGGCTTTACCCCGGAAACACAGTGTGAGCAAACGCAGCAATACTTTCCCGGATCCGGTTATGTACCTGCCAAGAACAGGGGCCGTGTGGGTACGCGTACGATGGCCAGCGGATTGGCATGGTCGGTCAACGAAGTAGCGGCTTATATCATTAAGCAAACTACGCCACAGCGTTTTGCTGATTTCCTGAAGCAGATCAATATACCTACCAAGGTAGATCCCTACCCTTCCATTGCGCTCGGTACCTGCGATCTTTCGCTGTACGAGATGATGTGGGGCTATACGATGTTCCCTTCGGGCGGTTTCAGCACGAAGCCCATTTATATTACACGCATTGAAGACAAGAACGGTAATGTGCTGACACCCTTTGCTACGGAACGCAAAGAGGTGATCAGTCAAACAACAGCTTATACGATGGCCCGCATGATGCAGGGTGCAACAGATTATGGAACAGCGGCCGGCCTGCGTGCACGTTTAGGAATAGCGGAAATGGGCGGTAAAACCGGTACTACCAACGACAATTCGGATGCCTGGTTCTTTGGCTTTACACCGCAGTTGATGGCAGGGGCCTGGATCGGTTGTGATGACCGCTTCATTCGCCTGGATGGCGGCCTTGGTGAAGGTGGCCGGGCAGCACGCCCCATCTGGGAATATTTCTTCCAGAAAGCCTTGGCTGATAAAACGCTGGGACTGGATAAACAGGCGAGGTTTGTACAACCGGAAAACATGCGCAGTGAGCAGTTGTACGATTACGGCGGCATAGCTGATCGTACCCCTGATCCCGGTGCAGAAGGCGCCAACCAGGGCAATGGTACAGCTGATGAATACCTGGGCACACCGGATACGCAAAACATTCCTACAGACTCCAAACAAGCGATAGAAGAACAAAAGGTACTGGAAGAAGCAGTGAAACCTAAAAACCAGGTACCGGAGAAGAAAGATCCCAAAGAGGAAGTAAAACAAGAGGAGAAAAAGAAAAAGGACGGACTCTTCAGGCGCATCTTCGGCGGAAAGAAGAAAGATAAAGAGGGGAATTAAGAAGAATATAGAATTCAGAATATAGAATCCAGCATGGGTTCGTAATATATTAAAGGCGTTGATGAATTATCAACGCCTTTTTTTATAAAAGCCAATTTCCAGCTCTTGTATTCTTCTGGATTCTATATTCTACATTCTGTATTCTTCTCCCTAAGCTCCCTTGCGCCTGAGTTGGAAAACCAGTAAGCCCAGTGAAACAATGATGTAAAGTAAAAATGACAGCCACATAAAACAGTTATTAATAAAGGTTAGTAAATAAGGGTCGATGAGCTTTAACGTTGCCGGTGTATCATTTATTATAATGAAATTCAGCACCTTCCATCAGTGGATGTTTTCCATACAATCCTTCTTTATCCACCTGCAAAGTGAAATTCCTGAAAAACACCTCCATAAGCCAGGGCTCAAAGCGGAACTCAAAATAATTATGCGTAGTATCCGCAACAGAAAAGGTAGAAGAACGCTCGGGACAGAATTCAAATAGCAAGGTGATGGAATCGATGGCCTGCTTTGGCAATACGATCATTCCTTTTTGATCGGCTTCCAGCATTTCAGCAGTATTACCAGGGCCTATCCTGGCATGTACAAAACGCAGTAACGCTGCGTTCTTTTCTGTGATGCGGATAGTGATTTGATTGCCTGGTACCTTCTTACTGGTCACCAGTGCAAAATCCCTGGCCGGCTGCGGCTTGCTGTTGAGGATTACTTTCCCTTCTTTCTCCTCCCATTGACCGGTACCATAACGGTCGAGGGCACCATAAGAAAAGAAGAACTGGAAAGTAGCATCGGGATTCAATTTAAAACCAGAGGCCACTTCCATCACGCCTCTCAGATAATACTCACCTGCCATAGTTGAAGTGGTTTGCGCCTGTATATAAAAGACAGGCAGTAATAAAACAGATGTAAACAGCCATTGTGTATACCGGGTGATCATCATTTCGATACAAAGTAACCAAGTGCCCGGCGATCGCCATAGGGGCAATTAGCAAACCGCCTGATTTAGTTAATAAACGGTAGCAAATGCTTCATAGAATGCAAACCAGCAGTCTTGGTCTATTAACGACCGGATCTGTACCATGAATAGCAGAAATAACCTATCCAACAACCTGTTACGTTGGTTTTCAAACATGTATGCATGAAAAAGATCGCTTTTATCATGTATTTACCTTAGGTCATAAAAACCGTCAGTTCATCCTGTTCTTTTGACAGCAAGTCCCAATTCGCTTTCCTTGTGCTGTAATCTTCTTTAGCTTTAGTTAACTAAAACAAACCTGCATGAAAAACGAATTGCTGACTGCTGCGGCTGTGCTACTCCTCCTCTCCAACACGGTTGCCCAACTCACCACTACGCCCGATGGCGGTAACAGGAAAGCCGAGGTAAGTGAGAATATCGGCATTACCAATGTAAGTATTGAATACGGCCGTCCGGCTGTAAAAGGTCGGGAAGGCAAGATATGGGGCAACCTGGTGCACAAAGGTTTTACAGACCTAGGATTTGGCACCAGCAAAAATGCTCCCTGGCGGGCAGGCGCCAACGAGAATACAGTGATAGCATTTACTACGCCGGTGATGATTGAAGGTAAACCGGTACCGGCGGGCAAATACGGTTTATTCATTGCTTACGACTCTCTCGCTTCTACGGTTATTCTTTCTAAAAACTATACCTCCTGGGGTAGCTTCTTTTACAATGATAAAGAAGATGCGGTGCGAGTGACGGTTAAACCCATGCCACTTGATAAAAGTGTGGAGTGGCTCAAATATGAATTCCTCAATCAGACCGATTCATCGGCCACCGTGGCGCTGGAATGGGAGAAACTCATGATCCCCTTCCGGGTGTCAACGGATTATGTCAACATCCAGCTGGAATCTTTCCGTAAGGAGCTGCGCAGTGAGAAAAGCTTTAATCCAGGCTGGCAAAACTACAACCAAGCCGCCGTCTATTGTCTGGTGCACAATACAAACTTTGAAGAAGGATTAGCCTGGGCGGAAGAAGCGGTCAACGGCACATTTGTGGGTAATAAGAACTTCACCACGCTTTCTACGAAAGCGCAGTTACTGGCCAGGTTGAACCGGGGGGCGGAAGCGGAGGCCTTGATGAAAGAAGCGTTGCCACTGGGCAATCCCGCACAGATCCATAATTATGCGAGGCAGTTACTACAGCAAAAGAAATACAAGGAAGCATTCGATGCTTTCAAACTGACTACGATAAGAATCCCAATACCTTCACCACCAATATGGGTATGACGAGAGGGTATTCAGCGCTCAAAGATTACAAGAAAGCGACAGAATATGCTTTGAAAGCCCTTCCACAAGCGCCCGACAAAGTGAATAAGGACAATGTGATGAGGATCCTACAGCTGCTGCAGGACGGAAAGGATGTAAATTAATGTCGGATGTCGGATGTAGAATTTAGGATTCTCCGAATGCGAGTTGTCGATTAAATCATAACCCGCTGATAAAGCCAAACTATATCAGCGGGTTCGTTATTTATAAGTAATCAGTGAGTTCAATTCGCGTCAGCAATACTACATCCTACATCCGAAATTCGAAATCAATTACATCCCAGCAGTTCGCAAAGCTTTGATTGCAATCCTGCTCCGCGTAGGTTTTTACCGATGATCTTACCAGTAGGGTCAATGAGGAAGTTTTGAGGTATGCCCTCTACTTTATACAGGCGGGCTACTTCATTGCTCCAGAATTTCAGGTCGCTCACCTGGGTCCAGGCAAGATTATCATCTTTGATGGCCTGTAACCAGGATTGCTTTTCTCTGTCGAGGGATACACCCAGTACGGTGAAATTCTTATCCTTGAATTTGTTGAAAGCGGTCACTACATTGGGGTTCTCCATGCGGCAGGGCTTGCACCAGCTGGCCCAGAAATCTACCAGCACATATTTGCCCCGGAAGGAAGCCAGGGAGACGGGCTTACCAGTGGTATCATTCTGGCTAAACTCTATGGCCTGGCTGCCAATGGCGCCGATCTTACTATCATCAATGCGCTGTTTCAGGATCTTGCCATAAAAGCCCTGTTGACCGTTAGCAGCAAGCAGGTTAAAATGCTTTTCGAGAATGCTGATATCCTGCTCCAGTTCGCTGGTTACTACCAACACGAAAGGGGCCACGGGAGAACCTTTCTTTTCGATGGTAAACTTTTCAATAGCAGCCTTTGTTTTTTCCACGTGATTCATATAAGCCACCATGATGGAATCGCCAGGTTGCACATTGGGTGTAGCGTATAGCTGCTGGTTCATTTCTGTCAGCTTCTTGAAAAGAGGGTTGAAAGTGCTTTGGAAGGTAACGAAGTCATCGTGTACAGGAGAGCCCTTTACCTGGATGTCCTGCACCTTCTCCACATTACCCTGTACGGTAACATTGTCATTGCCGATGAACAGGATGGTCTTCTTTTCCACCCCATCAAAATTCAACTGGTAAAGATTGGCCTCTTTGATGGATCCTTTCAGTTCAAACACGCCCTTTTCCACCTTGCCGCGGGCCAGGGTGTCGGTTGCATTGTTAACATCCGTGAGGGTCACTTTGGACGCCTCGGGCAGGCCCATCACATTTCCCTTGATCACAAACCCCGACTGAGCCAGTAATCCCATGGGTATTAATAATATGCATACCAGTAACTGCTTCATAGAGAGCTATTTATTTTGAATGACGCTGCCGTAGAATGTTCACGACGGACTCTAAATTATGACCTTTTGCGTTAAGTAAAATCAAATAATGGAAAAGCAGGTCAGCGGCTTCATTGAGGAAAAGATCATCATTTGAATCTTTGGCTTCGATCACCAGTTCCACGGCTTCCTCCCCCACTTTTTGGGCCATTTTATTGATGCCTTTACCAAAGAGTTGCTTTACGTAGGATTTCTCGTCGGAACTCTTTTTACGCAGCTCTATAATGTCTTCCAGGTAATACAGGAAATCTTCCTGGTGGTTCCTTTCACTCCAGCAGGTATCGGCACCTGTATGGCAGGTAGGGCCCAGGGGCTGTGCTTTGATAAGCAGGGTATCATTGTCACAATCGGACATGATCTCTTTCACCAGTAAGTGATTGCCACTCTCCTCGCCTTTGGTCCACAAACGCTTTTTACTGCGGCTGTAAAAAGTAACCTTGCCTTCGGACATGGTTTTCTTCACGGCCTCTTCATTCATAAACCCCAGCATCAATACTTTATGGGTTTTGAAATCCTGCACTATAGCAGGTACCAGTCCATCGGTGTATTTTGAATAATCTACTTTCATGTTTAATCTGTATGCTGAGTTCGGTCTTGTGTATTCTCTTTTTTCTTCGCCCGTAATGATTCCATTAGCTCCTCCTGCTTTTCATGCAGTCTTCCATGCCGGTCCGCTTCACGGTCCATCTGCTTGTTCTTTATGTAATTGAAGAGCACCAGCATGATGCCGGCACTAACAGCAAGGAAAAGAATAACAGATGGGATCATACTGGTCTGATTGCGATTTGCTTACCCTGCAAATATCCCTTTAATTCCGGAATACTGATCTCCTTAAAATGGAAGATACTGGCAGCGAGGGCTGCATCGGCCTTTCCCTGTTCAAATACATCCACAAAATGCTGCATGGTGCCGCCGCCGCCGCTGGCGATCACCGGCACGGGCAGGGCTTCTGCCAGCCGGCGGGTGATATCGAGGGCAAATCCCTGTTTGGTGCCATCGTGGTTCATGGAAGTGAGCAGAATCTCTCCGGCGCCCAGGTCTACGCCTTGTTTGGCCCAGTCAAAACAGGTGACTTCGGTTTTCACACGCCCCCCGTTGAGGTATACATACCATTCACCATCGGCTTCCAGGCGGGTATCAATGGCCAGCACCACACATTGACTGCCAAACTCCCTGGCCAGTTCCCCGATCAGTTCCGGGCGCTTAAAGGCTGCGGTATTCACGGATATTTTATCGGCTCCGTTTTGCAGCAATACCTGCACATCTTCCACGCTGCTTATACCACCGCCCACGGTAAACGGGATATTGATATGGTGGGCTATCCGGTTGACCAGCTCACTTAAAGTCTTCCTTCTCTCATTGGTTGCCGTAATATCCAGGAATACCAGTTCATCGGCGCCCTGCTGTGCATACAGGGCGCCCAGTTCTACGGGGTCGCCTGCATCGCGCAGATTCATAAAATTGGTTCCTTTTACCGTGCGGCCGTCCTTGATATCCAGGCAGGGTATAATTCGCTTTGTTAACACTTCGATAGTTTTATTAGCTTATAATTTTGCGAGGTCATTGATGGTAACATGCCCCTCATAAATAGCTTTGCCAATGATGGCGCCACTGCAGCCGATCTCCTGCAGCTGCAATACATCGTTCATATTGCTCACGCCGCCACTGGCTATCAGGTTCAATGTCGGAAACTTCCTGATGATGTTTTGATACAGTTCCGTTGCAGGTCCCTGCAACAAGCCATCTTTACTCACATCGGTACAGAATATCTGCTGTACACCATGGGCCAGGTATTTTTCAATGAAATCATATATCCATATATCGGTGGTTTCCAGCCAGCCGCCTACGGCGATCTTCTCTTCTTTTACATCAGCCCCCAGCAGGAATTTATCGGCGCCATAGGTCAATAACCATTTTACAAACTCCTGCTCATTCTTTACGGCAATGCTGCCCACGGTGGCCAATGCTGCACCTGAATTAAATACAATGTCTACATCCTTATCGGTTTTGATGCCGCCACCGAAGTCGATCACCATTTTTATTTTGGCCGCAATGGTCTCCAATACCTTCCAGTTCTTCACGGCGCCGGCTTTGGCCCCATCAAGGTCTACCAGGTGCAGGCGCTCCAAACCCGCGCCTTCAAATTCCAGGGCTACTTCGAGTGGGTGCTCATTGTACACTTTCTTCTGTTGGTAATCGCCTTGGGTAAGGCGCACACATTTTCCATCAATAATATCAATAGCGGGAATGATCTGCATACGATGTTGTAACTGTTTTTCCATTTTAATAAAATCCAGGCCATACTTCTGCCAGGAAGTACCGGTGGCCTTCATACCAAACTTTTTATAAATGCTGGTGGCTGTCAGCCTGGCATTACACCAGATGGAGCGCTTGCCCTGGCGCTTTGCCCAATCCATTACATATTGCAGCAAGGCGGTGCCATAACCTTTTCCCTGGTGGGGATGAAGGGTGGCAAATTTCCTGAACTGCACCTGTCCCCATTCCTCAAATACGGAGATCACCGATACAGGCTCACCCTTTATATATACGCCCCAATGCAATCCTTTTTCATCTTCTCCCAGCTTTACAAAGTCAAGGTTTTCTTCGGGATACATGACCACCTGGCGTATCCTCCATACATCGGGCAATGGTACGGGTTTGATCTCCATCTTATATACTCAAAAAGTTCTTTAACAATTGCTCTCCCACCTTCGCGCTCTTCTCGGGGTGAAACTGCAGCCCGTAGAAATTATCGCGGTGCAGACCGGCGCTATAAGGTTGTACATAATCGGTGGTGGCGATGGTATGATCGCCCAGCGCAGCATAATAACCATGTACAAAATAACAATAGCTGTTTTCTGCTGTTTGTTTCAGAAGGTCTGTCTTCAGGTTGTAGATGGAATTCCAGCCTATTTGTGGCACTTTGAGGGTACTGCCAGCGGCGGGCTTAAACAACTTCACCTGCTCGGGAAAGATGCCCAGGCAGGGGGTATCATTTTCTTCGCTGTAGGCACACATCAATTGCATGCCCAGGCAGATGCCCAGTACAGGCTGTTGCAGGCTTTTCAACACTTCATCCAGTCCTCTTTCTTTCAGGTAGCGCATGGCGCTGCTGGCCTCGCCTACCCCCGGAAAGATCACTTTATCAGCCTGCCTGATCTGCTCATGGTCATCTGTCACCACGGCTTCCACACCGATCCTTTCCAAGGCATACAATACAGATTGAATATTACCGGCATTGTATTTAACGATCACTAAACTCATAATGATATTATTATCAGGGTGAGCCGCCTTTGAAAGGCGACCCACCCGTGACGTTTTTATTGTAAGACCTTATTCAAAAATTGCTCAATGGCGGCTGGTACTTCTTTTTCCATTTTGTTTTCCAGGGCTTGTATAAATGCAGTACCGATGATAGCACCCTGCGTATAGGCACAGGCAGCTTCAAAGCTCGCTTTGTCTTTAATACCAAAACCCACCAATATGGGGTTGCTCAGTTTCATATCCTGCAAGCGTTGCAGGTAAGCACTTACACCGCCCATGTCTTTGTCTTTCCCGGTAGTGGAAGAAGAAGATACGGCATAAAGAAAACCGGTACTGAGGGCATTCAGTTTCCGGATACGTTCTGCAGAAGTTTCCGGGGTTACCAGGAAGATGAAATCCAGGCCATACTTTTTGATGATGGGACCGTATTCTGTTTCAAATTCATGCTCAGGAAGATCGGGTAATATCAGCCCATCGATCCCTACAGCGGCTGCATCGGCACAAAACTTTTCAAATCCATATTGTAATACAGGGTTCATATACCCCATCAGGATCACCGGCACATGGATATGGCCTCCCCGCAGTCCGCCACTGCCACCGCCTTCTGCATCGACGGTCCCTTTTTTACTTCTCATATCCTTCAGCTGTGCAAACAGCTTTTTGATGGTCATACCATTGGCCAGGGCAATGCTGCTGCTGGCCTGTATCACCGGGCCATCGGCCAGGGGATCGCTGTAAGGCATACCCAGCTCGATGAGGTTGGCCCCATTATCCTGCAAGGCCTGCATCACGGGCAGGGTGCTATCTGCCTGCGGATAACCTGCTGTACAATAAATATTCAACACATGGTCTTTCTTCCTTTTGAATAACTCCTGTATCCTGCTCATGTTGTTTACTTAACGCGTAATGTTATTATTTAGAGAATCTCATACTCTTCATGCCTAAAGAGTAAAGAGCTGTTAGCTTTTAGCCTTTAGCTGTTAGCGAACAGCCGGCGACGAATGGCTAAATCCTAATACCTAAAAGCTAATACCTATTCCTCCATTGCCTTCATGTATGTGGCGAGGTCCTTATCGCCCCTGCCCGACAAACAAAGCACCACCACATCACTTGATTTAAAGGACAGTTGGTTCAATGCTGATAAAGCATGGGCGGATTCCAGTGCCGGGATGATTCCTTCCAGCTTGGCGAGGTTAAAGGCTGCCTTCAATGCATCCTCATCGGTAGCACTTAAGAACTTAGCGCGGCCTGTTTCGTACAAGTGGGCATGCAGGGGGCCAATGCCGGGGTAATCAAGTCCTGCTGAAATACTGTGTGGCTCTACTACCTGTCCGTCTTCTGTTTGCATCACCAGGCTTTTGCTGCCGTGCAGTACACCAGGTTTTCCCAGTTGGGTGGTAGCAGCGCTCATGCCGCTGTCAACACCATGGCCAGCTGCTTCTATCGCTACCAATTGCACGTTAAATTCTTCCAGGAAATGGTAGAAGGCGCCGGCTGCATTGCTGCCGCCACCTACACAAGCCAATACATGGGAAGGGAATTCACTGCCTGTTTCTTCTTTCAGCTGGCGGCGTATCTCTTCACTGATCACGCTTTGAAAACGGGCCACCATATCCGGGTAAGGGTGCGGCCCTACTACGCTGCCAATGATATAATGGGTGTCCCCGGGGTTATTGATCCAGTCGCGGATAGCTTCGTTGGTAGCATCCTTCAGGGTCTTACTGCCGCTGGTGGCAGGGATCACGGTAGCGCCCAGCATTTTCATCCGGGCCACATTGGGCGCCTGCCGCTCGATGTCTTTTTCACCCATGTATACGATGCATTCTACGCCTTTCAATGCACACACGGTAGCAGTAGCTACGCCATGCTGACCTGCTCCTGTTTCTGCAATAATGCGTTTCTTGCCCAGGCGCTCTGCCAGTAATATCTGGCCGATGGTATTGTTGATCTTATGGGCGCCGGTATGACAAAGGTCTTCCCGCTTGAGGTAGATCTTTGTATTGAATTGTTTGCTCAGCCGCTGGGCCAGGTACAAGGGAGTAGGTCTGCCCACATAGTTTTTCAGGAGATCGTGAAACTCTTTCTGAAAAGAGGCATCGTACATAATCTGAAGATACCGGTTCTTCAGTTCTTCTACATTGCGGTGCAGCATTTCGGGGATATAAGCGCCGCCGAAATTTCCGTAGTATCCAAATATATTTGGCTGCTGGTAGGTTCCTTTATATTGCCCCAGGGGCATCGTTCGATTGATCATTGGTCTGCTATTTTATATTCTCTTATGTCAGGGTGAGCCGCCCTTTGAGGGCGACCCACCCTTTAGACGCCTTCGACAGGCTCCTGACATTAATTTGTTTACTCATCTTTCCTCTGGCTGTACCGGTGTTGCCAGTACCAGTTGCAGGAATTTCAGGTCAAGCCATCGGCCAAACTTATATCCCACCTGCCGGAAGTTCGCTACTTCTTTAAACCCAAACTTTTCATGCAATTGAATGCTGGCTTTGTTGCTGGCATCGATACCGGCCAGTATGGTATGCATGTTTAGTTGGGTAGCGGCTTCGATCAATGGTGGTATCAACAGTTTCCCAATGCCCTTGCCTCTTACATCCGATGCCACGTATATTGAATTCTCGACGGAATATTTGTAAGCTGCCCAGGCCCTGAAGGGACCTATGGAACTAAAGCCCACTACCCTGCCCGCTTCTTCTGCTACAAATACCGGGAATCCCTGCTCCTTTTTGGTATCCCACCACTGCTTTCGCATGGCAGGGGTATGCGGTTTATAATCATATACCGCCGTGGTATTTACAATGATATCATTGTAGATGACCAATATTTCCGGAAGGTCTTTTTCTTCCGCCAAACGAACAGTAACCATGCTACTGATTTTAATACTTTGAAAGAACTTGTTGCCTTGTCATTTGGACTTCCCTTTGTCATTTCGACTCGCTTTTTTTGTCATTTCGACCGCAGGGAGAAATCTCCTATCGACGCAAGCAGATTTCTCACTCCGCTTCGCTCCGTTCGAAATGACAATAAAATTTGATTCGCCACCTCATAACTTCACCTTATCAACAAACGCCTTCACTTTCTCCATATCCTTCACCCCGGGAGTCAATTCAAACTTGCTGTTGATATCTATTGCAAATAAAGCTTTGGCTACTGGTTGCTGTGAAAAGGCCTTCAGTTCTTCTTCGTCGCCCGGCTCAATACCACCACTCAGGAAGAAAGGCTTGCCGATAGTACTGTTCCTCAACATGCTCCAGTCAAACTTTTTGCCTGTGCCGCCGTATCCCACACCCATGGTATCAAACATAAACATATCGCACACATCCATATAGGGTTTGATCATCCATTCCACACTGTCATTGTCACTCAAACGGAATGCTTTTACCACAGATACATAATCGGCGATCTTCTCGCAATACTTGGGTGGTTCATCGCCATGCAGCTGTACCATGTGCAGGCGGCATTCATCTACCAGGTGCAGTACCTCTTCAATAGGCGCATTGACAAATACGCCCACCTTATTGATATTATTGAATTTGCGGATCTGTGTAGTCGTCATGTGCTTAAACACATACCGCGGACTTTTAGGATAAAAAATAAAACCGGCAAAGGTGACGCCCATGGCAGCCAATGCTTCTACCTGGTCGGGTTGTGTCATGCCGCAAACTTTTACTCTCATGTGTTGTCAGATTTTAAGTGTTAGTTGTATCTGGCAAATCAATCGTCCATCCGATGGTATGGTGGTTGACCACATCATTGGATGGCTTTCACGAACTGCTCAAAGGCAAGACCTGGATTGGGTTCTTTCATAAAGTTCTCTCCGATGAGAAAACCCCTGAATCCATGATCACGGAACAGGCGGATATTTTCTACGGAAGAAATACCGCTTTCCGCGATCTTCACTTTACCGGCCGGGATGCGCAGTGCCATAGCCAGGCTGCGTTCAATATCAACCGCAAAGGTTTTCAGGTTGCGGTTATTGATCCCTACCAATACCGTTTCTTCACAAATGTGTTCCAGTTCTTCCTCCCCATGCAATTCCAATAAAACTTCCAGTTGCAGGCTTTGGGCAAAAGCGGCCAGGCGCTTCACGTCAGCTGGTGTCAGACAGGCTGCGATGAGCAAAATTACATCGGCTCCCATTGCTTTGGCTTCTACGATCTGGTATTCATCAATGATAAAATCCTTCCGCAGGATCGGGATCTGGTTTACCCTGGCTTTCACCAGGTCTTCGGTACTGCCGCCAAAAAAGCCAGCATCTGTCAATACAGATAAACCAGAAGCCCCATTCTGTGCATAAGCGGTGGTTACCGCCACTACATCGGCCTCTCCGTTAATGACCCCTTTGGAAGGCGATTGCCGCTTAAATTCGGCAATAATACCTGTTTTGCTATCATCCAGCAAAAACTGCTTCAATGACAATACAGGGCGTGCAAAAGCCGGGCTTTTTTCCAGGTCGGCCATGCTGGTCACCGCTTTCCTTCCCGCTACTTCTTTTCTTTTGTACGCAATTATTTTATCCAGAATATTCATCGATCCGCTTGTTGTATTTTATTACTTATTAATCATCGAACCAGCCCTCTCATCAACCATTCACGGCTCACTATTCACGACTGCAGCCCGACCAGTTTATCGAGCGCTGCTTTCGCTTTTCCGCTCTCCAGACTTTCTACAGCCGCCGCATAGGCATCATCATACTTTTTGTATTGGCCGGTGCAATGCAGGGCCATCGCAGCATTGGCCAACACCACGGCATTCTGTGACCAGCTGCCTTCGCGGTTCAATATCTTCACAAATATTTTGGCAGCTTCTTCTACACTATTGCCTCCGGAAATATCTGCCGCCATCACCATGCGCTTACCCAACTGCTCAGGCGTCATCACCCGTTCGCCGGAATTGGTGATCACCTTGGTATCGTTGGTGAGGGATATTTCATCATACCCATCCAGTCCGTGAATGATGGTAAATGCCTTATCGGTTTGTTGCAACAAATAATTGTAGATACGCGCCATCTCCAGGCTGTATACACCTACCAGCTGAAAGGCTGGCGAAGCAGGATTGACCATGGGCCCCAGCATATTGAAGAAAGTACGTACGCCCAGGTTTTTCCGGATGGGGCCTACTGTCTTTAAGGCCGGATGAAAGAGGGGTGCATGCAGAAAACAAATATTAGCTTCTTCTACTTCCTTCTTCAACTGCGCGGCATCATTCTTAAACTTATAGCCCAGTTGCTCCATTACGTTCGAAGCACCGCTGATGGAAGAAGCGCCATAATTGCCATGCTTGGACACTTTTTGCCCGGTACCCGCTACCACAAAACAGGCCAGGGTGGAAATATTGAACGTATTCTTTCCATCGCCACCGGTACCTACAATATCAATGGTAGCATGGCCATTGAGGTCTACCGGCACACAAAGCTCCAGCAAGGCATCCTGGAAGCCCTGCAGCTCTTCGATGGTGATACTGCGCATCAGGTATACGGTCATGAAGGAAGTAACCTCATGCTCGTTGTATACGCCTTTGCCGATATTGACCAACACTTCCTTCGCAGTAGCCCTGCTGAGGGATTTGTGTTCAAATAACAACTGTAATATCTTTTTCATAATTAGTTTTTCAACCAGTTACGTAATATTTGTTCGCCTACGGGTGTCAGTACACTTTCGGGGTGAAACTGAACGCCCTGTACATCGTACTTTTTATGCTGCAAAGCCATAATAAAGTTATTGGCTTCCCGGGCGGTGATCTCCAACTCTTTCGGGAAACCTTCCTCACTGATAACCCAGCTATGGTAACGGCCTACTTCAATTTCGGCAGGCAGTCCTGCAAAGAGGGGCGCCTTGCGATCCAGTATCTGGCAGGGCGTAGCCACGCCGTGGTATACGGTACTCAGGTTTACCAGTTTGCCACCGAAGGCTTGTCCAATGGCCTGGTGCCCCAGGCATACGCCCAGGATGGATTTGGAAGCAGCATATTCTTTGATCAACGGCAACAACAGGCCTGCTTCTTCCGGAATACCCGGACCGGGTGACAAAATGATCTTGTCATACTCCTTTACTTTCTCCAAAGGGATCTGGTCGTTACGGAATACCTCTACTTTCTGGTGCAATATCTTTTCTACCAAATGCACCAGGTTGTAAGTGAACGAATCGTAATTGTCAAAAACTAATATCCGGGTCAATGTAATGGGTTTTATTAGTTAGCGGCGAGCTTTGAGCTACGAGCTGCGAGCAAAACAGCCCGCGACCCGTAAATCGAAGCGTTATTATTTAGATATCTCTTCTGCAAAAACAATGGCCTTTTTCAGGGCGCCTAGTTTGTTATTCACTTCCTGCAATTCGCTTTCCGGTTTGCTGGCGGCCACTACCCCGGCTCCTGCCTGGTAAAACAAGGTGTTTTGCCTGCTCAGGAAAGTACGGATCATGATGGCGTGGATGCAAGTGCCATCAAATCCCATGAAACCAATGGCGCCGCCATAGTAACTGCGGGTAGTAGGTTCATAAGAGTCGATCAGCTCCATGGCCCTGAATTTAGGCGCTCCACTCAAAGTGCCTGCGGGAAATGTTTTAGCCATCAATTCAAAAGGATTGGCATTGGGCCGCACTTTACCAGTCACCTCACTTACCAGGTGGATCACATGGCTGTAGTATTGTACTTCCCGGTAATGCTCTACTGCGACTTCATCGCATACCCTGCTCAGGTCATTACGCGCCAGGTCTACCAGCATTACGTGCTCGGCATTCTCTTTGGCATCTTTCAATAAACGGTCGGCCTCCAGTTTATCCGTTTCATCATCACCGGTGCGTTTAAAAGTACCGGCAATAGGATGTACTACTGCCTTGCCTTGCTGGATCAGTATCTGGGATTCGGGAGAAGAGCCCATGAGTTTATAATCGCCGTAATCGAAAAAGAATAAATAAGGAGAAGGATTGATGCTGCGCAGGGCCCTGTATACATTGAACTCATCGCCCTGGAAGGCTTGTTGAAAGCGGCGGCTCAATACGATCTGGAATACATCGCCGCGGAAACAGCTCTGGATACCCTTGGTCACCATCTCGCGGTAGGCTTCATCGGTCATATTGGATACCTCTTCACCTTGTGCTTTAAAAGGATATACGGGTACATCCTTGCTGCGGATAAGGGACTCTACTATTGATAAGTCGCTGTCCAATCCCTTGATCACATTTTCACAGATGAACAGTTCGTCTTTATAATGGTTGATGGCAATCACGTATTGATACAGGCGGTAGCGCATCAGGGGAATATCCGGGGTTACGCTGCCGGACTTCAACTGTATGGTGTCGAAGAACTGTACCGCATCGAAGGTAGTATAGCCATACAGTCCCTGGGCAAACCGGCTTTCTTTGGTGGAGGTTCCGGTCACCTCAAACCGCTGCATGAAATCCCATAGCAGCTGCGGCACTTCCTGCACATCCTTTACAGTGATCTTTTCAGGGGTTTCGCCCGGCCATTTGAATTCAATGCTGCGGGTGGAGGTGATCTCCATACCGGCGATGGCATTGATACAAATGAAGGAATAACTGTTATCGGCCGCATGGTGATCGGTGCTTTCCAGCAATACCGTATCGCGGAAACGGTCCCGCACACGCAGGTAGATACCCACGGGGGTATACACATCGGCCAGCATCTTTTTACAATTCGTCTGAATAGCTATTTTTTTCATGCCTGGTCCCTCTGAAAGAAATTTATAGTTGATAAAGAATAAAATAAAAAAGCCCCGATGATACATCGGGGCCCTGAATATAGTGTTATAAAACAACAATAGCAGCGTTACAAGCCCCGTTTAGAGTTTGTATGCCACCACCACTGATTATTTTGTTTGTTCAATACCATTGTAGTGCAAATATGCGGTAGCAATTCCATTCTGCCAAAAAAAATCCAAAAGGGACCAGATCCAAGAAAACGTTAATGTGAGGGTAACCCTGTGTAACTCCGGCTGTTGCTTTATCTTTAGAGCATGAACCCCATCATCTTTATCCTCCCGGGCCTCAATAACTCCGGCCCGCAACACTGGCAAACGCAATGGGAAACAGCTTACGGTTTTACCCGTATTGAGCAGCTTGATTGGGATACCCCGGTTTGCGAAGACTGGATCAACACCATCGATGCTGCTGTAACACAGCATGCCCCTCACAAGGTGATACTGGTAGGGCATAGTCTTGCCTGCTGCACCATTGTGCGTTGGGCTGCCCGGTACAACCGGGTGATCAAAGGCGCTTTACTGGTTGGTCCCAGTGATGTGGATGCCCCCAGCTATCCGCCCGGCACTACAGGCTTCATGCCCATGCCCCTGAACAAACTGCCTTTCCCGTCCATCACGGTGGCCAGCACAAATGATATGTATGTAACGATGGAGCGTGCGCAGCAATTTGCCGATGCCTGGGGCAGCCGCCTCGTGAATGTAGGCGACTATGGGCATATTAATTCAGCGAGCAACCTGGGGCTCTGGCCGGAAGGCATGGCCCTGCTCCAACAATTGTATTAAATTGCAGGATTCACCACAACACGTTAAAAGATGCTGATACAACACAAAGAAGGGAAGGTCAAAAGTATGTTCTATGTAGAACAGGATGGTAAAATACTGGCCGAAATGGTGTACTCGACGCCCAATGCCGGTCAAATGCTCATCGAACATACGGAAGTAGACGAATCACTCTCCGGCAAAGGCATCGGTAAACAACTTGTTTACGCTGCCGTGGAATATGCACGCACCAATAATATCAAGATCATACCGCTCTGCCCCTTCGCCAAGTCTGTGTTTGACAGGGTAAAGGAATGGCAAGATGTGCTGTTATAATTCCGGATGTAGGATGTAGGATGTAGGATGTAGGATTTCGAATTCTTTATGTGTAACAATATAAACAACTACGAACTTCCTGGTGGCTTAGAAAGTCCGGCGACCTGAATCTTTATTTGCGGGTACCAATCGCGGCAGCAATCCTACATGCTACATTCGAAATCCGTAATTACAACACCCCTTTCGTACTCGGCAAATAATTACTCAGCGGATCACGCTTTACGGCCATGCGGATGGCTTTGGCGAATGCTTTGAAGATCGCTTCTATTTTATGGTGTTCATTGTCGCCATGACATTCAATGTGCAGGTTGCACCTGGCGGCATCGGAGAATGATTTGAAGAAGTGGAAGAACATTTCAGTAGGCATCTCCCCTATCCTTTCCCGACGGAATTCTGCATTCCATACGATCCAGCTGCGGCCGCCGAAATCAATCAATACCTTGGCGTCTGCTTCATCCATAGGCAAGGCAAAACCATAACGTTCCATGCCCCGCTTATCGGCCAGGGCCTGTGCAAAGGCTTCACCCAAGGCAATACCAGTATCTTCAATGGTATGGTGCTCATCAATATGTAGGTCGCCATTGGCGCGGATGGTAAGGTCCATCTTACCATGACGAGCGATCTGGTCCAGCATATGGTCGAAGAAACCAAGTCCTGTAATGATGCGTGCTTTGCCGCTGCCATCCACATTGAGTTCGATCTTGATCTGTGTTTCGCTGGTATTGCGCTCATGGATCACAGTGCGCAATCCCAGTCGGAGGTATTCATAGATCTCACTCCATTTGGTGGTTTCCAGGGCGATCACATGTTGCAGTTCAGCTACTTTGTCCTTGATCTCACCGGCTCCCAGGGAAGCATCATTGTTGAGCCAGATGGCTTTACAGCCCAGGTTCTTGGCCAGTTGTACATCGGTGATGCGGTCGCCGATCACGTAGGAATTCTCAATATCGTAGGCCTCATTATTGAGGTATTGGGTGAGCATGCCGGTACCCGGTTTGCGGGTAGGTGCATTGTCCTTAGGAAAGGAGCGGTCAATATACGTAGCGCTGAAATGAATGCCTTCACCTTCCAGGCTCTTCATCACCAGGTTGTGCAATGGCCAGAAAGTATCTTCCGGAAACCCTGGCGTGCCCAATCCATCCTGGTTGGTCACGATCACCAGCTCATAGTCAAACTCACGGGCAATCCTTCCCATGTACTCAAACATACCGGGATAAAAAGTAAGCTTGTCATAAGAGTCCAGCTGATAAGTAGGAGGAGCTTCGTGGATCAATGTACCGTCGCGGTCGATGAATAACACTCTTTTCATGAAGAACAGAATTTAGAATCCAGTATCCAGAATCCAGAATATAGGAACCAGCACATGGAATTCACAATGAATAGTATTGTATTAATTAATTATAGATTTCGAGATTGCATTGTGGTAAGACTCAAGCATTCTACTCACTTCATCCAGCAAATCGCCCAAAGACTGGTTTTCACCATAATTAAGGTCCCTGGAAAGTATTAGGTAATACCTGCACTCTTCCAATGAACCTTGTGCAATATTCATAAACCTTGCCTTGTCTTTCCCACTTCGCTTTTTAAACCCTTCTGCAATATTGGCTGCTATCGAAACAGCGGCTCTTCTGAATTGCGAAGTTAGTCCATATACTTCTTCACGCGGAAAATTTCGTGTATAGCCATAAATACCGATAGTAAACTGGTGAGCTTTCTGCCATACAAACAGGTCTTCAAAACATTTTGCAGGTTGCATGTTAATAACATTGAGGTTAAGCAATTAATTAAACATGCTACCAATCAGTCTGCCTTTTAACCTGTATTTCTTCTGAATTCTGGATTCTATATTCTGTATTCTTATTTTGTCTTAGCGCGGATGGCTTTCACCTCTGCTACTGTGATCATATTCGCTTTATTGCCAAAACTGTTACGAACATAAGTTGTCACATCTGCAATCTCCTGATCTGTGAGATAGTCATGAGCAGCCATTACATTATCGTAGGTTTCACCATCCACTTCCACACCTTTCATGCCTTTCAGGATTACCTGTACGAGCTTTGTTTTATCGCCGGTCACCCAGGTGGTCTTGCTTAATGTAGGGGTCATATTGGGTACCCCACTCCCATCCTGCTGATGACAGGGCAGGCAATAAGTATCGTATACTTTTTTACCGTTCTCCAATACCTTTTTAGGCACTGGCTTTGGTTTTACCTGTGCGGCCATCAATAAAAAGGCGCCAGCACAAGTGATCAATAGCAATGTTTTTTGCATAGCAGCAAGTGTTTATTTTTTTGTGTAAGTTACTTTCCAGAGACGACCTTTCTTATCGTCGGAGATATACAGGGAACCATCAGGGCCCTGGGCCAGTCCGCAGGGACGGAACCTTGATTTGGCAGGCTCCCGGGATGCACCGGCAAAACCATCTGCAAAGATCTCATACTCGCCATTGGGCTTGCCATCCTTAAAAGGAAGGAATACGACAAAGTACCCGGCCTGTGGCTTGGGCGCCCGGTTCCAGGAACCATGGAAGGCCACAAAAGCGCCATTCCTGTATTTTTCGGGAAACTGGTTGCCGGTATAGAACATCAAGGCATTCGGCGCCCAGTGACCGGGAAATGCATAGACCGGTTTCTTCTTATCGGCACAAAGCCCCTCTTTCTTTTTATCGCCGCCATATTCCGGGGCCAGTACTTTCTTGTTTTGGTACCAATCGAAATAACAATAAGGCCAGCCAAAATCATCGCCCTTGTTGATCTGGAATAACTCTTCCGCAGGCAATTCTGCACTCTCGTCTTCATTGTACATTTCAGGGAACAGGGAGTTGAGGTTGTCCCGGCCGTGCTGCATCGCAAACAGCGAGTTGGTGGTTTGGTTCCAATCGAGCCCCATGATGTTGCGGATACCGGTAGCATACCGGATACCTTCGGGGTAAGACTGGTTGAGTTTATCGGCCTTGAACTGCCATACGCCGCCTACTGAATCCAGTAAGGGGCAGGGATAAGGGGAAGGAGAACCTTTTTTGCGGTCTTCCAGCTGACAGGCATTGGAAGGAGCGCCAATATTCACGTAAATATTGCCCACATTATCCAGCACCAGTGATTTGGTATTGTGTGTATTCCTGTCGATCAGGCCTGTGACGATCTTCTCCGGTTGTTCGGGATTGATCACTTCCTGCTTTTCATTCAGCTTGTAGCGAAATACTTCCTTATTGGAAGAGGCATACAAATAACCATCCTTGATGGTAATACCTGTACCGGCATAATTACCAAAGGCCGTTGTCTGGTCGGCAATACCATCGTTGTTGGTATCACGCAGGCGCAATATGCCATGCCCGTCTTTGATCCTGAACAACATGACATACAGGTCGCCATTCGCGGCAGTCACGATATGCCTGGCCCTGCCCACAGAATCGGCCACTACCACGGCCTTGAAGCCGGCAGGCAGTGTAATGCCTCCATTCTCTTCTACAGGCGCCGCCTTGCGGAGCCTGGGTTTTACATGCGTGGTGTCGTTGCCATAAGCAGCTGAGGCTGCCAAAAGAATAAGGGGGAGCACTTTGCTAATCCATTTCATGATGCTGGTATTCGTTAGATGAAAAATAAATAATTAAGCAGCGTATTTCTTCAATGCCTTCACCAACGCTTCATTTTCTGCAGCCGTACCTACTGTTATGCGCAAACACCCTTCACACAATGTCACACTGCTGCGGTTACGTACCACGATACCTTCCTGCAGCAGGAAATTATAGATGGCGTTGGCATCCGTTACCTGTACCAACAGGAAGTTGGCATCGGAAGGATACACTCTTTTAACCACCGCCAGGGTAGGCAACAGCTTTTCCAGCTCCCCTCTTTGTGATACGATCTCCTTGATCATATCATTCACCTGCCCTACTTCTTCCAGCGCCTGCAATACGAGGTCCTGCGAAGCCTGGTTGATATTATAAGGAGGTTTTACTTTATTCATTATCTCAATAATGGGCACGGAAGCAAAAGCGAGCCCTACCCGCAAAGCCGCCAGTCCCCATGCTTTGGACAAAGTTTGCATCACCACCAGGTTGGGATAATCTTCCAGTTCCTGGGTAAAGGACCGGAAGCGGGAGAAATTAATATAGGCTTCATCGATGACCACCAGGCCAAAATAATTATTCAGCAATACTTCAATATCATCCCGCTCCAGAGAGTTACCGGTAGGATTGTTGGGCGAACAGATGAAGATCATTTTAGTCTGATCATCCACGGCCTCTTCAATGGCCGGCAGGTCGAGCTGGAAGGCTGGGGTTAACGGCACTTTTTTAATGGCTACATCATTGATGTTGGCGCTCACTTCATACATACCATAAGTAGGCGGACAAATAATAATATTGTCTTTCCCCGGATCGCAGAAGGCCCGTATCAGCACATCGATACATTCATCACTGCCATTACCGATGAAAATATGTTCGGCAGGAACGCCTTTTACTTCGCTTAATTTGTTCTTTACCTGCTTTTGCAAAGGATCGGGGTACCGGTTGTACCATTTTCTCAGTGGCGATCCCAGGCTGTTCTCATTGGCATCGATGTACACACTCGCCTCTCCCTTAAACTCATCACGGGCAGAGGAATAGGGTACCAGTTTCTTGATATTATCTCTTATTATATTATTCAGATCAAAGCTCATTGTTTCGTTTTTTGAAGTTCGTGAATCAGGGCCGGCAATCGGCAATCGGCAGTCGGCAATGGATGCGTATCTTAGTAAAGATCCGACAACCAGTAACTCCCATCATTTCAGCATCCGTATTCTTACTGCATTTGCGTGCGCTTCCAGTCCTTCTGCTTCGGCCATCAGTTCTACGGTACGGCCGATGTTTTGTAATCCCTGCCTGGTAAGCTGCTGGAAGGTGATCTTTTTTACAAAACTGTCCACGCTTACCCCGCTATACGCTTTGGCGTATCCATTGGTAGGAAGGGTGTGGTTGGTGCCGCTGGCATAATCGCCCACACTCTCCGGTGAATAATGGCCCAGGAATACCGATCCTGCATTCACTACTTTTCCGGCCAGCTCATTGGCATTGTTGCAGGCCAGTATCAGGTGTTCTGCTGCATATTCATTCAACAGGTCAATAGCGTCAGCTTCATCCTTCATGACAAAGATCTTACTATGCTCCAGGGCTTTGGCCGCAAGGTCTTTCCGTGGCAATAAGGCCAGTTGCTTATCAAGCTCCTCCTGCACACTTTTGACTAAAGACTCCTGACTCACGACTAATATTACCTGGCTATCCACGCCGTGTTCTGCCTGGCTCAGCAGGTCGGCAGCTACAAACGCGGGATCAGCACTTTTATCGGCATACACAGCTACCTCACTGGGGCCTGCCGGCATGTCGATGGCAATGCCCTCCTGTTGTATCAATTGCTTGGCGCAGGTAACATATTGGTTACCGGGACCGAATATTTTAGACACCCTGGGTACAGAAGCTGTTCCATAAGCCATGGCGCCGATGGCCTGTACACCTCCTGCTTTGAACACGCTCGTTACCCCCACTGCCTGCGCGGCAAATAATATGGCCGGATGCAGTTTGCCATTTTTATCCGGAGGCGAACAAAGGATGATCTCCTTACAGCCTGCCAGCCTGGCTGGTATACCCAACATCAGGATGGTGGAGAATAAAGGAGCGGTACCACCCGGAATATACAATCCCACCTTTTCAATAGCCACGGATTTGCGCCAGCATTGTACACCGGGCATGGTTTCCACCACTTCAGGTTCGCTCAACTGCTTTTTATGAAAGGTCTCAATATTGGCTTTGGCAGTCAGGATGGCTGTTTTCAGGCCCTCGTCCAATGAGCCGGCTGCTTCCCGGACCTCAGCTTCACTAACGAGCAGTTGATCAATTGTTGCTTTGTCGAACTCCCGGGTCAATTGCCTAACCGCTTCGTCGCCTTTTATTTTAACCTGCTGCAGGATACCACTCACCACTGTCTCCAGTTTGGCGGCCTCTGCCACAGGCCGCTGCAGTAAAGTATTCCATTCACTGCGGGCCGGGTTATCAAATACTTTCATAAACGCGTAATATTATTGTGCTTTCGGATTGGTTTGATGCGCTGATTTACCGGTGTATTCATTTATATTATCATTTTCTCAATGGGAACCACCAGGATACCCTGTGCACCGGCAGCTTTCAGCTGTTCGATGATATCCCAAAAGGTATCTTCACTCAATACGCTGTGTACACTGCTCCAGCCTTGTTCGGCCAGGGGTAGTACAGTCGGACTCTTCATACCGGGCAGCAGGCTGATGATCTCTTTTAATTTATCGTTGGGTGCATTCAGCAGCACATACTTGGTGCGCTTGGCTTTTTTCACGGCACGTATGCGGAACAGGAGTTTGTCCAGTAATTGCTGCTGTGCTGCACTGAGTTGGTTGTTCTTGATGAGTACGGATTGCGACTGGAGAATGGTTTCTACTTCCTTCAATCCGTTCATGAACAGTGTGGATCCACTGCTTACCAGGTCGGCCACTACATCGGCCAATCCTATGCCGGGTGCAATTTCTACGGAACCGCTGATCTCGTGGATCTCAGCCTGTACATTGTTCTTTGCCAGGAAAGTATTGACGAGGAAAGGATAGCTGGTGGCGATGCGTTTGCCTTGCAGGGAGGTTACACCTTCGTATTGCTGGCCGCGGGGCACAGCTACGGACAGGCGGCATTTGCCAAAGCCCAGCTTTTCCACTACTTCGGCCTGTTTGTTCTTCTCAAACAATACATTCTCACCTACGATACCAATATCCGCAACTCCATCTTCCACGTACTGGGGAATATCATCATCGCGCAAGAAGAATACTTCCAGGGGAAAATTGTCTGCTTCTGTACGCAGGCGGTCTTTTACATTGCGCAGGTCAATTCCGCACTCTTTCAACAGCTGTACGGAATCTTCATACAAACGTCCTGATTTCTGAATGGCTATTCTTAGCATCTGATCCTTGTTTTTGATTGGTGGTAAAATAAAAAGGGCTTACCTGCGGTAAGCCCTTTACTATAATATGGCACTGAACAAAGCACCACCGGCCTACCTGGAAGGGTAAGTATGATGATGGTGATGTATGTGCGTAAATATGTTCATTTCGAGTCGCAAAAATAGGACATCCTTTCTTTTAGCAAAAAATATTTTTAGGCCTATGCCTTTTGCCACCCGGCAATTTATAATAATATGTTTATCAACCGCCTTTTGCGGGTATTCCTATAAGCATTCCGCCACCTGTCATATATCCAAGCAAGGGAAAAATCCACAATACTTAACTTGTTGCCATGGCCGCACAGGGGCCGCAACTGCCTGTCGTCTAACAGTTGATCAACCAACCAGTCAATCCTAACTATTCATAAACTGCACAACTCATGAGAAAGCTCTTAGTAGTCTTTTGCCTTTTTGTAGTGACCTTCTGTTCAGCCCAGGACGAAGGTTATAAAACACCCCCCAAAGAAATTGCCGACCTGCTGCTGGCCAAGCCCACGCCAGGTGTAAGCATTGACGGAAAAGCGGAATGGATGCTCCTGATGGAAAGGAATAGCTATCCCTCCGTGGAAGAACTGGCCCAGCCCGAATTGAGGATTGCCGGTCAACGGATCAACCCCAACAACTTTGCCCCCAGCCGCCAGAACTTCATCAACAACTTTACGCTGAAAGACATCAAGGCCGGTAAAGAATTTCCCGTAACCGGGTTACCTGTCAACCTGCTGGCTGGCAATGTAAGCTGGAGTCCCAATGAAAAGAAGATCGCCTTTACGCATACGTCCAACAAAACGGTGGACCTGTATGTAATCGATGTAGCCACCCGTAAGGCTACGAAGGTCAACAAGCAGCCGCTCAATGTGATCCTGGGACAGGATTTCACCTGGATGGATGACAATACGCTGCTGTATAAAACAACTTTACAGCCTGCCAGCGCTGCTCCCGCCAAATCCTTAACACCTTCGGGGCCTGCCATCCAGCAGAACCTGGGCAAGGTAGCGCCCAGCCGCACTTACCAGGATCTCATCAAAACACCGTACGACGAACAGCTGTTTGCATTTTACAGTACGGTTCAACTGGCTAAGAATGTGAATGGTGTAGAGACCAAAATTGGCAAACCCGCCATTTATACTTCTTTTAGCCTTTCACCCGATAAGAAATACATGCTCACCCGTGTGATCAAAAAGCCATTTTCCTACCTGGTGCCTGCTTTCGGTTTCAACTCTACTGTAAATATCACGGACCTTACAGGTAAGGTAATAAAGACGGTAGCTGAGCTTCCTTCTTCCGAGCTCTCCCCTTCCGGATATGACAATGTATTGAATGCACCCCGTGGGTTCGACTGGCGCGATGATGAAGCGGCTACAATCGTGTGGAGTGAACCACTCGACAGCGGTATGTACAAAAGCAAAACTGATTTCCACGATGTCGTATACGCTTTGAGCGCGCCCTTTACGGGTACGCCCAAAGAGTTGTTGAAAACAACCTGGCGCTTTGGCGGCATCACCTGGGGTGATGAAAACCTGGCACTGGTAAGCGAGCGTTTGCAAAGCAAACAAAGCACACGGCTCAGCCTGTACAATCCCTCCACGGGCAAACTGGAAACCTTACAGGAGCGCAATATGACGGATGCTTATAACAGTCCCGGCTTTCCTGTAACGGTAAAAAACAAATACGGCCGTCAGGTAATAAAACTGATCGACAATGGCACCAAGCTGTTGATGAACAACCCGGTGGGTAGCTCACCCAAGGGGGACCTGCCTTTCCTCGCCAAGTTTGACCTGAAGACCAGGAAAAACGAAATCATCTGGCGCTGCCAGGAGGGAACTTATGAAAGCATCACAGATGTACTGGATGTAGACAAACTGGTATTGCTCACACGCCGTGAGTCGCAGAAAGACATGCCCAATTACTATATCAAGAATTTAGTATTGCGGGTGGCCGACCAACCCATTACCAGCTTTGCCAATCCCTATCCACAACTGGATGGCATTGTGAAAGAAAAAATATCATACAAACGTGAAGATGGTGTTGACCTGACTGGCAGTCTCTACCTGCCCAAAGGTTATGATCCCAAGAAAGACGGTCCTTTGCCTGTATTGATGTGGGCTTATCCCCGCGAATTCAACTCTGCTGCTGATGCGGCACAGATCCGTGGTTCCAAAGACCGCTTTACCCTGATCGGTTACGGTGGTCCCATTTTCTGGGTTACGCAGGGATATGCGGTACTGGACAATGCCGAGTTTCCCATTGTAGCAACTGATTCTACCAAGAAACCCAATGATAATTTCATCGATCAGTTGAGGATGAATGCAGAAGCAGCGATCAACAAACTGGCTGCGATGGGTGTAGGCGACAGGAACCGCGTGGCGGTGGGTGGCCATAGCTATGGCGCCTTCATGACGGCCAACCTGCTGGCGCATACCAAACTGTTCAAAGCCGGTATCGCTCGCAGTGGCGCTTACAACCGTACGCTCACTCCCTTTGGCTTCCAGAATGAGGACCGCACTTTCTGGCAGGCGCCTGAGCTGTATGCAGCCATGAGCCCCTTCTATCATGCTGATAAGATCAAAACGCCCCTGCTGCTGATACACGGTGAAATGGATGACAATCCAGGCACCTTCCCCATCCAGAGTGAACGCTTATTCAATGCGGTGAAAGGTCATGGTGGTACGGTGCGTTTTGTAAGCCTGCCCTATGAAGCGCATGGTTATCGCGGGAAGGAAAACCTGCTGCACCTGCTGTATGAGCAAAACGCCTGGCTGGACAAATATGTAAAGAACGCCGACAAGAATCCTGTTGGCGGTGGCAGTAATAAGAAAGCATTTTAAGAAGTCGGAAAGACGGGAAGTCGGAAAAGTCCGAAAGTAATACAGCCCTACTGGTTTCTTCTTTCGGACTTTCGGTCTTACAGACTTCCAGACTATAAAGAAGGCCTTCTCAATTGTTGTGCGACTTGAGAGGGCCTTCTTTCTCTACAACCAAAACTACCAATCAACATATTTGCAGGGCAGGCATTAATTGCCCTATAGTTATCCGGTATGGATGTTTTAGTGTGGGCCGCTCTGCTTCAGGTGCAGCGGCTCACGCTTTTATGTATACTATCATAACAATCATATATCGTGCCCGGGTGCCATTATGCTGTTAAAGAAATGCAAAAGGAAAAATCTTTTGTACCTTCCTGTTACCTAAAATTCATGCACACATGAGGTCAATAATCCTGCTACTGGCACTTGCCATGCTAACGACTGTTGCTATTGCACAGAAAAACAATGCCTTCAATGGGCTCGATGTAAACCTGGGAAATATCTACCGGGTATCCAATGCCAAAACACGCTCCATTAGTCCTGAAAACTTTACCGGTGAGCCCGGCAAAGGGGGATGGCCACCCTGGAAAACGGCTCCGCCAAAAACGAAGCGCGGGAACTGGGACAGGGATGGAAAGTGAGTCCATACGTGGTCATTAAAAAGGGCACCACCTTCACCCTGGGCGAGATCACTGGCTCAGGAGCTATTCAACATATCTGGATGACGCCTACGGGCAACTGGCGTTTCTCTATTCTCCGTTTTTATTGGGATGATGAAAAAGAGCCTTCTGTGGAAGTGCCTGTTGGGGATTTTTTTGGCATGGGTTGGGGTGTCTATGCCCCCCTCAACTCCCTGGCGGTGACAGTGAATCCGGGTAGTGCCTTTAATTGCTACTGGCCAATGCCTTTCCGGAAGAAATGCCGGGTGACGCTGGAGAATATTGCCGCTGAAGATATGCGCATCTATTACCAGATCGATTATACGCTGACGGAGGTGCCTGATGATGCGGCTTATTTCCATGCCCAGTTTCGCAGGAACAATCCTACCCAGGGTGGCCTTTACACGATGATCGATAATATCAAAGGCAAGGGTCAGTATGTGGGCACGTATATGGCCTACGGCATTCACAACAATGGCTGGTGGGGTGAAGGAGAGATCAAATTCTTTATGGATGGAGATACGCAGTTCCCTACGATCAATGGCACAGGGACAGAAGATTATTTTTGCGGCTCTTACAACTTTGATGTGAAAGGCAAATACCAGGAATTCAGCACTGCCTATGCCGGCCTGCACCAGGTGATTCGTCCTGATGGGCTCTACACCTCGCAGCAACGCTTTGGCATGTACCGCTGGCATCTTACTGACCCTATACGCTTCGAAAAGGAACTGAAGATCACCATGCAGGACCTGGGTTGGAAGAGCGGCGGCAGGTACCTGCAGCAGCAATCAGATATCAGCTCTGTCGTGTTCTGGTACCAGTTGGAACCACATACCAGCTTTCCTAAATTACCCGGCAGGGATCTGTTGGAGCAGAATTGAAGACGTGAATCGTAAAACGTCAATCGTGGATAGGTCGCTGAAAAAAGAAGGGTCTCCCGTCCGGAGACCCTTAGAAGAGACTGATTTAACCCCCTAAACCCGTCTTACTAAATCTTACTAAAAATGTAGCAGGATGCCTGCTCCATCTCTTGACATCCGTCAAGGCCTTATCGTTGCAGACACCTGCATTTTTTTATGACTTTATCAGTCTGCCTCCTGCAGAAGGGCGGAAAAGGCGGCTTCGATAAACTCAGTCCTCATTGCAAAGCGGGATAAACGTTGGTATTTACCGTACACCGGCTGTATTAAAACCGGACAGTTTCAGGGCCTTTTAATACGTCCAATAAACTATTTATCAATCGCTTACATAACTGGCACCGTTTTTACCACGAATAATGTCGTAGCCACGTTATTCCTGTTCATTTGGTAAACAACTTCAATATGTTCAAAAATCACCTGAAAACTGCCTGGCGCAACCTTGTTAAGAATAAATTCTATTCGGCCATCAATATTGCCGGCCTGACCGCAGGCCTCGCAGTGGGCATCCTGATCTTGCTATGGGTGCAGGACGAACTGAGCTTCGACCGCTTTCACAAGCAGGCCGACAATATCTACAAACTGGAAAACCAGGTAGGCACAGGCGCCAGTGTACAGATATGGACAGCCACTGTAGCGCCCATTGGGGTGATGGGAAAGGAACAATTGCCGGCGATCGAAGAAATGGTACGCTGGTGTGGCGGCGGCTATTATTATTCCATGATGTATAAAGAGAAACGCCTGGATATTGACAAGCGCATTATGGCCGATCCTGCTTTCTTTACCATGTTCAACTTCCCGATCATTAAGGGCAATGCAGCGAACCCTTTTCCCAATATTTACAGCGTGGTGTTGACTGAAACAGCCGCTAAAAAGCACTTTGGCAATGAAGACCCTATAGGTAAGGTCATCGTAGCTGATAAGACCACCAATTTCACGGTTACAGGCATCACCAAAGATGTACCCAAGAACTCCACTATCCAATACGATATGGTGATGCCCCTGGAATTGATGACCCGTTTACAATACCAAAACCGGACGGATGGCCGGACAATGGAAAACGATTTCCATCAATTCAACTATTTTACCTACTTCAAATTGAAACCAGGCACCGACCTCCCAAAGCTGGCTACGGACCTGCGTAATATCCACCTGCGGAATAAAGCGGATGATACGGATATCAAATACCAGTTCCTGCGTGTGCCCGATATGCACCTTTATCTGTCGGACGGCAAAGAAGCAGGTATGGAGACGGTGCGCATGTTTACCTGGATCGCTTTGATCATCCTGATCATTGCCTGTATCAACTATGTTAACCTCAGCACGGCCCGCTCCATGCTGCGCGCCCGGGAAGTGAGCATGCGCAAGATCGTAGGCGCCGCCAAATGGCAACTGTTCCTGCAATTTATCGTAGAGACAGCCCTGCTGTTTGTACTGGCGGCGATACTGGCTATTGGGGTCATCAATGTGTTGTTGCCTTTCTTTAACCAGTTATCAGGCAAAGAACTGGAGCTGAACCTGCTGGATTATCGCTTATGGACCTTGTTGCTCGCCATTATTACAGGGGCGCTGATCGTTTCCAGCATCTATCCCGCCCTGCTGCTTTCTTCCTTTGAGCCTTTGAAAGTATTAAAAGGAAAAATGAATGCACGCATCAGTGATGCCTTGTTCCGGAAAGCATTGGTAGTAACCCAATTTGCCTGCTCGGTAGCGCTCATTATCGGTACGCTCATTATCAGCAATCAACTGCAATACATCCGTTCACGCAATCTCGGTTACGACAAAGAAAATGTACTGAGTATATGGGTGCGTAATGGAAGCCCTGACTATACTACCATCAGGTCTACCCTGATCAGTCAACCCGGTGTATTGGATGTGGCCCGGGCTGATGATAATATCATCAGCCTGTCCAACCAAACAGGTAGCAACTGGTGGCAAGGAAAGGGAGCGGATGAGACCATGATGATGCATCCTGTTGGTATTTCAGCGGATTTCATACCCTTCTTTAAAATGCAACTGGTTGCGGGGGCCAACTTCACGGGCACGCCAGCGGATTCAGCGCACTTCATACTCAACGAAACGGCAATACGGCAGGCAGGCATCAAGGACCCGATTGGCAAGCCATTCAAATTATGGGAAACGACCGGTACTATTACAGGCGTAGTGAAGGATTTTCATTATGCTTCGATGAAAAACAAAATAGAACCGGCTATCTTTTATACGCAAACAGGAAAAAATGCCATGGTCTATATCAAGACCACGGGCAAGGATGCACCCAAGGCCATTGCTGCCGCTGAAAAAGTATGGAAGCAATACAACACAGAAATGCCTTTCAATTATCATTTCCTGGACGAAACCTTTGATAAACTCTATACCAGCGAAACCCGCACCGGCACTATCTTCAACATTTTTGCCATCATCGCCATTGTTATTTGCTGCCTGGGATTGTTGGGACTGGCTGCTTATACAGCCCAGGTACGCACCCGGGAAATCGGTATCCGCAAGGTACTGGGCGCCAGTGTAGGGGGCATCATCCGCTTACTGGCCAGGGACTTTATTACGCTGGTACTGATCTCCATCGTAATCGCCGCACCAATTGCCTGGTATACCATGAACAAATGGCTGCAGGATTTTGCCTATAAAATAAATATTGCCTGGACGGTATTCCTGCTGGCGGGTATCATCGCCATTTTCATTGCTATCCTCACCATCAGCTTCCAATCGATCAAAGCCGCCTTGGCCAACCCGGTGAGGAGTTTGAGAAGCGAGTAGAGAATACAGAATTCAGAATACAGGATACAGAATCGTTTGCTTCGATAGGGTACGGGAAAAGAGAAAACAGCAACGAACTACACTTTTATACAATGCAAAAGGGGAAACATCGATTGATGCTTCCCCTTTTTCTTTTGATCCTGTTACTTTTTCTGTACGCAGTATCTTGTATTCTTCTGTATTCTGTATCCTGTATTCTTGCCCTCCTTACTTCTTCTTCTCCGCCCTCTTCATCAGTTCTGCCACGGGGATGGCCATCTGGCGGCCCACTTCCTGTTTCCCTTTGTAGGTAACGACCTTCAGCGTCACGGCATCTTTGGGCGGTGTGATAGCGCCGGTATATTTTGGATAGAAGCGGTCGGGGAAGGAATTATCGAAGCTGTAATAGATATCCAGTCCTTCTACCTCGGTAGTCAATTCCACTTTAAGGGCGCCTGCTGATGTTTTAGAAGCGCTGATGATGGGATCGTACATACTGCGGGCATATTTCTTCTCCGCCACATCATAGCGCTGGAAATGCTGCTCTACGCGGCCGATGAAGTTATTCCAGTCTTTCTTTGCTTTAGGCGACCATACGGCCTCTGCCACGGCAAAAGACCGGGGCCAGACCATGTATTGCAGGTGACGCATATTGTAGATCTGCTCCGTCCACAGGTTGGCTTGTCCGCCTTTGATCAGGGTAGGATTCACACCGTCGGGGACCGGCTCAAACTGGTAGGCGCTTTTCAACCGTACGGTGCTGTAAACCGGCGGCTCGATAGCGCCATCGCCCTGCATCAGGTCGATGTACACGTTGGAGTTGGGCGACATCACCACTTCATGACCTGCTGCGGCTGCTTCCTTGCCTCCCTTGATACCTCTCCAGCTCATGACGGCTGCGCCCGGGGCCAGCCCGCCTTCCAGTATCTCATCCCAGCCCATCATCTTTTTACCTTTGGACTCGATGATCTTCCCCATGCGCTTTACAAAATAGCTTTGCACCTCATGCAGGTCTTTCAGTTTTTCCTTTTCCATCAACTGCCTGATGGCATCGCTTTTCTCCCAGAAATTCTTGGCACACTCATCGCCGCCCATATGGATATAACCAAAGGGAAACAGCTCCGCTACCTCTGTGAATACCTTATCCATGAAAGTGTATACATTTTCATTGGCCGGACACAGGGTATTGTCTATCAGGGCATAAAAAGTACCATCCCCATTCCATTGCATGAATTTCTCGCCTGAATTCACGCGGTAGGTGCCCGGTGTACAGGAAAGTTCGGGATAAGCAGCCACGGCCGCCATGCTATGGCCGGGAATATCGATCTCCGGCAGGATGTTCACAAAGCGGTCGCCGGCATATTGTACCAGTTCCCTGATGTCCTCATGGGTGTAAAAGCCGCCATACGTGCGGGGCTCATCAGCTTCCGGATTGGAGAAGCCGCCAAAGGTGCCCGTCTTATCCACCCGCCAGGCCCCTACTGAGGTGAGCTTGGGCAGGCTCTTGATCTCGATGCGCCAGCCCTGATCGTCGGTCAGGTGCAGGTGCAGCAGGTTGTATTTGTACCTGACCATATCATCAATAAACTCTTTCACCTGGGCCTTGGTAAAGAAGTGACGGGATACATCGAACATCAATCCCCTCCAGGCAAAACGCGGGTAATCAGTGACCCGTACAGCGGGCAGGGCCCAGCTTTTCTTTGCCACCACCGTTTTGCTTTCGATGTCTTTGGGGAACAATTGCAACAAGGTTTGCATGCCGTAGAACAGGCCGGCCACCTTATTGGCTTTCACGACTGCCCCGGTGGGCCATATTTCGAGGCGATAACCTTCGTTGCCCAGATCGGCCTCTTCGGCTTTATTCAGGGTAAAACTGATCACATTCGTACGGGTGGCGGCAGGGGTGGTTTGCACAACTGCCGCATAGCCTGTAGCCTTACGCACCTGCGCAGCAAAGAAGGAGGCCACCCGCAAGGCATCCGGATTACGGTCTGCGGCTTCAATACGGGTTTGTGCGGTAAACAGGAACTGACCTTCCCGCTTTTCGAGGGAAACAGGTTGCGGAATAATGGCTATCTCGGTAGCCTGTTGAGCAAGCATGGTGAGTGCAGTTAAAACATGGAAAATAACAAGGATCCCTTTTTTCATTGTGCAGGCTTAGTTTATACAATTTGGAAATGGTTCTAAAAATAGGGAATTATTGGAGAAACGTGAATCGGCAATCGTCAATCGGCAATAGTCCTGCTATTTTAAAGAGTTGATTAAATTCAGAGGATGAGGTCTCAGCAGCAAAAAGGTAGTAAAGCAGTATATTTTATCAAGAATCATTGCCGATTGACGATTGCCGAAATTGCCGATATTCCCGTATCTTTCGAAAAAACTGACGAACACATGAAAAAATTTCTCGTTCCCACTGATTTCTCCGATACTTCAAAGAATGCGGCCAAATTCGCAGCACAGGCTGTGGCTGGAGTAGCGGATGCGAAGATCATTCTCTACAATGTGTCCGATAAAGTAGCAGCAGGTTCAGATGGTTCCCTGCTTACGGAAAGTGACAATGACAGAAATATCATTCTCGGCAATGCCCTGCTGCAGTTGAAAGAGGAGATCCAGCCCTTTGCCGGTGGCGCGGCCATCGATACGGTATTGGAATATGGCTCCTCCCTGGTAGAAAATATGGAACGCTACGTGCGTCATTACGATATTGATATGGTGATCATGGGTATTACCGGCGCTACCCGCCTGGAGCAGATCTTTATCGGTAGCAATACCCTCGATATGGTGAATACGGCCCTGGTGCCTGTGCTGATCGTTCCGCCCGATGCTGCTTTCCGCCAGATCAAGAACGTAGTATTGGCCAGCGACCTGAAAGATGTGGCCATCACTACCCCTGTAGCGCCCATTAAAGCCGTGTTGGACATCTTCAAACCCACCCTGCACATTGTGAATGTAGACCATGAGCATTATGTAGCGGTGACCGATGAATACAAAGCGGAAGTAGCGATCCTGGAAAGCATGTTGAAGGAATACAAACCCGAATTCTTCTTTATCAGGCAGTATGACTTCCTGGAAGCCATCAGCCAATATACGCAGGACAAGAACATCGATCTTATTATCATCATACCCAAGACAAACTCTTTCCTGGGTGGCATATTCAAGACCAACCATACCAAGAAACTGGCCTACCATAGCCATGTTCCTATTGTTGCAATACATGAGTAATACATATCTTTATTGTATAAAGCGTTCCGTGGCTGACGGAACGCTTTTTTTATTTCGGAGCGGGAATCAGTAATTTCGGTCTATGCTTAATTTCGGCCACCTGGTATTCTTCGAAGTAGCTACCCAGCTGAGCTTTTCCAAAGCGGCAGAAGTATTGTACATCAGTCAGCCTGCCATTACCAAACACATCCAAACACTGGAGAAGCAGTATAAGATCAGCTTGTTTGAGCGCAAGGGTAATTCTGTATCTCTAACTGCCGAAGGGAAAATACTATTGGAATATGTGGTACAGGGCCGTGAGTTGCAAAGGCAACTGGAGTTTGATATCACGGGGCAGAAGAACCTGCACATTGCCAAAGGCTCTCTTACCCTAGGCACCAGCACTACGATTTCCCTCTATGTAATACCGCCGGTTTTCTCCTCCTTTCACCAGCAATATCCGAATATCGATCTCACGCTGGTAAACCGCAATTCGGAAAATATCCTGAAAGCATTACTGGACCATGAGATAGACCTGGCCATTACGCAGGGTAAGAACAATATCAATACGGTTAAATACCAATACTTTCTCACCGATGAGGTGATACCGGTATGCAGTGCCCGCAGTGAACTGGCCAAAAAGAAACTGATCCAGCCAGAAGAGTTGAAAAGAATCCCGGTGGCCTTGCGGGAACGGGGATCGGGGACTTTATCGGCAGTAACGGAAGCATTACAGAAATGCAAGCTCAGTATAGCCGACATTAAACAACGGATCGTATTGGGCGGTACAGAAGCCCTGAAGAACTTCCTGCTCGATGATACCTGCCTGGGATTCCTACCCTTGCGATCTGTAGCGCGGCAGCTGAAGAATGGCGAACTGGTACGGCTCAACATTCCCGGCATCTCCATACAACGTCCCTTTTATTTTGTACAACGCCGTGGTTCGGAAGCCGATCGCATCAATCAGCAGTTTATTAAACTGGCTACCAGCTATTATAATAAAACGACCAGTCGCACAGAATCCAAAAGCAAACATTAACCTTTTTAAGATGAGTCTCCCTGCCGGTCCGCTTTGCAGCGCTGCAGGGAGGCGCACCTTTTACAGCAATCTTCACACATTTACAGGTCATAACTAAAAGTTATAGCGTATAAGCAAATGGTATGGGATACTTATTCCATGAACAATACTTTTGTATTGTCCAAACCCCGGTACCATGCAAACAGTGCAACAATTTACTTCCTTATCGCATCTCTCCTGCTCTCAGTGCGGACAGCAGTACAGTATATTTGAAGTGCACAGTTTTGCAACCTGTTGTAATCAACCGTTGGTAGCCGGTTATGAATTGTCAAATACTTTTTCAAAGTCATCTCTCCGTGGCCGGGTGAGCACCATGTGGCGTTACCGCGAGGTATTGCCGGTTTTTGAACCGGACAATATTGTAAGTCTTGGCGAAGGCATGACGCCTATCCTCACCCCAAAACACCTTCGGTCAAAATATGAGTTGCCTCAATTGTTCATCAAGGATGAATCGGGCAACCCTACCGGCTCTTTTAAAGCACGGGGATTAAGCGCGGCAGTATCCAAAGCCAAAGAAGCAGGTGCGCATAACTGTATTGTTCCTACCGCGGGCAATGCAGGGGGAGCCCTGGCGGCCTATTGTGCAGCTGCCGGCATGAAAGCCATTGTAGTGATGCCATCGCATACACCCCAGGTATTCAAAGATGAATGCCTGTTGTATGGCGCCGAGCTGGTGCTGGTAGACGGCCTGATCAGCGATTGCGCTAAGAAAGTGGCCCAATTAAAACAAACGATAGACTGTTTTGATATTTCTACCCTCAAAGAACCCTGGCGCCTGGAAGGCAAAAAGACCATGGGGTATGAGATAGCCGAACAAATGGATTGGACCCTGCCCGATGTGATCCTCTACCCTACCGGCGGCGGCACCGGGCTGATCGGCATGTGGAAGGCTTTTGCAGAGATGGAGCAGATGGGATGGATCGGCAGTCAGCGTCCTAAAATGATCGCTGTGCAGGCAGCTACCTGTCAGCCTATTGTTCATACCTGGAAAGGGGTACAGCCAAATGCAAAGAACTATACAGGTCGCCCATCCATTGCCAACGGCCTGGCTGTGCCCAATCCATTTGCTGAGAACATGATCCTGCGGGTATTGCGTGAGTCAGGCGGTCTGCCCATTGCCGTGCAGGATGCAGATATGATCAGTGCAGTGAAGGAGATTGCCAAAACAGAAGGTTTGCTGATAGCACCGGAAGGCGGTGCTTTGTGGAAAGCCTTACTGGACCTCATCGACCAGCAAGAGATCCACCGGGGTCAAAAGATATTGATGCTAAACACCGGCTCAGGTTACAAGTATCTGGAGAACATCATCTAAAAAAACCTGACAGGTTTCACAGGACGCTATTGCTTGCCATTGGTCATCAACAAAACAGCGGTGATACCGTTCATCAACGATTGTTTGATTATGGATGTTTTATGTTAAAGGTTGGCCTCCGTGGGAACGGGGGCCTTTTTTTGTTACATTTACCCTTATGAACGATTTGCCATTAAATGCCGGCTACTGGGATGATCTCTACCAGCAACAGCAAACCAATTGGGACATAGGATATGTCTCCACGCCCATCAAAGAATACATTGATCAGCTTGCCCGTAAAGATATGGCCATCCTGATCCCCGGCTGCGGCAATGGGTATGAAGCCGAATACCTGCTGCAACAAGGATTTACCAATATCACGCTGGCAGACATTTCTCCCCTACTCACGGAAAGACTGGCCGATAAGTTCAAGCGCTACCTTCACCGCCAACTAAGCATTATTACAGCAGATTTCTTTACACTGGAAGGTCAATACGATCTCATTATAGAGCAAACTTTCTTTTGTGCCCTGCCGCCTACCCTCCGCGAAGCGTATGTGGCTAAGATGCACAGCCTGCTGAAGCCGGGCGGTAAACTGGTGGGTGTATTGTTTAGCAGGAGCTTTGAAGGAGGCCCTCCTTTTGGCGGTAATATACAGGAGTACATGGATCTGTTTGAACCCACTTTCGCCCTGCAAACATTGGCATCCTGTTACAATTCAATTAAACCCAGGGCGGGATTAGAAGTATTTATTATAGCGCAGAAGGATCAAGCCTAAAGAGGTAGTCTAAAGAGGTGACACCTTTTGTCTGCCACTCAAGGGCAAAGGTGTCACCACTGGTAATTGCATGGCTATACTCCGGGAAACTCAGCCGGATCATGAAAACTGAAGATGGTGATCTCCGGATGGTCCTTCATCAATTGCCTGATGACTTCCAGTGATTGAATGCGCAGTTCATTGTCGTCAGCATTACGTGCCGCCAGTTGTGACACGGGGTGGTCGTCCTGAGCCAATTCCACCCGGTAATAATAAGCATCACCGATATGGAACAACCATCCCTTGCCCATCCTGATCGCCACCCCACAATGTCCCATCGAATGGCCCGGCAATGGCACCAACAATATCTCTGTTTCAAAACCAGTCGCTACTTTCCGCGCTTCCAGGCCAAACCATTTTTCACTGCTTGTATCATAAGTATGGATTGTTGGTCTGTGCGCCAATTGGTGCAGCAGGTAACGGGGATTGCCACTGTAGAAGTTGTCATACTCTTCTTTCCCTACATGCAGTTCCATATCCGGAAAATCTATCACGGCTCCTATATGGTCACAATCAAGGTGGGTAATGATACAATGCCTTACATCCTCCGGGCGAAATCCCAGTTGTTCAATTTGCCGGTAAGCCGTGAGCTGCTCATCAAATTGCAATCCTGCCTTCTCTATCATTTGCGTGCCCAGGCGTCCTTCCGGGTCGCGCGTATCCAGCAGGCCAATGCCCGCATCTATCAGGATGAGCCCTTGTTCATCTTCCAGCAAGAGACAGTGGCCGATGCCTTTGGCGCCCATGGGCGAATCGATGTCTACACAGTTGAGGTGATATATGTTTTTCATACTTTCCTGTTTTAATAGCAGGTAGTACAAAACTAGCAGGCGTTCAGCAGGCAAAATAGAACGGTAGCGACGTTATTGTGGGCAGATCAGCAGGCGGGTGGACGGTATACCTGGGTGGCCGGTTTCCAGCGAGGCAGTCATACTCTCTACCGGCACAGGCTGTTGTTGTTGCAGCAGATCTTTGGGCGTATAACCGGAGAATAACCTGAACTCCCGGATGAAATGTGATTGATCGGCAAAGCCAAGCTCATAACCTATATCGGATAGCTTGCTGAACGATCTTCGGTTGATCGCCTGCAAGGCATGCTGAAATTTTAGTATGCGGATATAGGTTTCAGGTGACACGCCCATATGTTGTTTAAATCGCCGTTGGTATTGGCGCTGCGAGAGGTTGTATTTACCCGACAGTTCACTGCTATGAACAACAGTAATATGTGCGGCTATTTCGTGTACGCTATTTGTAATGATGGCATCTTCCTGTTGTTTGCGGACAATATTCTGCCACAGGCAATCACCCAGCAGCTTTGCTATTTGTAAAGGATCTGCCGTATTCAATAATTGCTCCGTTATTCTCAGGCCAGACAGGTTATCCAATTCGATGAGGGTATTGGTGACTTCGCTGGCGTCCACCTGAAAGAGCGATTTCCACACATGGGGCCGGAAATGTATACCCAAACACGAGGTGCCAGCTTCCATAATGTTGTTTCCTGGTACGGTGGCCTGTCCATAGACGAATGCAAGGGGTAGCTTATGTACGCCTTGCCAGGTGATACCCGAATGTCCATTGTTGTGTTGGAAGATCAGTCCAGGAGCACCATCTGCCAGTACCTGATAGTGTTGCTGCTGTGTGGAAGGTCCGGCATACCAGAAACTCCTGACATGCCTGCTCAGGTGCGGTGGCGGTGGTATGATGGTGATGCCCTTCATGGTTGCAAGGTACGAACTACGAGGCTTTTTCTACTTCCTGGCCCTCTAACAGATCGCTCAGGAAGGAATTGGCTTTTTTGCTTTCTGCCTTGAATGCAAAGGTGAACAACAGGCTGCCCAAAGCAAACATCCCAAAAGGGATTAATACCACCGGTGAAAAACCATGTTGCAATAACTCTCTGATTTGAATAATACCCATTATTAATATACCCAGGCATACGAGGCCTACAATACCTAACCAGAAAAATATGAATACCATCACAAATATTACCGTTCTCATTTTTATGGTAATGCGCGTCTTGCCGAGGTATGTATCAATACGCCCTTTGATCACCGGCAAAAAAGAGTTCCTGTAATTGATCACCCTGCTGATCTCAAAACTATCACTGGTCATTTTTCCTTCGTAAGGCTTACCTGTATTACCGGATAGCCTATTATTGTTTCTGATACCTTGACGGGATTCAATATTGGCTTCCAGTCTGGCCCGGACTTCCGTAATGCTTAGTTTTGCTTCTAAGGTATAACTTTCAAAAGGCAGGTATTTGAGCGAGTTCATACTGAGTAGCTTTAAAATCAGACATCACATTCTTTAGGTTATGGAACACAACGTATGGATCGATAATGGCTTCCAGGTCAACATACATCTTCTCCGGAGTACCGGCATCACTATAAGATATTTCCCCGGTAAACAATTTTATTGAACCGGCGCCATAATATCGTTCAATGGAATTGATGTCTACCGTTATCTCCACCACATTTTCAAATTCAATTACTTTGATCTTTTTCCCCCGGAAGCCATGCCGCATAAGGATCCGTTTATTGGTATAAGCATAGCAGATATGCCTCACGTACAATCGCCGCTGTATAAATTCAAAAGTGGAAAATACCATGACCGCTACCCCCATCAAATATACTCCCAGGACCGGGGCCTGTTGCGATGCATTGTGGTAAAGCAGGAAGCCGCCTAATAAAAAGAAACAAATAAAGAATACCCCGAACCCTGCAGCCAGATAAGGCAACTTCAGCGGTTTTTCTATCCATAGTATCTTTTCATCGCTGTCTAATACCTGGTCAAATCCGGGTGAAGGGTCGGTATTGGGTATCATGGTTCAGATAGGGTAAGTGAAGGCCTTGAATACATTGCTCCATGAAAATTAATAAATACTCGCCACAAGTGCAATAGGATCACAAATAAATGATATACAACTTATTGCAGATCGGTGAAGGAAGTACCAAGGTTGCCCCATCCTTGTGTGAGCTATGTGTAAAGTGCGCTTTAACCTACATGGATGGTACAAGGTTCACACATGGTTGAGGCCAGGTTGGGAGTACCGAATTCGTGCTTCTCAAGTGCGCCTTTACCTGCCTGGATAAGCGAAGGATAAGGCCAGGGATAAGTGGAGCCCGGCATTTTGCCCGGCATTTGAAACCTGGTTTCCTTTTTAGCCCTTCTATCCGTTGGCTGGCATCAATCTATTTATTAATTTAAAGCAGCATATGTCTTATGGCCAGATTTAATTGCATACCACCTGTTACAGGCACTATTGGTCCTGTTTGCATCTACCAGATGTATGGCAGGTATTTTATGCGCACCCGCAGCTCCCTCACTGGCAAGCGGGTGAAGAAGGACCCTGCCTTCCGCAAGACGATGCTATATGCCGCCCTGCTGGGCAAGGCCTCCCGCATCGGATCGAAAATATATGCAGCGCTGCCGGCAGAAAGGAAACGACATACCCTCTACCGCAAACTCACCGGCGAAGCCATGACCTGGTTGAAATATGAATGGAAAGAAGAAGAAATTATCACTTACCTGTTAAAACAATATGGCCAGCCCGTTATTAAGCTGCAGCAGGAACCTAAAGTGGTGGCGTTGAGAGCTCCTTTCGGCCATAAATCACAGCGATTAAGGGACCGTAAGGGACGATCGGTTGAACCAATCAAAGAGAAGAAACTTCCACTTTCGCTAGCGCTATACCGTCTCCATGACCGCGCATTCCGACGGCAATATAATCAGTCGCTCACTACTTATCCCTGGAGTGAATATGTGATGACGTGACCTTAGACGAAAAAAGCCGTCGGGTTGGACGGCTCTGATAAAAAATATACAAGATTGTACCTATTTAATCTTAGACAATCCTTTTAGATCCTTTTTAGATTTGCTGGCTTTTATGTACCGTATGGTCTGTTCAATGTCCTTTTTGATCTGGGCATTTGTCCGCTTCTCCTGGGTTCCAACGAACCCAATTTCATCCAGTCCGTAATATTGCTTTTTATCAGCCACTTAGACAATTTTTGTAGTACGAATTTACTAATTTTTTGGCAGAATCGCCTGAAATACACATCCGATCTTTGAATATCAGCGTCGCGCCTAACGTATCAATATAATGCTGAATCAGTTGCGTTTTAGCCCTGAATCCTACAAAACCTTCAAAGCCTAAATCAAAGCTCATTTTACAGGCAAAAGCTACCAGATTACCAGGTACGCCTATGTATTTTTTCGATTTACCGTAATTATGTGGAGCAGTTTCTATCAGGTGCAATTCTATGTAGTTTTCAATAATTTGCAAGCTGATCATACCTTGAATTGTCCTATCTCCTTGTACTAATATCTTATATAACTGCCGATCCTTATTTTTCAATTCGTCCTTCCAGTTAAATCGCCATCCGTTTTTTTTGAGAACAACTCTAAAATCAGTTAGCAATATAGGGACAACATCAGTATCATGGCTCGTTCCAGTCAATGCATCTTCAATACTATTGGTTATTTTGTCAATAAGAAAGGAGTGCTTATGTTCTCTCAATAGGGTATTTTAAATGTTTATTTCAGCAACATTCAAATAACAAAAGCAGTATCTACGGGAATAAATAATTAAACTCGATGAATACTCGCTATGTCCTATTATTATAACAAATAAACGGCCAAAGCATACTAACGAAATAGCAAATATTTTTTAACAATACTACCCTTCCTTCACCACCTGCTTCTTCGCCGGACAAAAAGGCTGCAGCACAAGACTAAACAAAATCACAGCCAATGCCCCGATCACATTCAGCCAAAGGAAGGAAACGATCTTCAAAAAGTATACGGTGAGCACGACTACTTCCGCCAGGGCAGCGGCAGTAAATACAGCATGACCTCCTACCCGCTTCAGCCAGAATGCTACGAGGAAGATACCCAAAATAGGTCCGTAGAATAAGGAGCCCAGGATATTCACCGCTTCGATCAAACTATTGCCCAGGTTGTAAGCAAATTGGGCCATGATGATGCACACAATGCCCCATAACAAAGTATATCGTTTAGACCATTTATACTCTTGCAAGGGGGTAATGGGGCGCTTTGTAAGCCGTTTATGGTAGTCCACCATCGTAGAAGATGCCAGTGAGTTGAGCGCCGGTGCAATGCTGCCCCAGGCAGCCAGGAATATAATGGCGATGATCAGTCCCACCAGGCCATTGGGCAAAGTATCACCTACAAAACGAAGGAAGATATAATTGGTATCATTGCCATCACTACCGGGATTGGCTTTCCTGATAATGGCTTTCACAGAATCACGCTGGCGTTTGGCTGCTACTTCATGCAATTGCAGCTCTTCGCGGTACCGGCTGATGGCAGTCTCATCATTCACTTTGATGGCTGCTGCCAGCTCACCAAGAGTACCGCGTTTTTCTTCCTGCAATTGCTGGTATTGGGTTTCTGCAGCGATGTATTCGCCTGCATATTTGCCCGACTTAGCATTACGCTCTTCGGCCAGGTTGAAATAAGCAGGTGTTTTATGAAACTGGTAAAAGGAGAAAATGAAAATCCCGATCAGCAGAATGCCAAACTGCAAGGGCACTTTCACCACACCATTCAGCAAGAGGCCAAGTTTACTTTCTCCCTCACTGCGGGCAGTAAGATAGCGGCCCACCTGGCTTTGATCGGTACCAAAATAACTGAGGGTAAGGAATAAGCCGCCGATCACCCCACTCCAGATATTGAAACGGTCTTTCCAGTCAAAACCATTTTCTGTAAAGCCGGAAGTGATCACATTCAACTTGCCCGATTTACCGCTGATGTGCAGGGCTTCACTGACCCCTACTCCTTCGGGCAACATTCTGATGGCCCACCAGGCAGCCGCAAACATGGCGGCATAGATCACCACAAATTGTAACTGCTGGGTATACGCCACAGCTTTAGCGCCGCCCGTAGTAGTATAGATCAGGAGCAGGCCGCCCATGAAGATATTGGTAATGGTAAGGTCCCAGCCCAGCATGCTATGCAGCACAAGTGCCGGCGCAATGATGCTGATACCGGTAGACAAACTGCGCGACAACATAAACAACAGGGAGGTGAGCAACCTGGTTTTGAGGTCAAAGCGCTGCTCCAGGAATTCATAGGCGGTATATACTTTCAGCCGGCGGAATATGGGCACAAAGAAGATACAGACCACCACCATGGCCAGGGGCAAACCAAAATAATATTGTACAAAACGCATCCCATCGGTGTAGGCCTGGCCGGGCGCCGACAAAAAGGTGACTGCACTCGCCTGAGTGCCCATAATGCTCAACATCACGATCCACCACGGCGTTTGCCGGTCATTGAGGAAGTAACCATCCAGGTCTTTGGTCGCACGGCTCTTATACACCCCATAGAGTATAATGCACAGCAAGGTGACCGCTAATACGATCCAGTCTAACCGGGAAAAGTTCATGCGTAATGTTTGATAAACAAGTAAAACAATAGGATCAGCAAGGCCAAAAAGCCAATGACGAGCCAGTACCAGTGGCCCCACTTTCTGAATACAGGTACTTTTTCATTTGAAGATGCTGACATATTGTTGGGCAATCGTTATCGTTTTTTACTAGACAAGATCATCAGTACCATTAATCCCAGTATCGCGCCGATGGCTATACCAACAGTAGCTTTCCTGATCAGCTTACCAATTATAAGACCCGCCACAATTGCTACCACCAGGGCTACCTGCCCCTTTGCTCTCGAAGGTGCACTCATTTAAAATCCTTTCTTTTTGTTCAATGCAATGATATTGGCCAGCAACCGGTAGGCGCCCGGAATACCAGCCGGCAGCTCCCGGAAAAATACCAGTCCCGTGTACACAAACTTACCCTTGCCATAATCTGCAATGACGAGGCTATTGTTCAAAGGCTGCTCACCCGGATCAGCCATGGACAAAGGTGATTTATAGGCCGAATCCAGTTGCTCGGGGAAATAGATACCGCGTTCCTGTATCCAGCCATCAAAATCTTTCTCCGTGATCTTATTGGGGTAATTCAACACCGGGTGCTCAGGTAAAAGAAAACTTACTTTGGCTTTCTCATCTGTAATGCGGTTGCGGGAAATATTGAAGGGATAGGGCCCGATGCGGCTCTTCACCGTACTGATCAGGTTGTTGGTATTGTACTGGATGATGAGGTTGCCGCCATTCTTCACGTAATCCATCAGCACATCGTATTTGGCAAACATGAAATCGTGTACATTATAAGCACGCACACCGGTCATCACCGCATCCAGCTGCTTCAATACAGCCGGTGTAATATCTTTTTCTTTTAGTACCACTACTTCATAGCCCATTTGCTCCAAGGCAGCAGGTACTTTATCGCCAGCACCTTCAATATAACCGATCCGCTTGCCGGCTGTCTTCAGGTCTATATTCAGTACTTTCACCGCATCCTGGTAGAAATAATGGATCGGAGGGATATGGTCATACTCGATGCTGGTCATATTCAGCCAGGCAGGCTGCTCTTCTTTGCCGTTCTTCAATTCTACAAAGGCCTGCACATTGTCCTGCTCCAACCCTTTCAGCATACCATTATTGATGGTAAAATAATAAGGCTTGCTCAACCCTTTGATGAGGGAGAAATTGGTATCGGTTACGATCGAATTATCATTCTTCAGTCTTTTGGAAACCTTGGCCGTATAGTGATCAAATGTTTTATTGGCGGTCACCTTTAGCAGAATATCCTGCGTGGCTTTTTCTCCTTTATGGAAGATCACAATACCGGGGTCGGTGCTCACAGTAGCGGAAGGCACTACTACCAGCGGCCTGTACAACTCCCCTTTTACCGGATCGGTAAATTTATATTGTACGGCTCTTGTAAAGGTAAAAGGCTCTCCTTCTATTGTTATTTCAATAGTTGCCTGGTAAGAAGGAATACTTTCCGGACGACCAATAAAGGTTTGCTCATTTACAGTGAAAGAACCTTCACTCATTTTGTGTTCCAGCCAGTAGGGTTGTGTTACCGGCTTGGTAGTAAATACATAAATGGGCCTGGTGAATACCGTGTTGGTATTGGCAGCCAGGGGCTTGTTGAAAGTAGAATCAAAAACATCCAGGGTAAAGCGCACCAATTGTGCATTAGCCCCCAACCGATTGTTGATGGCAGCCAACACGCGCATGGTATCGCCCTGCACTACAAACTCAGTAGCCGAGGTAACATCCATCCACAAGCCACTGCAGCGTTCTACCAGTTGCTGTACTTCCTGCAATTTCTGGTTGCGCCAATAGCCTTCCGGCAGGCTGCGGATGTCTTTATATAAGCTCACCAATGCCGGCACAGAACGTTCGGGATGGAGCAATGAATAGTTGTTGAGGACCTCATCGATCTTAGCGTCAATAGGAGCGCCTTTTTCTACTGCCGACCAGCTCATGTTGACATCATCCATAATGTCCGTCTTTGCAGGGGCACCTTCCACGGGTGTAAAATACTCCCAGGCCACTCCCCTGCTGGCGGGTACACCAAAACCCTGGCTCTTGTGCTGGCTCCTGCTTTCGGCTGCTACTTCGCCATATCCTTTTCCCAGTACGGCGTTGTAACCGCCAACATCTATTTTCAGTTGATCGTTGGACGTGGTATTGTTGCCGCCGAAGTTGAAGGTGTTCCACATAATCCGTTTCGCTTTCCAGGGTTTTACACCCAGCTTCAATTGCTCGGGAAAAGCAGTGGGATCGGCAGCCAGGCGGAAAGCCTCATGCGCCAGTACAGCTGAACCGGAGTGATGACCATGGCCCGCACGGGCATCTTCCGGAAAACGGGTAATGATCACATCGGGCTGAAAGCGACGGATCACCCATACCACATCCGACAATATTTTTTCCTTACCCCAGGTAGCCAGTGCTTCATCGGTGCTTTTGCTGAATCCAAAATCAAAAGCACGGGAGAAGAATTGTTCTGCTCCATCTATACGGCGGGCAGCCAATAGCTCCTGCGTACGGATGAGCCCCAGGTCAATACCCTGTTCATCCCCAATGAGGTTTTGTCCACCATCGCCACGGGTCAATGACATGTAACCAGTACGGTACAGGCGGTCCTTCGACAGGTAGGCCAGTAAACGGGTATTCTCATCATCGGGGTGAGCGGCAATGTATAATACAGAACCCAGTACTTTCAGCTTTTTGATCTGCAGGTAAATATCTCCGGCAGTATAGGCAGGCGGCGTTTGCGCCGGCAGCGTGACGGTATTCAGTAAGAGCAGTAAAGAAAAGAAAGCTTGTTTGGAGTAAAAAATTCGCATCATGGAACAGCTTGGTTTTACAACGATTGGCCAAAGTAAGCAAAAGCGGGGCAGTATACTGCCCCGTTGGTATAAATTTAACGATTACTGATGTAGAATTTAGGATTTAGGATTCTTTGTCTCTAAATCGCAATACATAGGCAACTGCCTGCATTTTCAGCCTGCCTGAACCACGTAGTACAATTCTGAGAGTAGTAGAATTCTAAATACTACATCCTACATCCGGAATTACTGCCCCACTAAGAATACCGCATTACAGAACAGGAGCTTGCCATTTTCCCAGAAGTTCCTGAACAGCGGATTATCAGCCAGGTACACTACAGATCCCCTCCCATAATCCTGCACTCCAAATAAGACGCCATCCTTCAGTTTTTCTTTCAGTCTGGCGCCCACAAATCCAGCCACCTGGTTGTCTTTTTTAATGATCCCTACATTCCAGTTGCCATCTTTGAAAAATTCGTAGATATTATCGTCCTGCTTGAGGGTGTAGTAGAAATTGTCGTACCCAAAAGCCAGGGGGTGAGAATTGTCCAGTTCCACCTTGAAAATAGAGCCGGGGTTGAAGCCGGGCAGGTAGTCACGCTCGCGATTCTCATACCGCTTCAGCATGCTGTAATCATCTTTCTTCTCATCCTTCTTATCGTCTTTTTTGTCTTCCTTTTGCTTGATACCCCATTCAGCCCTTGACAATTGCGATACGGCGCCCTCGATAGCAATGATCTTACCGCCATTGCTTACCCATTCCTTCAGGTTATCGTTCATGGCCTTATCACCAAACAGGCGATAATTACCATCGGGCAGGATCAAGACATCCGTTTGCTTCAATACATTTCCATTCAGGTCGCTGGTCCATACTATATTGACAGGATAACCCAGTTCCTTTTCCAGGAAATGCCATACTTCACCCATACCGAGGGAAGAAACTCCATCACCCGCCAACAAGGTTACTTTAGGTGCATTGATGATGCGCACTTTGCCGGAGCCGAAGTCAAACCCTTTCTCTACATAGCCAGACCCGATAGCATAGCAATGTACATTGGTCAAAGTGGAAGCATCCGCTACAATAGTATGCAGCGATTCACCCAAAGCCGCATTGCTGGTACGGGCAATGAGCAAGGTGCCCCGCTCAAATTGCTCGCCTGCTGCCGTAAAAGGTTCTTCCGAAAAACGCACTTTCACTTTCTTCTTCAGCAACTCAGCCAGGAAACGGGCGCTGTGCAGACCGTTCCAGCGAACGGCATAAGCCAGCGAAGCCTTCCCTTGCGGCGGCGCTACAATAGAAAGTTCTTTGGTAGTAGCAGTCACGTAGGCATTGAGACCATAAGTGTTGAGCCCGTATACAAAAGGCAATGACCAGGCGGTAATATCATAGGTGGCCGAGTCGGATAATTTAGAGGTTCTTTCAAACAACACATCGACCAGGTTGGCATTGGGCTGGTTGGCATTGATCACAATATCTCCCTGTACGGTTTTAAATGCTTCTGATTTGGCAGTAAAATAGTTGAGCCCCGTGTAGGTAGCAGCATTGGCATAACTCCAGTCAATACCGTTCCTGCTGAGCATTTTCTTTAAACGGGTCAGTTTATCACCTGCATCGGCTTTTACCACATAGGCTTTGAACTCTCCGGGAGGCGAGGTACGCGCCTTGTCATAATACTTCTTAAACTCACCCACCAGTTTACCGGCATTTTGTGAGCTCACTTCAATAGTGGCCATGCCGGTGGTAAAATGGTGGTACAGGCGGTCCCACAGTGTGAGGGTATCGCCATCTTCATTGATCACAGCTGCGCCGCCACGGCTATGACCGCCTTGTTCGTAGGTCATACCAATTGCTCCCCGGTAAATGGGATAGGTATCACCATAGCTGGGATAGAAAAGATCAAAGCGTTCTTTGGTGAAGAACAACCAGCCATTCTCATCAAAATATTTCGCATTGTTCTTACCGATCAATACCTGGAATTCTCTTTGCCAGGGCGTAATGACCTCATGAAAAGGTTCAGCAGCAGGCGCAAAATAATAGGGTTCATTGTATCCCTGCTCGTGGTAATCAACATGTATCTGCGGTAACCACTGGCTGTATTTGGCCAGCCGCTGTTGCGATTCTACCTGTGTTTGCCAGGCCCAGTCGCGGTTAAGGTCAAAATTGTAATGATTGGAGCGCCCCCCGGGCCAGGGTTCACTGTGCTCGCGTGTAAAAGGTTGTGCATTGGGCGTAAGACCTACCACACTGTTGAACCAGTTGACATAGCGGTCGCGGCCATCGGGATTGATACAGGGGTCAATAATGATCACTGTATTCTTCAGCCACTCTTTGGTTTTGGCATTGGCCGGGTTGACCAGTTCATACAAGGTAAGCATGGCGGCTTCAGAAGAAGAAGTTTCATTGCCATGCACATTGTAGCTCAGCCATACAATGGCCGGTCCTTTTTCATCGGGCGCGGCTTTATCGTTGGCTATGCCTGCCAGGCGCAGGTTGTTGAGCCTGATCTGTTCCAGGCGCGCCAGGTTGTCGGGCAAAGCGATATAGGCCAGCAATAAGGGGCGGCCCTCATTGGTACGGCCATATTCTTCCAGCTTCACCATATTGGAAGCCGTAGCGGCTATTTCCTTAAAATAATTGACCACATTGTAATGCGGGGTATAGCGGGTTCCGATCTTGTATCCCAGGAACTGTTCGGGCGATTTTACCTGGGTATATCCAATCATTGCAGCAGAGACTAAGAGCCATAAGGCCAGGGCTTTCTTCATGATATGTACGTATAAGCCATGAAAATAAGGAACAATTTTGAATGTAGAATTTAGGATTTAGGAGGATCTGAAATCCTACATCCGGAATAAAAAAGGCATCCCCGTGTGCGGGATGCCCTGAGATTCCTCATGTGACTGTAATATAGAAGTGTACTTAACTACTTTTTAGGAATGGCGCTTTTGATGGTCTTCGCCAGATCAACCACATCCACATTGATCCTGGCAAACAGGAAGCGGCCATTGAAACCAAACTGGTTGGCGGGAAACAGGAAACGGCCCCTGTTGGAGGCATCCCTCGATGCATTGTAGCCGCCGGCTGCCTTGTTTGCACCGGCAACCGGTGTAGCATAATAGGCAGCAGGATCATTGCGTGGATCAATGTATATCCTGTCTGGGTAAATATCAAACAGGTTATTGGCGCCTACAGTAAGACTCAGACCGCGTGTTACTTTATAGGTCACCACCAGGTCGGTAGTCCACTTGGCATCAAAGGTTTGATCGGTACCCAGTCCTACATCGTTGAAGTAAGCGCCTGTAGAGGGATTGGTGGAGTAAGGGTCCAGGTTGTGTATGTATTCAACCTTTCCAAAACGTACGGTGCGTGCCATAAAGTTCCACTTGGGCAGGTCATAAATGAACGTGATATTGATCTTGCTCTTGGGTTGTGCTACTTCAATACGTGATTTTTGCTGACGGTCGAACAGGCCGGTACTGAGGTCATTGGCCGGATTGGCATTGGGATTGTTCCAGCTGGGGTTTACCTTCGGATCATCGATCACAGAATTGGTATTCAACCCACCTACTACCGTATTCTCATTGAAGTTGGCCGCTACAGATAAATTAGCATTGCCTTTACCCATTTTAAATCTTTCCGTTACCACCACATCAATGCCTTTGGTTTCCGTATTGATGGCATTGGTCCAGAATTGCAGTGCATTTACAGAGGCAGGTACATTGTTCTTCTTCATGATAGAATCGACCAGGTTATTGCTGCGGGCAAACTGGGTAGACAATACTATCCGGTCATCAATTTTAATGAAGTAGGCATCTACCGTAAAGGTGAGGTGGTTACCAATCGTACCTACCACACCTCCGGAAAAGCTGAGGGAAGTTTCAGGCTTCAATTCCTTGATACCAAATGCGTCCCTTACGATGGGATTATAGTTATTGGCAGTTAAGGCTGTAGAAGGCAATCCACCTACAAACTGGGTGGAAGTATTCTGGAAATAACGCTGGTGCAGGGAAGGCGCGCGGAAACCGGTGCTCACCGAACCACGTACGGCAAGGTCTTTATTGATATTGTAACGACCGGTGATCTTACCACTGAGGTTGTCGTAATCGGCTTCAAATTCTTTGTATCGCTCATAGCGAACAGCGCCGCCCAGTATGAATTTATCTCCCTGCAATTCACCATCCAGGTATAGTGCATAGATATTGCGGTGGGCCTTGGTGGAATCAGAAGGACGGAAACCCGGAAACACCTGCGCACCCGGCACTGCGGGCCCACCCGGCGGTGTATAGATCAGTGAAGTACCGGGATAGGAAGGAACCGGCTCGGGCTGGAATCTTCTTCCATTCACCGAAGTGTCCTGCCAGGAGTTTAATTCACCCGGATTGATCTTGTATTGTTCGTAGCGGTATTCAGCACCAAAGGCGATGTTGAGCGAGGTGCCGGCACCTACGGACAATTGCCTTGTTACATCCAGGTTCACCGTATTCTGCAAAAAGCCGAGTTTACCTGCGTAGAACTCTGTTTGCACCAGGCTGCTTGCAGGCAATGAAGCATTGCCGGTGTTCTTGATATCATAGCGGATCGTATTCTGACCCACGGTATTGCTGATATCGAAACTCCAATCACTGACCGGGAATTTAACGCCGGCAATCAGCGATTTATCATCGATGGTGGTATGGATCTGTGGCAGGAAGCCGTCGTAATAATAACGTTGTCCATCCTCCAGTACCGGCTGCTGGCTCCAGGAATTGGGGTTGCGGCTAAAGCCACTGGCAGCACCTGTACGGTGTGAAGCGCCTGCAGTGAAATAAGCTTCTACCTTTTCATGAATGGTGAACCCTGCATTGAGGAAAGCGCCGAGGTTGTTGGCGGAAGAGTTACCCGCTACGATATTGCGACGATCATATTGGCGACTATCGGCAAAGGCTTTGTCCTTATCTATCAGCCAGCGATAATAATCCGTAGGATGAACCCCGGGCGGTATAGCGGCGGCAGGAGGCAATGATCCTGCATTGCCATAATAGATGAGGGGGATATTATCGAGCCCGCTGCGGTTGCTGCCATCGCGTTTCAGCCATTGGCCGCTAAGGTTGATATAAGCGCCATTTTTCCAGGCATACCCTCCGCTGAAGTCGATCTGCCTGTTGAGCCCGTCGGTGATGTCAACACCACCCGCATAGGGCATGGTGGTCACATTTTGTCCGGCCAGACCGGATATATTAAACCCTTTATAGCTTTTCTTCAATACCACGTTGATCACACCGGCAATGGCATCAGAACCATATTGTGCGGCAGCACCATCGCGCAATACTTCAATGCGCTCGATGGCAGCGGCTGGTATAGCATTGAGATCGGTGCCTACTGATCCACGTCCAACGGTGCCATTGATATTGACCAGGGCCGTGGTATGCCGGCGCTTGCCATTCACCAGCACCAGCGTTTGATCAGGCCCCAGGCCACGCAATCCTGCCGGATCGATATGGTCTGTACCATCGGAGATCGTTTGGCGGGCCGATTGGAAGGAAGGCGCTGCATAAGTGAGCAACTGCGATACGTCGGCCTGTGCAAATTGTTTTATTTCCCGGGTGCTGATCACATCCACCGGTACCGCTGTAGACAGTTTACTGCGGGGCTGCCGGGAACGGGAACCAATGACGACCACACTGCCGAGGTCGGCCAGCACTTTCAGAGAAGCATCCTGTTGTACCGTGCTGCCTGCTGCTACCACCACCTGGTAGCGTTGTGTTTCCTGGCCTACAAAGCTGATCAGGAGGGTATAGGAACCGGAAGGCACCCGCAGGGTATAGCTGCCGCTGGCATCCGTTATGGCGCCGCCCTTCTGTCCTTCTATAGCAACAGAAGCGCCGGACAACGGGTTACCGCTGGCGTCTTTTACAATTCCATGAATAGTACCGGTAGTTTGAGCGAAAGTTGTCAGGAAGGTGAGTAAAAAGAATGTAAGAACACTCACCCCACGAATTGGGTAGATAAATTTTCTCATAATCTGGAGTCCGGTTTGTTTTGGTTATATGCGGCCCCATGGCCATACATTTGATATCTGTAAGATAAAATATTTTATTGAATTAGCTTTGGTATTTTTAATCCCCCAATCGAAAAGCGTTATATGAGAAAAAAGAACACCTATATATTACTGGTAGCTGTATGCTTGTATGCCTGTGGTGGCAACCGTGCCATAATAAGTCCTAAACAGGTAAACCCATACCAGTATACTGTACAGAAGAAAGCAACAGGCACACATGGCGCCGTGGTCTCTGCACATCCACTCGCCAGTGAAGCAGGTCTCGCTATATTAAAACTGGGCGGCAATGCCATTGATGCCGCTATTACCACCCAACTCACATTAGCCGTTGTGTATCCCGCTGCCGGCAATATCGGCGGCGGTGGTTTCCTCGTAGCCCATCTGGCTGATGGCAAAGATGTTACGCTGGATTACCGCGAGAAGGCGCCCGGCGCTGCCACCCGCGATATGTACCTCGATGCCAATGGCAATGCCATTACAGCCCTCAGCGTGAATGGCCACCTGGCATCGGGTGTGCCGGGCACCGTGGCCGGCCTGTTCGCAGCCGCAAAATACAGCAAGCTGCCCTTCAGGAAACTCATACAGCCCGCCATCGACCTGGCCGAAAAAGGCTTTGTGATCACAGCCGATGAGGCCAGCGACCTGAACCGTTCCCGCGAAGCCTTTATTAAATATAACACTGTAACACCCGCCTTTGTAAAAGCCAGTCCCTGGAAAGCCGGTGATACCCTGGTACAGAAAGACCTGGCCAACACGTTGAAGCGCATACGCGATAACGGACAGGCCGGATTTTATGAAGGAGAGACCGCCCGGCTCATCGTAGCAGAAATGCAACGCGGCAAAGGCATCATCACGTATGATGACCTGAAGAGCTATGCCGCCCGGGACAGACAGCCTTCCATTTTTGATTACAAGGGATATAAAGTAGTGACCATGCCACTGCCCAGCAGCGGCGGCGTATTACTGCCCCAGATGATGAAGATGATCGAAGACAAACCTATCAAGAGCTATGGTTTCCAGACGGTACAATCCGTACAACTGATGACCGAAGTAGAGCGCAGGGCCTATGCCGACCGCGCCAAATTCCTGGGGGATGTGGACTTCTACAAAGTGCCCATCAAAACACTCACCAGTGATGCGTATGCCAAACAACGAATGAAGGACTATGACCCCAACAAAGCAGGCAGCAGCACTGCCGTGCAGGCAGGCATCGTACCGGAAAGCGAAGAGACTACCCACTTAAGTGTATATGACAGCCAGGGCAACGCCGTAGCCGTCACCACTACCCTCAATGGTGGGTATGGCAGCAAGACGGTAGTAGGCGGCGCCGGATTCCTGCTCAACAATGAGATGGACGATTTCAGTGTAAAACCCGGCGTACCCAATATGTACGGCGCTGTAGGCGGCGATGCCAATGCCATTGTGCCCGGCAAACGTATGTTGAGCTCCATGACGCCCACCATCGTGCTGAAAAACGGTAAGCCTTACCTCGTAGTAGGTACGCCCGGCGGTACCACCATTACCACTTCTGTATTTCAAACACTGGTCAACATCCTGGAGTTTGATATGAATGCCGATGATGCGGTGAACAAACCCAAATTCCACCACCAGTGGTTACCCGATGAAGTGATGGTGGAAAGAGACTTCCCCCAGGCTGTACGCGAAAAGCTGCAGCAAATGGGTTATAAGATCACCGTACGTGGCGCTATCGGCCGCACCGAAGTGATCCGTGTATTGCCCGATGGCAGTTTTGAAGCCGTAGGTGACAAGCGGGGAGATGATCATGCAGCAGGATACTGAAAACAGCTGCGAGCCGCGAGCTACGAGCTGTGAGCTAAATACAGAGAAGCCATTCGAAGCAACAGACTCGCAGCTCGCGGCTCGAAGCTTTCTTCCTAACTTTGTTACAAACAGGTGATCATGTCGAACTCAGTGGGTACAGTATTCTTATCAAGCGCCATTAAGCGCCTGCGTTACTATAAATTATTGGGCGAACGGACCTTTGAACAACTGGAAGAAAAGGATTTCCTCTACCAGCCAAATGCCGCCTCCAACAGCATTGCCATGATCATCCAGCACCTGCATGGGAATATGCTGAGCCGCTGGACCAATTTCCTTACCGAAGATGGAGAAAAAGACTGGCGCAAGCGGGATGAAGAATTTGGCGTGATCCAATACTCCAAAGTACAATTGCTGGACAAGTGGGAAAAAGGATGGGCTTGTTTCCTCGACACCCTCGAATCCCTAACCGAAGCTGATCTCCTGAAAACGATCACCATCCGCCAGGAGCCATTGATCGTGATCGACGCCATCAACCGCCAGTTGGCCCACTATCCCTATCATGTAGGACAAATTGTGTATATCGGCCGTATGCTCAAAGACCAATCCTGGAAAAGCCTGTCGATAGAACCCGGAAAATCAGCCGAATACAATGCCAGTGAGGGGATTAAAGATCCGGCAAATGCGCCGCGGATCTAAAGGAATTTCACGGGCACCTTTCCTTGAATCAATTACGAATACACTGTATTTGCCATATTTCAGGTCTCCTGTTAACCCCATCTTAATGCCGATATTTATCAAATCATTTCAATTCATTGGTACTGAATTTGCTCAGCAATGGGGAATACCTAATTTTACACCCGAATAACGTAGTTTCCTGAGAAAATTTTGGAAAATATCCCGGACCGTGCTGCTGGTGCTGATCGCCCTGATCTTGCTGGCATGGATGGCCATCCAGACTACCCCGGTACAGAACTGGCTGGTACACCAGGTGACCAAACGACTTTCCAAAGACCTCCACACGACCGTTCAGATCAAACATGTAGATTTTGCCTTATTTAATAAAATGCTGCTGGAAGGCACCCTGGTGAAAGACCAGCAACAGGATACCCTGTTGTATGCCGGTGCTGTAAAAGTGAATATCACCGACTGGTTTTTCTTCAAGGACCGGATCGAACTGAAATATATTGGGCTGGAAGATGCCGTGATCCACCTGGAACGACAGGATTCTACCTGGAATTATCGCTTCCTGGCCGATTACTTCAGCGGCCCTAAAAAGACCACCACCCAAAAAGGTTCCGTCAACCTCGACCTGAAAAAAGTAGAGTTTGACAATGTATCCCTCCTGCAAAGAGATGGCTGGCGGGGAGAAGATATGCAGCTGCAGTTTGCTACCTTGAATATCGATGCTGAAAAACTCGACCTCCAGGAGCGCCTGATACGGATCAATAGCCTGCATCTCGATCATCCTGTATTTTCCATCTATAACTATACCGGCAACCGGCCCGATTCCTTACGTCCCAGGTACGTAGAAGAAACCATTGTGAACGATACGGCCCACCTGCGCTGGAATCCCGGCAAATGGAGTATTGCTATCAATGAAGTAACCCTCGAAAAAGGCACGTTTAAAAGTGACCGCCAAACGGATGATCCCCTTGTCTCTTATTTTGATCCCAATCATATCCACTTCAGTGATATCAATGGCACTTTCAAACAGGTAGCTTTTAAGCAGGATTCTATCCTGGTCAACATGCAGCTCAATACAAAGGAGCGCAGTGGATTTATCGTAAAGAAGTTGAATGCCCAGGTGCGGATACATCCGGAAGCGATGGAATTTCATCAGCTTGACCTGCTCACCAACCGGAGCCACCTGCACGATTACTTCGCCATGCATTACAATACGTTTGATGACATGGGCGATTTTATTTCCCTGGTACGCATGGAAGCAGACTTTAACGATGCCGATCTGGACAGTGATGATATTGCCTTCTTTGCACCTGAAATGCAAAACTGGAAAAAGCAGATCCGCATCAGTGGTAAGATAAAAGGCCCCGTTGAGAACCTCACTGCCCGCAAACTGATCGTAGAGGCCGGAAAAAATACCTACCTCAATGGTAATATCAGCATCAAAGGTTTACCGGATATCAACAATACCTTTATCGACTTTGTAGCCAATGATTTCCGGACCACTTATCCCGATGCCATTACCATTATCCCTCAATTAAAGAATATTCAGCAACCAAGAATAGACAAACTGGAATACCTGCAGTTCAGGGGCAACTTCACCGGCTTCATCAACGACTTTGTTACCTATGGAACCATACGTACCGGTCTGGGCACCATCGTGAGTGACCTCAACATGAAGTTCCCGGCCAATGGAGCGCCTACTTATTCCGGTAAGCTGAGAACTGATAGTTTCAACCTGGGCCAGTTTGTAGATATGGCGCAGATAGGCAAGATCAGCTTTAATGGCGGCGTATACGGCCTGGGTATGAAAGCCAATAGCCTGAATGCCAAACTGGATGGCACCATCAGATCACTGGAAGTAAATGGCTATACGTATCAGAACATTATAGTGAAGGGTACGGTGGCCAAGCGCCTCTTCAATGGAGAGCTGACATCTGATGATCCCAACCTGCAATTCCAGTTAAATGGTCTCGTTGACCTCAGCAAGGATATCCCCCAGTTTAATTTCGACGCCAATATTGTAAAGGCCGATCTGAAGAACATTAAACTGTTGAAGGATAGTGTAGAAGTAACCGGTAAGTTCAGGTTCAACTTCAGCGGCGACAATATCGACAACTTCCTCGGTACAGCCCGTGTGTATGAAGCATCGGTATTCAAAAAAGGAAAACGGATCTCTTTTGATTCACTCAACATAGAGTCCAAAACTTTGGGGACCAATAAGGTCATCACCGTACTGAGCAATGAATTTGACGCAGCGCTGGTAGGCCAGTTTTCCATCCGCGACCTTCCCTCCTCTTTCCGCACCTTCCTGCACAAATACTATCCCAGCTATATCGGCGAAGGGCGTACCATGCAGCACGATGAGAACTTCAGTTTTGTGGTCACTACCAAGAAGGTGGATGAATACCTCGACTTTTTTGACAAGAACCTCAATGGTTTTAACTACAGCACCGTTACCGGCCGTATCAATACCAAAGAGAATATGCTGGACCTGAATGCAGAAGTGCCCCAGTTCAGCTATAAGAATATCGCCTTTTACAATGTAGCCCTGAAAGGCACGGGTAACCTGGACAGCCTTTCATTGGAGAACTCCATTGCGGATGTGTACATCAACGACAGCCTGCACTTTCCGGGCTCTACCATCAACATTCACTCGGCCAACGACATTTCAGATATCACCCTCAAAACAAGCGCCAGTCAAACGCTGAACTCCGCCAATGTGGTGGCCCGGGTACAAACCATGCCCAAGGGAGTACGCATTGTTTTCAATGAATCGCACTTTGATGTGAATGGCAAGAACTGGGTGATAGAGAAGAACGGCGAGTTGGTATTGAGTGAAGAGCTGGTAACCGCCGATGGGGTGAAAATATACAGCGGCGACCAGGAAATACTCGTCACCACCCAACCTTCCGATATTGGCAATACCAACGATATCAAAGTAGACCTGAAGAAGATCAACATAGGGGACTTTGCTCCTTATATCACCAAATCCACCCGGCTGGAAGGATTGTTGAATGCAACTGTGGATGTGATGAACCCATTTGGTAAGATACAGGTGGAGATGAACGGAGAGGCCGACCAGTTCAGGCTCGACAATGACTCCCTGGGCAAAATACAATTGAATGCCAACTACAACCAGCGGAGCGGTGCGGTAAACTTTGCAGCGGTATCCAACAATAAGGATTATGTATTTGACATGAAGGGCCTCTACAACCTGCTGGACAGCGCCGACAATCAAACACCGCTGGATATTACCGGCAATTTCCAGGATACCAAGATCAATGTACTGGAGAAATACCTCTCCGGCGTATTTAAGAATATTAGCGGTCTGGCTACTGGCCAGTTGAGGATCACCGGCCCTACCGACAACCTGAAATACCTGGGCAAGGTGCAGTTGCGCGATGCCGCCCTGCGGGTAAACTACACGAATGTATTGTACAAGATACCGGCTGCTACTTTTGATTTTAAAGAAGACCAGATCAATTTCGGTTCCTTCACCATCAGGGATGAATTTGGCAATACCGGCACCGTAAGCCGTGGCATCCTAAAACACCATGGCTTCGATGACCTCGATTTTGATTTTGCGATCAACAGCAATAAAATGCTGGTGCTGGCTACCGACGGCACCGGAAAAGACCCTTTCTTCGGTACCGTGTTCGCCAAGGTCAACATGACCCTGAAGGACAGGCTGGAAGACATGAAGATGGACATCAGGGGCGAGCCTGCTGACAGTTCCAAGCTGTTTATCCGCTCCGGTTCCGGCTCCAAACAAAGTGGCGAAACAGATTACATTGTTTGGAAAGTGTATGGCAGGGAAATGAAAGCAGTGGATGCCTTCAAAGAAAGCAACCTGAGTGTAACACTCGATGTAACGGCCAATAATTACATCAAGATGAATGTGATCCTGGACGAGCTAACCGGTGATGTGATCCAGGCTGTAGGCCATGGCAACCTTAAAATGACCGCCCGTACAGATGGTGAATTCTCCATTACAGGCCGTTATGATATTGACAGGGGTAATTACAATTTCAATTTCCAGTCGGTGTTGCGCAAGCCGTTTACCCTGCGTCCCAATGTGGGCAACTACATTCAATGGCAGGGTGATCCTTATGCAGCTACCATCAAGATAGATGCAGAATACAAAGCCGAGAACGTGCGTTTCAGCGACCTGGGCCTGGATGCGTTTTCCCTGCAATCGGGTTCTAATACAAATGGTGGTATCAATAACAATGTACGGAAGTACCGGGGGGAAGTAATAGTGGTAGCTACCCTTAAGAACAAACTCATGAAGCCCGATATCAGCTTCCAGATAGAAATGCCACAAAATAGTACCCTGAAGAATGATGCCGATGCGTTGGCCATCCTGCAGCGTATCCAGAATGATGAAAATGAATTGAACAAGCAGGTGGCCTTCCTCATTGTGTTCAATAGCTTTGGCCCCTTGTCAACTTCCAATAGTCAGGGTAACCTGGCCAACCTGGCATTTGAAGGAGTGGTGATCAATAGTATCTCGGGCATCCTGTCCAATACATTGAGCAGGCAGTTCTCTAATATCTTCCAGAAGATATTCAACGATAAAAGCATCAAGGTCAACTTCAATGCGCAGATGTACAGCGGATCGAACTTTATTGACAACTCCAACAACAAGCTTAATATCGATCGCACTAACCTCAACTTCAATATTGGTAAAAGCTTCCTCGATGAGCGGCTGACCTTTACCTTTGGCAGTGCACTGGACTTTGGCCTCAGCTCTCAACAGGTACAGGCTACGCAGAACCTGCAATTCCTGCCGGATATCACAGCCGAATGGAAAGTAAGGGCGGATGGTAAAGTGGTATTAACCTTCTTCTACCGGGATTCCTACAACTATATGAGCGGCGTAGGCGCCCGGCAAAACCGTTCCGGCGCCAGCATCAGTTACCGGCACGACTTTGACCGGCTGGGCGATATCTTCCGCACTGAACGAAAAAGGAAAGAGAAAGCTGAAGAAAGACGGGTAAAGGATTCTACCAATGCAACCTCTGCAACGGATAGCAGTAAGTCAGATACAGCAGGCAAGCCGTAAAAAGCCACGAGCTTTGAGCTACGAGCCGCGAGCTAAATACAAAAAGCCCCTTCGTATACAAAGGGGCTCGAAGCTCGTAGCTAGCAGTCCGAAGCTGTTTTCTATCCTTTCAATATTTCGTGACCTAACTTATCACGCTTGGTAGTGAGGTATTTTTCATTGTGTGGGTTGGGGCATATCTCAATAGGCACTGCTTCCACGATCTCCAGTCCATAGCCCAGGAGACCCGCCCTTTTCTTGGGGTTGTTGCTCATGAGACGCAATTTGGTCACATTCAATGCCCGCAGTATTTGTGCGCCGATACCATAATCACGTTTGTCCATCGGGAAACCCAAATGGAGATTGGCTTCTACCGTATCGTATCCATTTTCCTGGAGTTTATATGCTTTCAGTTTATTGACAAGGCCAATGCCCCTGCCCTCCTGGTTCATGTATACAATAACACCCTTGCCTTCTTTTTCCACCATTTCCATGGCCGTGTGCAGCTGATCGCCACAATCACAGCGCATAGAACCCAGGATATCGCCGGTAAAACAGGAAGAATGCACCCTTACCAGTACTGGTTCATCTGGTTTCCACTCCCCTTTTATCAGGGCCAGGTGTTCCATATCCGTGCTCTTTTCCCGGAAAGCGATCAGCTTGAAATGACCGAACTGCGTGGGCATATCTACGCGTACAATTTCTTCAATGAGGCTATCGCGTTTGATACGGTATTCAATAAGGTCTTTTATAGAAATGATCTTAAGGTCAAACTTTTTGGCTATTTCTTCCAGTTCCGGCAGCCGCGCCATAGAACCATCTTCATTCATGATCTCTACCAATACGCCAGCAGGTTCAAAACCAGCCAGTTGAGCCAGGTCTACAGTAGCTTCTGTATGGCCGGCCCGGCGTAAAACCCCACCTGTTTTGGCACGCAAGGGAAAGATATGCCCCGGGCGGCCCAGGTCTTCCGGTTTGGTAGCCGGGTCGATCAATGCCTGTATCGTTTTGGCCCGGTCGTGGGCGGAGATGCCGGTAGTGCAGCCATGGCCCAGCAGGTCGACAGAAACGGTAAAAGCTGTTTCGTGCAGGGCTGTATTATTATTAACCATCAGTCCCAGCTGTAATTCTTCACAACGGGCTTCCGGCAAAGGAGTACAGATAAGGCCCCGGCCGTGCTTACTCATGAAATTGATCACCTCGGGTGTTACATTGCGGGCGGCCGTAATGAAATCACCTTCATTTTCGCGGTCCTCGTCATCTACCACAATGACCATCTTCCCGTTTTTGATATCCTCTATCGCACTTTCTATTGTATCGAGCATGGAGCTAAATTTGACGCAAAGTTACTAATTAAGGTACAAGTTACAAGGTGTTGCTTTCTCCCAATTCCATCATAAGTAATTGATTAATAGTCAACTCTTATCTGGCAACCCGGAACAGCTTACAGAAAGCGTTGCAACCAGTTAGTATAACGCCGGAAATAAGGAAAAGGTTGCTGCGGCACAGGAAGCGCACAACCCATATTATCCCTGTATGAAGATGCAGCACTTTCCCTTCCGTCTTTGCCCTGTAATAGAAGTTTTACAAAAGGCCGGTACAATAGAGTTTGAGGGTTTTTGGGTAGGGATCGCTGGTTGGGAATCGCTGTGAATAACCTGTGTATCCAATTTTAACATTTCCTTTTTATTTCTGTTACATTTGCCGCATCAATCGAAAAAGTAACCTGGATCCCCTTGAAACTCTCCACCGATGCTAGTTTGTCTATGATAGGCAATAAGGTTCCATTTTACCCAGAAACAATGAGTGTTGCTCTATTGCGACCAGAAGTTAATCATTTGATAATGTGACCAGGATCAGTAAGCGAATTAGATCATTGTTTCTTTGCGCCCTGAAATTAAACATGCATATATGAGAAGATCCACACAGATCATTTTGTGTTTTTTGCTGGCGGTTGTCAGCACCATCAACGTGGTGGCGCAGGTCACTACCAGTAGTATCACCGGCGTTATCAAAACCGATAAGGGAGATGCGTTGGTGGGAGCTACTGTGACCCTTAAACATGAACCTACGGGATCCGTATTTACCGTGGTAACAAGAACCGGCGGCCGCTTTGATGTAGCCAACATCCCTCCCGGTGGTCCTTACTCCGTAAAAGTTTCTTATGTAGGGTATTCAGATTTTACCAGAGGGGACATTAATATTCCGTTGGGCGAAAAGTTTGACCTGCAGGCCACGCTGGCCGGTGCAGGTGTGGAATTGACGGCGGTAACCATCAGTGCCGGCCGCAGAAGCAATACCGTCAAGACCGGCGCTTCTACCAACATCAGCAACAGGCTGGTACAGAACCTGCCCAACGTGGCCCGTAACCTCACCAACCTCACCCGTCTTACCCCACAAGCCAACGGCAACAGCTTTGCCGGTATGAATAATCGTTATAACAATATTACCATTGACGGTTCTTTGTTCAACAACAACTTTGGCCGCAGCGGTGATGGTATGGTGCCTGGCGGCGCCTCTTCTGCCATCTCCATTGATGCGGTAGACCAGATACAGGTGAACATTGCACCTTACGATGTACGCCAGTCGGGCTTCGTAGGTGGTGGTATCAATGCCGTTACCCGCCGTGGTACCAATAACTGGTATGGAACTGTGTATGGCTATTACCGTAACCAGGATTTTAACGGTAAAAAAGTAAAAGGCCAGACTGTACCCAATGCCGACCGTTCAAATAAGACCTTTGGCGCCAGCATTGGTGGTCCGATCATTAAGGACAAACTGTTTTTCTTTGTTAACTATGAGCAGGAAGACAGAACACAACCCGGCCAAACCTTTGTAGCCAAGAAAGATGCGGCAGATGCAGGCCCCAACGTGACCGGCGTACTGGCCAGCGACCTGGATAAATTAAAGCAATTCCTGCTCACCGAATATAAATATGATCCAGGTATCTACCAGGGGTATGATTTCAAGACGGACAATAAGAAATTCCTGGGCCGTATAGATTGGAACATTACTTCCAAGCACCGTTTAACCCTCCGCTATACGCAGTCTGAAACCAATGATGATGACCAGATCAACTCAACCAGTGGTCCCATCAACCGTATCAACAGCAACAGCCGTCGTGGTGGCCGCGGTACGGGTGGTTTGAATTTCTCCGGTTCTAACTTCAAGAACAATGTGATCGTAAAATCGGGTGTATTGGAACTGAACTCTAATTTCAGCTCCAAGATAACCAACCAGTTGATTGCTTCTTATACCGACAACCAATTGAAGCGTGTCCCCAACAGTACGGCCGCTTTTGTTGATATCATGCGTGATGCCGACAACGTGTATACTTCATTTGGTACAGATCTTTTCTCTTATCAGAACAGCATCAGCGATAAGGCCCTGAACATTGCCAATAACGTAACCATTAACCTGGGTCAGCATACGGTTACAGGTGGTGTTAGTTATGACTACATGCAATTCGCCAATTCATTTACCAGTGGAGCTGGTCCCTCATACTATCGCTATGCTTCTTTGCAGGACTTCCTGGACAAAAAAGCCCCTGTTCAGTTTACAGTAGCTTATGATCCAACTAACCGTCTTGGCATTAAAGTACCCGAAGCCAAGTTTGCGCAATTGGGTATCTATGCACAGGATGTATGGGCACCTTCCAACAAGTTTAAGCTGACCTATGGTTTGCGGGTGGATCTGCCTTTCTATCCTTATAAGCCTGATCGTAATCCTGCCCTTGAAGGCATTACCTTCAAAGATCCCGATGGCAATGACGAACATTTTGACGTAAGCAAATGGCCTGACCAAAAACCTTTGTTCTCTCCCCGTGTAGGTTTTACCTATGACCCAGAAGGCGATAAGTCAATCATTGTACGTGGTGGTACCGGCTTATTCACTGGCCGTATTCCTTTCATCTGGCTGGTAAACCAGGTAGGTGATAATGGAGTGATCCGGGCTGCATTCATCGCTAGTAATGCTGCAAGCTCCAATCCGAAGCTCGCCGACATCCTTTACAACCCTGACCGGAACACCTATATCCCTGCACAGGGCGATATACCTCCGGTAGGCACCAGCATCCCGGCAGGACGTCCTTCTTATAGCGCGGTAGATAAGGACTTTAAAATGCCGCAGGTATGGAGAAGTAACCTGGCTGTTGACAAACGTTTTGCCGGTAATTATGTCTTCACCCTCGAAGCCATTTATACCAAACAGGTAAATAATGCCTTTTTCCGGAACGCCAACCTGGGAGCACAAAACGGCAACCTGGCGGGTGCAGACAAGAGACCTTATTATAATACCCGGTTGAATGACAATATCAACCAAATGATCGTATTGGATAATACCAGCAAGGGCTACAGCTTTTCGCTAACAGGCCAGATACAAAAAACCTTCGCTAATAACTGGGAAGCTGGTTTAGCTTATACCTGGACATTGGCTGAAGAAGTAGCCATCGGTAGCTCAGACCAAAGCGCCAGCGGTTTCAACACCAACAATATCATCTATAATCCAAACAAACCCGACCAGGGACCATCTAATTATGCCATTCCTCACCGTATTGTAGCCAACGCGTCTAAACGCTTCAATTACTGGGGTGGCAGAACAGCTACCACCATTGGCCTGTTCTACAGTGCGCAACCGCAGGAAAGGTATACTTATCGCTATGGTACTGATATTAACAACGATGGTCAGTCCAACGACATGTTGTACATACCCAAAGATGCTTCTGAGATCAAATTTGTGGAAGGATACAAACCCAGTACCACTAACCCAAGAACCTATACGGCCAAGGAACAAAGCGATGCGTTCTTTGCTTTCATTGAAAGCGACAAATACCTGCGTAAGCACAAAGGTCAGTATATTGAAAAATATGGAGCCTTGCTTCCCTGGTCACACACGCTTGACATCCGGGTATTGCAGGATTTCAATTTCACAGCCGGTGGAAGAAAACACACTATTCAGTTCAGTGTTGACCTGCTCAATGCACTTAACCTGATCAATTCACAGTGGGGTTATCGCTACCAGTATACTTTGGGTACCTTCCAGGATATGGGTATCCTTGGGAAGCCTTCTAACTTCAACAAGGACAATCCTACGTTTACACTTGATGCAGATAATCTGCCTAAATCTGGCTACCAGGCTAACTACTCTACTACCAGCACATGGGGTATACAGTTAGGTCTGCGTTATATCTTTAATTAATCTGAAGATTATATAAAATTAAAAGGGTCGGCTTCAAACGAAGCCGACCCTTTTAATTTTATCCTATTTTGTGCTATTGTTCTTCTCCTTTGCCGCGCCATCCCCATTTCAGGAATACGGGTAAAGCTTTGGCCCAGGTAGGTACATCGTGCTTTCCTTTGGGCAATTGCAGGTAGTACATATCTTTTCCTTCTTTGTATCCCTGCTGCAACAAGGCACGCATCAGGTCGATCGTATCGTCAATGGAATCGATTACGCCATTTTTGTTGCGGTCTTCGGCTTCATCCAACAGGCCGCATTGAAAGAAGAATTTTTGTCCGGGATGGTAGCTACCTTCCCTCACCTGGCGATGCATCATGCGGTGTTTATCGCCATTGTAATCCTTGGCGTCTTTGTCTTTTGAACGCCACCACAAGGAACCGGAGAATACACCTACTTTAGAAAATACTTCGGGATGATTCCATACGATATCCATCGCGCTCAGACCACCGAGTGAAAAACCGGCAAATGCCCTTTCTTTGAAAGAAGTGATCTTATAATGACCATAAATAAATGGCAAAAGCTCTTCTATAACAAAACGCTGGTAAGCTGCTCCCCTGGTACCACGGTCTTTAAAATCGGGGCCTATCTGCATGCCGTATTCATTGAGGCGGTCGTCTCCTGCATGAATACCTGCTACCAAAAGGGGGGTAATCTGGTTGGTCTCTGACAAGTAGCTGATCATTTTATCAAATCCCATCGCTTCCAGGTCCTGGCCGTCATTTACCAGCAGAAGACTAATGTCTTCGGGCCGGGAAATATTGGTTGGCAGGTAAAAATTCACTGTTACAGTTCGTCCCAGGAATTCAGATGGCAATGCTACGGTCTCAACGATGATGCCGGTGCTGATCTCAGTGTGCATATTCCGGCAAAATTAGGGAATTTCGGCACCCCTAACTCACATTTGGTATTTCCCTTTCATTCTGATAAATTTGGTTACTACTCTCCGCACACTTCATTCAACATAAAAAATGAGCGCACATGAAAAAGATAGGTATTCTATTTGGCAAGGAAAGGTCATTCCCCATGGCATTTGTGGAAAGAATCAATAGCAAGGGGGTGAACGGGGTGGTAGCTGAGCCGGTCCGGATAGACAAAGTGATACAAGGCGCTGCGGATGAATATGCTGTGATCGTAGACCGCATTTCACAGGACGTTCCATTTTACCGGGCTTTCCTGAAAAATGCAGCTATTTGCGGCACAGCCGTCATTAACAACCCCTTTTGGTGGAGTGCAGACGAAAAATTCTTCAACAACTGCCTGGCCGTCAAAATAGGCGTACCGGTTCCCAAAACGGTCATCTTACCTTCTTACGAACTGCCCACCGATACATCCGATCAATCCTTCAGCAATCTTACCTACCCGCTCGACTGGGAAGGTATTTTCAATTATGTTGGATTTCCGGCTTACATGAAACCATTTGCCGGCGGCGGTTGGAAGAATGTATACAAGCTGCATGATATGGAAGATTTTTACCGCAAGCATGGTGAGACCGGTCAACTGGTGATGCTGCTGCAGGAAGAGATCATCTTTGATGAATATTACCGTTGCTATTGCATCGGCGGCAAATATGTGCGCATCATGGGGTATGAACCGCGGAACCCGCACCACCTTCGCTATACCCATAATTTCCATCCCAGCCCCGAACGGTTGCAACAAATGGAGGAGATCGTTTTGCGCATCAATCAATACCTGGGTTATGATTTCAACACCGTAGAGCTGGCAATACGTGATGGCATTCCCTATGCTATTGATTTCTGTAATCCTGCTCCGGATGCCGATCTGCCCAGCGTGGGAGAAGACAATTTCAACTGGGTGGTGGAAACATCCGCCAATTACGCCATCGAAAGGGCATTGGCGCATGAACCGAAACGGGATAACCTGACCTGGGGAGAATACATCAAACACAGTGCTGCGAAACTGCCACTTGTGTAGCAGGTTTAATTAGTTTGAAATTTGAGCACTGCTTGCCAATTTTCAAATTATCATATTTTCAAACTATCAAATTAATTAATGTCAAATACAAATTATAAGCAATTTACGCTGGGCATAGAGGAAGAGTACATGGTATTGGATCCCAATACCCGTGAGCTGAAAAGTCATGAACAGAAAATCGTAACAGAAGGCCAGAAAGTGATCAAGGACAAGGTAAAAGCCGAGATGCACCAGGCCGTAGTGGAAGTAGGCACCGATATCTGTCAGAATGTGGATGAGGCCTTCCATGATGTAGCCACCCTGCGTAAGACCATTGCAGGCATTGCGCATCAATTCGGCTTCAGCATGGGCGCTGCCGGCACCCACCCCTTCAGCCACTGGGAAAGCCAGCTGATCACAGACCATATCCGGTACAATGAGATCGTCAATGAATTGCAGGAGGCGGCACGCAGCAACCTCATATTTGGGTTGCATGTGCATGTAGGTATGGAAAGCCGGGAAATGGCCAATCATATTGCCAATTCCACCCGTTACTTTTTACCACATATTTATGCCCTCAGCACCAATTCACCATTTTGGGAGGGCCGGCATACCGGGTACAAGTCATTCCGTACCAAAGTGTTTGACAAATTCCCCCGCACAGGCATACCGGAGACCTTTGATTCCATAGAATCTTATGACAATTACATCAAGCTGCTGGTAAAGACCAATTGCATTGACAATGCCAAAAAGATCTGGTGGGACCTGCGGGTACACCCCTTTTTCAATACCGTGGAATTCCGCATCTGTGATGTACCCATGACCGTGCCGGAAACCATTGCCATTGCCGCCCTGTTCCAGGGCATCTGTGCCAAAATATACAAGCTGCGCAATCAAAACCTCAACTTCATACAATACTCACGGGCCCTGATCAATGAAAATAAATGGCGCGCCAGCCGCTATGGTATTGATGGCCGCCTCATTGACTTTGGTAAGGAAGAGGAAGTAAATGCCCGCGTGCTCATCTATGAGCTGCTGGACTTTATTGATGATGTGGTAGATCCGCTCGGCAGCCGCCATGCCGTCAATTATGTGGCCCGCATGATGGAAGAAGGAACGGGCGCCGACAGGCAGTTAAAGGTATTTGAACAAACACAAAGCCTGAGCAGTGTAGTGGATTACATTCAAAGCCAGTTTCTTAGCGGATTGACTTAATAAACTTAATCACCCCTTTCATAAACACCTGCTGGTCATCCCACATAGACAGGTGGCTGCCATTGGGACAATAGAGGTAATTGCCTTTTTGCACCTGTGTGCTCATCCACTCAATTGATCATATTCATAGAACTCAATGCTTTCCTGTGGGAAGAAGCTTTCAAAACATTCCATGTATTCATGCGTCATGGCCGGTCCTCTATGCAAAAGCAATACTTTCGTAGCGGGATTATTGCCAAATCGTTTGGTCCATACTTTAAAAGTGCCGGCGGGTGTGCGTACCGGTATCATCTTAATACCTGCTACCCGCATTCCTGTATCGCCTGTATTAAAATAGTCGGCTCCGGGTGTTTGGGTAGTATGCTTATTTTAACAGGCGCTGGCAATGAAAAACCATACCAATAACCCGTACACGTAGTATTTATACATGAGGAAAGCATTTAATCAATTATTGAAGTTCTGTAAAATACAGACTGGAACAGCATTCAGGGAAATAAAAATTAAACCCGGCCGGAAAGTATGTTAAAAAAACAGTAAATTGAGGGAAGTAACTTTTGACACGCTACTATTATTTGAACCAAAACTTTATTGCTTTGAGAAAATCTACTCTACGTACTGCTGCAGCAGGTATATGTGTATGCATAAGCTTGTTTGCTTCCGCACAAAAACAAAAACGCCTTCCGGATCCCCACCAAAACCATCGGTGCGGGACCATGGAACTCCTCAATAAGATCATACAGGAAGATCCCTCCATTGTAGGAAAATGGCAGGAAGAAGGCCAGCAACAATACCAGGCATATCTTCAGCGAAAAGAGGATCAAAGCGGCCAGCGTATACAGGCGGGTGAAATTATTATCCCTGTTGTATTCCACCTCGTAGGCGCCAGCACGGTATTAAATGTGATCCCCGACCGGGATATCTATGAGCAACTGGAGATCCTCAACAATGATTTTGCCGGCCACAAAGCCGATTACTATAAAGCCAATGGTGTTTTCTCGCCTGCCTTCTTATCGGCCATCGGTAATGTACCCGTACGGTTTGTATTGGCCAGGCGCACGCCTGCAGGCACAGGCACGAATGGTATTGAACGGCTTGTCACTACCAAGACCTTTACCCAAACCACCATCAATCAATTGAAGAGTACTGCCCTTGGCGGTTTGGATCCCTGGGATGTAAGCAAGTACCTCAATATCTGGTGTGCTACATTTTCAGATAACCTGTTGGGTATTGCTACCTTTCCATTTACCAACTCAGCATCCATTGGACCACAGGGCGTTGCCATCCACCTGGCTACCCTGGGCGCCAATCCCTGCCGTGGTTATTATTCTCCTTTGTACAACGAAGGCGCCACCCTTTCCCATGAAGTAGGACACTACCTTTACCTCTGGCATACCTTCGGAGACAATGCAGCCTGTAATGATCTCGACTTCAGGATACAGACCGGATGGCCACTCACCCCCGCAGCTTCCAATGATGATACCCCTCCGGAGAAAGCCGATGACAACACCATGTATGGGAATGTGAGCGGCCTGTATACCGACGGATGTACACCATCCGGTATGATGTACATGAACTTCATGAACTATTTTGATGACCGCTCTCTGTTCTTTTTCACCAACGGACAGAAAGAAAGAGTAGTCGCTACCATGGATATGTACCGCGCCAGTTTAAAAACCTCCGATGGCGCCACACCGCCGGCTCCTGTTACAGACGCTTACCTGCTAAGCATTACGCCGATGGGTAAATGTGATAACAGAAGTCCCATTCTCAACAATACACCCATTAAGGCTACCATCCGCAATTACGGTACTACCCCACTCACATCCGTGACGTTGAATGTACAAATTGATGGTGGAGCTGTTGTACCAACTACTTTTCCGCTGTCGCTCGCTGTAATGAGCGACTCTACCCTTACCCTGGGTAATATCTCCGGCGCAAGAGGCAATCACACAGTAGTCGTTTATACCTCTGCACCCAATGGTGGTACAGATAATTATCTGAGCAATGATACCCTGACCTCCAGGGTCAACATACGCACCAATTCCCTCACGGCTCCTTTCACAGAGAACTTTAATGGCGCCTTCTTTCCACCGCGGCTCACTACCGCCAATGACCTGTGGTATGTGAATAATCCAACAGGCGGCAACTCATGGTACCTGAGTGATAGTTATGGATTCTTTACCGAAGGTGCGGTAGCAGCGCCCAACTATGATTACAATGAAGTGGGGCAGTTTGAGGACCTGGTTACACCTCCTATAGATTTCGGCGCTTTCGATAGCTCCGTACTCAGCTTCCGCGTAGCACATGCCCGGTATGATGATCCCAGTTATACCTGGGATGGCCTGGAAGTACAGGCATCCAATGATGGCGGGCAAACCTGGTTCCTGGTCTATAAAAAAACAGGTACAGACCTCGAAACACAAAAAGATACGGAGTCCGGTGCATTTGATCCTGAAGATGATCCAAAGCTATGGCGTACAGAAAAAGTAAATCTGACACCCTTCATCGGCAGCGGGCAGAAACTGATCTTCCGGTTCAGGAATATCAATGCCTACGGCAACAATATTTTCATTGATGATATTGGCGTTACAGCAGCTGTTCAGGCTACCAGGGATGCTGCTGTTGCAGCCATAAAGGGTGTACCCGCCTTCCAGTGTAATGATTTCAGCATTAAACCGGTCATCACCCTCGCCAACAAAGCGAAGGCCAACCTCACTACGGTAAAGATCAATTTCCGTATTGACAACAATGCAGTCACCACCGTGACCTGGAATGGCAACCTTGCCAAAGGAACCTCTGTGGATTATGCTCTCGGTACTTTGTCTAACCTGCCTGCAGGCGCTCACGTGCTCACTGTGTATACTTCAGAGCCTAATAATGGTCCCGACCAGGATGTAACCAATGATACACTACGGGTAGGGTTTACCATCTTTACACCGGTGAATGCACCGATCGTACAAGGGTTTGAATCAGGTACCTTCCCGCCCGAGGGATGGGGACTGTCCACCTCCGGATCAGCATATACATGGGAGAGAAATACCCTTAGCTCAACTGAAAAGACCGCCTCTGCCTGGGTACGCAATTATCGCAGCACTTCAGGACAAACAGATAACCTGTATTCTCCCATCATCAAACTCGAAACAGTTGATTCCATCTATGTTCGTTTTGATGTAGCCCATGCAACCGCGGTATTCCCCGGCAGCACTGCTTTGCCGATGGATACCCTGGAAGTACTGGTCACTTCAGATTGTGGTCTTACTTATACTACGGTTTACAAGAAATGGGGTATTGAACTGCAAACACTAGGTGATCCCAATACTGCACCGCAGTACGACCACACGACAGACCCGATTGGTTTTGTGCCCAACAGCAATTACTGGAGAAAAGAATTCATTGATGTTACCCGGTACGTGAATGGAAAGAGCAGCTTCCAGGTGATATTCAAGAATACCAGCAATGCAGGCAACAACACCTACCTGGACAATATCAATATCTCTACGGTAATACTGCCAGCCAAACTGAAATCAGATGGGTACCTCATCTATCCCAATCCGTTCAGCGGCGCCTTTGAGGTACGGCACCTGATACCACCCACTAACCTGAAGGGCATGGTGGTGATCAGTTCATCAGGACAGGTAGTGTACCAAAAATCATACAATGGCAATGCTGCCAATAGCATCAAGGTAGACCTCAGCCGCTTTGCCAATGGCGTGTATACCCTCAGAATGATCTATGACACCAAGGTGGAGACACAGCGCATTATCAAGAGACCTTACTAAAAAAGCATATATCAACAATCAAATGAGTCGTCCGGGTTTTGTGCCCGGACGACTCATTTGTTTTATACATATCTTTAAGCCTGCGGGTATTGCTCACCAAAACGCATTGTCAACATGAAGCATTTTTATTTGACACTCTCCCTTTTTGCCATTGGGTCACTACAGGCGCAGGAAAAAATAGATACAGCTGCCATCACCCAGGCGGCCAGGCTCATCGACCTCACCTTTACGGCACCCGAAAAAGATTCGATGGCAGATGGCCTGAATGACAACCTGCAGCATTACCGTAAGATGCACCAGCTGTCCATTCCCAATGACCTGGCCTATCCTTTTGCCTTCAACCCGGCTCCCCATGGAATGGTAGCCCCGGTAAAACAAACAGCCATCAACTGGAATATTCCGGCCAATGTAACACTGCCGGCCGACAGGAATGAGCTGGCCTTTTATTCCTTGCTGGATCTTGCTTCACTCATCAAATACAAAAAGATCAGTTCGGTAGCACTCACTACGTTCTTTCTTGACCGCCTTAAGAAATGGGGCGATACCCTGGAATGCGTGATCACCCTCACGCCCGAACTGGCCCTTGCACAAGCCAGGGAAGCCGATGAATTGACCAAAAAAGGAATATACAAAGGACCATTGCACGGCATTCCCTATGGGCTAAAAGACCTGTTTGCTGTGAAAGGATATAAGACCACCTGGGGATCTGTGCCCTATAAAGACCAGGTGATCGATGAAGATGCTTTTGTATATACCCAGCTAAAAAAAGCCGGGGCCGTACTTTGCGCCAAGCTTACCCTGGGTGAACTGGCCTATGCCGACCTATGGTTTGGCGGACGCACGCGCAATCCCTGGAACCTTCAACTGGGCTCCAGTGGTTCATCAGCAGGCTCCGCTTCCGCTACCGTGGCCGGCCTGCTGCCTTTTGCCATTGGTACCGAAACCTGGGGGTCTATCGTATCGCCTTCCCATACCTGCGGGGCTACAGGCCTGCGTCCTACTTTTGGATCAGTAAGCCGCAGCGGCGCCATGGTACTGAGCTGGAGCCTCGATAAGGCCGGTCCTATTTGCCGCAGTGCCGCCGATGCAGCCGTTGTATTCTATTACCTCAAAGGAACCGATGGCAAAGATGCGAGCGCCATTACACGCGCCTTTAATTATACGGGTAAAGCTGATTTCCGGAAACTGCGCATTGCCTATGCCGGCAATTATTTCAAGAACCTGCCGGCGGCTGCACCACAATGGGGCGTACTGGAAACCTTGCGCAAGGCGGGCGCCACCATCAAAGAAGTCAACTTCCCCGATTCGGCGATCTATCCGTTTAACATCATGGATGTGGTGATCAGTTCAGAATCGGCGGCTGCTTTTGATGAACTTACCCGCAGCAACCAGGATGACCTCATCCGGCGGCAGGACAAGAATTTCTGGCCCAACAGTTTTCGGGGTTCACGTTTCATTCCGGCTGTTGAATACATCAATGCCAACCGGCACCGGTCTACCCTCATTGAAAACCTGAATGCCTTTACCCGGCAATACGATGTTATTATTGTGCCCACCTTCAGCGGCAATCAACTGGCGATGACCAATCTTACAGGTCACCCGGTAGTGGTATTCCCGGTAGGTTTCAATCAAAACGGACTGCCTGCCAGTATTACGCTGCTGGGCAATTTGTATGAGGAGGCCACCATACTGGCAGTAGCGAAAGCCTACCAGGAGGCCACCAACTTTCATAAAGTACATCCTGAAAAATTCAAACAGTAACCCAACATGAGAACGATCTATTGTATCCTGCTGCTATCCTCATTAATAGCCTGTAACAGTAAAAAGCAGGCAGACCTGATTGTATACAATGCCACGATCTACACCGTAGATTCGGCCTTCTCTGCTGCAGAAGCACTGGTAGTGAAAGAGGGTAAGATCATTGCCACCGGCAAATCGGCCGACCTGCTGGCGCAATACGAGGCAAAAGATAAAAGAGACGCGCAAGGCAAGTTCATCTACCCGGGACTGATCGATGCGCATGCCCATTTTTTCCGGTATGGAACAGGATTACAATCGGCCGACCTGGTAGGAACGACCAGTTGGGAAGAGGTGATCAAAAAGGTAGAGGCCTTTGCCGCTGAAAATCCCCAGGGTTGGATCACTGGCCGTGGCTGGGATCAAAATGACTGGGTGGTAAAAGAGTTTCCCACCAATGAAAAGCTCAATCAATTATTTCCTGACAGGCCCGTGATACTGGGTCGTATAGACGGACATGGCGCCATCGCCAACCAGCGGGCCCTGGACCTTGCAGGTGTAAAGCCAGGCACCACACTTACCGGTGGCACGGTAGAGGTAAAAAAGGGAAAGCTGACGGGCATATTGATCGATAATGCTATTGACCTGGTGAGGATAAAAGTTCCTTCACCAACTACTGATCAAATTAAGAAAGGGGTATTACAGGCACAGGCCAACTGTTTTGCACTGGGGCTAACCACGGTGGACGATTGTGGCCTGGACCACGAAGAGATCACATTTATTGACAGCCTGCATCGTTCCGGAGATCTTAAGATACGTGTCTACGCCATGTTGAGTGATGCGCAGAAGAATTATGACTTTATCTTCTCTAAAGGAAAAATAAAGACCGACAGGCTGAACGTTCGCGCTTTCAAAGTATATGCCGATGGCGCATTGGGATCAAGAGGCGCCTGCCTGTTGGAACCCTATACCGACCGGCCCGACTGGAAAGGCTTTCTATTGAGCAACCAGGCTCATTTTGATTCAGTAGCCAGCGTGCTGTTCAAAAAAGATTTCCAGATGTGCACACATGCCATCGGAGATTCGGCCAACCGTACCATCCTGAATATCTATGGGAAATACCTGACTGGTAAAAATGACCTGCGCTGGCGTATTGAACATGCACAGGTGATCAACGAACATGATTTTAACCTCTTTGGTCAATACAACATCATCCCTTCCGTACAACCTACTCATGCTACCAGTGATATGTATTGGGCCGGTGACCGCCTGGGACCACAGCGGGTGAAAGGAGCCTATGCTTTCAATGACCTGTTGAAGCAAAATGGCTGGATACCCCTGGGCACTGATTTCCCGGTAGAAGATATTTCCCCCTTTAAAACATTTTATGCGGCTGTTGTACGCAAGGATGCCAAAGGCTGGCCCGCCGGCGGCTACCAGATGGAAAATGCCCTGAGCCGCCAGGATGCTTTGCGCGGTATGACGATCTGGGCAGCCCGGTCTAACTTTGAAGAGAAAGAAAAAGGAAGCCTGGAAGCAGGCAAGATGGCCGACTTTGTTATTCTCGACAGGGACCTGCTCAAGGCGCCGGACACTGAATTATTACAAGTACAGGTATTATCCACCTGGATACAGGGAGAAAAAGTATTTGAGAGATAGCGAAACAGGAGGTCAGAGTTCAGAGGTCAGAAGTCTGAAGTCAGACCTCAGACTTCGAACTTTCGTATTCCGTATTCTGGATTCTGTATTCTATATTTGACTTCTAAGTCTTCCCACATATGAAAAAACTGATCATTCTTACTGTATTCTTCAACATTCTTATGGCTTTTACTATTCCCCAGAAAAAACAGCGCATTGTATTCTTTGGTGATTCTATCACCCAGGCTGGTGTAAAACCCGGCGGCTATATTACAGTATTGGGTGATATGTACAAGCAGAAAGGCGTGCAGGAGCAGTATGAGCTTATTGGTGCTGGTATTGGCGGCAATAAAGTGTATGATCTTTATTTGCGGATGGAAGAGGATGTGCTGGCAAAGGATCCCAATACGGTGGTGATATGGGTAGGCGTAAATGATGTGTGGCATAAAAAGACGTCCGGTACCGGTACGGATGCCGATAAGTTTGAGAAGTTCTACAATGCGATCATCAAAAAACTGCAAGCCAAAAATATCAAGGTATTGATCTGTACGCCGGCTGCTATTGGCGAAAAAACAGACTTCAGCAATGAATTGGATGGCGATCTTAATAAATACGCTAATATCATCCGCCAGATTGCACAAAAGAACAATGTAGACCTGATTGATCTCCGCAAAGCTTTCCTGGATTATAACCTGGCCAATAATCCAGAGAACAAAGACAGAAATATACTCACCACGGATGGCGTGCACCTCAACGAAAAGGGTAACCAACTCGTTGCAGAGCAAATGTTAAAAGCGTTGGGAAAATAAACTGATAGTTTCGCCTCCTGTTATTGATAATGCCTGCCATAGACAAAACAGCAAAAATCCTTATGTTTGCAGGCATGTATATGAGCGATAAGAAACAGATACATATAGCTATTCTCGATCTCTATGAAGGCCAGCCCAATCAGGGCATGCGCTGTATCCGGGAATTGTTAACCCAATATGGGGACGCGCACCAGCTCAATATCAGTTGGGATGAATTTGATGTACGGCTTAAAAATGAGCTGCCTGATCTCTCGTATGACATGTATATCTCCAGTGGCGGCCCGGGGTCACCCCTGGATAGTGAGGGCAGCGTGTGGGAAACCCAGTATTTCAATTGGTTAGCAACTATTGAAGCCTACAACAACGCAGCACACAACCCCGTTAAAAAAAGCGTATTATTTATTTGCCATTCCTTCCAGCTGGCCTGCCGTTATTTTAAAGTAGCGCAGGTAGCCAAAAGAAGGTCTACGGCTTTTGGTGTATTTCCGGTGCACATGCTGGATACGGGGCGGGAAGAACCGGTATTTGCCGGCCTGCACGATCCCTTCTATGCAGTAGACAGCCGGGATTACCAGGTGATACAACCGGATACCAAACAATTACGCAAACTGGGCGCCTCCTTATTGGCCATCGAAAAAGAACGTCCCCATATACCGCTGGAAAGGGCCATTATGGCCATCCGGTTCAATGAGTACATGATCGGCACCCAATTTCACCCGGAAGCGGATGCCTCCGGTATGAGCATGTACCTGCAGCGGGAAGATAAAAAGCACACGGTGATCGAAAGCCATGGTTTTGAGAAATGGCAATCCATGATCGAGCAGCTCAATGACCCGGACAAGATCGGGCATACGAACTCCCATGTGATCCCTAATTTTCTCCACCAATCTATTGAGCACCTCGTAACAGTAGAAGCCTGAGATCCGCTATCGAAGTAAAAGCTGTATTCGCTCGTGGCTCGTAGCTCACGGCTCGTAGCTTAAAATTCGTATCTTCCCTTAAAACTCACCTGCTATGGTACCCGAGCTGCGCAAAGTGTATAACGAAACCTTCAAGGTTGAGCAGTTTAATGCCTTTCTGAAAGCCCTCAACAGTAAATATCCCGGCGCCATTGAATTCCGCCTGGCAGAAACACCTGTATTTGCCGACAAGGCGTTTGCACAGAAAATGTTTGATGCCTGTGAAAGCATCATCGATGTGATCACGGACCCTTCTTTTAAGACCATTACCGAGCGTTCCATACCGGTGGCGGAAAGAGTGCCGAATGAGAATGGGCATGCGCATATGATCGCTTTTGACTTTGGTGTTTGCGCCAATGAGGAAGGCGTATTGGAACCGCAACTGATAGAAATGCAGGGCTTCCCTACCCTGTTTGGCTTTCAGGCCTGGTACCCCGACCTGATGCGGCAATACTTCCCGGTACCGGACAATTATTCGCAATACCTCAATGGCCTGAACCATGACAGCTACCTCCAACAATTGAAGGAAGTGATCATGGGCGATCTGCCGGTAGAAAATGTGATCCTGCTGGAGATAAAGCCGCATGAACAAAAGACAAAGATTGATTTCTATTGTACCCAAGAATACCTGGGCATTGAACCTGTTTGTATTACAGACCTGATACAGGAAGGGAAAAAACTCTATTACCTGAAAGACGGGCAGCAAACGCAGGTAAAGCGCATTTATAACCGCATGATCTTTGATGACCTGCGGGCGCAAAAAGCTTCGCTAGGCAAATTTGTGGATATTACACAGGACCTGGAAGTAGAATGGGTGCCGCACCCCAATTGGTTTTACCGCATCAGTAAATTCACACTTCCCTTTATCCGTCACCCTTATGTACCGGCCACCTGGTTCTTAAATGAACTGAAACAGGTGCCGGCAGACCTGGAAAATTATGTATTGAAGCCATTGTTCTCTTTTGCAGGACAGGGGGTGGTAATCGACGTAACACCGGAACACATTACCAATACAAAGGACCCGGAGAACTGGATACTGCAACGGAAGGTGAAATACGCCGAGGTAATCCCTACGCCCGATGTACCGGCCAAAGTGGAGATACGCATTATGTACCTGTGGAAGGATGGCTGGGACAGACCCCGCCCCGCTATCAACCTGGCGAGGTTGAGCAAAGGCAAAATGATCGGTGTAGACTACAATAAGGACAAGGAATGGGTAGGCGGCAGTGTGTGCTATTTTGAACATTAGACCTGCAGCTGATCACTACTTCAAACATACCTGTATGCAACACCTCAATGATATTAAAGGAAAAGAGATCGTACCCGGTTATTTCGGACGCTTTGTGCATGGCGACAAGCTCACTTTGTCTATAGTGGATATCAAAAAAGGCAGCCCGCTGCCCGAGCATAAGCACCCGCACGAACAGGTAACTTTCATACTGGAAGGAGAACTGGAAATGGTGATCGGCGGAGAAAAGATGGTACTTACGCAAGGTATGACCCATGTGATACCCGGCAATGTACCACACAGCGCCATTGCATTGACCGACTGTCGGGTACTGGACGCCTTCTCCCCTGTGAGGGATGATTACAGGGTTGATTAAAACGTAACTGCGGTCACCGCATTGAATGCGTGCGACCGGCAAAGGATATAAAGCAAAAGCCGCCTCACAACAGGCGGCTTTTGCTATCAGGTAACATAAGCATAGGGGTGCGTCAACCCCAGGTTATTTGGTATTGTTGGGTTATTTGCCGGTCATCCAATCGGGGCGCATTTCGCTATCCTTTTTCTTGCTCACCATGTTGACATTCACTACCCACTCGTCGAGCTTGTACAGCAGTTCCAGTTCAATGTGGAATTCCCGGAAGCGCTCATCAGCGGTTTCGATCCTGAGTGCGCTGGTGGTGAAGTCCACGTCCTCGGAGGCTTCTTCATAATCACCATCGAGGTAATAGACAGTACCATCCACCATGCGTAGTTTACATAGTTTCAGTTGCTGGTACAGGCGCTTGTAAGCAGAAGCAGCTTTACCAAAGGTCTCGCTCCGGAACATGAGGGCCTGCCAGCTGGCAGTAGTGTCGAGCTCGGAATGATAAAGACCTACGAGGCAGGCTTCAGAGCCTGGCAAACTTACCGTAGATGCATATTGGTGCCAGTCGCCGGTAGCCTCTACCAGGTCGCCTGTAATATGCCGGTAATTGTAAGGGAAATCTCCCAGGATGGTTTCTACAGCTTTGATAAAGCCGGGCGATGGATCTTTATCGATCCTGAATTGTGCATGCACAGATAGGGACATGACCATAGCGGCCAACAGCAGGTTGGTTAACTTCTTCATTGGGTTAGATTTAGAGGTGAATAAACGCTTGGTTTTCCACAGGATATTAACGCATACACATAACGGTATACTTCAAAAAAATTGTGGAGCACCTTACATATTATTCTTTCTCATTTAACCCAACACACGTTTCCAGTAAAGGAGCCAATCGAGCATACGGCTGGTGTAGCCAAACTCATTATCAAACCAGGTAATGAGCTTCACATGATTGCCTACTACAGAAGTGAGGGTGCCATCCACAATACAGGAGTGGGTATTGCCCTTGATATCGAGGGATACCAATTGTTCTTCGGTATAATCAAGAATGCCTTTGTATTCCTTAGCGGCGGCTGTGCGGAAAAGCTGGTTGATCTCCATAGCCGTGGTAGGCTGTTTCAACTGAATGGTAAAATCGGCCAGGGCGCCGTTGGCCACGGGTACGCGGGTGGATACGGCGGCAATCCTGTTCTGCAATACCGAGAACAGGTTTTCCAAAGAATGGGCCAGGTCTATTTCCACGGGGATGATGGATTCAGCAGCGGCTCTTCCCCGGCGGAACTGTTTGTGCTGGGCATCCACAATGCCCTGGCGGGAAGTATAGGAATGCAATACATTGATGTGGGCAGATTCAATACCGATGGAATTGAGGAGGTAGAGGATATGGGTGGAGCAGTTGGTCATGCAACCGCCCGGTGAAATAATATCCGTTTCGGGTGTCAGGAGGTGCTGGTTGAACCCATAGATCATGAGGGGTATTTCCGGTGATCCGGTGGTCGACAGCAGTACTTTTTTGGCGCCGACGGCCAGGTGGGCAGAAGCGCCGGCCCTGCTGGTAAAGCGTCCTGAGCATTCGAGCACGACATCCACTCCCAGGGCTTTCCAGGGCAGTTTGATCGGATCGGGCTCCTGCAGGACAGCGATGGATTGGCCATTTACCAGCAACCTGTCATCATCTTGTAAAGTGATCGGGTCAGGGAAAGTGCCGTATACGGAATCATATTTCAGCAGGTAGGCCAGGTTATCCGGCTCCATAATATCATTAATAGCCACCAGCTCTATCGCTTCATGCCCTACCAGTCTTCTGAATAGCAAACGGCCAATTCTTCCCATTCCATTAATCGCAATACGCATATGCTCAGGTTTTAAAAATGCTGCAAATATCGCAAAGAAGCGGATAATAATCCCTCCCCTGTTTTGGGGCCAAATTTGGGTGATCTGGAAGGTTTTGGACCCGCTGGATCCGGTAAACCGGACATTTATGATTTAATACACAATTTATAAGTAATTATAAATCAATACAAAATTGGTTCAATTATTAAGCTTCGGTAAAAATTTTACGCCCGGCCGAATCCCCGGCCCGGCGATTACCATTATTATCCTAAATTTGGCCTTACCAACCTATCAGAATTCTACCAAACCAACCCCCGCTACATCCATTAAATTCTACCAGGTTCATTTGCCTTTGAAAAAGTATGCCTGCAAGGCAGGGTTGTTACTTACTATAACCGATTAAGTTTCTTATTAAAACACTTAACTAAAATGGTGGAGGGAGATTGTATGTATTCGTATGCATTATTAGAGTCTGGTTGTTATTACCTGATACAGGAAAAAGAAGAAAGTCCTGTATCGCTGATCAAAGTAACGGTAGATACAGATTATTGCCTGTATGTGACCAATTATGCGGAGGTGCCGGTATTGGAATGGAAGAAGAAAACCGACCCCATCTTCGATATACTGGAGCTGCTGAGTGATGACAAAGTGAAGGAATGGGAATCTGTTTACAATGATAATCAGGACGCCTATTACGAAGAAGATGACGACTAGTAATATAAACCGGCTCCCGGAAGCCCAGACTACCCGGAGCCGGTTTATCATTTTTCCCGCTATTCTACTTTCCCGGCCAGCCCCCACTACATCTTTCCACTTATAGTCACTACAGTCAGTACTTTATTTCCAGCAAGGCCACCACAATATTATGTTCTGGTTAACGTAAAAATGTATAAATTCAGGGTGTACTGTATACGCTAACGAACCTTTTCTTAAACCGACCTGTTTAGCCATACTACCCGTGAAGCAGGAGTGTGTAAACTTGGTACAATTTTACGTGGACAAATGGATGCTACAGGTATGAACTTCAATGATGATAAATATGTAAAAATACGTAAGGTGTTGCTGATCATTGTCAGCGTACTTACCGTATTGCCCCTGGCCCCGCTCATCAACCGCTATATTCCACCGCTGATGGTAGGCGACTGGAACCTAGACCTGGCTGTATCGGTGATCCTGGCGGGCCTGGCCACCTGGCTGGTATTACGGATATTCCGTTTTCTCCTCATACCAGCCGTTGCCCTCTGTATTCTTGTACTGTTATACAACCAGCTCACCAACGGGTATGGTTTCAGCCATATGGTCACTGATTACAGAACGATGGTGGAAAACAACTGGGGCCGTAATGGCCAGAAAGAGACTGACCTGGTGCTCACGCCGGGTATCTTTGACGGCCCGCTTACAAAGACGATCAAAATACTGCAATCGAAGGTTGACTTCAAGGACTCCATAGTACGGAACTTTGCGGTACAGCATTCACTGGAAAGCTTTGATGAATATCATACGAAGTATGGGCCTGTGGTAAGGCATCTCTCTCTTTTCAAGTACATCAATACGCACTTTAAGTATGTGCCGGATTCGGAGCGGGATGAGTATTTTGCTACGGCCCGCGAGACGATCCTGAATGGATTGGGTGGTGATTGTGACGACCATACGATCCTGATGGTATCATCACTCAAGGCTATTGGGGCGCATTGCCGCATGGTGCTTTCGGAAGGGCACCTTTATCCTGAAATGTATGCGGGTGATAAGAAAGCCTTCGACCGCCTGCAGCAGGCCATCATATACCTCTTTGGCGACCGGCCCATTGACAATATTTACTACCATGAGCAAAATGGGCAGTATTGGATCAACATGGATTACACGGCCAAACATCCCGGCGGTCCTTACCTGAGTGAAAAGGCCTATGCGATCATCGACCTCTGAGGAATACCGGCAGGATTCTTCCAATTAACTTTTAATGATTGTTACCTTACAGGCCTTTCCTGTGATTCAGCCCAGAAAGACCTTCTGATGGCGGTTGTAGAGGGCAATTTCTGCAGGCCCTTCAGCAGCAATCCGCTGCTGCCGATACTGATGGATATGATAGTGGAGATATAGTAGATCAGGAATTTGTCGATGCCATCGGCTACATCAACAATGAAGTAATCAAAAATATAGACGACGATATAAGTACCGTACTGAAACAACAAAGCGCCATGTATGAGGAGCAAAGCTTTTTCACGGGTTACATGCACCACTTGCTGGAGGTAGAGAGAGATCTGCCAGATGATGATGGTCATCAGGAACAATAGTCCCACACCCAGCACATATTTCAATGCAGCATATTTAAAACCTCCCTGGATAAGGCAAAATAATTCAAACAGTATGAAGACCACGAGGCCGATACGAATGAACTTCTTCAAAGCGATAGAGAAGGCTGAGAGGTAAATGATGCCTACCATCATGGGAATATCGAGGGAATTGTAGATCACGCTGGTCACTTCTATGAATTTTTTGGGCAGGCCTTCTATCACAAACATAGTATTCACAAGCCCGTTGATGAACCAGTAGATGGCAAAGTATTGGAAAGGAGTTGCCTGCCAAAGTTTTTTAAGCATTACGATCACCGCAGGCACGAAAGACATGATGATCGTGAAGTAGGATACGAACTGGTAAATTTGACTTTTCACTTAGCTGACATTACCCTGTAAAATCGTCAAAAAAGAACGAAATATTGCATATTTTTCCTTTTTCAGTATTACTACCTTGACCCCTCCTGCATAAAATACGATGCCCCTTTGCGGCTTTTGAACAGCCCTACGTAAATTCCACTTTTACCCTCAGGCGATCTACCCAAATACCACTAAAAACTTCCCATTCAGGCGCTTCCCTTCGCCGCCCACCCTATTCTGTGGGGGAGTAATAAGCAACAAGTTCTATATTTATTACATTCAATGAAGTTTAAAAAACCAACTATGCGTTTACGCCATTTCGTTATGGTGGCTTCCATGCTGCTAACCACCCCCATCTTTGCCCAATCGGATGATCTGCCGGAAGATTATCTTACGCCCGCTTTTCATGCCAGCCGCCGGGATTCGCTGCGGCAATTAATGCCTGCTAATTCAGTAGCAGTTGTATGGGCTTATCCCGTTCGCAATTTTTCCAATGATGTAGATTATGTATATCACCAGAACCCTGATCTATATTATTTCACGGGGTATAAGGAACCGCATTCATTGTTGCTGGTTTTCAAAGAACCGCAGACAGCGGCCGATGGCAGCACTTACAAGGAAATGCTGTTTGTACAAAAACGCAATGCGCAGGCTGAACAATGGACAGGCAAAAGAATGGGCGTAGAAGGCGCCAAACAAAAATTGGGTCTTACGCAGGTATACAATGGCGAAGACTTTAAGAATACGACGATCGACTTCTCCAAATTTGAAAAGATCATTCTTGACCGCCTGCCAACAGACCTTGCAGATGCGCGCTATGACAATGCTGATCTGTATGACCTGATCAAACAATTGAAGGAAAAGGCACAGATCACAGACAATTATGCGCAGGACAAACGATTTGGTACTGCCGAATTCAGGCAATACACAGGCCAGCTGCGGGAAATAAAAACAGAAGAAGAGCTTACGCTGTTGCGCAAGGCAGTGGAGATATCCTGCCAGGGGCAGGCTGAAGTAATGAAGGCGGTGCGTCCGGATATGTCGGAAAGGGAAGTACAGGGATTACACGAGTTTGTACATAAGAAATACGGTGCCGAATATGTAGGTTATCCTTCGATCGTAGGCGCTGGCAACAATGGTTGTGTGCTGCACTACACGGAGAATGAAAAACTGCATGTGGCCAATAAGATGCTCTTAATGGATGTGGGCGCCGAATACCATGGATACACGGCTGATGTAACGCGCACGGTGCCTACCACCGGAAAGTTTACAGCAGAGCAAAAAGCGATTTATGAACTGGTATATGAAGCGCAGGAAGCAGCTTTCAAGCTTTGCAAGGAAGGTACTACCTGGCAGGAGCTGGACAAGGTATCCAGGAACATCATTGCAGAAGGTTTAATAAAGCTGGGTATTATCAGCAAGAAAGAAGAGGCGAATAAATACTATCCGCATGGGCTGGGCCATCATATTGGACTGGATGTACACGACCGGAGCGCTTCGTCCAAGCTGAAGAAGAATATGGTGATCACTATTGAGCCAGGCATTTATATCCCGGAGAATAGTCCCTGTGATAAAAAATGGTGGGCGATCGCGGTACGGATCGAAGATGATGTGCTGATCAAAGAAAAGGACTATGAATTGCTTTCCTGGGCGGCTCCCCGTAAGATCAGCGATATTGAAAAGCTGGTGGCGGAGAAAAGTCCGCTTGATAACTTCATTTTGCCTAAACTAAAGGCTGCCAAAAAAGGCTTTTAGAACGCTTTAAACGGGTTGACATACGAAAGAGGTGCTTCCCTTCAGGGCTGCCTCTTTGCATTCAGAAGGGCCTGTAAAGGGCTTTGAGCGCTATAAAATCCATGCCCGCCTGCGCTTTCCGTGCGGAACAGGGGCCCCTACCTGCTAAAGTATATTTCCGGGACCAGCCGGGCAAAAACCGTATAAATACGAATAAATAGCGAGTGTTTCTACCCACAAATAGGTTGTTTTTCGCAAAAACACTATATAATTAAAGGTAATATCTCTATATCTGATAGTAACTTTTACGATACGCAGGGGAATAACTGAAGCCAAAAAACAGGGCATATTTGCGCTATGTCAATAAATGTTCAGACGTTATCTTTGAATTAGTTGATCCAATATCCCCACAGAAATACCGCCACCAATATCCGGCATCCAATATCATCTGAAGATCCTGTTCAAAATTCTCTACCAGAAACCTGCGGGTTTTTATCCTGTGATCCTGATAGTAGCAAAAGGTTTCTTAGAAAAATCCTGAAAGACCAATAGTAATATCCAATACCTGAAAAGATCAAGATCCGATAGTATGTGAAAACCCAGTCGATATCCTGAAAACCCAGCCGCCAAAAACAGATCGTGCCAGGACATCCAATACCTTTGAAATGAGTTTACCTTCGATCGACTGAAAGATTAAGACATTCAAAAAGCCATCACTTCTACGGAGCGATGGCTTTTTGATTTTTGCTTATCTTCCCATCTATGATTACTAAATCCATCAGTGTACTGTTTCTGCTATCCTGCCTCTTTTCCGGAACAACCGTGCAGGCGCAACATATCGAATTGCTCACCAGCGGCACGGAAACGAGCCTTAGAGGGCTTAGTGTGGTGAATGACGCGGTAATATGGGTAAGTGGCAGCAAGGGCAAGGTGGGCCGTTCGATGGACGGAGGGAAGACCTGGATATGGACAACGGTGCCGGGTTATGAACAGCGGGATTTCCGGGATATCGAAGCTTTTGATGAAAAGACAGCCGTTATCATAGCCATCGCAGAACCAGCCAATATCCTTAAAACAACGGATGGGGGCAAAACCTGGAAAACGGTATTTACAGATACCACCAAAGGCATGTTCCTCGACGCCATGGATTTTATAGACAACAAAAGGGGCATCGTAGTAGGCGATCCCATTGACGGAAAGGTATATTTAGCCACCACAGATGACGGTGGCAGCAGCTGGAAAAAGTTCACTGCCACTACCCTGCCTGCCATGGAAGGGGAAGGATTCTTCGCCGCCAGTGGTACCAATATCCGGTATCAAAAAAACGGGCTTTTCACGATCGTATCGGGCGGCAAGGTGGCCAGGCTGCTTGATCCGCAGCGCACTGTTACGCTGGACATTATCCAGGGGCGTGAAATGACAGGGCCCAATTCGATCGCGATCAACGGCAATCATGCGGTTATTGTAGCCGGCGATTATGATAACCAGCCTGATACTACAGGGAACTGCCTGCTTTCGACAGATGGTATGAAAACCTGGCATGCGCCGGTTACAGGTCCACGTGCCTACCGTAGTTGTGTAGCCTATATCACGCCTGAGCAACTGATCACTTGCGGCGTTCCCGGGGTTGATATTTCAATAGACGGTGGTAATAACTGGAAGCTGATCTCCCCGGATGGGTATCATGTATGCCAGAAAGCTAAGAAAGGGAAAGCAGTGTATTTAGCAGGGGGCAAGGGACGGATCGGGAAACTAGTGTGGTAACCTACTTCTTAAACATGAAATAAACAGCGCCAATCAGGAAACAGAAACTGACCAGGTATTTCCAGTGAAAGGGTTCTTTGAGGTAGACAACAGCAAAGACTGTAAATACAATGAGGGTAATCACTTCCTGTGTCATTTTGAGCTGAAAACCATTGAAGCCATTGGAAAAACCCCAGCGGTTGGCAGGCACCATCAGGCAATACTCAAAGAATGCGATCCCCCAGCTTAGCAGAATAGCCTTCCACAAGGGCAGGTGTTGCTGTTTTAAATGACCGTACCAGGCGATGGTCATAAATATGTTTGACAGCAATAACAGGATGATGGTGCGCATAATGGGTTAATTTTACTACCAGTTATAAAGTGTCAAAATTATAAATTCGTATATTCAATTACAAAACTATCAACGTATGATATCGAGTAAAATAGACGCAGCCCTCAACAAGCAGATCGACCTGGAAGGCTTTTCTTCCATGTATTACCTGGCTATGGGCTCCTGGGCAGAAGTAAAAGGGTACAATGGTGTAGCGCAGTTCCTGTACCACCATTCTGATGAAGAGCGTACGCATATGCTGAAGTTGTTCCACTACATCAATGATCGTGGCGGGCACGCTATCGTACCTCCCTTTGCCGCGCCCCAAACTGACTTTAAGAATATCCAGGAGATCTTTGAGATCGTTCACTCTCATGAAATAAAAGTATCGAACGAGATCAATGCGCTGGTAGAGCTTTGCATACAGGAGAAAGACTATACCACACACAACTTCCTGCAATGGTATGTGACAGAGCAGATCGAAGAAGAAAGTCTGGCCCGCCAGATCCTGGACAAACTAAAACTTATCGGGGAAGATAAAGGTGGTATGTACCTTTTTGACCGTGACTTGGGCGCCATGAATCCACAAGGTGGCGGCAAAGGAAAAGGCGGCCATTAATGGAAACTCCATCAAGTCTATAAACAAAGATCCCGCTCAAGAGCGGGATCTTTTATTTTTCCTAATGACTGATGACTTAATTGAGGCTGCGGAAATCCACGGGTACCAGTTTACTTACACCGGGCTCCTGCATGGTGACACCGTAAATAACATCCACTGAGCTCATGGTCATCTTGTTGTGGGTAACAATGATGAACTGGCTTTCTTCGCTGAACTTACGGATCATGTTGGTGAACTTACCTACGTTGGCATCATCAAGTGGGGCGTCCACCTCATCGAGGATACAGAATGGCGCCGGCTTGATGAGGTAAATCGCAAACAGCAGGGCGGTAGCGGTGAGGGTCTTTTCTCCACCACTCAACTGGGTAATGGATGAAGGCCGTTTACCCTTGGGCTTGGCAATGATATCGATGCTGGTTTCGGCCAGGTTCTCCGGATTCTCCAACACCATATCTGCGGTATCATCTTCTGTAAAGAGGGCTTTAAATACCTTCTGGAAGTTATCGCGCACGCGGTTGAAGGTGTCGAGGAACTGCTGATTGGCGGTAGCTTCCACTTCCTGGATAGTCTGGAGCAGGCTATCCTTGGCAGTAACCAGGTCATTCTTCTGTTCGAGGATGAACTCATATCTTTTTTTCATTTCCTGGAAGGCCTCAATGGCGGTGGGGTTTACCTCACCCAGGTTCTCCAGGCGCTTCTTCATCCGGTCGCTCTTTTCCTGCAATTCTTCTGTTGGCACTTCACCGGTCCTTGGCTGGTCGATGATGTCATCGAGGTTGATGCGGAACTCCACATTGAGCCTTTCTTTCATACCGGCCAACTGCAGTTTCAGTTCGTTGAGCCTGTCTTTGATCTCGGTAAGGAGGTGCTCGAGCATTTCGCGCTCTTTGGTCTTATGGCGAAGTTCGCTTTCCTTCTCGTTGAGTGTATTGCGCAGGTTATAATAAGCCTGGTCAGTTTCGTTCAATACCTTTTCGGCTTCTTCTTTCTTGCGCATCAGGTCTACCAAACCATTTTCAGCAGCTTCCAATGTTTCGGCACTTTCAGTAATGTTCTCCACTGTTTGTTTCAACTGGGAGGCATTGGTTTCTATCTGGGTGCGGAGACCAGTAAGCTGGTTGCGTTTGAATTCCAGCTCCTGTGTCAGGGCGGTGATCTTACTTTGCTGACGGGTAACCTGCAGGTTGAATTCATTGTAGCTGGCCAATGCGCTGTGGTATTGGCTCTCGGCAGATTTGTAATCGCCTTCGGCAGCCTGCAGTTTCTCCCGCACTTCGTTGAGCTGGGCTACCAGTTGTTGCCATTCTTCGCGGGTACCGGAGATAGAGGCCGTGGTATTTTCCAGGTTGATCTGCAATTCCTCCAACCTGTTTTGTGAAGTGCTCTTCATGCCATGCAGGTTCTCGATCTTATTTTGCAAAGAGAACACGAGGTTGGTAAGACGGTTGATATCTTCCTGAGCCTGCTTGATGGCAGTTTCCTTCAGTTGCTCGTTGTAGCTGACCACTTCGTTGTGCTTCTCCTGGATGGCTGCCTTGAGCTCATTTACAATGCGCTCCTGCACCTGTATCTGCTCATACAGCTTTTCGAGGTTCTTGGCACGACCGATCTTCTTACCCTCAAATATCCCAACGCTACCACCGGTCAGTGAATATTTTCCTTTTACGTATTTACCGTGTTTCTCCAATACGATGGAACCATTGCTGTTGGCAAGGGCATCTTCATTTTCGGCAATGAAAACCTGTCCCAGCAAGTGTTCTGCCAGTTGACGGTATTGGGGGTCTACTTCTATCACCTGCATGGCAGGGATGGAGCCTTCGGGCTGATGGGCAGCGGGTTCTACATTGCCGTTGAGCTTATCCAACAGGAAAAAGTTGGCCTTTCCTTTTTTGTTGGCGTCGAGGAGGTGTACTGCCTGCAAACCTTCCTGCAGGTCATTCACCACGTAATAGTTGAGGTAGGGTTCCAGCACGTTTTCCACGGCAGCACGGAACTCTTCCTTTACATATATAATATCTGACAGAATAGGCGCTGTATGATTCCAGTTGGGGTTCTTATGGAGGAACTTCACACTTTCGGGATAGCCTTCCATTGAGTCGATGAGGCTTTTCAGCAGGTCGTACTCATTTTTTTTGGCATCCAGCTTACGGCTTTCCCCGGCCAGTTCCTGACGGAGTCTTTCCATTTCGCCCTGCGCTTCCAGTATTTGTTCTTTCGTGCGCTCGTGCTGTTCCTGGAGTTGCCGGAGATCACGCTGGCGGCTTTCGAGTTCTTCTTCTTTGGTGATGTGCTCTTCTTCCAATTGTTTGAGCTGGCTGGTACGTACTTCCTGCTCTTCTTCCAGCCGGGCAATGCTTTGCTCGAGGTTGCGGATAGAGTTATCGGCGATGGCTACTTTCTTCTCTGCCTCAAACTGGTTGCGCTGCATGTTGAGGTTCTCGCTACGCAGGCTGTCTACATGTGAACGCTTCTCATCAAACACTTTGCGTCTTTCTTCTGTAGCTTCTTTCAGGTCTTCCAGCTGCTGTTGCAGGCTTTCCAGTTTACCAGCTTCCTCTCCTACCTGCAGTTGGGTGAATTCAATGCCTTCTTCGATTCCCTTGAGTTGTCCTTCACTTTTGTTGAGGAACTCCTGCAGACTGTTTTCCTTTTCTTTCAGGAAGTTCAGTCTTTGGGAAGCGAGGTTCTTATCATTCTCTTTGGTGCGTAAGGTTTGTAACAGGTCGTTGAACTCATGCTGCATGCTTTGCAGGGCGCGTTCTTTTTCAATGAAGCCTACTTTCTCCTGTTCTATTACGGCTTCTTCATTGGCTATTTCAGCTTCCAACCTGATCTTCTTATCGATTTCAGCCTCAGACTGGGCATTCAGGTCGCGCCAGGTGTGGTTGAATCCTTCCAGGGAGGCCTTGGCCAGTTCAATGCTTACTTCCCGGTATTCTTTTTTGATCTCGTAATACTTCTCTGCTTTCTTCGCCTGGTTTTCGAGGCTCTTCAACTGGTTGTTGATCTCGAACAGCAGGTCTTCAATACGGGCAAGATCCTGTTCGGTGGCATCCAGCTTTTGCTTGGCTTCCTTCTTGCGGGTTTTATAAATGGTGATACCGGCAGCCTGCTCGAGCATGCGGCGACGGCTATTTTCCTTGTCCTTGATGATCTCATCCACCATACCCAACTCAATAATGGCATAGCTGTCGGTACTCACACCGGTATCCATAAAGAGGTTCTGGATATCTTTCAGGCGGCACTGTACATCATTGAGGCGGTATTCGCTTTCGCCGCTTTTATAGAACTTCCTGGTAACAGTAACGGTATTGAACTCTGTAGGGAGCAGGTTCCGGGTATTTTCAAAGGTGAGGCTCACCTCGGCCAGGCCGCTGGCGGAACGTGTTTTTGAACCGTTGAACACCAGGCTTTCCAGGTTTTCACTACGCAGGTGACTGATCTTCTGTTCGCCGATTACCCACCGGATACTGTCGATGATATTACTTTTACCGCAACCATTGGGTCCGATAACGCCGGTAATACCTTCATCGAAGTTCAGTACGGTCTTGTCGGCAAAACTTTTAAAACCTTTAATTTCTAAGCTCTTTAATCGCACAGTGTCTTAATTTTTAAGGACAGCAAATATAGAAGAATAGGGGTACAAAATACATAGGCCAATAGTTACCCACAGGATTACCCACATGGAATTATACACAAACACTGCACCATGTGGATATCCCCGGCAACTTGTGGATAAAATGGCATTGCACAGTGAATAAGTCTTACAGTTAAAGCAGGGTTTAAAACACAATATGCCATAAAGTCCTATAATAAAGTTGGTTATATTAGTAAATACTACTTTTGTCGCATCTATTATATAATACCCTATTACTTCAACATCTTATTGTGACGGACGCTATTCTGAACCTCGCCAAACGCATCAAATCAATTGCCGATACAGGACTGGTATACAATACCAATGATTACGACCGGGAACGGTATGCGGAGTTATTGGAGATCAGTCATGAGTTGACCAGCACATTGATCGGCCAGCCTGTGGAAGTGATCAGGAACTTTTATGCGCCGAATAAAGATTATCCTACGCCCAAAGTGGATGTGCGCGGCCTGCTGCTCAATGAAGCGGGGGAAATACTGCTGGCCCGGGAAATGGCTGATGGCAAATGGACCTTGCCCGGCGGCTGGGCGGATATCGGCCTATCGCCCTCGCAAGTGATAGAAAAAGAATTCCGGGAGGAAACAGGCCTGGAAGTAAAGGCCACCCGGCTGTTGGCCGTTTTTGATAAACGCTGTCATCCGCACCCGCCGCAGGCATTTTATGTGTACAAATTTGGGTTGCTGTGTGAAGTGACGGGGGAACTGCGGCTGCAAAAGGGGTTTGATATCCTGGATGTGGGCTTCTTTCCGGTTGATCAGTTGCCGGAGTTGTCGGAAGACCGCATCCTTCGTTCACAGATTGAATTGTTGTACAAGCTGGCAGGGGAACGGGGTTCAGCGGCGTATTTTGATTGAAGCGTTAAGCGGGTAGCCCCTAAAGGGGCACAAAAAACTCTCGATACGATGTTTGCTACAAAGCGGGTGCCCCGATGGGGCACCATACACGCCTGACAAGCAATGGTGCAAAGCCGGAGGCTTTGAAATAGCCGTCATCCCGACATGCGTGCGCCGGGAAGGCTGGCGAATGAGCTCCGATGATGCTTTAGATAGCAGTCTTCGCCATTTCCCAACCGAGCATGGCTTTCTTGCGTTCGGTACCCCAATGGTATTCACCGATGATCAGGTTCTTGCGGATGATCCGGTGGCAGGGTATGAGGTAGGCAATAGGATTGGCACCTACGGCGGTTCCCACCGCCTGCAATGCCTTGGGTTCTTCAATATGCCGGGCGAGGGACTGATAGGTGCTCACTGTTCCATAAGGCACTTCCAGCAAAGCGTTCCAAACCTTCACCTGGAAGTTGGTTCCCTTTACCAGTACGCTTAGTTTTTCCTGGGCGCCTGGCTTACGGTGAAAAATGGCATTGGCCATTACTTCGGTATTCCGGCTGTTCTCGCGCACAGAAGCGTTGCCCCAGGCGCTTTCCAGTTCTTCAATGGCTGTGCTCCGGTTGTCTTCCTGCAGGAATGACAAATGACAGATACCGCGTCCTGTAACGCCGATGATACATTCGCCGAACGGAGTGGCATGGAATCCATATTCGATCAGGATGCCACTACCCTTCTCTTTGTATTCCTGGGGTGTTACGGCTTCGAGGTTTACAAACAGGTCGTATACGCGTGACTGGCTTGACAAGCCGGCGGCATCTGCGGCATCGAGCAGGTTGTCGAACCCGGTAATGCGGTGTTTCAGGTAATCGGTGGTGAGGAATTGTAAAAACCTTTTGGGGCTGATACCTGCCCATTCGGTAAACATGCGCTGAAAATGAAAAGCGCTCATATTGACCTGGGCAGCCACTTCTTCGAGGCTGGGCTGGTTACGGAAATTTACATACAGGTAATCGATTGCCGTTGCTATTTGCTGGTATTGGTAAGCATTGGTAGCCACTGGCTCAAAATTTAATATTTTTTCTGATAGCATGGTAATTTTTATTAGTGTATGCAAATTGCCTGTATTTACCCGCCTGTTCAACCTGAAACTTGCTATATTTAACAAGGCAGAAATACAACTGTTCAGGGATATTCCGTGTCTTGAAAACAAGCAAAGCTTTACACTTGAAATTATTCTTTTACATCATATTTGGGGTACTGGTATTGAGTGGCCGTGCAGCGCAGGGGCAACAGGTAGACAGTATTTACTTTCACCTGTACACAGACAGTCTGAAGAAAGGGGTGCACAATTATATCAATGTGGACGGGAAACTGACGGATGGCCGCTGGCAACCGCTTACGGCCCGGGAATTGAATTTTACGGCTTCTGCCGGCAGGTTTGATGGCAATAGCCTGATTGTTGATACCTCGTTTAAAGGGGCTACAGTTGCCGTTAAAGCGGCCCTGAAGAGCAATCCCAAGGTATGGAAGGAAATAACGATCTATATGAAAACGGTGGATACGCTGGAACGGCTGAAAACGATGGAGGAGGTATTACCGGGTAGCCCGGGCGGCCGACGGCGGGGACGAAAAGGGAGCTGAGGCGGGAGGCGTGAATCGGCAATCGTGAATCGGCGGCAATCGGCAGTCGGCAATCGTGAATACGTTTGCTTCGATAGCGGATTTCTCCCTGCGGTCGAAACAAAAAGTGAGATCCGATAACAAAAGTGAGATCCGGAATAACAAGGAAGCATTTTATTCCTTCATATGTCAATGATCTTCAACAACATATACCTACTTCACAATGTGCCTAAATGGACATTTCCGCGTCCAGCCTGCATTTGAGGCATGTTTTCTTACTATTGGCTTGCTACTGGCTTGGGACTGGGCTGGAACTGGCTTTTAACCGCCGGGGCTAAAAGTAGGCGAATCTATCCTATATCCACGGCATATCTACGGCTGATCCCCGGCGAAAAGGACGGGCATCTTATCCCCTTTCGGCTATCTGATGGGAAATGAAAGATCTGGTGGTATGACCATTAAAAAAGGTGTCTCATAAGAGACACCCTTCATAATCAATTATTTTTCAGTCGCTTACTTGGCGCCTGCCAGTGCGGGAGCATAGGTTTTCTTCGCATCTTCCAGGAACTTGGCCAGGCCAATATCGGTCAACGGATGTTTCAGTAATCCTAAGATGGGCTCCAGGGGGCTGGTAATTACATCTGCACCGGCTTCAGCACATTTTACAATGTGGAGGGCGCTGCGGATAGAAGCGGCCAGGATCTCTGTTTTATACCCTTGCAGGTTATAGATATGAGAGATCTGCTCAATGAGTTGAATACCATCCCAATTGCTGTCATCAACACGGCCGATGAAGGGAGAAAGGTAGGTAGCGCCTGCTTTGGCAGCCAGGATAGCCTGACCAGCAGAGAATACCAGGGTACAATTTGTTTTGATGCCATTGTCGGAGAAGTATTTGATGGCTTTGATACCATCTTTGATCATGGGCACTTTCACGATAATGTTGGGGTGAATAGCGGCCAGTTTCTTTCCTTCTTCTATGATGTCTTTGAACTCGGTAGAAATAACTTCAGCACTGATATCGCCATCAACCATTTCACAAATGGTGAGGTAGTGTTTCATAACGGCTTCTTCGCCTTTGATGCCTTCTTTGGCCATCAGGGAAGGGTTGGTCGTAACACCATCGAGGATACCTAATTCATGCGCTTCTTTGATCTGAGCCAGGTTGGCTGTATCAATAAAAAATTTCATACTATTAAAGTTTTGAGATGTTGATTAGAACATGCGGATGGCCATTGAACGGGGAGCGATCTTGCAGGAGCGGAAGATGTGTGCAGGTTACCATTGGCCATGCTCTTGGATAAAAAAAAGAAAAAAAGGCAGATTACTTACATCGCACCGCTACAACCGCCTACCCTTGCTACCTTCCGGTCCTGGGGGGGTTCAGCAGGAGCTGGTCGTGTAAGACCTGCCGGCTGCAAAGATATGGCAAAACAACGAATTACATTCATTGATTACTAATTATTGATTAATTAATTATTCATTTGAGACAATCAAACCAATAATACACACCGTTTTGTGCAGTAATCAACTCATGACGGCACTACTAATCAGTAATCAATAATTCGATAATTGCTAAGGCCTGTTGGTGAGTGAATTAATAGTGGTGAGACCTACCAATTCATCTGCGCGGCCACCCAATGGACGATAATAGACCAAAATGGTATAGTTGTTTTCGGTTTCCCAATAATTGCCTTCGGTGAAATCAAAAGAGGCTTTGCGCTTTGGATCGTTGCGGTCGATGGTGGCGTAACAATAATCATAGTACCCCATTTTCAGGAAGAGTGACCTTTCATAGGCTCCTTTCTCTGTATTGAACACCATTTTAGCCGAATCGTTGAGGTTGTAGTTGGTCAATTGCCCTACAATAAATACATCTTTATCGGGAAAAGGGACGTTGTTGCCCGGCACAAAAGTAAAGTTGACGGTAGCATAGTCGCCCTGCCAATAGGGATTGACGCTTTCGGTGGTCTCGATAGTGAACATACCATTATTATCGCGGAAGAAATTGAAGCGCTGGCTGCTTCTGTTGGCATCGGGCCGGACGATCACATCGGTACTGCCATTTCCATATTTTACCTTCTCAATCCGGTCGCTTTGAAAACGGAAGCTGCGCAGGTCGAGCCAACGCCACTCCTTTCCAGCAGGAAAAACAGCATCATTTTCTGTATTGTACTCCAGCACATTCCTGGAAAAGAAAGATGGGCGGATATTGGAGACGGCATTGTCCCAACGATAATTTTGCATTATCACTACGTTGATCTGTTGAAACTGGTTGACGACATTCAACCCTTCATTCAGCGCTACTTTAAACTGAATCTTCTGGTGGGTGCGGAATATCTGTCCGTTAAATGGCTGTTGTACCTGGGCGGTAATGGCGGCCTGTTCCCTGTATACCAACATCCGCTTGGTGAAGATGGTTTTAGAGGTATCGCCATTCAGGAAAACCTTCAATATATAATTGCCGGATTTGGTGGGCATGCAATTCCTGTCGGGCAAGGCGGCCTGGTAATGGGTATAACGGGTAAAGGCGATGGAGGAAACGCGGTAGGTATTGATGCGCTGTTGTGAAAAGCCGCTGATAAAATCAAACTGGCTGAGAATAGCGGGAGTCCAATCGGCATTGCACAGCTGAAACGTATAGGAGTAATTTTTAACATTGGCATCAAGGTCGTCGAAATGGAGCTCCAGGGAGCCGATACCGCCGAGTTGCATAATGGGTGGCCCCAGCTGGTTGCCGGTAGGGTGCAACAGCACTGTTTTAATTCGTGGTGAATAGACTGCATCGGGTATCTGGGCCTGAACAGGCAGGAGCTGTACCAGGAAAACCGACAGTAATAACCAGGATAGAATGCATCGTTTCATGTGCTGAAGTTATAGAAATCCTCTAAAAGACAGCTTTTTGGAATGGTATGGTTGCTTTCTGTTATTTTTACGACCGAAAAATCAATGCCGATTGAATATCGCCGCCTTTATAGCCCGCCGTATCGCTTTTAATCAACAACGGTCCTTTTCCCGGTTTGTGATACGCCTTTCGATAGGCGCCACGGTGATCAGTGTGGCTGTTATGATCCTGACGATTGCCTTTGCCAATGGCTTTCAGAAAACGATCAGCCAGAAAGTATTCAGTTTCTGGGGGCATGTGCGGGTGCAGAGCTTTGATGCCACGGCGGTATCGATTGCAGAAGAAGTGCCCATCCTCAAAAATGATTCGGTCCTCCACCTGAAGAAAAAGGTTCCGGAAATCAAAACGGTACAGGCATTTGCCACGAAAAATGCCATTTTGAAAACGGCGGCCACCATTGAGGCGGTATTGGTGAAAGGGGTAGAAAAAAGCTATGATTTCAACAATTTACAAAACTTCCTGGTAGAAGGCCGCTGGATACATTTTACGGATAGCGGCTATAGCAATGAGATCAATTTATCGGTGTATACGGCTACGCAGCTTAACCTGAAGGTGAATGATCAACTGATCATTTATTTTATACAGCGGGGGAATCCCAATTTCCGCCCCAGGAAGCTGACGGTAGCGGGTATCTTCAAAACGGGTATTGAGGATTACGACAAGCATATTGCGATCGGTGACCTGAAGCTGATCCAGCGGCTGAATGACTGGGACAGCAACCAGGTAGGCGGCTATGAAATATTCCTGCATGATTATAATAAAATGGACAAGGTTAGTGAGGACATTGTACAAGAGCTGCCTATTGGTCTGAAGTCGACCACGATCAAGAATATTTATCCGAATATCTTCGACTGGCTGGCGCTGCAGAATAAAACGATCGCTATTGTTCTTATCATTATGATCGTGATCGCTACGCTGAACCTGATCACCTGCCTGCTGATACTGGTATTGGAACGCACGCGCATGATCGGTGTGCTGAAAGCGCTGGGCGCCCGCAACCAAACTGTGCAACAGGTATTCCTGTATCATGGTACATTTATTACCTTTTTTGGTTTACTGCTGGGCAATGTGATCGGATTGGGTATCTGCTGGCTGCAACAACGATATGGCTTCATTCCATTACCGGAAGAGGCTTACTGGATCTCCAAAGCGGTAGCAGACGTGGTATGGTGGCATGTGGTGCTGGTAGATGCGGGCACCTTCCTGGTGTGCTTCCTGGTACTGCTGATCCCCACGATCATTGTCAAGAAAGTACAGCCGGTGAAAGCCATTCGATTCAGTTAAGACCAGCTGCGAGCGACGAGCTTCGAGCTGCGAGCCAACAGCCTTTAGCCATTAAACCCATCGCTTTGTATTTGCTCGTAGCTATCGAACGATATGCGATAGGATGATGCCGGTAGCTACGGCGGCGTTCAGGGATTCGGCCTCTCCCTTTCTGGGAATGGTGATGCGGTGGCGGCAAAGTTTCAATAATTCTTCGCGGATACCTTTTGACTCATTACCAATGACGAGTATGCCTTGCTGCAATGGCTGCAGGTCGTACAAACTGGTGCCGTGCAGGGTAGCTGCATAGGCAGGGATACCGGCATGCTGCTCCATAAAGGGGACCAGATCTTCGTATATGACCTGCACGCGGCTGATGCTGCCCATGGTTGACTGTACCACTTTGGGACTGAAAACGTCGGCAGATTCCGGGCTGCAAATGACGGTATTGATGCCAAACCAGTCGGCACAACGGATGATGGTGCCGAGATTGCCGGGGTCCTGGATGGCATCGAGCATCAGGGAAAGCTGCCCCCGGTAACTGGTGATTTTAGGAAATACGGGCTTACGAAAAACGCCTACCACCTGGTTGGGTGTCTGGAGAAAAGACAGGCGTTCCAACTCCTGCTCTTTGACCTCAACAACGCTACCAGTCTGCATTTGGGGGTGTTGGCTTATCCACTCCGGCACCGCATACAACTGCTTTAGCTGTACGTTGGGTGTGCTTAAGAGTTCGTTAATTAACTTGGGGCCTTCTGCGATAAATACGCCTTCTTCATCTCTTGATTTTTTCTGGCTTAAACTTTGAATATATTTGACCTGCGATTTAACCAACATTGCACCTCGTTTATAAGTTATATGACATCCGGCCGGCAAGTTACCTTTTTTACATTTTCCAGATGGTCTTTATATGGCCTGCTCTGTATGCTGCTGGCTACGTCCTGTTCAGTAAGGAATTATAATTCCAGTAAGCCATTCCCCTACCGGACGACGATCAACCTGGTGGGTAAAACACCGGAGTATGACCGGCTGGAATTGCAAACCAAGCTGCAGGATCAGGTAGATGACAGCCTGAAGACAAGATTGATCTCCTCCTGGGTGTTTTTCCGGGCGCTCAAAAATCCGCCTGTTTTTGACTCCTTAAACATTGGGCGGTCGAAAATATTCATTACAAACCTGCTCCATTCGCTGGGCTATTTCAACCCGGTGGTTCAGGATACCTTTTACATTGATACGGTTGCCAATAAACAACATGGGGAACAAAAAAGGGTCTACACTACTTTCACGGTAACGCCGGGAATAGCCATGCGTCTGGACTCGATCGGGTATGCGCTGGAAACGCCGGAACTGCAGGCACTGGCGCTCAAATCAATGAATGGGTCGCTGCTGAAAAAAGGGGAACCTTACTCTGATCAAAAGGTGAATGGGGAGCTTGACCGGTTACTGGCTATTTACCGGGACAGTGGCTATTATAAGTTTTCGAAGGAGAATATTTATGCAGAGCGGGATACGGTGGTAGCGGCCCTGATCGACCCTACGCTCGACCCTTTTGAGCAGCTGCGGTTGCTGGACTCGCTGAGCAAAAAGCGGGAAAAGCCTACGATCAATATAACGATCAGACAACGGCCGCTGAAGGACAGTGCGCATATCCGTAAATTCTATATGGGTAATGTGCGGGTATACCCCGATCTATCGATCCTGGAAGATTCTGTGCCGGTTACGAAAGACAGCGCGACTATCCAGGGATATCAATTCTTCTTTAATTCCAGGCGGTTCAAGCTGCCGTTCATTGCCACCAATATCCGCCTGCGGCCTGGTACGGCTTATTCGCAGCGCCGCTATTACCGGGTGATCAATACATTTAACCAACTGGGCGCCTGGCAAAATGTGGACCTTACGCTGCAGGAAAGGTATGACAGTGTGCCCTTGCTGGATGCGGTGCTACGGCTCTATCCGGCCATGAAACACAGTCTCAATGTGGATTTCGAAACGAGTCGTAACGTAAGTGACTTCCTTTCGCAGGGCACTTATTTTGGATTGGGACTTAACTTCCGGCTGCTGAACCGCAATGCCTACCGGGAAGCGATCCAGACCAGTACGAATGCCAGGTTTGGTATTGAGATCGGTACGCACCTGGTGCAAACGCTGCAGGCGAGTCTTTCGCATAATATTTACTTCCCCAAGATCATCCTGCCCAAATTCCTGCTGGACTGGTTTCCACGCAAGACAGAGGGTAATGAACGCACGCTGGCCCGGCGTACGGTGCTGAACCTGACAGGCGCTTACACAGACCGGCGCGACTTTTTCAGAGCCCCCTCCTTCAATACTTCCTGGGGTTATGAATGGACGCGGAGAAAGACCCGGGCTTCGGACCCGGATAATGCAACGCAGCGCTGGACGAAGAGTTATGTGTTGACGCCTTTTAATTTTGAATATACGGACCTGCATAAAACAGACAGTTTGCGGAAACTGGAGGAAGCTATCCCTGCCTACCGGTTTGCCTTTAATGATGGCATGATCATCAGCACTGTTTTCAGTGCCACAGCAGCCCGGCAGTTTGACAATGACAAGCGCCTGGTGATCATCCGGGGACGTATTGAGGAAAGCGGCGCCTTGTTTGGACTTATCAAAAGCCTGGAACTGGGTGATCTGCGGCGCTTTGTGAAAGTAGATGCGGAGGTGAAGCACTATATCAACCGCAAGCGGTCGTCCTGGGCATTCCGTGCTTTTGGGGGCGTAGCCTTCATTTATGGTAAAACGGATACGAACGGAGTGATCGTCAAAGAACATAACCTACCCTTTTTCAAGGCCTTTTTTGCAGGAGGCCCTTATAGCATGCGGGCCTGGCAGGTGCGAAGGCTGGGTCCGGGCTCTTCCACGATCTACGACACATCTGATACCACGCGGGTAGACCGGTTTGGCAATATGCAGTTGGAGTTCAATGCTGAATATCGTTTTAACATTACTACGATTGCCGGCGTGAAAGTGAACAGTGCTTTATTTGTTGATATTGGTAATATCTGGAGTAAAGAGTACCAAAATGGACAGGAAGTGCCGGAGGCTTCTTTTAAATTAAGCCGGCTATACAAGGATATTGCGCTCGGTGCTGGTACGAGCCTACGCCTCGATTTTGAATTCTTCATGATCCGTCTTGACTGGGCTTACCGGCTCAAGAACCCACGCTATGCGAATATGAACTATGGATGGTTCCAGAAGATAGATATCGCCAGCGGCCAACTACAGTTGGGCATCGGGTATCCTTTCTAAAAGCTGCGAGCAGTGAGCTACGAGCTGCGAGCTAATACAATTTTACTGCGCCAATGCTTCTTTGATCATTGCCTGGGCCTGTTCCATCGTCATTGCTTTATCAATAGTGAATGCGCCAATACGGGTGCGGCATAAACTGCTGAGGTGTGCACCACAGCCCAGGGCTATGCCTACATCATTGGCCAGGCTACGGATATAGGTGCCGGTGGAACATACTACCCTAAAATGAAGAATAGGTAAAGCAATATTGGTGAACTCAAATTCCCTGATGGTGATCTTTCTTGCTTCCAGTTCGACATGCTCTCCCCTGCGGGCCAGCTCATAGACGCGCTTACCATCTTTTTTTATAGCAGAATGAATGGGAGGCACCTGCATGATCTCGCCTGTAAACTGTTTTGTAACGGCCTCCAATTGTGCTGGTGTGACGGAATCGTAGGCTTTGAAATTTTCAGGTTCGCTCTCGAGATCGTAGGTTGGCGTGGTAGCCCCCAGGGTAATGGTGCCGGTATATTCCTTTTCCTGGGCCATGTACTCATTGATACGCTTGGTAAACTTGCCGGTACAGAGTATCAACATGCCGGTAGCCAGGGGATCGAGTGTCCCTGCATGACCTACCTTTTTAATCTTCATCTGTGCCCTCAGTTTGCGTACCACGTCGAAAGAAGTCCACTCCAGTGGCTTGTTGATCAGCAATACCTGTCCGTCGGAGAATATATTGATGGCCTGCTCCATGCGGCGAAGATAAAGGAAAAGCTGCGAGCTGTGAGCTACGAGCTGCGAGCAAATACAGTGAAGCCAGGAAAGAGGGCTAGCTTGAATTTTAGATTGCCTGCTTAGCTTTCAATTCGAGGTACTTATTAATGGTATTCACGGTGAGGTTTTCCGGCGCAGTAAGGATGGTGAGGATACCATGCTGCTGGAGTTCTTTTACCATGAGTTTCTTTTCATGGATAAATTTTTCGGCAATGGTCTTCACATACACGGATTCGATATCATTGGCCCTTGCCTCTGTGAGCTGGCGTAATTCTGTGTTCTCAAAAAATACGACCAACACGAGGTGGCTACGGGCAATGCTTCTGATATAGGGTAACTGCCGTTGCAAACCTGCCAGGGATTCAAAATTGGTAAATAGTACAATGAGGCTGCGTTGTGTAACACGTGAGCGAATGAGTGCGTACAGTTTCTCAAAGTCTGTCTCCAGGAATTTGGTTTGCTGGTTGTAGAGGGCTTCCAGGATATTACCCATCTGTGCAGCCTTACGGTCGGCCGGCAGGAAATGGCCTATCTGCTCAGCAAAAGTGAGGAGGCCTGCTTTGTCCTGTCTGATGAGGGCTACGCGCGAAAGGATGAGGGTAGCATTGATGGCATAATCGAGGAGGGTCATTCCTTCGAAAGGCATTTTCATGACGCGGCCCTTATCAATGACGCAATACACCTGCTGGCTGCGCTCGTCCATGAAGTTATTGACCATGAGCTGGCCACCTTTGCGGGCGGTAGCTTTCCAGTTAATACTGCGTATATCATCGCCGGTAACGTATTCCTTGATCTGTTCAAACTCGAGGCTATGGCCGATCTTACGGAGTTTCCTGCTGCCTGCTTCCGCGAGGTTATTGGAATGGGCCATCAGCTCAAACTGACGCAGGGCGAGGTAGGAAGGAAATACCTTGATCATTTGCTCCTGCTCTATTTTGATGCGGCGCACCACTACGTTCAGCGGACTCTTTATAAAGAGGTTGGTATCATGAAAGATGTATTCGCCCCGTTCTACGGGACGTAATTGATAGACGAGGCGCTGTTGTTCTTCGCCTGCCAGGGAAGTAGACAATTCAAAATCCCTGCGTTGGAACTGAATGGGGATTTCATCGATGACCTTGAGGTGAACGCGAAAATGGTAATGGTTCTTCAATACCAACTGTACCTTATTTTCATCGCCATTGCTAAAGCGCTCGGTGAGTTCCCGTACTGCTGTCACGCCTTTTCTATTGAAGAACAGGTTGACATAATCCAATAACATGACAACTGCCACAAACAGGAAAGCGAGTTGCCCTATCCGGAACAGGAATGGCCAGGCATAAGATACCAGGAATAAAGCAATTACCACGGCCAGGGACCAGTAGAACCGGCGGCTGAAGTAGAGGGGCTTGATATAGTTGTTGTAGAAGCGCAATGTGAAATTTCGAATTTAGGATTTAGAATGTAGGATTCTGTTACCCGGTCTTTGATTGCTTTTTTGAATTGCTGAACATTATACTTCTGCATCTTCCCCCTATCGTGGTACTTCAATGCTTTGTATCACCTGGGCGATCACATCATCGGTAGATGCGCCTTCCATTTCCTTTTCGGGGGTGAGTACAATGCGGTGACGTAAAACAGGGGGAATGATAAAAATGATATCCTCGGGCGTTACGAAATCGCGTCCACGCATGGCGGCCAGTGCTTTGGCCCCATTGAGGATGCCAATTGATGCGCGGGGAGAAGCACCCAGGTAAATAGACTTATGGTTGCGGGTATTGGCAACGATGGAAGTTATAAAGCTGATGAGTTTCTCTTCAATGCGGATGGTACGCACCTGGTGGCGCAAAGTTTCGATCTGCGCTGCCGATATAACGGCTGTTACTTCGCCCAGCATGCTGTTGAGGGTGGTATGGTGATGATTGGACAGGATGCGAAACTCCTGTTCCAATGTAGGATAGGTAACATTGATCTTAAACAGGAAACGGTCCAACTGGGCTTCGGGCAGGTGGTAGGTACCCTCCTGCTCTATGGGGTTTTGTGTGGCCACCACCATAAAAGGAGCCGCGAGGGCATAGGTATGCCCGTCAACGGTGACCTGCCTTTCCTCCATCACTTCAAACAAGGCAGCCTGGGTTTTGGCGGGCGCCCGGTTGATCTCATCGATGAGCACGATATTGCTGAAGATGGGCCCTTGTTTAAACTGGAAGGATGTTTCCTTCGGGTTAAATATAGAAGTACCGATCACATCACTTGGCATGAGATCGGGAGTAAACTGAATGCGGGAAAAGCCTATTGAAATGCTTTTGCTGAGCAATTTAGCGGTGAGTGTTTTGGCTACACCGGGCACCCCTTCGATAATAACGTGCCCATCTGCCAGCACTGCTGTCAGCAACAATTCCACCATTTGCTCCTGCCCTACGACCACTTTACCTATTTCGGCTTTCAGTGTTTCTACCGATTGTTGGAGGGAACTAAGATCGGTGCGGAGTTCAAAAAAAGTCTCTTCCATGTATCAGGCGTTATTTATTTAGAATTATACACGCCATCAGGCGTATTTATAAAAGGTTTCGAGTTTATGATTCAGCTCCAGCAGGGCATGATCTGACACCTGGGGTGCATCCTGGGCAAATTGCAGGTCATACACGAGTGCCTGTACAGCCTGCTGGTCGTACCCGCTTTTGTAGGTCAATCTTTTCACAAAATCTTCATCCATTACTGATGAGCGGATATTATAGCGATTGCGCACATAGCTCAGGAAATGTACGGTCATTTTGTGCGACAGATCCTTGTTGTCCTTTCGCTGAAAATACATCCGGCCAATGGTCTTCACAAAATCGAGGGAAGCATTCCTCAATGGCTGGATAACGGGTATGATGCGTTGTTTACGTTTGGATTCAACGAGGTAGATCAGGAGTAATAACAACAAGAGTAATCCTGCGGCCCAGGCAAAGGATTTTTGATTGAGCAGCCAGCCGAGTGCTTTATAGGCATTGTTGGCGCCGCTGCCGTCCTTACCTTCTCCCCTGGTGCTGTTGCGGAAATAATCGTCCCAGCGCACCACTTCGATATTCCGTGGAAGCCAGGATAAAACCTGGTCGTAATAGGCTTTATTCTCTTTGTGCAGGAGGAAGAAATTGGTGAGGGCCATGGGCGCGAGGTGAATGTAAAAAGCGCCCCCACTCTCGTAGGATATCTTTACGAAATTGGCCTTGCCATCCTCATTCTTTCCCAACACGGTAGTGATGGAAGAATCCAGATAGCTGAAATAATTGTCGAAAGCCTTACCGGGATAGGTGTACGTGCTTTCTTTCCAGGATACGGGATCGCTTATCTGTACAGAGAGTGAATCATGGCTATTGTAAAACCCGGTATACAGGGAGGTTTTTAATTGCAGGCTGTCGAGCAGGGTTTCGTCGATGGAAGAAGAAGAGATAAATATTTTGGCGCCTCTGCTGACGAGTCCAATCAATCCTTCTATTTCCTTGTCATCGGGCATTACTTCGTTGGCGATGATGAGGTAGCAGGTTTTACCTACATTGTCATCATATTGACCGAAAGCATCACGGATGCTGGCTTTCTGGTAGGGATCGGGGGATGTTTTATGGTTGATAATGGATGCTTCCGGGAAGATGCGCTGGAGGTTTTCATGGGCATAATAAGTACCATAGGGTATTTTATCATTGCGCCACAGGGTTACGCGCTCATTGAGTCGCTTGGACTGGTTGCAACTACAACCCACAATAACCATGAGGAGCAGGCAATAAGATATGTATGGGAGTGAACGCCTCACGGTCTTACAGCATTAAAAAAGTGTTGAAAATTCTGATGCACGCGGTTGAACTGTTCCTCGGACAAGGCAAATTCACCATACCAGACGTATTCATATACGTGGGTAAGGAAGCGGAACTCGTTGCCAACACCATAGGGATGTACCTGACTAATGTATTCGTAGTTGGTGCCCTGGGCATGGTAGCGGATCCATCCTTTATCATTGAGGGAGCGCAACGATTTGAGGTACATAAACCGGATAGCTGCACGGAAATCGCGCTCCTGTATAGCGGCCTGGATCTTGCCATCGAAGTCGTTGTCATCAATTTCATTCTCCAGTTCCTGTACGCCCTCCTTTCTCCGGCGGGAGGCAGCGGTCATGAACAGGTTGTTGACGACAATGATGCGGTAAATGATGAGGACAAAGATCACGCCCAGTATAATATAGGTAACGGTACGCACGCCTGATCCGGAGAAAAATTCATAGAAATAATCCCAAAACCCCTTCTCTCTCTTCACAGGCTCTTTGGCTTTTTTGGTCCAATAGGCTGAGTCATTGGCATAAGCAAAAGCTTCATCGCGCTTCAGCTTATTGACTGATGAGTCGGGCACGATCCGTAATTCGGGTTGCACGGGGGTAAAGTCTTCCTGCTTATAATCTTCACTTTCCACAGGAGCAACAACGGAATCCTCTATCGTCACTATTGTGGTATCTACGACGGGCTCCTCTTCCTGGGCTACGGCCATACAGGGCATCCAGAGGAAGGCGATGTATAAAAAGAGCCTGCCTGTACTTCTTAACCTTGTATTTAGTAAAACAGGGAACATGGGAGGTTACGACAATGATTTAATATGACGGTTCTTTTTTTCCAGCCGGATCGGATAGAGCACAAAGTACCACAATATAAAATTAAACGACAGGGCCAGGATGCTAATGCTGAGCCACTGCGGCATGGCGGAATACCGGGTTACATATCCTTCGAGGAAGGCAGCTACAATGAATACGGGTACCAGCCCGATCATTAGCTTCAGTCCATCTTTGGCACCTCTCTTGAGAGAGTCTATTCTTTTGCGTGTTCCGGGAAAGAGTATGCTGTTGCCCAGGATGAACCCTGCCCCGCCGGCAATAATGATAGCAGATATTTCGAGGGTGCCGTGTACCCAAATGACCAATACGGAGGGCCATCCGAGTCCTTTGGCAAAAAACATGTATTGGAAGGCACCCAACATGATGCCGTTCTTAAAAAGGAACCAGGCAGAGCCAATGGATACAAAGATGCCGGCTACAAATACCAGGAGGGATACCTGGATATTGTTGAGGGCAATGCGCAGGAACATGGCGATCTTGTTCTCATCCTTATAGACACCAAAGGGGTCGCCTTTGGCAATATTGTCTTCGGTCATTTCCACATAACGGTCACCCAGTACGCCCCGTACAAAGGTTTCATCATGGGCGGCCGAAAAGGCAGCCATTACGGCCAGGGCGGTAAAGATGAGGAAAGAATATAATAACTCCCGGTGGTATTTGCGTACGGTAAGGGGCAGTTCTGTTTTCCAGAAACGTACAAAACGGGAGGTCTCTTCCCTTTTATTTTTGTAGATGCCCAGGTAGATCTTAGAAGCGAGCCCGTTGAGATATTGGGTAACCTTGCTGTGGGGGTAAAAGGTTTTGGCATATCCCAGGTCGTTGACCAGCTCGGTAAACTGCTGGGCCATTTCGTCGGGATTGGAAGCTGCCTCGTATTGGTACTGCTTCCATTTATCGATGTTTTTTTTCAGAAAAAGGCCTTCTCTCACCGGACGTATGTTTTATGTTTTCAAACCTACACGAAAAAGTTCATTGAACAAAGACTGATAATCAGCGTTATTGCTGTTTTTCCCGCTCTCCGTACCGGTGTACATTGCATAATTCGTATAATTCGTGATTTTGGTATAATTAATTAATTTTAAGAGCGTTTACAGGATGCTAAACGAATTTATTCCTCTATTGTTGCAATATGTTGTTGGTTAAGTTAGATACGGGTTTTAACATAGAAGTGGAGTTCCCCATTTCCCCATTCCACAAACGTTTGTTTGCGTGGCTGATCGATATGTTTTTGTGCTGGATCTACCTGGAACTGATGACGGCTATTATCGATGTGCCGATGTTTGGCGTGAGCTGGAAACAGATCATGATCGGGATACCGGTATTGCTGTATTTCCCTTTGTGCGAAATCACCATGAATGGGCAGACGCTGGGAAAAATGGCCTTGCGTATTAAGGTGATCACGGAGGAAGGGGGGCAGCCCAGTATTGGCCAATACCTGATCCGCTGGCTGTTCAGGATGATCGATTTTCCCTGGTGGCTGCTGGGCGCAGTATTGAACGAGGTATTGCCCTGGTGGATATTACCGCTCATCTTCATCGGACTGGCCTGTGTGATCTTCACCCCCAAATCGCAACGGATAGGTGACCTGCTGGCGGGCACTATTTTAATTGACCTAAAGAACCGCACCTCCTGGCAGGATACGGTCTTTACGGAAGTAGAATCGACTTACAAGCCCCGGTACCCGCAGGTTATGCAATTGAGTGACCGGGATATCAATACGCTCAAAAGCATCATTGAAAGTGTGCGTAAAAAGAACGACTACCAGCTGGCCATGAAGATCGGCGACCGGATCAAGTCGAAGCTGAAGATGGACAGTGACCAGGACTCCATTGAGTTCCTGCAAACGCTGCTGAAGGATTACAATTATTACTCTACGAATTAAAAAATAAAAAAGTACCTGCAGCAGACAGCTACAGGTACTTTCATTACGTGCATTGAATTAGTTTCTATCTCATTGTACCTGCGAGAATAGCAAAGAGAAATATCAATACATAGATGCTAAGGATAATAATCGTTACTACACCCCAGTATTTATTATAGGTCTTTAATTTGCCCAAAGATTCATTGAGCAAAGCCTGGTCATTGGTCCGGATAGCCCGCAATGCTTTTGTAGCAAATTGGTAACGGAATATATTGGGAACAACCTGGATAGCCGCCAATATCAGGTAAATAACAATCATCATACCGCCTATACCAGCTCCTGCGCCACCGTATAATGTGTTGCTGTAGAGGCTTGCAATAAGGCTACCGGCAAAAAGGGCAAACAGGACAAATAGTCCACATATGATAAACCAAACGATGGCCAGGAACCTGCTCCATTTGGCGGATTCGGTGATATAGCTTGCTGCCTGGTGATCAAATTCCAGGGCAAAGAGGCTTTCATTAGATTGTTCCATGAAAAGAGGGTTGTTTTAATGAGGTAATGTTTAGCAGAACGTTTATGGATATCATTTATTGTCTATCTCAGTCCCCTGCCTAGCCCATAAAACATGACGATCAACACCACTAATGACAAGCCGATAATGATCAGTATGCCAATGATCTTAAAGTAGGTCCTTAAATTATTGATGCCCTCATTGAACTGGACCTGACTCATATTGGCGAGACTACCAAGAATGTTGGTCGCAAACTTAAAAAGGAAAACATTGATAATAACGCCCAGTGCAATAAAGGGCAACGAGATCAGTGTACTGCTTGCTGCAACTGCTGCATTAGCCTGGGGAGAACCAAAGATGAGGCCGATCAAAGACAGGCCGCCGCTTATAAATCCCACAATGGCTATAATACGCGCCCAGGTAGCCGCAGTTTGCAAAAGTTCTCTTGCAGCACCTTCAATACTCAGGTTAAATAAATTATCTCCCTGGTTACTATTATTTTCCATATTGATACATTTAATTAAGGGGGGTTAAAAGATTTTGCCCAGTAAACCGATTGCGTTAAATACGATACCCAACAAAGCAAATATGCCATTGATCAGGAAATAGTTCTTAAGATTCTTAAGCCCTTCATTAAAAACGCCCTGATTCTGGGTTTCAATACCTTGCTTTACCAGTGTAGCAAAACGATACAGGAGGATGGTGATGTAGGTAAAAATGATCAGTACAATAACAATAACGGCTATTATCATTCCACCAATGGTTTCAACCCCTGGCCAATAAGTGCTAAACACCATTGTGAGCGCGGCACTGCCGAAGGCAATTGCTATCACACCAAAGCCGATGCAGATGAAGCAAATAATGGACATAAATTTTGCCCACCGGGTAGCTTCATTGAATTTATTGCCAGCGTCGTAATCGACCTGTAGTTCAAATAGTGGTTCGTCGGAGAATTGCGGTTCCATCATGAGTTGGTTTAATTGATAAATGTTGAGGACACTAATATAAATGTTTTTTTCAAGTTGGCTGGGAAGCGTTTAATAGTCCAACCTGTCCGGCTATGGCTTTAAAAGCGGATGGAGAAGTGCTGCTTTACCTTAAAGTCTTTGCGAAAGAACACGAGGCCTATAAAAAACAGGTCAATGGTAAGCGTTACAGCGGGGTGGTCCTGCACCTGCTGCCAGGCCTGTTCCATCTCTTCGCTCCAATGGATATCGTCCAGGATAAGGATGGAATGCTCTGTAGTGTGGAGCAGCAGGGCCTCAAAATAACGGAGGGTGGGTTCGAGGCGGTGATTGCCATCGAGGAATGCCAGTTCAACGGGGGTATGGCGGGCCAGGATCTGCGGCAGGGTATTATCAAAATTACCGGGTACGAGTTCTATGTTAGGTATTGCCAGCTGCCGGAAATTGGCAGCAGCCTTTTCTGCTATAGCGATACTCCCCTCGCCTGTGATGACGCTGGCAGCAGGATTGGCCAATGCCATATAGGAAGCCGATATACCCAGCGAAGTGCCCAATTCCAGTATGGTGGCGGGTTTGTAATATTGGACGATGCGAAATAGGAGCTGGCTGAACTTCGTTGATTTGGCTGCATATTTAGCAATGCGTGCTATGGGGCGCTTACTGGTATTGCTGATGGCAGACCCTGCGCCCAAATCTTCTACCTGTAAACAGGTATTATCGGCTAATAATTGTTTGCGTAAGGCTTCTACCTGGTCGTAGGCAGCAAAGTGGCGTTTATCGTTCAGTACTTTTTTGATGAATTCAAAAACAAAAGGGGAATGAACGCCATGTCCCTTTCCATTGGAAGCTGTAAAGTAATAGTGTATGTATTTTTTAGCTAACTGCCAGGGTGAGAACATGGAAGAGAATATAGAATACAGAATTTAGAATACAGAAGAATACACCGAAGATATCTATTTCATGCTCCGGAGGTCATGCCCTAACATCAGCCCTCAGTCTTCCGTCCCCACACCTGAAAGCTATATGCATAGGCGTGCTTTTCATCGGCGGGGAAATCAAGGTTGGACAAGAGGTGCCATTGTTGTTCATCAAATTCGGGAAAATAAGCATCCCCTTCGAGGGTAGTATGCACCCTGGTGAGGTAGATCCTTTGGGCCAGTGGTAATGCCAGGGCGTAAATTTCTCCTCCCCCAATTACAAAGGCTTCTTTGGCATCGGTATCAGCGGCGGCAGCCATTGCCTCTTCCAGGGTTGCCACGACCTGAGCACCTGGCGCCGTCCAGTTTTTCTGGCGGGTGATCACGATATTGGTTCTGCCGGCCAGGGGCTTTCCCAATGAATCAAAGGTTTTCCGGCCCATGATCACCGGCATGCCCCAGGTAGTGTTCTTAAAGAACTTGGTATCATTGGGCAAGCGCCATAGTAATTGGTTGTTTTTACCAATGACGTTGTTTTCTGCAGCGGCTACAACTAAGGCTATATTCATAGATGATTTTAAACTGCTACCGGCGCTTTGATGGCCGGATGGGATTGGTAATTTTCCAATGTAAAATCTTCGAAGGTAAATTGGAAAAGGTCTTTAACAGCAGGGTTGAGTTTCATTACCGGCAAAGCATAAGGGGTGCGGGTTAATTGCAAGGTAGCTTGTTCTACGTGGTTGCTGTACAGGTGCACATCACCGAAGGTGTGGATGAAGTCACCTGGTTCCAGGTCGCATACCTGCGCCATCATCATGGTGAGGAGTGCATAAGAAGCGATATTGAATGGCACGCCCAGGAATACATCTGCCGAACGCTGGTACAGCTGGCAGGAAAGTTTGCCTTTTCCGCCATTGACACCCGGCGCTACGTAGAACTGGAAGAGGGCATGGCAGGGCATTAAAGCCATTTCAGGCAATTCGGCTACATTCCAGGCGCTCACAATGATCCGACGGCTGTCGGGATTGTTCTTTATCTGTTTGAGGGCGTCGCTGATCTGGTCGATGGTCTTACCATCGGCGCCTGCCCAGCTACGCCATTGCTTGCCATATACGGGTCCCAGGTTGCCTTGTTCATCGGCCCATTCATCCCAAATACTTACGCCATGTTCTTTCAGGTAGCGGGTATTGGTATCGCCCTGCAGGAACCAGAGTAGTTCGTAAATAATACTTTTGAGGTGAAGTTTTTTGGTAGTAACCACGGGAAATCCCTGCTGCAGGTCGAAGCGCATCTGGTAGCCAAAACAACTGGTAGTACCGGTGCCGGTACGATCGGTTTTGGTAACCCCTTTATCAATAATATGCTGCAGCAGATCAAGGTATTGTTGCATGAGCGCAAGTTAAGAAGAAAGTCGGGAAGTCGTCCCGATAGCTATCGGGAGGAAAGACCGTAAGAATCCCCATATTGTGCATAATTAGTCTGGAAGTCGGAAAGTCGGAGAAAGGTATTGGTTTCGGTCTTTCCGACTTTACTGAGTTTTCGGACTTTATTCTGCATTGAGTTTTTTCCACATTTCATCAATGGGATCGCCTTTGGAGCTCAGGCCTGTATGGTCCCATTCGGTGCCACGAACCTTTCCGTTGAAGGTGAGGGAGGCCCCTACCCGGCTGTTATCGCGACTGAAGAACTCAATATTTTCGGTGTATTTACCATTTTTAAAGGTGTAGGTACCGCCACCAGTTCCGGAAAATTCTTTGGTGTCGATATTGATGGCGACCCATTGGAAACGGGTACCTGATAATATTTTGAGTGTGCGCCTGGGGCCCAGGGGCATGGTAACAGGCTGGTTTCCCTGCTTGCGGCCGGCAATGCGCCAAACACCTGCCAGATCACCCAATCCCTTGTCCAGTTGCTTCCAGGTCTTTTCTTTGCCTTCTACGGTAACAACCAATTGATCATTATTTTCGGACCAGGTAATGCCCACTGTCTCCCCTACTTTATCTTTTTGCTGTGTATTAAATTCGGTGGTGACTTCTATTTGATCATCTTTCACCTTATAAGGACCTCCCCAGGTATAGAGAAATTGTTTGCCAGCTTTGTCATAAACGGCATGCACGAAGTACCCATCTACAAAGGTCATTGTTTCTTCCCGACCATTTTCCTGGTATTGCCAGGCGCCGGTGAGGGAAATATTGCTGATGGGAGGATGAAATGCGGCGACAACGATTAGTACCAGTAGCGTAATGATGAAGTTGTTTGCGGGGGCATACTTTCTCATACGGGGGCAATTTGTTGTAAGTTAACGAAACTATAACGAATCGCCGTGCAGCGGCAGCCAGGGCAAAATGTTAAAATTGTCATAATACCCACGCGTGGCCTGCTTCCTGCAGCCCATGGGATGCCGCCCAGTATGGGTATACCCTTAGTACTATATGATTATGACTATATGTTACAGTGAAGCCTGTAATTGGAATGGTTCATTTATCTCTCCGTTTGCTGCGGCTATTTCAGCTTGCGCACTGGTATTCACCAATGCGTGGTTGCCCAGTGATTTGGCCAGTTCGGCATAGATCCTGAGCAAGAGCTGACTGCTCAATTCCAGTTTTGTTTCCAAAGCTGCTGCTTTTTGATGTTCATTGGCCAGGTGTTGCTGGAGGGATTGTACAGACTGCTGCTGTTCAGCGATTTCGGTTTGAAACAGGCCCTGTTGTTCCTTCAATTCTTTTATGTTCTCTTCTAATTGTTCAATATGGCCAGTTTTGGTGAGGATGATCTGCTGCTGTTGCAAACCTTCTTCCCGGCTGTGTCGGAGGGCAGCCTGGGATTCGGCAGCTTGTTGTTGCTGAGCCTTCAATTCTCCGGTAAGGCGCTGAATTTGCTGGTCAAACTCATTCATAGATATCTGCATGTGTTGTAACTGAGCAGCCGAATCGCCGGCCTGCTGCTCCAACACATGGTAATTTTTTATGCGTTGTTCAAGCTGGCGCTGCAGAAAATCAATATGGACTCTTTTTTCTTCGAGTACATCGGGTAGGTATTCCTGCTCAGCCAGTTGCTCTTTCAATGCTTTCCGTTCTGATTCGGTTTGCGCCAGGAGCTGTTGTAAAGCCTGGATACGCTCATCGTTTCCATGTTCAACGGCCACTGCTGCGGTATTGCCGGCAATTACCAAGAGCTGTAAGCGGTTGTTCTCTTCCTGTAATTGCTGTAAAAGTTGTTGCACCTGTTGTAGTTGATCAGCCAGGTGTTCATTTTCCTGCTTGTACTGAATGGCCTGATCTTCTATCTGTTGTGCATGGTATTGCTGCATTTTGGCAGCCTCGTCATCACCGGCTCCATCATGCACCACAGCTGCGTGTTGCAACCGGCTGATCTTTTCTTTGTAGGTTAGGATCTCTTTCTGCAATTGGGCTACAAGAGATATATCTCCTTCTTTATCTGTGTGATAGGCTTTGTTGCGCAAGTCTGTATACCTTTCTTCCAGCTCCCGGAAATCCTGTTCCAGGATGGCATAGTTTTCCCTGTAGCGCCTCACTTCGTGTTCATATTTCTTTAGGAGGGGGGTATTGTCGGGATTAGCGCTGGCCAACCAGTCTGGCAAGGCTTCGGGATGATCACCTCCCGCGGTTTGCAGTAAGGCGGATGAAGCGGGATTTCTCAGTATAGTTTCGGACCAGCCATTTTCGTCATGAAGGGCCAGCTCCAGTCCTCCCTGTCTTTTCTTGCGGCGGTAATGTAAGAAAATGGTAAGGGCAACAGCAATCAGCGTAGCAGGTACAGCTATCCACAAAACGATCTGGAGAAACTGCCTGAACTCATACAGGGAGACCAACAACAATAATGACATTATGAAAAATTTTAAGTACAGTTTTTTTCATACAAAGACTTGGGCACATGAAAGAATAGGACGGCAGAATTTCTATACGGTGAAGGAGAAAAGGGATTCGTTTAGCTGAATTTTAGTTACAATAATAGTACCAAAAAAAGCCATATATCCTGTACTGTACAGGGGGAAAAGTAATCCGATCGGTAGGAAAGCAACAAAAATCACAACGATTATCCACACCCGATCCACATTATGGAACTGCATGAAACAGATCCGGGCAATTTCGCTATGTATAAGGAACTGGTAGTCAAAAAAACGATCGGAGCGTTTTGATCCGTGTCAAAGACTGTTATTTTTATTGTCTCCTTCACCCCGAATACTAATATATTTAGTATTTTTGTTTGTTCAAAACCTCCCCTTGTTGCTACCATAGCATCTTTTTCACCTTACAAAGTGACTAAGTATAGAATCTATGTTATGCTCTCTGGCACTACGTTACATCGGCTATAACAGTAATCAATACGACCTGTCATTAACATAATACGAAGTATCACCTTAACAAGTCGCATTGTAACTAAAAAAGAATGATCTGTACTTTATGCTAATTTATTTATCATTTGTTTTTTTCTTTGGAGCATGACAAAGGATGAACGCTATACGGGGGTAAAACAATTGATTGAATCGGGGTATATTACCGAATTCAAGCAAATATTCACCTATTTGCCCAAGACAGTTTTAGCAGGGGACCTGGGCACGAATAACAACCGAATGACGCGGTTGATCAATAATGTGCATGAATTTACGCTGGAAGAGCTGGATAGGATCAGCCAGCTTATTGACGTTTCTTATGATTCCATTAATGTACTGGTCAACAACCAATATAAAAAAAGCAAGCATTTCAAAAGAAAATAATAAGTGTCTTTTGTAAGGTACTCTGCGCATAGCAATTAGTCTTTTCTCCTATGAAGTTCTCTTCGCATGCCACGTTTTTGAAAGAAAGCCTGTCAATCAGCTTAATTACTCATTTTTTAAAGATGCAAAAATGAAATTGCCAAAAACGCTACTCAGCGCTATCTTAATCGGCATTGCCGTACAAACAACCACTTCCTGCAAAAAAGAAAAGGACCAGCCAGATTCGAAGGCGAAAAAGGAGTCGAAAGAAGAAGAGAAAAACAAACCTCCTTATCCCTGTCCTGCCTGCGGTATGGGATGATCGCTTCAGTGAACATTATAATTGCTCAATTCAAGCCAAGTGTCCAAAATACTATCTACCGTAGCCTGCAACCTGGATAATGATATTCTTGGCGCCTGCCTTCCCCTGATGGAGGAATCAAGAATAGAAGCGTTGGAATGGTCTTTTGATACACTATACAAAGTACAGGAAATCCCAACCTGGTTCCAGGAATTACTGACTGCATTCAGTAAGGAGAAAAGGCTCATAGGTCATGGGGTTTTCTTTTCACTTTTCTCCGGCAAATGGCTTCCTGAACAGGAAGCCTGGTTAAAAGCGTTACAACAGACCTGTAGTGAATTTCAGTTTGATCATATTACTGAGCATTTTGGGTTCATGACAGGCAAGAACTTTCACCAGGGCGCGCCGTTGAATATTCCTTATACGCCAACCACACTAGCTATTGGACAAGACAGACTGAAGCGGATATACGCCGCCTGCCAATGTCCGGTAGGACTTGAAAACCTGGCATTTTCTTACTCACTGGATGAAGTGAAACGTCATGGCAGGTTCCTGGACAAATTGCTTGAACCTGTGAATGGCTTTATCATATTAGACCTCCACAATCTCTGGTGCCAGCTGCACAACTTTTCTATCGCTCTCGAAGAGCTTATCGGGCTTTATCCCTTGGACAGGGTGCGGGAAATACATATTTCCGGCGGCAGCTGGGATCATTCGCAGATTGAGAAAGGCCGTACGATCAGGAGGGATACGCATGATGATGCGGTACCTGCAGCAGTATTTCAATTACTGGAAACGGTGATACCGGCATGTCCTCATCTCAAATATGTGGTGCTGGAACAATTGGGCAATGGATTGGAGAGCATAGAAAGTAAACAACAATTCTATGCAGATTTTCTGGAGATGGAAAGTATCATCCGCCGCCAAAGTCAACCTGCTTATTTAACCAACCTCGCCTCTTTTTTACCTTTATCGCCCATCGTAATGGGCCCGCCAGTTGAGGATGAAGGACTTTACGAGCAACAAGCAGCACTTTCCACTATCCTGGAAACATCTCATTCTTATGAGGAAGCCAGGACGCTGCTGGGCCAGTCATCGCTGGCCTGTTCTGAATGGCAGGTGGAAAACTGGGATCCGGCCATGATCGAAACGGCTATGAAAATAGCTCAGAAATGGAAAGCGGGGTTTGTTGGATTTATTAGTTAATATTGCGGCTCAATCACAGGTATTTCATGGTCAATGGTCAAAAAGTAGTCGTTGTTCTCCCTGCTTATAATGCAGCTCTGACATTGGAAAAAACTTATAAAGAAATTGACCGCACTATCGTAGATGAGGTAATCCTGGTGGATGACGCCAGTAAAGATGATACGATTAAAGTGGCCAGGGCGATCGGCATTGCGCATATCATAAGCCATGAAAAGAATAAAGGATATGGCGGCAACCAGAAATCATGTTATAGAAAAGCGCTGGAAGTTGGTGGAGATATCATTGTAATGCTTCACCCCGATTATCAATATACCCCGGCCCTCATAGGGCCTATGGCCTATTTAATTGCTAATAAGGTGTACCCGGTAGTACTGGGTTCCCGGATATTGGGAAAAGGCGCCCTAAAAGGTGGTATGCCTTTGTACAAGTATTTTTTCAACCGCTTCCTCACAGCTGCTCAAAATCTATTGATGTGGCAGAAATTGTCTGAATACCATACCGGATACAGGGCCTATCATAAGGAGGTATTACTGGCCATTCCTTTTGAGCAAAATTCAGATGACTTCATTTTCGACAATGAGCTATTGGCCCAGATATTTTATAAAGGATTTGAGATCGCAGAAATAACCTGTCCCACCAAATATTTTGATGAGGCCTCTTCCATTAATTTCAGCAGGAGTCTCCAATATGGAGCAGGGGTACTGCGTGTAAGTTTTCAGTATTTTCTTCAGAAAACCGGCATTGTTAAATCGAGGATATTCAAAGGCCTGCAATGATCACCGGGCTTCTTCCCATCGTTTTATTTTTTCGGAAAGACGGATCAGTAAAGTACTTGTCCCCATATAAAGTATCAACAAGGGAAATATTTTAAACAATCCTCTTTTAGTGGAATTACTAATATCCAGCAATGGCAACAGGTAACCAAGCATTGGCATACCGAGGTAAATTACAAAAACAGCAAATAACCAGTTCCGGGATTCAGGATTCAGCCTGAAAGAGTAAATAAGATCACCCAAAAGTACAAGCAAGAAAATAAAAAAGCTGTACCCGTACAGCGTGATCCCCTGCGCACTAAAGATCAATTCTTTATTCATGGTAGTTATCCTTTCCCATAAAGGAGCAAGATCAAACAGGTTTCTATTTACCAATTCTCCTATATCGTATTTTGCTGGCAGGTAATAATTGCAATAAAGGGTAATTGACAACAGGTAAAAAAGTACGGCAGGTAGTAAAAACCATGTGCCGTCAATAAGGAACCTGGTAAAGCTTTTCTTATTTTTTAAATAATACCATGCCAGTGAAAGCGTCATAAAGCCAATCAGGATCACCGTTTCAGAACGGATATAGGTGGCAAAACCCATGAGCATACCAGCCATAGCAACATAATTCCTTGTTCTATGCTTAAAATATTCAAAAAGGAAAAAAGTACCCAGGAAGAAAAAGACAGCGTTGCTGTAATCAAATAATGCCATAAAGGTGTATGCGTACATTTCCGGTATGGCAAGCAAAATGACCATCAACAAACCGACTAATACCCTGTGGATACGCAGACAGAGTACATGATACAAAAATACCAGGAAGCAAATAAATATGGTGCTAAGCCATACCTGTCCAAAAGCAAAACCAGCATACTTATAAATGATCTGTAAACTAGCAATAAAAGGAGGCTTAAATTGGTTATTAGTGGATTCCAGGTTTACCGTGAAAACTGAATTGATCATTGTTTTCTCTTTCACCGCGTATTCAGCAATAACTTCTGCACCGGAAGTAAGATCCCTGGGTGTGGGAGGATAATAAAAACAACGCCAAACGCTCACAGCCGCTACCAGGACGATGACCAGCAGAAAAGGGATCTCATACAACCTGATCTGAAAACGGCTTTCCCTGACCAGTCTTACCAGTTGTGCCAGACCCGTTTTGTATTTTATATTTAGTAATAAGCAGGCAGCTACCAGGGCTATAAAGATATTGATGCAGGTGAGGGGGATGTACAGCAGTTGTAGCAAAAATGGCATGAACGAAAATACCATCACCCCACACAATATCCATAAAGGCAGTAGTATACCCGGTCTCAACCAAATTCTGAACAGCCTAACAAAACCCATTCCTGTTAGTAGCTGGAGCAAAGTGAGTAACAAAATCATTAGCCAATTGATCATAGGGATATACCCATTTTTTGGAATGCAACAATTGTATCCTGCAGGTCTTTTTTATCAGCCACACTGTCTATTATAATTTTGCCCGCACTTACCCTTACATACCATCCGGCATTGATCGCCTCCCTGCTATTGGCCCAGATCGTTTTTAGTCCTGTGTAATAATAAAACACAGCAGGCTCCGGTACATGATACTTAATACCCATCTTCGTGAAATAGGTGGTGGGCGGCATTAATACCAGAACTTTGTCCTTAATACCTTTCCTGTCGAATGAGGTAGCTATATCTTTTGAAAAAGTATAGTCATTCCCGAACCGCCTGCGCATCCGGGTTTCCCGGTCAAGATGATTTTGTTGGTTTTGAAAATCACGGCCATATGAGAGGACAGTCTTCAACCATGTCCGATTTTGTGGAAGCTGAAAGAATCCGATGATGAACACCAAACTGATAATAAATAATATTAATTTCTTTTTATGCATAATCCGGACGCAAAAGAACGCCTAAAGCAGAATAAAAACAAGCCTCGTTTCTGTCAAATGGCATTTAGAAGAAAATCATTGGGTTCTTAGCTGATCGACCTTATCGCGCAACGTATTAAAAAACCTGTTCCTGTCCTTTTCACCCGATCTGCTCACCAATGTTGACCGGCTTAGTAAGGTATTAAATGTATCAAATGCTTTGGCGGCAAACCGATTGTCTTGCGTAATCAGGTAACTGAATACACTATAGGTGATCATGGATATCTTTTTATTATCGAGATTAAGAAGAATGGTATTGTTGCCCAGGATGAGTTCATTTACATAAAACTGAATAGGACCCCTATGCCCAATATCTGTAGCACCTGGCATAAACTTCACGCCTTTGGCTGCCTGGGCCTGCAAATGATCGATCATTTGAATAAAGGATTCAACAACAGCCAGCAGGTCTTTCTTATCCCTGAAAATACCTGCATCCCTGTAGTAGGCAATCTGATTGATGCTGCTGTGAATACTTTCGAGGTTCCACAATTCCACGGTATTCATCCGGCTATGCTCTTCCAGTATCTGCTTGCCAATGGCGAAGCACTCTTCGAACCGATGCTCTTCGAGTGAGAATGATTGATTGGCAAGAGCAGGCTCATTGTTGATGGTTTTGCACCAGAAAAAGGTCTTAAAGGCTGCCATTTCGGGGAAAAGGAAAAAATACCAGAAGGGGGCGTCTTTGCAGAGGTAGCTGATCTCACCCTGTTTGAAGGAGTTGAAGTACCTGAACTGTTCGAGCATTCCTTTCATGTGCTCGATAAAAGGAATGGAAGGGTTGGTGATACCGGGCGCCCGGAAAAGTACTGAATCGTTCTTTAACTGCAATAGCTGATCCAGGGACAGGTGGTAATGCTCACAGATATGTTTTAGCTCGATAAGGGTAACGGGCTTTTCGCCCCGGATACGGCGGTATACGCTATCGGCGCTCAGGTCGAGCAGCTGGCACAATTCATCTACGAGGGACAGGTGGGATGGCAGGCTTTCCTTTAAATGCCGGAAAAGCTGCTGTTGCAATTGTTTTGTTTCCATTTACGAAAGGAAATTACTGAAAATCCGTAATACCCAAGTGTTCTTTACGGATTTCTGCCATTCAACGGACGAATAGCCAATATGAATATGGATAATCCGTAATCCTGCTTCCCGGACCTTCGGGAATTATGGCCAGCTGCAAAAGCAGGCCTAAGGGCAGCAGATACCCATTAGGCGTTACGGGCAGGCTAAGATAGGTTTGTGGGTATCACCTCAAACCCTGCTCATGATACGTATTCTTGCAATGATCCTGTTATGTTTAACTTGTTTAAACACGGTTTGCCTGGCGCAGGCAGACAGCAGCCAGAACCTTTATTTTGTGCCCGGGAACGGGGAGGCCCATTTTGAAAAAAATGATTACCGGCCTGGCAAAAATGCTTTTTACATCTACCGCAATTGTATTTATGACCTCGTTTTAAAAAACAAGCAGGTATTATCGATCAGGGTAACTGATATCAGGAATGATTCGATCTATTATACGAGTGCATTCAACCATACCATCGTGCTGTGGAAAGATTGGCAGACGGATACGCTTGCGCTGCATCCCATGCAGCTTAAAAAGATCAGGCTGATCGGCGACCGCCTGCTTGGACTTTATGGGACTTACTCATTGAGCAAGTGCCGGTATGTGTTTGAAAAGAGTAATACGCCCAGGTTCTTTCCTACGGAAAAGATCATTTCCTATGCAGCAGACAGCAGTTATTCGGTCGTTTACGAACTGGTATCTTACCTTACTGCCCAGGGGCTGGACAAGGTATATGAACAACGGGGTATTACCTATTACTCCGAAAGTGCCATGCCGGGGGAGCATAAAGACACTGCTCAAAAGAACTACTACGCGCGTCCGGCTCCAAAGAAAAGACCCAGGCTTGTAAAGAATATAGCCTGGTTCACGCCTTCGAAAGCTACGGAAATAAACGGCCTCACTGTGGGGCTGCAAACCAATATGGATGATGGAAATCCACTGGTGATAAATGGTATGAACCTCAGTGTCGATGGTATCTCTGCGTTTTTGGGCATGTTTGGTATCGCGTATATGTTTGCCAATACAGATCTGGCTAAAATGACGGACACGCTCGACAAATCAAACGTCCATTCATCTCTCAACGGCTTGAGCATAAGTGCGGGCGGGCTGATAGGCGATGATATGCGGGTACGGGGCATAAGCATCAACGGAGCCATCAGTATGGTTAATGAAATGACAGGCCTGCACATCACAGGAACGCAGAACAGGACGGATGAATTCAAAGGGGTAGTAATCACCGGTATTACCAACCGGGCGCTCAAAGGCAGGGGTCTTCAGATCGGGCTGTTGAATGTATGCAAAGACCTGAAAGGGGTGCAGATTGGATTATGGAATGTAAATAGCAAACGTAGTTTGCCATTCATCAACTGGCGATTTTAAGTTGATGGCCGACTATTGGCCGGGCAGCAAATGCAGTACGGGCCTTTTTCAATAATTTCGGGGCTGGTCAAACCAGATTGAACGCATGTTATCGATACCAGCCCTTCAATTATCTGAACTCACTTACCAGATTGAGGCGGCCCTCAAGGACCGGTTTGAGGGGCAATTCTATTGGGTGATAGCAGAGATCACGGGGCACAAATGGCAACCGGCCCGGGGATTTCATTATTTTGACCTGGTAGAAAAACAAGCGGGATCGGCGGGCCTGAAAGCCAAGATCAGTGCGGCAGCCTGGACAGCCGGCGCCCGGCAAATAGCGGCTTTTGAAAAAGCAACGGGGCAGCGGTTTACGGATGGTTTACAGGTGTTGATAAAGGTATCGGTTGATTATAGTGCTGTGTATGGCCTAAAACTTACGCTACTGGATGTTGATGCGGGCTATACGATCGGACAGCTGGAACAACAAAAGCAGGCTACGCTGCAACGCCTGCTCACCGAATGCAGTGGATATATCCAAAAAGCCGGGGATAGCTATATTACAGCCAATAAGCTGCTTAAACTGCCGGTTGTATTGCAGCGCATTGCGGTAGTTACGGCGCAAACATCGGCCGGTTACCAGGATTTCCACCATACGCTACTGAATAACCAATATGGCTATCAATTTTTTGTAGATACCTATTTTACCACCGTACAAGGGGAAGCCAACGCAGCACAGATCAAGGAAAGGCTGCTGCAGGTTTTTACCTCGGGTAAACCTTATGACGCTGTAGTGATTATACGGGGCGGCGGTTCGCCCACGGACTTCCTGGTCTTTGATACCTTTGCGCTGGGCCAGGTGACGGCCAAATTCCCGATCCCCATCATTACAGGTATCGGGCATCAGCACAATGAAACGATTGTAGACCTGATGGCGCATACACCGCTTAAAACGCCTACCAAGGTAGCGGAGTTCCTCATCGCGCATAACCGGGCTTTTGAAGACAGGATCAACCAGCTACAAAACAAGTTGCTGGTGAAAGCCCAACAATGGGTGGCTAACAATAAATCGGACCTGGTAACTGTAGAACGGCAGTTGCTGCATACAGCACAGACGAGCCTGCACCTGTATAGGCGCAGGTTAGACGCCATGGGCAACGAACTGATCATTAAACCGGCTATCTTGTTCAACAGTAAACGAAAAGATCTGTTGAATATCAACCACCAGCTTCAGTTTACCAGCATCAGGCTATTGTCGCACGAAAGGGATGATATCCAGGGACTGGAAAAACTGTTGCAGGTATTGGACCCTGCCAGCATTTTGAAAAGAGGGTTTGCGTTGGTATCGTACCAGGGCCGGATCGCCACCAAAGCCAGCCTGCTGCCTGTAGGAGCAGACATCAGTGTATTACTCGACAATACGAATATAACAAGCACCATTAAAGCTAAAGCGCCAGCCGATGACAGCAACACTGACTTATGAAGCCGCGTACGAAGAGTTAAAAGAGATCGCTGCCGATATCGAAGCGGAGACAGTATCGGTGGATGTATTGGCAGAAAAATTAAAGCGGGCCTCCTTCCTGCTGGAGTTTTGCAAAAGCAAACTCAAAAGCACGGAACAGGAAGTGAGCAATATTATACAGCAAATGAAACAGGAGGAGGAGAAAGACTAGACCCAGGCGCTTGTCCTTTTTTTGGTTTAGTCCTCGTAATCAATGGCCAAAAGGTTAGCTATGCGGATTTATTCCGGGCGCGCAGTGAATACGGAAGTTACAGCACCTGCAGATCGTTCTTTTTGTAAGTAGTCAGCAAAGGATCGTCGGGATTCAATTCAGTAATAAGATAGGTGATCTGATTGGGATCACAGATCCTGATCCGTTGTACAGTATTCAATTTTTCGGAAATACTCAGTACTGCACTTTTTTTCGAAACCCTGATGATGGCTTTCTTTACCTGCACAATTTCCCAGTCCATATCTGTTAACCCTTCTTCTGAAGAAAAAGCATTTGCACCCAGTAAACAGAGATCAACCTTGAGGTCTGCCAGCTCATTGATAACGCTGGCTCCAATATGCAGGTTTGCATTTTTATTGAGTTTCCCGCCAATGGTAATCACATCTAAATTGCTGTGTTCCGATAAGGTGATCGCTACTTGCGGACTGATAGTGAAGAAGGTAACCTTCAGTGTATCCGGGATCATTTTCGCAAACTCCAGTATGGTAGTCCCTCCTTCTGTGAGAATAACCATATTGTTGCGGATCAGTTTTAGCGTTTTTTCTGCAATTTTCTTCTTCTCCATTAACGCATAAACTTCATTTTGTGCATTGAAAGGTGCAACAAAAGATTTACTGGCAGCTCCGCCATGCACTTTCAACACTTTTCCAGATTCTGCCAGCTCCTTCAGATCCCGCCTGACTGTATCATCAGAAATCTTCAGCAGGGAGCTTAAATCCGTTGAAAGCACTTTGTTATGGAGGTTGATTTCCCTCAGGATAAGTTTATGTCGTTCCGCTTTTCTCATATAAAGCTTTTAGAAGCCGCCAATATTAAGAAATATTTGGATTATATCATAATTGCGGTTATTATTGTATCGATAAACGCAAGAAAAACGCATTTTAAGTCAACTATTTTCTTCAAAATGCTAATTCTCCGTTCAGATTGCCTGATTTATGCGTTTTTTTTAAAGATTAAACACTAACTGCGACGCCCATGCTACAACGATTTCTATTTATCCTGCTATTGCTGGGAAGCATTAAAGCAGGAAACGCCAACCCTCTCCACGGGGATCCGGATTCATCGCCTGATGCTGTCATTACCGGAAAGATCACGGATGAAAAGGATCATCCCTTCGCCGGTGTTTCCGTAAGGATCAAAGGAACAGAAAAGGGAGTGGTATCTTCCACTGATGGCAGCTTTTCCATTGGTGATGTAAGCGAAACCGATTCTCTCCAGTTTTCTTTTGTGGGTTACAAAACGCAGACCATCGCGGTAGGCAAAAAAAGTTTTATTGCTGTAAAGCTTTTACGTGTTGATGATAACAGTCTCGATGAAGTAAAAGTGATAGGATACGGCACCCAAAAGAAAGTGTCAGTAACAGGATCTTTGTCCACTATTTCCGTAAGGGAAGTGCAACGGGTTTCCACACCTTCCCTCTCCAACGCCATCGCCGGCAAACTCCCGGGCATCATTACAAGGCAGTCCAGCGGTGAACCGGGGTACGATGCCGCGCAGGTCTATATCAGAGGCTTGTCTACCTTTGCCAATAATGGTCCGCTTGTATTGATAGATGGAGTGGAGCGCGATATGAACCAGATCAATGCGCAGGAGATCGACAACTTCACTATCCTGAAAGATGCATCCGCAACGGCTGTTTATGGGGTTCGTGGTGCTAATGGCGTTATCCTGATCAATACGAAAAGAGGCGCCACGGGAAAACCGCAGGTCACTTTCCGTTCTGAATTTGCAGGCCTCACTGCCATGCGCTTGCCGAAATATATCAATGGCGCTGAGTATGCTTCATTGATGAATGAAGCGCTCGTCAATTCCAATCAAACACCACGCTGGAGCGAAGAAGAGCTGCAGAAATTTGCCGATGGCTCTGATCCTTATCTTTACCCTAACTCCGACTGGACGAATGCCTCTCTAAAGACAGATGCCTGGCAAACCATTAATAATTTAAGCATTACCGGTGGCACGGACATCATAAAATATTATACGAATATCGGCTTCACAGTTCAGGATGGAATTTATAAACAGGATGCTGCCAATAAATTCAAGACCAATGCGAACATCAAGCGCTACAATTTCCGTAGCAATATCGATATCAACCTGTCTAAAAAACTGACGATGCAACTGGGGCTGGGTGGCATCATCCAGAATGGTAATTATCCCGGTTTCTCCGCTCCACAGATCTTTGAAGCGCTGAAAGTGATCTCCCCTATCGCCTATCCCATCAGGAATCCGGATGGAACCCCTGGTGGCGCACAAACATTTATTGGCTGGAATCCCTGGGCACGCGTTACACAATCCGGTTACTCCGCACAAAACAGGAGCACCTTGCAGGGAACTTTTGCAGCGCGCTGGGACATGTCTTCCTTTACTACAAAGGGCTTGTCGCTACGCGGACTTTTTTCCTACGATCACTATGCACAAACCAACAATGTGCGATTGAAGGAATTTGAAGTGAAGCGATACCTGGGTAAAGATCCGGTGACCAACGAAGACCTGTACAGCACTTCCTTCAGAGAGGAAAAACCATTAGGTTATTATACCGAGAATGCCAGCAACAGGGCCATCTATACGGAACTACAACTTAATTACGATCGTGTATTCAATAGTCATGCAGTAACCGCCATGCTACTATATAATCAGCGGGATTATGTAAATCTTACTGCTCCGGATTCAAGATCGAATATTCCTTTCCGGCGCCAGGGGATTGCAGGAAGGGCCACTTACAATTATGACAGCAGGTACCTGGCGGAATTAAATTTTGGTTATAACGGCTCCGAGAACTTTCCCAAAGGCAGGAGGTTCGGGTTCTTCCCTTCTGCGTCCATCGGCTGGGTTGTTTCCAATGAAATGTTCTGGAATGTTTCGTTCGTGAATAATTTGAAACTGAGAGCTTCTCATGGCCTTGTGGGAAATGATCAGATCGGCCAGCGTTTCTTATTTCAAAGCACGGTGAGAACACAGGGGCAATCCTATTATTTCGGGCCCAACCAGGAGCTGCTGGCAGGTATGGAAGAAGACGCCATCGGCAATCCCAATGTTACCTGGGAAACTGCAGTGAAGAATAATATCGGTATTGACCTTGGCCTGTTCAACGACAAACTTACCATCCAGGTGGATGCCTTCAACGAAGACCGAAAGGATATCCTGATCCAAAGACAAACCGTTCCCGCAGTTGCCGGTTTCTTTCCCTGGTCGATCCCTTACGGCAATCTCGGCAGGATCAAGAACAAAGGTTTCGATGGTTTGATAGAAGTTCGTAATACCACTTCCAGTGGACTTTTTTACTCCTTCAGAGGCAACTTCACTTACGCGAAAAATGAAATAATAGAAAATGATGAAGCTGCGAAGCGTTATCCCTATCTCTCCGGAAAGGGGCTGCCACTGGGTCAATCATTTGCTTTTATTTCGGAAGGTCTTTTTCAAAGCCAGGAGGATATTGATATCAGTCCGCGCCAAACCTTTTCAAATGTACGTGTGGGCGATGTCAAATACAGGGATATCAATGCCGATGGCATCATCGATGCATTTGATCAGATCCCGGTTGGGCACCCCAGGTTGCCCCAGATCACATTCGGTTTTGGAACTACTGTTGCTTACAAAGATTTCGATGCCAGCATCTATTTTACCGGTGCGGCCAAAACAAGCATCTTCATGAGCGGCGTATCCATGTGGCCTTTCTACGATGGCCTTGGTGTGAACAATGTCATGCGGGAATATTACGATAACCGCTGGACGCCCACCAATGCTCAAGCACTTTATCCGGCCATTGATGTAGGCAACAACCCCAACAATTTCCTCAACTCCACACTCTGGATGCGCAAGGGAGATTACCTGCGGCTCAGGAATGCCGAGATCGGCTATACGATGCCACAGAAAGCCATGAACAGGATCGGCATCAACAGGTTTCGTGTATTCGTGAATGCAGTGAACCTTGTTACCTGGGACCATATCAAAGTGATGGACCCGGAGTCGAATGATGGAACAGGCGGATATCCATTGCAACGATCTGTGAACGTGGGTTTTCAGGTTGACTTTAAATAAAACGGAACAATCATGAAAAAAAGTACCAGAAATATACTGACCGGACTGCTGGCCTTGAATCTCGTATTCAATATGTCCTGCAAAAAAGATTTTCTCGATAAAGGCCCTGAAGAGGATATTGCCATCGAGGATGCCTTCAAACAAAGACGCTATGCAGAGGCATTCCTCACTGATATCTATGCCGGGCTCCCCAATGAGATCTACTTCACCGACTTTGCCGATATCAATCCATTTATCATCGCTTCGGATGAAATGAATATTCCATGGCCCGAGAAATTTCCCAAGCTCATGAACAAGGGCTCCTGGAACTCCTACAATGTAACCGGGCAGATCTATAAGAATATGTACGAAGGTATCAGGAAGGCAAATATCTTCCTGAAATATTTCGATCTCACCCCTGTTTCACCAGAACTGACAGCGGAGAACAAGCAGCGATGGAAAGGTGAAGCCATTTTCCTGAGGGCCTTCTATCATTTTCAATTGATGCGGATCTACGGACCGGTACCTGTGATGGATTATCCTGTAAAAGTTTCAGATGATTTTACTGCCATTAAAAGAAAAACGCTGGACGAATGTGTGGATTTTGTAGTGAGTGAATGTGATAAAGCCATTAGCCTCCTGGATATGCATGTTGCCACCAACAGAGATCTGGGAAGACCCACGGAAGCTGCTGCGCTGGCCCTAAAGGCAAGAGTGTTGTTGTACAGTGCAAGCCCGCTGTGGAATGGGAATCCCGATTACAAGAATTTTGCGGACAAACAGGGTAACAGATTATTTCCCCAGGAGTATAAAGCAGAAAAATGGGAGTTGGCTGCCAACGCAGCCAAGGACTGTATCGATAAATGTGAAGCTGCCGGATATGGATTGTTCAGAAAATACCCTAACCCTGTTCAGAATTACCAGCAACTATTCCTCGAAAACAATAATACCGAAGTGTTATTTGCCAGGAATTCCGGATTGGACGGTTGGATGGAAAAATGTTCCTTCCCCGGAAGTCTGGGTGGATGGAATGGATGGAATCCCACACAGGCCCAGGTAGACGCGTATGAAATGGACAACGGCAAAGCACCCATCCAGGGTTATAATGCGGATGGCTCGCCCGTGATCAACCCAGCTTCGGGATATACAGAAACGGGATTTGCAACAGCAGATGCCCCTTCAGGCAGATGGCTCGCAGGCATCAGCAATATGTATGTTCACCGTGACCCGCGCTTCTATGCCACTATCAACTACAACGGTGCATTTTTCATAGACAGGCGATTGCAGTTCTGGCAAACAGGGGCAGATGGAAGAGGGAATTCCGGAAGGGATTATAATACCACCGGCTATTTGCTGAAAAAGTTTTCCGATCCGGCTGTTAGCATCCCCCAGCAACGCTTCACTTTAAAAACATGGATCTTCTTCCGCCTGGGAGAAATGTACCTGAACTATGCGGAAGCGCTGAATGAAGCCAGGAATACACCTGTTGCCGAAGTGTATAATGCCGTCAATGCGATCAGGAGCAGGGCCGGAATGCCGGACCTTCCCGCCGGATTGAATGTGTCTCAGATGCGGGATGCTATCAGGAATGAAAGACGCGTGGAGCTTGCCTTTGAAACACATCGTTACTTCGATGCACATCGTTGGAAAATTGCCGCACAAACAGATAAGGCCCCCGTGTATGGAATGAATATCTCGGCCGGCACAAGTCTGCAGGACGTCAATTACTATAAACGCACAATCATCGAACAAAGGGTTTTTGAATCCCCAAAACACTACCTGTTCCCCATCCCGCAAAGTGAAATAGACAAGAACCCCAATATGGTTCAGAACCCCGGATGGTAATTTACAAACAAGCATAACGTTGGAAATTATGAAAAAGATCATACAGTTGTTCACGCTCCTTGCCGCTATACTGCTGGCGGCTTGCGGTAAGGAAGTATATGTGAATGAAGCTATTCCCGGCGCCGGTGAGTTTACCATGGTGTACATGCCCCAGGCAAACGCTCCCCTGGAAAAAGCTGTACGTATTACAGATTCCCCGTATCAATTCACCTACAGCGCTTTTATTGGTGGCAGCCTGAAGAACGGTGCTGATGTAAAAGTAAAATTCGATGTACTGCCAGCCATGGTGGATAGCTTCAATCTTAAGAACGCCACTTCATACAAGATACTGCCTGCAGGAAGCTATGTGCTGAACAATCCTGAAGCCATCATCTCATCCGGCAATCAATCCACCAGCGCTTTGCATATCAGTGTAAAGACCCTGGGTTATATCCTGCCCTTTGAAACCTACCTGCTGCCCGTCAGCATTACGGAAGCCGGCATAAAGATCAACAATGCGATAAGCACTACTTATTTCATCATTACAGGCTCTTATTCGCCCGGCGAAGTACCACGTGAAAAAGTATACTCCTTTGGAGCCGATGCAGGCACTACCCTGTTTGATTTCAACGGTAAGCTCATCCACAAAGCACCGGATGGCCGGTTGCTGCTTTATCCTGTTGCCAATAATGGGACATTCGAAGCGCCTTCGCAGATCGGCTCCGGCTGGAATATTTTCAATATGGTGTTTTACTACGGAGGCAACCGCCTGATCGGCAGGGATGCCAGCGGCGGCGGGGATATTACCCAATATGTGATCGATGCGAATGGCAATTTTGGAGCCAGCAAAAAGATCGGCTTTGGCTGGGGGATCTTCAGCAAAATCATTCCGTACAAGGGCGCCTTACTCGGCATCGATGGCGGCGGCTCCATGACCATGTATCCGCTGGAAGCAGAGGATTTCAATTATGGAAAGATCAGGCAGATCGGTATAGGCTGGAGCGTTTTTACACAGATCGTTCCCTATCAGAACAGTTTACTCACCATCGATGCGAATGGGAACCTGTATCAGTATCCACTTTCAGAGGATGGAAATTTCGGCGCAAGAAAGCATGTAGGCAGTGGTTGGGATATGTACCCATTGGTATTTGCTTCCGGCACCGATCTGCTTGCACTGGACAGTGCCGGCGATCTGTGGAGATATAAATTCAATCCGGCCGGATTCTGGCCATTAAAAAAATAAGATGAAAGTGATGACAGGAAAAAAAAGAGCAATTGCACTTGTAGTATTTTCCGTAATACTGGTTATTCAGGCAACAGGTAAACCGGGAAATGACTCTTCGGGCTTTAACAAGCAGGCTGCAGCAGGCATTATCAAAAGGATCCTTCCTGCCTATGCAAACAAATTTGAAGTGGCCTATATTCCAACGGAAAATGGAAAAGATGTTTTTGAACTGGAAAGCCGCAGTGGAAAAATAGTCCTGAAAGGGAACAATGGCATATCGGTAGCCAGTGCATTCAATTATTGGCTTAAGAATTATGCACACTGTGATATCAGCTGGAACAGCACCAACCTGAAGATACCTGCCCCCTTTCCGATGGTGGAGAAAAAGATCCGTAAAGTAACGCCGCATCAATACAGGCACTACTTCAATTATTGCACTTTCAACTATACTGCTTCCTGGTGGGATTGGGACAGATGGCAATGGGAGATCGATTATATGGCATTGAACGGCATCAATATGCCCTTAGCCATGACGGGCCAGAATGCAGTATGGGACAGGGTTTACCGGGATATGGGATTTGGCGATGCCGACATGGATGCATTCTTTACCGGTCCGGCTTACTTCATGTGGTTCTGGGCTGGTAATATTGATGCCTGGGGTGGTCCCCTGCCTAAGACTTGGAAGACCAGCCACGAGGAATTACAGAAAAAGATACTGGCCCGGGAACGGGAGCTTGGAATGACGCCCATTCTTCCAGCTTTTACCGGCCATGTTCCGCCAACATTTAAAGACAAGTATCCCAAAGCAAACCTGAAAAAAATAAACTGGGAAGGCAGGTTTGATGATACCTATATCCTGGACCCGAGTGATCCATTGTTCAACGAGATCGGCAACAGGTTCATGGAAGAACAGATCAAGACTTTTGGTACCGACCATTTGTATGGCGCCGATACATTCAATGAAATGTATCCACCCAGCAACGACTCCATGTACCTGAACAATATCAGCAGCGCTGTTTACAGATCCATGGCCACTGTTGATCCCAAAGCTGTTTGGATAATGCAGGGCTGGCTGTTCGTGGACAAAAAAGATTTCTGGCAACCAGACCAGATTAAGGCTTACCTCAATGCAGTGCCCGACAATAAACTGATCCTGCTCGATCTCTGGGCAGAAGAAAACCCCGTATGGAACAGAACAGATGCTTTTTATGGCAAGCCCTGGATCTGGTCTATGCTGCACAATTTCGGAGGAAGGAATTCTTTGTATGGCAACCTGGCCTACCTGGCAAAGGAACCGGCAGAAATGGTGCACGATCCCAACGCAGGCAATCTGCTGGGCATCGGGCTGGTGCCGGAAGGGATTGAACAAAACCCGGTTGTGTATTCACTGATGCTGGACCATGTGTGGGACAATCAACCGATCGATCTCGACAAATGGCTGGTGAAATACGCGGAACGCCGTTATGGAAAAAGGGACAAAGACACGGAAGAGGCCTGGAGGATCCTGAAAAATACAGCTTACGCTCATGAAGGTAATTATGAATCCATCATCATTGCCCGTCCTACTTTCAATAAAGACAATGATTGGGCTGCTACTGACATTCCTTACAATCCTGCTGACTTTTTAAAAGCATGGACATCCCTGATGAATGCGTCCAAAAAATTCGGATCGAATGATTGTTATCAGTATGACCTGGTAGCAGTAGGCCGCCAGGTGATGGCAAATTACGCAACGGTTCTGCAACAACGTTTTGCAAAAAGCTTCAAAAGCCGCAACAGCATTTCCTTCAAAAAGAATACAGCTGCTTTCCTGGAGCTCATCGATGATATGGACAAGCTGATGGCTACCCGCAAAGACCTTTTGCTGGGCGCCTGGCTCAACGATGCAAAGAAATGGGGTACTAATGAACAGGAAAAGAAACTCTACGAAAAGAATGCAAGAAATCTCATCACATTATGGGGAGGCAAGGATGCAGTACTGCACGAGTACGCCTACCGGTATTGGTCCGGCCTCTTCAGCGGGTTCTACAAAAAACGCTGGGAACAATTCATAGATGATGCCGGACGAATCCTGAAAACAGGAACAGAATTCAACCAGAAAGTATTCGACGAAAGAATAAAAGAATGGGAATGGAAATGGGTGAATGGCAATGAAACCTATCCCGCTACAGCACAGGGCGACCCCATTGCAGTTTCAATAGAGATGTATAAAAAATATGCCGCTAAGATTGCGAAAGAATACAAGGACAATCCCGAACTGATCAACAATAACGAACATTAAAATAATCGAAAAGTAAAAATTCAAATATCATGACAAGGATCACTGAACAGCCGTCTTTATACAACAACCTGGAGCAAAAGTCTATTGAAGAAATTACGGCCTGTATCAATACAGAAGATAAGAAAGTGGCGCTCGCCATTGAAGGATCCATGCCCCAATTGAACCGGCTTATCGCCGCTATCGTTGGAAAGCTGAAGAATGGCGGCAGGATGTTTTACCTGGGCGCCGGCAGTGGCGGCAGGCTTTCTGTGCTGGACGTAATTGAATTGCCGACCACTTATGGTGTGGAACCAGGCGTATTCAATGTTGTGCTCGCCGGAGGCGCCAGAAAGCTGGTAGATGCGCTGGAGGAAAAAGAAGATGATACGGAAGAAGGATGGAGAGAGCTGCAAAAACTGGATATTTCTGCAAAGGATATCGTGGTGGGCATTTCAGCCAGCGGAACCACGCCTTTTGTTTTGGCATCTTTGAAGAAATGCCGTGAGCAACATATCACAACCGGATGTATTGTCAGCAACCGCCAGTCACCGATCGCGGAGTTTTCCGATTTCCCTGTAGAGGTGATCACTGGTCCTGAATTCATCACGGGTAGCACACGCATGAAATGTGGTACTGCACAAAAAATGATCTTCGATATCATTTCAACCACTGTTATGATACAGTTGGGCAGAGTGGAAGGCAATAATATGGTGAATGTAAAGCTCATCAACGATAAGATCATCGATCGTGGAGTGAAAATGCTGATGCAGAAAGCGGATATCTCGGATTATGAAGCAGCAAAATCAATATTGATGAAACATGGCAGTGTTAAGAAAGCACTCGAAAATCTGGTAAGTGCCAAACACTAAATTATTGAGTGATGAACTGCAGATATATTTTAACCAGTCTTTTGTTGCTGATCGTATCCGCTTACTCCCTGGCTCAGTCGCCTGAGCCGGGAGTAATTCCAATGCCCGCAACCATGGTGGTAAAGGATGGTTATTTCACAATTGCTCCCCATACCGTACTTCTGTACACCGATGAGCCATCTAAAAAGAAAGCGGCCTTGTTTGCCAGCTTTATTCTAAAGAACCATGGCGTGGCATTGGCGCAGGAAAAAGGCTCAAAGAATAATGGAAAGAATAGTATTTATTTTTCCCATGAGCCCAGGAGAAGTGATAAGGATGAATCCTATACCCTGTTGATCGATCCTGCGAACATTGTGGTTTCCGGCAATGAAACAGGATTGTTCTATGGTGTTCAAACCATGATGCAACTGGTTGAGCGCAACAACGGAAATATCCGGTTGAAATGTGCTGACATTAAAGATCAACCCCGCTTTGCCTATCGCGGCATCATGCAGGATGTGGGTTACCATATTTACCCGGTCTCCTTCATCAAAAGTCAGATAGAAATGCTGGCTAAATACAAGATGAATGTATACCACTGGCACCTGACTGAAGATCATGGATGGCGCATTGAAATCAAGAAATATCCCAGGCTCACATCGGTAGGCGCATACAGGGCAGGAAGCCAGGTAAGCCATTATATAGATTCTCTGAGCGGCATCGATCATATTCCTTACGGCGGCTTCTATACCCAGGATGAGATCAGGGATATAGTTGCTTTTGCCAAAGAAAGACATGTGACCATTATTCCTGAAATAGAATTGCCGGGGCATTCCATGGCAGCATTGGCAGCGTATCCGCAGTTGGCTTGCGGCGATAAGCCCGGACCATTTAAAGTAGCGGAACATTGGGGGATCTATGATGATGTGTATTGTGCAGGCAAAGAGAACACCTTTAAATTCCTCGAAGATGTATTGACGGAAGTAATGGAACTATTTCCTTCTGAATACATCCATATCGGAGGAGACGAATGTCCCAAGGACAGGTGGAAAGTCTGCAAATATTGCCAGAAGCGGATCAAAGACCAGCAGCTCAAAGATGAATTCGAATTGCAAAGCTATTTCGTGAAACGGATTGAAAAATTCGTCAACTCCAAAGGAAGAAAGATCATCGGATGGGATGAAATACTGGAAGGTGGATTGGCGCCGAATGCAGCAGTGATGAGCTGGCGCAATATTGAAGAAGGGATCAAAGCTGCCAAACAGCAACACGATGTGGTAATGGCACCACAAACGCATGTTTACTTCGATTTCATACAAGGTAAAAGGGAACTCGAACCATTGGCTATCGGCTGGGGATACAATCCTATCGAAAAAGTGCTTGCCTTCGATCCTACCCCTGCAGGTCTGAGCAAAGAAGAAAAGAAACATATCATAGGCGTTGAAGCAGCTATCTGGACAGAACACATGGACACCCACCGAAAGGTGGAGTATATGCTCTATCCCCGCTTGATGGCGCTTGCTGAAATTGCATGGACACGGCGGGAGAGAATCGACTCTGTCAATTTCTTCGAGCAGCGATTACCCCTGCATTTGGCAGAGCTGGATACAACCGATAAACTATATCGCGTACCGGGCCCGATTGGGATCAAAGACACAACGCTTTATGGAGTTGAATTCAGGATTGAAATGAAAGCACCGGTAACAGGCGCAAAGATCTATTACAATTTTGAAGGACAGGACGCCAGGGAAACCGACTTCCTGTATGATAAGCCAGTGTATATAGTCCTTCATAAAGGAGAAAGAAGGCAATTGAAAGCAGTGGTAATAACGCCGTCAGGAAAGCGAAGCATTAATACAACCATGTATTTCATCAACCTCTAATCACTTGTTGGTATGCAGATTGTAGCGAGATTAATTTTAATTGGTTTGATGCTTGGCAGTATGGTCTTTGCCGGCGCCCAGGTAAATTACCGGGCCGGTTTTGCCCAAACAAGCCTTGAACCGCCCTCCTACCCCTTTTCATTAAGTCTTGCCGGCTATGGTGCGCCCAGGGATGGCAGGTTTACGCTGGAATGGATCAGGAAGGGTGAGGCCGGTGATTGCACAGCCTTTGGAAATACTGCCAACAACCTGTTTGCATGGAGACAGGGAAAACTCATGATTTCAGGTACTGCCGGTGAACTGGTATGGAAAAGCATGGGCAATACTGGTAGCATCAGGTTATTGGCCGGCAATAAAGCAGGATGGTATGCTGTGGATGACAGCGATAATTTACTGTATTCCGCTGCTGCACCGGTATTGAAGTGGAAGAAAATTAGCAGGGTTTCTAGTGCTATTGCAATAACTGTTTCGGATAACCATATTTACCTGGCAGACAAGGATGGAAGGATCAGTTATGCTGCTTTGAAAAATAAAGCGCTGCACTGGAACACGCTCACGGCCATTCCTCATCTCCAAAGCCTGGCCACCGGAAAAGGATCGCTGTATGTACTGACTACAGCAAATGACCTGATAAAATTTGACCCGGGACAAGAAAATAAAAACGGGATCAGGATCGCAAGATATAATGGCCTCTCCTACGATGTGAGGCTGAAAGCCATTGCCATTGCCGGTAATACTGTATATGGCATGGACTCAGCCAATACCATTTATACCGGTCGCCATCGAACGGATGGAGATCTTACTGTTTCCGCGCTTGCCATCGCATCGGGTAAACAAATTGTAGTGTTGGCAGGAGCCGATGTATGTGGATTTGACGGAAGCTTCATCTCTTCCATAAAACAGGAAATCCTCCGCAAGCATAATATCCCCGCAGCCGCGATCCTGGTGAATGCTTCTCATACACATTTTGCACCGGTAACACAAAACTGGCTGACCTGGGGTGAACACAATCAAAAGCCCGACAGTGTTTATTTGTATGGTGTGGTAAGGCCCGCCATCGTAGCGGCCATTCAGGCCGCGCTCCGAAATATGGAGCCTTCAACAATTTATTTTGGAAGAGGCAAAACAGCCATCGGAGGCAACCGGACTTTCACCAAAGCGCCTTTGCCCTATGATGATGACCTGGATGTAATAAATATCGTAAGAAAAAAAGACAAAGAAAGAACAGTATTGTTCCTGGCTGGCTGCCACCCTGTATTTAAGAACGAGGGCGCAGAAGGGATCACCATCAGCGCCAACTACCCTGGGGTTACCAGGAAATGGCTGGCTGAAAAAGTTGGCATCCGCAAATCCATATTCATACAGGGTTGTGGAGGTGATATCAATCCTATTGATGCCAGTCACACCGCAACAGGTACTAAACTTGCCGAAGACATCACCCATGTACTGGATCTTCCCCAGGAAGAATTGAGTGGCAATATTTCTTTCTATCTCGACTCAATAAATTTCCCCGTAAAAAAATGGACAGAAGATTCCCTGATAGCATTCCGGAACAGGAATGAAGGGAAAGAAGGCGATGTGTATGCCGAAAAGAATGTACGATGGGCAAATCTGATGCTGCAGTTGAACCGTGCGCAAGCCATCCCAACTTCTATGCCGGTCTATATTCAAACTATCAATATCGGCTCCTGGAAACTGGTGGGATTATCCCGCGAAGCCGTTACAGATTATAGTATCGGAATAAAAAAAATATGGCAGGGAGAGCGGGTGAGTGTTGCCGGGTATTGTAATGATGTATCGAGCTACCTGCCCACTCAAAGACATATACAGGAAGGGGTGTACGAAGGTATGGATTCCTTTTTCTGGTATGGGCAACCATCGATCTTCCCGGAATCTGTTTATGATGATATATTGGAAAAAATAAAACAACTGCGCCGCTAACATGACCAGCATTACCAATAGCATGCCTTCTGCCGCGAAGAGCCGGACAATCCTGCATCCATTGATTATCGTGGGGTCTTTGTTCTTTATTTTCGGATTTGTAACATGGCTTAGTGCTGTGCTGATACCCTACCTTCAGATAGCCTGTGAATTGAATAATTTTCAATCCTACCTGGTGGCTTTTGCATTTTATATTTCCTATTTCATTGCAGGTATTCCCTCAGGATGGCTTTTGAAGAAAACAGGATTCAAGAAAGGGTTGTCCATTGGCTTATTGCTGGTGGCGCTGGGCTCTTTGTTGTTCATTCCTGCCGCGACCTATAGACTCTATCCTGTTTTTTTATTGGGACTGTTTGTTCAGGGGGCAGGGTTGACGATCCTGCAAACAGCCTCAAATCCTTATGTTGCCATACTCGGCCCCAAAGAAAGTGCGGCAAGGAGGATCAGCTTTATGGGCATCTGCAATGGAATTGCCGGCGTAATAGCGCCGCTGATCCTTGGCGCCGTGATATTGAATGATGCCGATGCGCTGCAACGTAAATTAAGCACACTCGCACCTTCAGAGAAAATTCTTGCACTTGATCAACTGGCTGGCAAAGTGATACTTCCTTATATCATTATCACGCTGGTGTTGATAGTGCTTTCGATATTGATCTACTTTTCCAGTCTTCCGGAAGTGGATGAAGAAGCGGACACAACTGATTCCGTTAGCGGCGCACATGCGGAGAAGACTTCGATCTTTCAATTTCCTCATCTTCTCATCGGCGTGCTGGTGTTGTTCTTGTATACTGGCGTGGAAGTGATTGCCGGCAACAGCATCATAGGCTACGGCGCGTATTATGGAATTCCACTTTCCACTTCAAAATTCTTTACGGCATTTACCCTGGCGGGAATGCTGATCGGATATATCATCGGCATCATCTGCATTCCACGGTATCTTTCACAGGAAGCTGCCCTGAAAAGCTCTGCCCTCCTGGGTATTGCGTGTGCAACGATCGCCATCCTTACCAATGGGCTGACCTCTGTTGTTTTTGTTGCATTGCTAGGACTGGCCAATTCGCTTATCTGGCCATCCATCTGGCCGCTGGCAATTGCCGGCCTGGGAAAATTCACCAAAACAGGGTCTTCACTTTTGGTGATGGCCATCTCCGGGGCCGCCGTATTACCCCTGTTGTACGGCTATGCAACGGATCTCTTCAATCCCAAACTCGCTTATATTATTGTAATACCCTGTTACCTGGCAATTGGATATTATGCTGTTTACGGGCATAAAATAAGGCGGTAGCATTTAAAAATTCAGCATGATACTAATAGCAGACAGCGGCTCTACCAAAACCACCTGGAGCTTATTATCAGGTCAGGATGAAATTATGACGTTCCAGACAGAGGGCTACAACCCTTATTATGTAACGGGAGAATATATCATTGAATCATTGCACAGATCCTTGCCCCAGGGGATCGCCCCTGCCAGTATCAGGCAATTGTTTTTCTATGGTGCCGGATGTGAGGAAGACAGGATTGAAATAATGAACCGTTCCCTGGCAAGCGTTTTTTACAATGCTGAGGTTTTTGTTTTTATGGATCTGTTGGCAGCAGCCAGGGGCTTGCTGGGTAATCAACCCGGGTTTGTTTCGATACTGGGCACAGGCTCCAATACCTGTATCTACGATGGAGAAAAGATCGTGCATCATATCGATTCCCTGGGATTTATATTAGGCGACGAAGGCAGTGCCTCCTATCTGGGCAAAAAACTGCTCCAGGATTATTTAAGAGGAACTATGCCTGCGGCAGTAATGGCTCGATTTGACAACAAATATGGTATCAGCCGGGAAGAGATCTTTTTCAATGTTTATACCCAACCGCTGGCAAACCGCTACTGCGCCGGATTTTGTAAATTCCTTCAATTGGATTGCGACTATTCCAGGAAGTGCATCCTTGATGGGTTCAGACAATTCTTCCAAAACCTCGTTTCCCTGTACCCCCATTACGCCAGTTACTCTTTCAACTGCAGTGGAACCGTTGGTTTTGTTTTCAGAGAGCTATTGGAAGAAGTGGCCGCGGAGTTTGGCATGAGAACGAACAAAGTATTGACAGGTCCGATTGAAGGGCTGGTAGCCTTTCATTCGCAGTAAAACTGAAGTTAACCAACTGCTATAATCTTTAAACTAATCACCATGAAAAAGATTCCCTTCTTTTCCCGGCTGCTTCAGCTGTTTTGTTTATTGTGTATCTTTTTTTCAGGCCATGAAAAACTGAACGCGCAGGCAAGTGGAAATCCCATTCTGCAGGGATATGAAGCAGACCCTGATATTCATTATTTCAATGGGAAATATTATATCTATCCAACCGGAGGTCTTTTCTTCAAAGCATTTTCTTCAACCGATCTTACCAATTGGGTAAATGAAGGTGTGATCTTTGATCTGGGCCCTCAATGTAGCTGGGCCAATGTTAATGGCTGGGCGCCGCATGTGGTGTTTCGCAACAATCAATATTATTTTTATTACACGGCTGAAGCCAAGATCGGCGTGGCGGTGGGTCCCTCTCCTACCGGCCCTTTCACCGATCTGGGATATCCGTTGATCGGTTCAGATCCTTTCATTTCAGATATCATCGATCCTGCCGTATTCGTTGATAACGACGGACAGGCATATATCTATTATGGCGGATCTGCACAAAGCCAGATGGTGATCCGCAAACTGGCTCCCAATATGACTTCTTTCATTGGCGGTCCAACGCTTGCTACTCCACAATATTATACGGAAGCTCCGCATATGCTGAAACGTGGAAGCACTTATTATCTTTCCTACTCCAATGGTTCCTGGAACAACTCAACGTATAATGTCAGGTATTCCACCTCAACTTCTCCCATGGGCCCCTGGACCTACCGCGGCGTGATATTGCAGAACTGGGGTCCATTTACCGGAAATGGTCATGCATCTATCATGCACCGGCCTGGTTGCGGAGATGATTACCAGGATGAATATTTCATCGTGTATCACCGTTATCAAAATGGCGATTATACAACGCGGAGGGTGTGCATAGACAGATTGTATTTCACTAACGCCCTCATCATGCCTGTATATCCTACCTGGGCTGGAATGCCCGCCCGGCCTAATGATCCGGAAGGAATGGGCTGCATTGTTCCCAATACGATCCCTAATGGAACGTACAGGATCGTATCCAAAATGACCACATCAACGGGCCAACCGCTGGTACTCGATATCTTTAATTGCAGTACCAGCCGCTCGGCAGATATCGGCACCTGGACGCCCACCAGCTGCCTCGGTCAGCGCTGGCAACTGACCTACCTGGATGGCTTTTATACGATCGTTTCGCAGCAACCAACGCACTATGCATTGGACCTTACAGGATGCAATATCAATGAAGGCGCACCGCTCGGTTTGTGGGACAATAATGGGAATCCCTGCCAGCAATACAGACTGGAACCGGTGGGAGGCGGTTATTACCGGATCATGAACCGCGTGAGTAGTTATGTGTTGGATATAGGCGCCTGCAGCAATGTTCCTGGTGCGGACGTAACACATTGGCGATGGAAAGGATTGGATTGTCAATTGTGGAAATTTGAGCCTATCAGCGCTACTGCTGCAACTGTTGCAGGCGCTTCAACTTACACCATAAAAACTTATCCCAATCCTGCAAAAAATGAGCTTAATATTGTGATGGAACCGGTAGGAAACGCAGGCAAGTCTGCCGGTAACGCAACAGGTAATAAGGAATTTACTTTTGCGTTGTACAACACCAATGGCGTGCTTGTTGCAAAAGGTGCAAGCCCCGGGGAAAGTACATCGGCAAAAGTGGATATCAGGAAACTGCCGAAAGGAAATTATTTCCTACGCGTTAACAAGGGAAGTGAACAGGTGGAAAAACAAATTATCGTCATTGATCAATAATCCATCATCGCCAATAGTACAACATCGAAAAATCGCACTGAAATGAAGATCTTATGCAGCATCACGATTGCCGCCATTACAGCCGGCATCCTGTTGAGCACAGGCTGCCGGGACAATGCAGAAAAGACAACAGCAACTACCAGTGAATCGCCGGCCAGGAAAGTCTGGACTGCCGCGCAGGCCAATGAATGGTACGCAAAACGACCATGGATGGTGGGCGCCAATTTTATTCCCAGCACCGCCATCAACCAGCTGGAGATGTGGCAGAAAGAAAGTTTTGATACTGCTACCATCTCGAAGGAACTTGGATGGGCAGCCTCCATTGGATTCAATACTATGCGTGTTTATCTGCATCACCTGGCCTGGAACCAGGACAAGCAGGGATTCAAAGACAGGATGGCCAGGTATCTCGCTATTGCTGATTCAAAAGGAATCAAAACCATCTTTGTAATTTTCGATGATTGCTGGAACAAAGATCCAAAGGCAGGCACACAACCCGCTCCGAAAACAGGTATACACAATTCAGGATGGATGCAGGATCCGGGAGATCCGTATTACAAAGACAGCACGCTCTTTCCGGAACTGGAATCCTATGTAAAAGATATCATCACGCATTTTGGAAAAGACCAGCGTATCCTGCTCTGGGATGTTTACAATGAACCAGGTAATTCAGGTAAGTTGGACAGCTCACTTCCATTGCTGGTGAATGTATTTACATGGGCGCGGGCTGCAAACCCTGAACAACCCCTCACTGCCGGTCTCTGGGCCTGGGATTTTGAAAAACTCAACCAGGTACAAATAGAAAATTCAGATGTGATCACTTACCACGATTATGAAGATGCCCCCTGGCATAAAAGAGTGGTCGAATTGTTGCAAACGCATGGCAAGCCACTTATCTGTACGGAATATATGGCTCGTACCCGTAACAGCAATTTCAGCAATATCCTGCCAATGCTGAAAGAAAACAATGTTGGCGCCATCAACTGGGGCCTGGTTGCCGGAAAAACAAATACCATCTATGCCTGGGATACTCCCATGGCCGATGGCAGTGAGCCACCAGTTTGGTTTCACGATATATTCAGGAAAGATGGAACACCATATAAAAAAGAAGAAACAGATCTCATCCGTCGATTGACTACAGCTGGTAAATAGCGATCTAACAAATCATCGTCCGGTACGCTTTGAAAAATAAGAAAAAGGGAAAGGTTGTAAGTGAATGCTTACAACCTTTTGCCGTTCGCACAGGCGGTAAAATCTGCCCAAAACGAGCACCCTACTGGCTTTTAATGCAAAAGGACACGCAAATGCGTGTCCTTTTTGTGGATCGTACTGGGCTCGAACCAGTGACCTCTGCTCTGTCAAAGCAGCGCTCTAAACCAACTGAGCTAACGATCCGGGGGGTGCAATTTACAGTTTCGTTTCCAATTAGATACAGGAAGGACATAAAAAATTGAAAAGGCGGCAACCGATCTACGATGAGATTCGTTAACTTTAAAAATTATCCTTTTATCACTTAAATGCATTGTATGAACCAGCAGATCATCAACCTCTTTGATGAATACACGCATAAACCGCTTAAACGGGAAGATTTTATCAAAAAGCTGGCACTGCTTACGGGGAGCATGGCAGCAGCCATGACAGCGCTCTCGCAACTGGAAGTGAAATATGATCATGCAGTAACGGTTGCACCGCAGGATGACCGCATCACTACGGAATACATTACTTATCCCGGCGATGATAGCACCATGAAGGGCTATTTTGCTAAACCCAAAAAGGAAGGCAAATATGGAGCTGTGGTGGTGATCCATGAAAACCGGGGTCTTAATCCGCATATTGAAGATGTGACCCGCCGGGTGGCCCTGGCCGGGTACCTGGCGCTGGGTGTGGATGCCTTATCGCCGCTGGGCGGCACACCCAAGGACGAGGAGCAGGCCCGTGGCCTGTTTGCCCAACTGGATGCCAAAAAGAACCTGAACAATTTCATAAAGGCCTTTGACTACCTGAAAGAAAGGAAGGATTGCAATGGAAAGACGGGCTGTGTAGGTTTTTGCTGGGGGGGCGCCCTGGCCAACCAGCTGGCTGTCAATGTACCAGACCTCAAAGCAGCAGTTGCCTTCTATGGCCGTCAGCCGGATGCTGCCGATGTACCTAAGATCAAGGCGGCGGTGCAGCTGCATTATGGCGGACTGGATGAACGTGTGAATGCAGGTATACCCGCCTACGAGGAAGCCTTAAAGAAAGCGGGTGTTCATTACGAGATTTTCATCTACGAAGGGGCCAACCATGCTTTTAACAATGATACAGCCCCTACGCGGTACAATGAGGCGGCGGCCAAACTGGCCTGGGAAAGGACGCTGAAGCTCTTTGGAGAAAAGCTGAAATAAGCAGCCAGAAGGGTCCATGCGCATAGAAATGAAAGCATACGTGAATGAAAATGCTGATAGTGGCTCATGATTTTTACTTAGCCTTGCTAAAAAAATTGAAACATTACATATTGTAGATTGTTTTTTATCGTTAAAGCATATTGACCACAGCTGCAGGATGGCCTGTGGTGAGATGGTGTCAGGATTGTACAACCTATTAAACTGATACAGGTGATGATGAGAAGACCCGTAACTCTATTGCTGTTTTTTGCCTCGCTGGCAGCAATCTTATCCTTTACCGGCAAAAAGCCGGGATTCCCTGGAGGCCGTCAGAAAGCGGTATTGGGCACTATTGTGATAGATGCAGGACATGGCGGCCCGGCCCGGGGCGCCAAAGGGCTTTTTTCGTATGAAGCAGATGTAGCGCTTGCTATTTCCTTAAAGCTTGGACAACGGGCGCAGGAAGCCTTTCCTGAGATCCGGGTAGTATATACCCGCACTTCAGATACGGTTTTTGGCGTTCATGTAGATGCCAGGACAGCCAACCGGATGCGGGCCGAACTGGCCAATGAAGTAAAAGGAGACCTGTTTTTGAGTATCCACTGCAATGCTACGCCGCAAAAAGCAGGAGGCTGGTATGCCAAACGGGTAGTGGGACACACTACCAAGACGGTTACGGTAGGCAAGGGCGCCAAGAAACGGAAGAAAACAATGCGGGTGCCGGTCTACGAAAACTACTGGGTAAAGAATGAACGGCATGGTACAGAAACCTATATCTGGGCGGCCGACCGCAGCGGCGTAAAGAGTACCTATATCAACCTGGAGGAAAGCGGCGAGTTTGCTGAAGACAGTACAAGTCCTGCTACCCCACCTCCCGATATGAATTCACCGGAAGCCAAGATCAGGGCGCAGTTATATGAAAAGAAATATTTTGGCAAAAGCCTCATGCTGGCCAACATGGTGGAGGAAGAGTTTGCCAAAGGAGGCCGGGCAAGTGGCGGGGTAAAGCAACGGAACTGGGAACAGATCTGGGTATTACAGGCCACGGGAATGCCCAGCATACTGGTAGAAACGGGCTTTATCACCAATGAAGAAGAAGAGAAATACCTTAATAGTGAAGAAGGACAATCGGAGATTGTAGAAAGTATCATTACGGCCCTTAAAAAATATAAGGAAACACTGGAAGGCTCCAACACTACCACTACCGCAAAGCCGGAAGTCGACACGACCAAGGCCCGGGGCTTCTGATCTCCTTCAAAACATTAAAAAAGCTGTAGTACCCGACGGTGCTACAGCTTTTTCTTTTATGGGTATTACAGCCGGTTTATGAAACCTTCCGTCTTTTCAGTTCTTTTTTGATCAGCCCAAGCTCACGGCCGGTTTGCCCGGACACGGAGGAGTTTTCCTGTGCACGACGCATGAGGTAAGGAATTACATCATCTATAGGACCGAAAGGCAGGTATTTGCTCACAGACAATCCTGCTTTCGCGAGGTTGAAAGTGATGTTATCGCTCATGCCATACAACTGGGAAAAATGTATATGGGGATGGTTGTGGGGCAATCCTTTTTTGTCGAGCAATCCGGCAGCACGCAGGCTGCTGTATTCATTGTGGGAAGCTACTATGAGGGATATCTTATCAAGATGCTCAATACAGAACTCCACAGCACTGTTGTAATCGCGGTCACTGGCTTCCTTGCCGGGTTGAATAGGTGAAGGATATCCTTTTTCTTCGGCGCGCTTTCTTTCTTTCTCCATATAAGCGCCCCGCACCAGCTTGGCGCCCAGGATAAACCTTTTAGCTTCGGCTTGCCGGAAACTATCGTGGAGAAAAGCCAGCCTGTCGTGCCGATACAATTGAATGGTATTGAAAACGGTTACTTTTTCGAGGTTGTACAATTCCATCATCTGCATGGTCAATGCATCTACAGGGTCCTGTATCCAGGTTTCTTCTGCATCTACCAGCACGCCTATATTTTTGGAGGCAGCGGCACTGATGATCTTGTGCATACGGGCCACCACTCTTTGCCATTCGGCTTTTTCTTCTTCGTTGAGCACTTCAGTATGCACGGTCCCTTCGTATCCACTTTTACCGGTGGCCGCTGCATCGAGCTTTTCAAGCAGGGCAAAACGGGCAAAACCGGTTACCTTAATGCTCATGAAAGGCATATTGTGCTGGGTTGCTGCATAGTTGATGACACGGATAAACTCTTCGCAGGCATGGTCAAAGTTCTCCTCGCCTTCCTTGCCTTCCACCCCATAATCCAGGATGACCTGCACGCCAAACTGCTCCAATCTGTTGGCTACGCGGGCTGTCTCTTCGAGGGTTTCACCACCTACAAACTGTTTGAAAATGGTATTGCGGATAAGTCCTTTAATGGGCAGGCCCACGCGGATGGCCCAGGGGGTAAACCGGGTGCCCAGTTTGACCAGGGAACCATATCCCATACTGGAAAAGAGGAAATTGGCTTTCTTCAGTTCCTGGTCTGTTTTATAAGCAAAGGCGTATTCTGTATTGTCAAATGAAATAACGGGGTGAGGATTATCCATATTTGCTAACGAATGTTAGGCGCAAAAGTAAGGGAAGATTTCAGGATAATTAAATTTCAGGCTGTAAGAATGCTGCACCAATCAGCCATTTTTTTAGAAAACAAGTATGCATAAGTCGTTGATACCCGTAGTAAAACGCAGGTTTGGTAATATTCAACCGGTTGCACGGAAAGAATCGGGCCACGGGGAATTCAGGATCAGGGAAATGTCTTTACTTTGGCCCGCTATGACAATTACACATACCGATATCTGGAAGTTCAGCATCCCCATGCATCCGTTTACGATCGCCACGGGCACCATGCATTTTGCCCAAAATACCTTTATCCGCGTGCATACGGATGCGGGTATGTATGGGGTGGGCGAATGTTCGGCGTTTCCCATGATCGCGGGGGAAACGCAGGCTACCTGCTTTGAAATGGCCAAAGACTTTGCGGCGCTCTGGAAGGGTAAGGATGCGGGTGCGATGGAAGACAGGTTGCAGGAACTGGATGCATTTACGGCCTTCAACAGCACGATCAAGAGTGCTTTTGATATGGCCCTGTATGACCTGGCGGCCAAGCAGGCCGGTATTCCCTTGTACCAATACCTGGGCGGCGCAGCAAAAGAACTGGAAACGGATCTTACGATCGGTATTGATACACCGGAAAACATGGCAGCTTCTGCGGCTGATTTTGTTCAACGGGGGGTACGGATCATCAAAGTAAAGCTGGGTAAAAATGCCAAAGAAGATGTGGAACGGATAAGGCAGATACGGCAGGCAGCGGGCGACAGCACCTTGCTGCGCATAGATGCCAACCAGGGCTGGAGCTACGAAGATGCGCAATATGCACTCACTGCGTTGGGACAATACAATATACAATTCTGCGAACAGCCGATGCGGCATTGGAATGACCATCATTTACCGGCTTTAAGGAAGCAGTCGCCCATTAAGATCATGGCGGATGAAAGCGTATTTGATCATCATGATGCGGCACGATTGATCGCTGCGGATGCCTGTGATTATGTGAACATCAAATTTGCCAAATCGGGCGGTATTGCGGAAGCGATCCGGATCAATCAAGTGTGTGCAGATAATAATATCCCTTGTATGATGGGTGGTATGCTGGAAAGCCGGGTAGCGCTTACAGCCTTTGGGCATTTTGCGCTGGCACACGACAATGTTGTTTTCTACGATATGGATACCTGTATGCTGGGACATAAAACGGACCCGGTAACAGGGGGTATACGCTATCATGGCTTCTTCCTTGAAGTGCCGCAGGCAGCGGGTATTGGCGCTGATGCAGACAATGGGTTCCTGGAAGGCTGTGAAAAAGCTACGGTATAGTCCGGAAGACGGAAAGACCGAAAGTCCGGAAGCAATACACTTATCTGAAAACGCTTGTAGTGCTCAGTCTTACGGACTTTTCCGACTTTACTGACTTTCGGACTTATATTTGCGCAAATTTGCAGCATGAGCCAAAAAGCAAAGACAGCCAAGGAATCGTACGTAGTGATGACGGAACTGGTATTGCCCAACGACACGAACACGTTTGGCAACCTGATGGGTGGCCGCCTGATGTACTGGATGGATATAGCGGCGGCGCTGGCTGCGATGAAGCATTGTGCGGCTCCTGTAGTGACGGCATCAGTGGACAATATCTCCTTTGAGAATCCTATTAAGCTGGGCAATGTGGTGCATATAGAAGCCAAGGTATCCCGCGCGTTCAACTCCTCGATGGAAGTACATATGAAAGTATGGGGAGAAGACGCCATTCAACAATACCGCTACAAAAGCAATGAAGCCTACTATACATTTGTGGCGCTGGACCCCAATGGACGCTCCCGCCCTGTTCCCCAACTGGTTCCTGAAACAGAAGAAGAGAAAGACCTCTTTGAAAGTGCTTTGCGCAGAAGGCAGCTGCGGCTGATCCTGGGCGGTAAGATGAAGCCTTCGGATGCTACGGAGCTGAAGGCGCTTTTTCAATTGTAAATACAAGCTGCGAGCTACGAGCCATTAGTGTCCGGTAAAAGGTACGAGTTAGACATAAAAAAGAGGCTTTTCAGCCTCCCGTCGGTATTTTTAAGTTACCACACCAAAAAATAACCGATGAGTAAAGGTAATTTTTTTACCGGACAGCCGATCTTTAATCAGATTCTTTCTCACATATCCCGTGGACGAGTGAAGGCACTTGGCCGCTCCTGTAATGCCGATCGTTATTGTAAATCATTCGGGACCTATGAGCACCTGGTGACCATGCTGTACGCGATTTTAAATCGCTGTGATTCATTACGCGAGGTGACTACCGGCCTGTTAGCCTGGGAACAACGCATTTGTCATCTGGGTCTGAAGGCCCATCCCCGCAGAAGCACGCTTTCTGACGCCAATAAACGACGTAGTGAGAAGGTATTTGAAAAGATCTACTTCGATCTGCTGGCTCGCTATGAGCGTATTTTACCGGACAGCCGGCAGCAAAACAAGCAGGGTAACCTTTATATTTTTGATTCAACCAGCATTGCGCTGTTTCAGGAGATATTAAAGGCATCCGGTCTGTCCTGCAAGGATGGCAGACGTAAAGGAGGTATCAAAGTTCATACACTGTTGCATAGTGAGCGGGACACCCCTGTAATGATCCGTTATAGTCCTGCTGCCCAAAGCGATGTTACCTTCCTTAAAGAGGTACAGCTTGCCAAAGGATCAGTAATAGTTTTTGATAAGGGATATTGTGATTATCGGACCTACAACCGCTTTATCGGCGATGAAGTGACCTTCGTCACCCGTCTATACAGTCGTTCAGTTTACCAGGTGCTTGAGCAACGGCTGGTAAGTGTCGATCAGCAACAGTTGGGTGTTCAGGATGATCATTTGATCATGCTGGGATACACCTACTTAAAAAAGGCTGTGCAGGTCCCCGCCCGATTGATCACTTATATAGATCCCGGCACCCAAAAACAATATCAGTTCCTCACTAACAATACAGAGCTGGATCCATTGACCATTGCCAACTATTACCGCCAGCGCTGGCAAATCGAAACGTTCTTCAAGCGGATCAAGCAAAATTATCCTTTACAGTATTTTCTGGGCGATAATGCTAATGCCATTAAGATACAAATATGGTGCGTCTTGATAGCGGACCTGCTTTTAAAGGTGATCAGACAGGGCTGCAGATCTGCTATGTCATTCTCAAATATGGTTGCCCTTGTACGGATACACCTGATGACCTACATGGACCTTAAATCCTTTCTTCGATCACCGGAGAAGTCACTTTTACGAAGGCTAAAGCACCTAAGCATAGAAAACAAAGGCCCCCTGTTGTTTGACACATAGGGGGCCTGCAAATACTAAAACGTTCATTTTTGCCCTGTAAGCCCCAAATATCAGGGAAATATTTACCAGTCTGATTTTTTACCGGACAGCAATGGCTACGAGCTGTGAGCTACGAGCAAGAAAAAGAGGTTAGAAAACTCCTATTCTGCTTTGAGTTTGGTCCTATGGTGTGCTCCTTTCAACATCCAGGATTTACTTTGTTCGATAGCTTCCATAAGTTGGTCGAGGATCACTTCGGAGGGTGCTTCATAATCTACTTGCAGGGGTTCTTTAATACGCACGGTGAGTAAAGTGCCTTTCTTCTTAAAACGCAATCCCTTTTTATCGAAAGCGCGCCAGAAACCATTGATCACCACAGGTACCACAATGGGTTTTGTCATCTTAATGATGAGGGCAGTGCCTTTACGGCCAGGTGCAAATGGCTTGGTAGTGCCCTGGGGGAAGGTTATGATCCAATTGTTCTCCAGTGCACGGGCGATCTTGCGGGTATCAGAAGGGTCCAATCCTTTACGGGTCTCTGTACCTTCGGGCCGCCAGGTCCTTTTTACAGTAATAGCACCGGCCATGGTAAACAGGCGGCTGATCCAGGTAGCCTGCATGGTTTCTTCTGCTGCTACATAATATACATTGGTAAATGGATTGAGCAGATAATAAGGAACACCGAGCCTGTTTTGCTTTCTCCATTTTACTGCACAAAAGATATGGAGGAAGGTGATCACATCGGCAAAGTAGGTTTGGTGATTGCTTATAAACAATACATTTTTCCGGGGAAGGTTTTTGATGTGTTCTGTGCCGGTGATCTTCAGCTTATTAAAGATCACTAAACCAGGATAGGAGAACACTCCTACAATGGCGTAAATGATCTTACGCACGATATGGATATGTTTGAGTCTTTCCCGAAACGAGCTCATGGACCTTGCATTTTAAAGATGGATCGAAATTAAGGAAATGTTAATAAAAACGTATGTTTATTGATAACGGCTGCAACGTTATGTAATTGCTTTTGATCCTACATCTATATAAAAAATAAGTGTATGAAAAAGTTTATCCCAGTCTGTTTAATTGCATTGACATCCCTCACCGGGTTTTCGCAATCAACAGCCGTTAATCCGTTCCCGAAAACAATTACTGTAAATGGTGCGGCTGAGATGGAGATTGTGCCTGATGAGATCTATGTATTGGTGGACCTGAAAGAGTATGACAAGAAAGGTAGCGGTAAGATCAACCTGGAGAAGATCAAGACCGACTTCCTGAATAATTGCCGGAGCATTGGCCTGGCTGATTCAGTAATAACGATTGCTGCTTATGATGGCGACAATGGCAATCCCTGGATCAAAAAGAGGAAAAAGAAAGAAGACCTGCAGGCTTCTATTACCTACCAGGTAAAGTTTACGAACAGTAAAAAGATGGATGAGCTGGTAGAGAAACTGGATGATGAAGCGACACAGAACTTCAGGATTGCCAGAACCTCGCACAGTAAGATACAGGAGTTCCGTAAACAACTGAAGATCCAGGCCATTAAAGCGGCCAAAGAGAAAGCCAATTACCTGGCAGCTGCGATTGATGAGCAGGTAGGCGCGGCAGTAACGATCACAGAACCAGGCGATGCCATGCCTTTTGAGCCGGTGTATCAATACAGGCAAGCGGTTTCGAATATGGCGATGGATAGTGCAGCCGGCGGTGAAGCAGGTGTTGACTTCAAGAAGATGAAGCTGCGGTATGAAATGCAGGTGGTGTTTGCGCTGAAGTAGCGTCGTGAATCGGCAATCGTGCAAACGTTTGCTTCGATAATAATAAACGCTGAATGGGTAGTTGCTGACAGGTTAGCAATTACCCATTTTTTGTGATTTTGGCTAGCATTCTACGCCTGGCATTCGGGTAGAGGACGGCTTAACTCCCAATTAATTAACGAGTTCTCCACATTGGCAGGGGTGGTTTTCATTAAGGGTGGCAAAGCCTTTATATTTGCCCCCCATGGCAAAAGCAGGCGAAGACACTCCCTTAATGCAGCAGCATAAGGCCATCAAACAAAGATATCCTGATGCTATTTTGTTGTTCCGTGTAGGTGATTTCTATGAAACCTTCGGCGGGGATGCAATTATTGCAGCCCAGGTGCTGGGTATCACGCTGACCAAACGGAATAATGGGGCGGCCTCCGGCGCTTCGGAACTGGCCGGTTTTCCTCATCATGCCATGGATACCTACCTGCATAAGCTGGTGAAGGCAGGCTACCGGGTAGCTATCTGCGATCAGTTGGAAGATCCCAAACAAGCCAAGGGTATTGTAAAACGGGGTGTAACGGAAATGGTAACACCCGGTGTGGCTACCAACGACAAGCTGCTGGAGCACAACAGCAATAACTTCCTGGCGGGTATCCACTTTACAGATGACCAATCGGGTATCGCTTTTCTTGATATCTCCACGGGTGAATTCTATGTAGCCCAGGGCAACCAGGAATACATCGACAAGCTCCTGCAAACGCTGAAACCTGCCGAGGTTATTTTCCAGCGTAGTTACCAGAAACATTTCAAAGAGACTTTCGGCAGTCGGTTCTATACTTACACGATGGAGAGCTGGATCTTTGATGCAGCTTACGCCACAGAAAGCCTGGTAAAACATTTCGACGCACGCTCACTGAAAGGTTATGGCGTGGAGGATATGCCCGCAGCAATTATAGCTGCCGGTGCTGTGCTGCACTACCTGAAGGATACGGAACATCCGAACCTGCAACATATTACTTCGATACAACGCATTGACCGGGAAGATTACCTGTGGATGGACCGTTTTACGATCCGCAACCTGGAGCTTACGGGCACAGGCAGTGGTGAGGCGGGCAATACGCTGCACAAGGTGCTGGACAATACGGTCTCCCCTATGGGAGCCCGCCTATTGAAAAGATGGATACTGCTGCCATTGAAAGATGCTGCCCGTATCAATGAACGGCTGGACCTGGTGGAGTTCTTCATCAAAGAAGTGGAGTTGAGAAACAAGGTCAGTCATCACATCAAACAATGTGGTGATGTGGAAAGGCTGGTGAGCAAGATACCGGTGAAGAAGATCAACCCAAGGGAAGTAATGCAGATAGCGCGGGGATTGCAACATGTGCTGGAGGTAAAAGAACTGTGCGCAGGGGTGAGCGATCAATACCTGCAGCAGCTGACGGGTTTACTAAACCCCTGCCGGGAGATCCATGATGCCATTCTTCAAACGATCATGGAAAACCCGCCGGTAGCAGTGGCCAAAGGTGGCGCTATTAAGGAAGGGGTACATGGGGAACTGGATACACTCCGCAAAATAGCGACTGGCGGAAAGGAATACCTGGTAGAATTGCAACAGAAAGAAGCTGAGGCCACAGGTATCTCCTCCCTGAAGATCGGCTTCAACAATGTATTTGGCTATTACCTGGAGGTTACCAATTCTCATAAGAATAAAGTACCGACTTCCTGGATTCGGAAGCAAACGCTGGCCAATGCGGAAAGGTATATTACACCGGAACTGAAAGAATACGAGGAGAAGATCACAGGCGCAGAAGAGAAGATCATGGCCATTGAGGCTGAATTGTATGATAAGCTGCTGCTGCAACTGCAAGAATATATAGCACCCATGCAAACAAACGGGCATATACTGGCGGTGATGGACTGCCTGGTATGCTTTGCGGACAATGCACTGCGGTACAACTATAAAAAACCCCTGCTGCATGAAGGGCATGAACTGGAATTCAAAGAAAGCCGTCACCCGGTGATCGAGCGCAACCTGCTGCCGGGCGACCCCTATATCGCCAATGATATTTTCCTGGACCAGGCTTCGCAGCAGATCATTATCCTTACGGGTCCCAATATGAGTGGTAAGAGCGCCATCCTGCGGCAAACGGCGCTCATTACATTGATGGCGCATATGGGCAGTTTCGTGCCGGCTGATGCAGCTAAAGTTCCTTTAACGGATAAGATATTTACCCGGGTGGGCGCTTCGGACAACCTGAGCGGCGGCGAATCGACCTTCATGGTGGAAATGAATGAAACGGCCAGCATCATCAATAATTTCACGGCACGCAGCCTGATCCTGCTGGATGAAATAGGCCGGGGTACTTCTACCTATGATGGTATCTCGATTGCCTGGAGTATTGCGGAATACCTGCACAATGCGGGTTATGCCCCCAAGACCTTGTTTGCTACGCACTACCATGAGTTGAATGAACTGGAGAATAAACTGCCGCGCGTGCGGAATTTCCATGTTACGAATAAAGAAGTAGGCAATAAGATCGTTTTCCTGCGTAAGCTGGCGCCTGGCGGCAGCACACATAGCTTTGGTATCCATGTGGCCAAAATGGCCGGGATGCCCCCTGCCCTGCTTCAGCGGGCCAATGAAATACTACACCAGCTGGAAGAAAAGCATGTGGATGACAATACTCCTCAGAGTTCCAACATTGGGCAAGCAGTCAAGAATATCTCAGCACCCAAGTTCCAGCTATCGATCTTTGATGCGCACAGCGAAACCTTTGATGATATCCGCAAAGTGCTGGATGGGATCGACATCAACCGGCTGACGCCTGTAGAAGCACTGCTGAAATTGCAGGAGATCAAAAACAAGGTCAAATAACCGCCCATCACTCCTCTATTAACAATTATCAAAAACAAGGTGGGCACGCACAATAACGCAATAAAGAATAATATGTGCCCGTTTGAATAGTCCTATAAGACTTACACCTTGTTCTAAGCATCCGTAACGTACCCCAGCCTTTCCTTACCAAACCATTTAAAAAAGTATCCTGCTGATCTTTATCAGCACGAATGACTATTGCTTTTTATACCGATTGTGAATTTTTTAAAAGCGTTACTTTGCCTATCAGGATCTACCCAACCATCATTGACAAGATCAACTGGTTATTTGTACAAACCAACAAGCAGCTGGACAATACCAGTATCACTTTGCAAAGCCTTGCAGGCCGCAAGTTGTATGAACAAAAAACAGGTCTGTTGCAGCCCGGGCAAATGGTGAGTTTTCCGCTGGAATCAGATAAACTCACGCCCGGCACTTATCTTCTACAACTGTTTTCCGGCAGTGAAATGGTGTATAAAAAGAAGATCAGTGTTGGGTGAACTGGAAGACCCCGGGGTTCTATTTTACACATAACTAAGCCACCACTGACGATGGGTGCTCTTGTAAGCGTTATATCGTTTACACACAGGGTACAATAAGAAGATGACCGCAACCCATACTAAGTATACTCCCCATAAGGGAAATCCAAAGTCCACTGGCCTGAACAGGAAAGGCACCTGGAGTGATACAATGTCTTTTGTACCATATCCCTGTAAGTAGAAAGTGATGACGGTTAATGTGTGTATGAGGAAGAAATGCAAGACATAGTAAAAGAAGGGCACCTGCCCGAATACTTTCGCAAACTCCGTTACGGGATTTTTAATCTGCTCCAATGCCACCAATGCGATCATGGCTATGCCAATGGTGATCGCCATGTACATGATCGAAGGCGGATATTTATTTACATTGAAGAAGGAAAAAACGGTTCTGACAGCAGTAGTCTGGGTGGTCCAGGGAACAGGATCGCCATATGCATTGATGAACCGGAGTACAAAGAAACCTGCAATCAAACCAAGACCGGTATACAGCAATACCTTCTTCCTTTGGGCAACGGGATAATCAGGTGCAAAGAATTTACCTGCACAATAGCCCAACAGCATGAGACCTGTCCAGGGTAAAAATGGATATACAATTAAGACACCGCGACTGGATGCATAAGGATAATAGGAAAAGCGGGCCCCATGCACCAGGTCCCACCAGAAGCCCAGTGGCTGGTGCTTTGCCGCGTGGGCTGCTTCGGGATAGTCCATTAAATTGTGGCCCAGTACGATCACCAATCCAATAATAAATATAGCTGTTAGCGGAAGGCGTACCAGGAGTCCAAGTATGACCATGCTGATACCAATGGCCCAGATGACCTGGATGATCAACAGGTTGTACAGGGGGTTAAAGGTCCAGCCCAGGGTTACGATCAACACTTCGGCCAGGATGAGCCATAAGCCCCTTTTGATCAGGAAAGCACTCAAGGCAGCCTTTGATCTGCGCAGGCCCACCAGGTAAGAGGAGGTGCCTGCCAGGAAAACAAAGGCAGGCGCACAAAGGTGGGTGATCCAGCGGGTAAGATATAAAATAGGGGTTGTAGTAGCCGGATCTATGGGATCGCTTTGAAAGGCCTGGACGTGGAAGAAGTCGCGCACATGATCGAGCGCCATAATGATCATCACAATACCCCGCAGGATGTCAATTGATTGTACACGGTTCTTCGTCATTACGAGCTGGCTCATGTTGATTTGATTTAAAGGTTGTTATTCAGCACACAGTAGCTACGCGCAAGTTCTAACAAATAAGGTTACCAGGAAACCACCAAATGAGGTGATGGGGACGTGAGGTGTCGGACGTGAAAGGTGAAACGTCTGACGTGAACACCAGGGAACGAAACACGAACGCGAGATAGGAAAGGTCAGGGATCAACTATGAAATACGTCTTTCAATCTATCGTACAACATGGCATAGATGCGGTAGTTGTGCAAATAAGCTTCGCGCTGTTGTTCATGGGGCAGGAAATGTTCACCAGGTTGAGTGGTCTTTGCCCGAAAGTGCAGGTCGTCGATCTTTCCTATTGCCTTTAACCCCAGGATAGCAGCACCGGTAGCGGATGCATCGGCTGCAGACGAAACAATGATCTTCTTACCAAAGAGATCGGCCATCCATTGCAGCCAATGCGGGGACTTTGTAAAGCCTCCGCTGGCATAGATATTGGTAACAGGGCCAATGGTCTCTTCCAGGGATTGGGTTACCTGGTACAAAGCAAAGTTAATCCCTTCTACAATGGCGCGCATAAAATGTGCCTGTGTATGGCGGGCGTGAATGCCAAAGAATACGCCTTTGGCGGCGGCATCCCATACCGGGGCGCGCTCCCCTTGTACATAGGGCAGAAAGACAAGCCCTTCGGCTCCGGCAGGGACCTCGGAAGCCTGCTGCAGAAACCATTCAAAATCTTCTGTATGGTGGAAAGTCCGGTGCAGGAAATGCTCCGCATACCATTTCAGCAATACGGCTCCATTGTTGATAGGACCGCCGGAAACATACCACTGCTCTGTAAGTATATAATTGAAGATCCTTTCTTTTACATCATGCTGTGGCTGATGGGCCATCATGCGCACGGCGCCGCTGGTACCAATGGTGAGCGATACATCGCCCGGCTGCATGGCCCCACTGCCTACGTTGGCCAGGCAGCCATCGCTGGCGCCCGGTATAAAAGGAGTATCCTGGCCGATGCCCAACATGGTTGCATAAGCTGCGCTGATGCCGGTAACAATATGGGTAGGGCTAACAGGGGTTGACAACCGGTCAGCACTAAGACCTGTTACCAACAATGCTTCTTTGTTCCAATCGACATCATAGATATCAAATAAACCGGTGGCAGAGGCGATGGAATGATCGATGAGGTATTGACCAAAGAAGCGGAAAAAGACCAGTTCTTTAATGCCTATGAATTTATGGGCTGCCGCAAATATATCCGGCCGCTGCTCTTTCATCCAAAGCAGCTTGCACAGGGGCGACATAGGATGTATGGGTGTGCCGGTGCGTTGGTAGATGAGTTTGCCGGCATCACTCTCTTTTAACCGGGCAGCCTGATCGCTACTGCGCAGGTCGGCCCAGGTGATCAGGTTGGTCAAAGGTTTTCCTGCCTGGTCTACTGCCAGCAGGCTGTGCATGGCGCTGCTGAAAGCGATACCCAACAGGAAGGAACTGCCGGTTTGAGCGGTTACCTGTTGGATGGTTTGTACCACGGCATTGAACAATATCTCTACATCGAGTTCATGTTCTTCAGCAGCGGTTACAAGCGGCATATAGGTAATACTGGCCTGCGCTATTACGGTACCTTCCACCGTAAAGGCGATGGCCTTGGTATTGGTAGTTCCGATATCTACTCCAATGATATGTTGTGCAGGTTTAGTACTCACAAACAATGTATCCCCAGGGTTCAATATTGAAAGAATGATTTAACGTAAAGGGCTCTTTGGCTCCCAAGAACAGGTTCATGGGTGTACCTGTGAGGGTACTGTCTTTAATGGTAATAGTTTGTTCTTTATTGCTGAGGTTGAGGATCACAAGTACTTTGTCCTTTCCTTTTTCACGTACATAGGCATAGAGGGCTTTGTCATCGCCTACAGATACTTTGCGGAAGGCCGCATCGGTGGCGAGGGCTGTATTGCGCTTGCGCAGGTTGAGTAAGGTGGTATAAAAAGGCGCACGGGCATAATTCTTAAAACCGATATTGTCTTTTTCAAAGAAAGAGATGGCACGTATAACGGGCTCTTCCTGTCCACCATAGATGAGGGGCAGGCTGGCGCGCATGGTTTGGGTGAGTACGGCAAAGGGCGCATGTTTTGCTCCGGGAAAGGTGCCGAAGTCACTTTTGTTCCAGCTGTTCTCATCGTGGTTGCTGGTGAAGTATAGACGGATGGCGCCTGCCGGGAAGGTACTGTCCTGGCGCATGAGCACCGAATCAAGGGATAAGGCATTGCGCTCACCGGCTGCTACTTTCTTCATGGTCTGGAACATGTCCCAGGGATAGCTGGCATCGAAACCGGCGGTGTGCAATTCGCCTTTATCACCCTCTGCCAGCATAAACACCTTCTTCACCTTGCGCAGCTGCTGAATGCAGGCTTTCCAGAAATCGGTGGGCACTTCACCGGCCACATCGCAACGGAAACCATCGATATTGGTTTCCTGCAGCCAATACTTCATGGCAGCGATCATGCTATCGCGCATCTCTTTGTTGTCGAAGTTGAGGTCGCGGGTATCAGTCCAGTCGAACACATATTTGGCTTTCCCAGTACTATCGCGGTTGTAGAAATCAGGATGTTGGGTAAGCCAGGGATGGTCGGCGCCGGTATGGTTGGCCACCCAATCTACCACCACCTTAAAGCCACTGTCGTGGGCCTGTTGCACCAGTTGTTTGAAATCGGCCATGGTGCCAAACTCAGGGTTGATAGCTTTGTAATCAGCTACGGCATAATAGCTGCCGAGGGTACCCTTGCGATCTGTTTTGCTGATGGGTGTAACGGGCATGAACCAGAGTATGTCGACCCCCATTTTTTTGAGCCTTGGCAGGGAGGTGGCAAAAGCCTTGAAAGTGCCTTCAGGTGTATACTGCCTTACATTGACCTCATATACATTAGATTGTTTGACCCAATCCGGACCTGCAATAACAGTGGTATCCTTTGGGGCTGCGGGCTTTTTTTCTTCTTCTTTGGGCATCAGTTTGCAGGAAGAGAGAAAGGAAGCCATGAGGCAGGTTACAACAAGCATCCGGCAGAACACAGGCGTCATGTATACTAATTTGGGGAGGAAGTTAAGTGATTTTGGAGAAAGCTGATCATGCAAAGCAAAAGGGGCGCCATTGATAAAATGGGCCCCTCTTGTACTTAATATGAGCAGTATTAAAGTCTAAATTGTTAAATGATCTCTTTCAGCTTACCGATCACGAGGTCAATTTCCTCTTTGGTGTTGTGCTTACTGAAAGAGAAGCGAACGGTGATCTGGTTAGGGTTGTTGTTGACAGCCCGGATGACATGTGAACCCTGGTCGGCGCCGCTGGTACAGGCGCTGCCGCCGCTGGCGCAGATATTGTTGATATCGAGGTTGAACAGGATCATTTCGGATTTCTCGGTCTTGGGAAAGGATATGCTCAATACGGTATACAGGCTTTTGCCCAGGGTATCGCCATTGAAGGCGGCGCCCTTGATCTGCTTTTTCACCTGTTCCATCATGTACAGCTTAAGGCCTTTGATATAGGCGCTGTCGGCTTCATATTGTTCAGTAGCCAACTCCAAAGCTTTGGCAAAACCTACAATACCATACAGGTTTTCGGTGCCGGCGCGCATGTTGCGCTCCTGTGAGCCGCCATGGATATGGGGTTTGATCTTTACATTCTCATTCACATATAAGATGCCCACGCCTTTGGGTCCATGGAATTTGTGTCCGGCGGCGGTGATGAAATGTACCGGTGTATTGCGCAGGTCGAAGGGAAAATGGCCTACGGTCTGAACGGTGTCGGAATGAAATACGGCGCCGTACTTTTTGCAGATTTCGCCTACGGCATGTATATCGAGTATATTACCAATTTCGTTGTTGGCATGCATGAGGGTGACGAGGCATTTGTCGTCACAACCCGCCAGTAGTTGCTCCAGGTCTTCCAGGTCAACGTGACCATTGGGCAGGAGCTTTACATAGCTGAGGGCCACTTCCCCACGGTGATAGAGGTTTTCTACAGTATGCAGGGTGGCGTGGTGCTCGATGGGGGAAGTAATGATGTGACGGCAGCCTAGATCATGTACGGCGGCATTGATGGCTGTATTGGAGCTTTCTGTTCCGCCGGATGTAAAGAAGATCTCTGCCGGATGAGCATTCAATATTTTAGCCACGGATTTACGGGCTGTTTCAATCGCCAGCCTGGTCTCGCGACCATAAGAATAGATGGAAGAGGGATTGCCAAACTTTTCGGTTAGGTAGGGCATCATGGCTTCCAATACCTGCGGATCGAGGGAGGTGGTGGCCGCATTGTCGAAATAAATACGTGATGTGTGGCTCATGGGGCGCAAATTTCCGAAATATTCTCATTGAAAGTATCCCCAAAATTGGATTGATGATTCCTCATGGAAATGAGGATTTGACTAATAATATCTTAATAATTGCCCGAAATAGATAGACAATCTTCAATAAGTAAGGTCAATTATTGAATGACTGAAAGAGGCACATTGTCCAGTGATTCAATGGATTAAGAGAGTCGGGAAGTCAGAAAGTCAGCAAGACGATAAGTCGCGAAGACGGGAAAGTCCGGAGGATGGAAAGTCCTGCGATTTGTATTGCTTTCGGACTTTCGGACTACCTGACTTCCGGACTGTTCTTTATGCTTTTATTTGCAATGAAAGGGGGAACTTTGGCGTTATTATTGTCGGTCTTTTTCCTGCTTCGTATTGATAAATTTTCAAGGTATGCGTTGGATAACCTTTATACTGTTGTTTTTTTCTGTGAATGCTTTTTCGCAGTGGAAGGATTATAAGCTGAATGCAAATGGTGACACGCTGAACCGCATTGATGTGATCGGGCGTAAGCAGGGGCCCTGGGTGAACCGTTTTGAAACGGTAAGGGGTGAGCCTGGCTTTGAAGAGGAAGGCTGGTATGTGCACAACCGCAAGGATGGGGAATGGCGCCTGTTTAGCCTGCAGGGCGACCTGGTAGGAGTGGAATTTTACAAATGGGGATTGAAGGACAGTGTATGCCGTTATTACAGCAAACATGGAGAGCTGCGGCTGGAGCAAAAGTGGAAGGCCCTCAATCCGGATAAACAGTTCGACACGTTACTTATTGAAGATCCTGATAAGCTGGATACTTACCGTACGGTGATCGTTAAAAATGAGGGCGCCTCCCTGCGCCACGGCACCTGGAAATACTATGATCCGGAAACGGGCGAACTTGCCCGCACGGAAAGCTACACGCTCGGTGAGCTGGATAAAAAGGCCACGACTGCAACACCCACGGCTAAAAAAGAAGTGACCAAGCCCAAGGAAGTGCTGGACTTCGAGAAAAAGAATGCCGGCAAAAAGAAAGTAAGATTCCGCGACGGCAGCACAGGGAATTAAGGTCTATTACCCTGTTTTTCAATGACCTTGTGAGCATACTATCTTCCCACCGGGTGACCTGGTGGTTTCCGCTTGTAGTGGAAAGTTTCCCGTTTGTACCCATTGGGGTTGGAGAAAAGGGGAAATGATGTAGATTTGATATCATATTGATATCAACCCAAAACACTACGTTGTATGCAAAAGATCATTAAACCCATGTCAGGCTTCCTGGCATTGCTACTTTCCCTCATACTATTTATTGGCACCATATTCCTCTTTGCTTCGAGCAGGGAGCATACCAGCTTTGCGCTATATGGCGTACTGGCTTTCCTGGCCAGCCTATACCTGTCGATGGGCATTATTGTTATCAGCCCTAATCACTCCCGGGTATTGACATTCTTCGGAAAGTATGTAGGCACGGTGAAAGAAAACGGATTGCTGTTTGTGAATCCGCTGTACAAAAAACAAAAGATATCCTTACGCTCTGAAAACCTGGAGAGCGCCAAACTGAAGGTCAACGATAAGATGGGCAATCCCATTGAAATTGCGGCGGTGATCGTATGGCAGGTGAGTGATACGTATAAAGCAGCTTTTGAAGTAGAGAATTATGATCATTATGTAAAGGTGCAAAGCGAGGCAGCGGTACGTCACCTGGCCACCACATATGCTTATGATCATATGGAAGATGAAACGGCCGCGATCACGCTGCGTGATGGTGGTGAGAAGGTGAATGAAATGCTGGAGAATGAATTGAATGAGCGCCTGGCGCCAGCCGGCATATTGGTAAAGGAAGCACGCATCAGTCACCTTGCCTATGCGGCAGAAATAGCAGGCGCCATGCTGCAACGCCAACAGGCAACGGCCATTGTAGCTGCCCGTACCAAGATCGTGGAAGGAGCGGTAGGTATGGTGGAAATGGCATTGGAGCAGCTTTCGCGCAAAGGCATAGTAACGCTGGATGAAGAGAAAAAAGCCGCGATGGTGAGCAACCTGATGGTGGTATTGTGTGGTGAAAGAGGTGCGCAACCGATTCTGAACACAGGCACGCTGTACCAATAATCAGCAGGGATGAAAGTGTGGAAGCCAACAGGCAAGATATTGTTCAGGGAAGCCCAGCAATTCAGACAGGTCTGGTTGTGGGCCATCATGATCAGCGGATCGGTGATACCGCTGGCATTGGTATCGGTACTGTTACCGCAGGACAAGAACATTTCCTGGCAGGAAGCATTCCTTACCATTGCACTGATAGCAGGTATTTCGTGTATTAATATGACTGCCTTCTATATTACGAAGCTGGAAACGGTAGTAACGGAGGATGGTATTTTCTATCGCTGGCGCCCCTACCGGAAACGGTATACCCGATTGAGCTGGGAACAGATAGACAAGATCACAGTAAAGAAATATCCTTACTTAAAATACGGCTATCATTCCAACAGGGATTTTGGAAAGGTACATACGATAGATGGTAATCGTGGGATACTGTTTGAACTTGTTGACGGGAAAAGGGTTTATATTGGTACACAAAAATTATCCGCTTTTCAATACACGCTTGAACAGATCAAACCAGTGATGGTAGAATCGAAATAAAACCCAATTAATAAAATCTATTGGCAGTGAGTAGTAAGAAAAACTTTGTACTACGGATAGATGAAGAAACCTTCAAATCGCTGGAAAAGTGGGCCGGGGATGAGTTTCGTAGTGTGAATGGTCAGCTGGAATGGATTATTGATCAGGCTTTAAAAGATAGCGGGCGCAAGAAGAAAGCTGAGAACCCGCCCAAAACACATGACAAAAAAGAACCATAATGATTTGCCGGAAACCGGGATAAACGGTTAGCAAGGCAAGCCAGGGTGTCGTACCTTTACATTACTTTAAACCATTATAAAACCAACACCATGAGCAGAAGCAATTTGATCGTTTGGGTGATTCCCTTTGTATTTGCCCTCTTCGGTATGTTACTCAAAGCCTGTCATTAGCATTATACAATATAACTGACCAATCGCCAATGCCCTGTGCGCTGGCGATTTTTTTTATGCCTGGGCAAGACGGCTTCGGCGAGGCTCCTTTAGACCGGGTGAGCCGCCCTTCAAGGGCGACCCACCCTTTCGACGCCTTCGACAGACTGACATGTAACAAAAAACGCCACGCTGTGAGCGTGGCGTTATACAGGAAACTTTATTAATAAGCTTAGAATGCTTTTTTCTTTTCTTCGGCTTTCTGCATGGGATTGATACCTGAAGATTGTCCACGAACACCTTGTTTTTGTTTAAACACGGTAAACTTGGAAGGCGCTGCGATGGTACCCCAGCTATTGTTGCTTTCATTGATATCAGCGGTTTCACGATTGGGATCGAGTTTTATTGATTCCACTTCTTTGTCCTTCATGAAAGTCTTGATCACTTTTGTTTCGTTGAGGCGCCAAACTTGTGCAGGTATGCGGTCTACCTCTTTGGTGCCATCTTTAAAGGTCCATTCTACAATGATGGGCATTACCAGGCCACCTTTGTTGCTGAAAGTAAGCTCATAGAAATGTTTGCCGGCAGCTTTTTGCTTGGCAGCCTCATCGGCTCCTTCTATTCCGCTGCCAGAGTTTACAGGCACTGTATAGGTAGTGGTATCGTATGGTTCCAAACCACGGGCATAACGCCAGTAGAAATCACGCAGGGTGGTATCCTGATCGGTCAGGAACTGAATGTTCTTGTCATCGCGGTTGCGCTGCTTGGAAACATCGGTATCAAAAGTAGAGGTCATGGGCTTTTCCAGCTTTCTGGTCATGGTAGCTCCTTCTTTTGCGGGGGGAGGATTGTAGGTAATATCTGCTTTGAAATACTTAACGGTATCCAGGGCGATATCGCAGGCATCGGTACCAAAGAACCATCCTCTCCAGAACCAATCGAGGTCTTCACCGGAAGCATCTTCGAGGGTGCGGAACAGATCGGCAGGCTCGGGATGTTTGAAAGCCCAGCGGCGTGCATATTCTTTGAAGGCATAATCAAACAGGTCGCGGCCCATGATGGTCTCGCGCAGCATGTTCAGTCCGGTAGCGGGCTTGGTATAGGCATTGGGACCAAAACCAACGATGTTCTCAGAATTGGACATGATGGGCTCGAGCTGATTCTTGGGCAAACGCATATAATCTACGATGGCCCAGGCTGGTCCTTTACCACGGATGGGGAACTTATTGTCGTAGAGTTCTTCTGTGAGGTACTCCACGAAAGAGTTCAACCCTTCGTCCATCCAGCTCCACTGGCGCTCATCGCTGTTGATGATCATGGGGAAGAAGTTGTGGCCTACTTCATGGATGATAACACCCAGCATACCGTATTTGGTAGCTTCTGTATAAGAACCGTCTTTTTCAGTACGGCCATAGTTGAAGCAGATCATCGGGTATTCCATACCATTGGCGGCTTCAATACTCTGTGCTACAGGGTAAGGATAAGGAATGGTGAATTTGGAATAGCTGCGGATGGTATGTGCCACCGCCTTGGTAGAAAACTTGCGGTACAAGCCGTAAGCTTCTTTTCCGTAAAAGCTCATGCACATTACTTTCTTGCCTTCTACATAGGTAGGCATGGCATCCCATACAAATTTGCGGGAAGCTGTCCAGGCAAAGTCACGTACATTATCGGCTTTGAAGATCCAGGTCTTCTTGCTGGTGCTTTTCTGACCTTCTGCTTTCTTCGCTTCTTCGATGGTCACTACTTCTACCGGCTCTTTGGAAGTTTGTGCTTTTGTCCAGCGGCCCAGCTGAGCAGGTGATAACACCTGTGCATAGTTCTGGCATTCGCCGGTACCACCTACTACGTGATCGGCCGGTACTGTCATTTGCACTTTAAAGTTGCCAAAAGTGAGGGCAAACTCTCCCCTACCTGTAAACTGGTGGTTTTGCCAACCTACCACATCGCTGTATACGCAAAGGCGGGGATACCACTGTGCCATGGTAAAGAGGTGATTGCCATCCTCGGGGAAATATTCATAACCACCCCGGCCGCCCATTTTCATGCGGTCGGAGATCTTGTAATTCCAATTGATGGTGAAAGCAAATTTCTGTCCTGGCTTGAGGGGGGCAGCCAGTTCTACACGCATCATGGTCTTGTTGATGGTGTACTTCATGGGTTTGCCCAGGGCGTCTACCATTTTGGTGATGTTGAAGCCATAGCCATTGTCGCCCCTGCTTTCTTCCAGTTGGTCGATGGCCGCTGTATTCAACTGGGTGCCCATGGTCCTGCTGTTCTGGTAGTTGGCATTGTTGACGGAGCTGTGCTCGTTTTCGTCCATCTGCAACCAGAGATAGTTCAATGTGTTGGGCGAGTTATTAAAGTAGGTGATCAACTCGCTGCCGGTGAGTTTGAGGTTGGCCTCATCCAGCTCACATTTAATGTCATAGTCAGCTTTTTGCTGCCAGTACTTGGGGCCGGGGGCTCCGCTGGCAGTGCGGTACTCATTGGGCGTTGGCAGAATGGTACCCAGTTGTTCAAATTTATTACCGTGGTTGGAGCCGGGGTTGTTTTGTATATTCTGACCATTGGCCACACTAAACAAACCTGCGAAGGCTGCTCCCACGAGCAGTGATTTTCTCATCATGTGTGTTTTTATTATGCGGAAATCTTTGATATGCCCAAATCAGTGAAAATACCAGGATGATGGCGGATGCTGCACGCAGCCAGCTTATCCTGGAAATCTTTAACAGCTGTACAATTACCCAGGACAGGAACAAAATGACCACTACCACGAACAGCTGCGCGGCTTCAATACCCAGGTTAAAGGCCAGCAGGTGTGAAACCAGCCCTTCCTTTCCCTCCAGGCTCAGGAACTGCCCGGCAAATGCCAGCCCATGTATCAATCCAAAGAACAAAGCAAAGAAATAGATCAATGGCAGGCGCTTTGGCTTTGTGGTGCCCGATTGCATGATATTGTTGACACAGGTAGCTGCAATGGTAAGGGGTATGAGGAACTCAATCCAGGCTGTTGAAAAATGCACATAGTTCAATGCGCTCAATGCCAGTGTAATAGAGTGCCCGATAGTAAAAGCCGTAACCAGGATCACCACCTTTCTCCAATCCTGCCACAGGTACCTCAGACAGAGGGCTGTCACAAACAGGATGTGGTCCATCGCATCCAGGGTAAGGATGTGTTCAATGCCAAGTTGAAAATAAAATGTAAAATCTTGCATAGGCCCAAGCGGGTACCAAAATAATTAAGAGATTTGTAACAGAAAAATTTATGATGTTAATGGTGCTACACCTCTATAAATGGTTAATTCTCTGTGGAAGCCTGTTTACCGGACCGGCCAGCCAGCCCTCCTCCCCTGCCGACCTGCATCCCCTTTATGTCAGCGTTACGGAATTCAACCACAATGCGGCAGATAAAACCCTGGAAATAAGCTGTAAGATATTTACGGACGATTTTGAGAAAACCCTGGCTACGGTTTACAATAAGAAGGTAGACCTGTTTAACCCCAAAGACAAAGCGGAAGCAGACAGGCTGGTGTCGGAATATGTGCGTAAACGGCTGCTGGTAAAACTGGACGGAAAGGATGTGGCGCTGGAATTTGTAGGGTTTGAGCGGGAAAATGATGCGGTCTGGAGTTATTTCCAGGCAGCTGTACCCGCCGTGCCGAAGAAAGTAGAAATCAATAATAGCATTCTTTACGAGATCTACGATAAGCAACTGAACCTGATGCATGTTACCGTAGGCGGTACCCGGAAGAGCACCCGGCTCAATTATCCGGATAAAGAAGCAAAGTTTGAGTTTTAGGAAAGGCAACGAGGCAGCAAGGCATTGAGGCAACGAGGAGGCTTCGACAGCCCTTCGACAGAGTTTATCCCGCTCCGCGGGACTCAGGCTGACATAAAAAATAAGGCGCAGTGTTTGAATACATTATCAGAGCCCTAACAATATATCTTTACACTGCGCCATTGCGTTTTCCGAGGTCAATTGATTAGAACATTTATTGATTAAATGGTCAGGGATTCAGCTTATTTGATCCTGGTATACTGCAACATCCACTCGTACATATTCATGTTATTTTCCTTATAAGCAGGACTGGTTGCTTTTGTCCAGGCATCGTGTCCACCGGTAGGCCATAAAGTAAGCCTGGCCTTGGTGGGAGGATTCAGGGCATTGATCTTACTTACCCAGTTTTTTGAATTGCTGGAAGCCACAGTACCATCATCATCGTTGTGAAAGGCCCAAACGGGCAGCTTGGCATTGGCGATGGTTTTGACCTTGCTATCATTAGGACCTGATGCTCCACATATAGGCGCTATGGCTGCTATCCGGCTGGCATAGGTGCCTGCATAATCCCAGGTATATCCGCCGCCCATACTCAAACCACTCACATAGATACGGGTAGTATCGATCCTGTATTTGTTGATGGCGAAAGTGATCATATCGTTCACATCTTTTGCCACGGTAGTATAATCCCACTTTTTGATCTGTGGTGATATGACGATGAAAGAAAAGTTCTTGCTGTTGACAACAAAGTTGGGCGGAAACTTCTTGTCTTTGATAAGCCTGGCTACCCCTACATTGGCTGCGTTGTACAATTGAGTAGAGCCATCACCCAGCTCTCCAATACCATGAATGAATACCAATAAAGGGTATCGCTTGGTGGTACTATCATAGAGTGCAGGCAGGGCTTGCTGATAGCCTCCGATATTGCCATTCACATTTATGGTGATCCCCTTCTGAACGGGTGGTTTCGTTTCCACTACATTGTTATAAGCGTTCTCTACAGGAGGCTTTGTGCCACTACCACCAGTGGGCTTCCCGGGATCATTCTCACTCACGTCTTTCTTACAGGATGTAGCTACCATTACGGGCACGATGAGGACTAACAGGACTTTGATCGCGTTTTTCATAAGTTGAACTTTTAAGGTTGCTGTACGGATCGGATGAAGTCAAAGATGGTGCCATTTTAGCAACGGATCAAGCGTAGAAGTGATCGAAATGTTAAAACCGTATTTTTACTGGCAAGGTAGGAAAGTCCGCAGGCTGCGATTTGACATATATCGTTCAAACATGCGACAGCCCTGAGTTTCAGGGCTGTAAGCATTTGACATTCATCAATATTTTTTTTACTTAATCTTCTTCCATTTCTTCTTTGATGGCATCGGAGATATTGACAAGTACTTTATCGATCCGTTGTGCGTCCATGTCTATGATCTCAAAGCGGAAGCCCTCCCAGGAAAGGGTATCACCGGTATGTGGAATACGTTCCAGTTTGTGTAAGATAAAGCCGGCGAGGGTATCAAACTCCTGCTCACCTTCATGCATATATTCTGTTTTTGCAAACCGGTCGAGGAAGTCATAGAAAGGTATTTGTCCATCTACCAGGTAAGAGCCATCCTGTCTTTCCACGATCTCATAATCCAGTTCATTGGGTTCGGGCATACCGCCTACGATTGCCTCCAGGATATCGTTGAGGGTGATCATGCCCTGCACGCTGCCATATTCATCTACAATGAAGCAGGCATGGTTCCTGGTAGCTTTGAATTTTTCCAATACATTATAGGCGGTCACATTTTCCGGCACAAAGAGGGCCGGTTTCATGATCTGTTTGAACAAGGTAAGGTCATTGGTCACATACATATCCTTTAAGGATATCATGCCCTTGATATTATCGAGGTCGTCTTCGCAAATGGGATATACTGAATGAGGCTCAGTAACGATCTTATCCTTGATGGATTCTTCGTTGTCGGTCACATCAAACCAGATGATATCACTGCGGTGTGTCATCAGGGAGGTGATGTTGCGATCGCCGAGGTGGAAAATGCGTTCAATGATCTCCTGCTCTGCTTCTTCAATGGTACCTTGTTCGGTTCCTTCACTGATGATGGCCTTGATCTCTTCTTCTGTAACCTGGGTATCTTTGGCCTTGATGCGCAAGAGGCTTACAATAACGCTGGTAGATTTGGTCAGGAGCCAGATGAAGGGATAGGTGATCAGGCTTACAATGCGCATAGGCCCTGCTACCAGTTTGGCAATGGTTTCGGGTCTTGATAATCCAATGCGTTTGGGGACGAGTTCGCCCAATACCAATGAAAAATAAGTGATCAGGATAACCAGTATGGTGGTGGCGATGCCATTGCTGTAAGCCCTGAGGGATTCAAACCGGTTGATATAATCAACCAGGTCGGTCTTTAACTGTTCGCCGGAGTACACACCCGTCAGGATGCCGATGAGGGTGATCCCGATCTGCACCGTAGAAAGGAAATGATCGGGGTGATTGGCGAGCTTTAAAGCCTCCTGTGCCCGTTTATCGCCCTTATTGGCTTGCGCCTCCAGCCTGGCCTTTCGGGAAGAAACCAGTGCAATTTCAGCCATTGAAAATAATCCGTTCAGTAGTATTAATCCAAGTATTATAAAAATCTCTGCCATGAGGGCTATTAATTTAACTAAGCTAATCTAAGTATTCCGATCTTGTTATTAAATAATTTACCGGTAGCAAAACCGATACCGCAGCCTATCAGGGCGCCACAAAACACGTCGAAGGGATAATGCACCCCCACATATACCTGGGTATAGGCAATTACAAAGGCCCAGACAAAGAAGAGGCCTGTCCATCTCCCCAATACAGTGCGCAGGGTAAGGAAAAAGAACATTGCCTGGGCAAAATGGCTGCAGGCATGGGAAGAGGTAAAACTGGAGCTTTTAGGACAATAATTGATGAAAAAGCGAATATGCTGGGCCACGGAGGCATCCTGGCAGGGGCGAACCCGCATTACATGCTGCTTAATAATCTGGCTGCTGATGATATCGCTCAGCGCTGCCGTCAATACAATGCCCAATAACCACCAAAGACCCCGGAGGCCAAAATTCATCGTTACAAAGAGCACCAGGAACAAATAAAGGGGTATCCAGAAGAAGGTTTCCCGCATAAAAGGGAGCACAGTATCCAGGAAGGTGCTGCTCCAATCCTGGTTAATATGGGTAAGTAGCCATGTATCAAAGGGTTGTATTTGTTGCCAGAATGTTAACAAGCCGGCGGCAGGATCAAATATCATAGTAACAAAAATAAAGAAAAGCAAGGATTCCCTTAATTTTAGCGCCTTATTTCATTGTAATGAAACGAATTATAAAGCTTCCGACCCTGATACGCTGGATGTTATGGACAGGATTTATCCTGTTGATACTGTTTACGCTGATGCGTTGGGGACTTTACCTGTTCTTTAATAAGCAGGGCAATTCGTTGGGCGAGCTGAGCAAGACCTTTTTCCTGGGCCTGCGGTTTGATCTCCGGACGATATCGATCGTCCTGCTGATCATGCTGGTGATCGGCAGCTTTCGCTGGCTCCATCCTTTTGTAGGTCAACGGGGGAAGCGGTTCTGGACCATTTTCCTATACATAGTGGTTTTCCTGTTCCTGTTTTTGTTTGTGGTGGATTTTGCGCACTATGCCTACCTGGTACAAAGGCTGAATGCGAGTGTGCTGAACTACCTGGAAGATGCCGGCATTTCGCTGAACATGGTATGGCAGTCTTACCCGGTGATCCGGCTTATACTGGGCCTGGCGGTGAGCACCTGGATGGTGATGTGGTTTATCCGCCGCGCCTGGCGGCGTGTGAACAACCGGCCGGAGCGCGTTACCCAAAGAACGAGGGTCATCAGTTTTATAATAACCTTCCTGGTACTGGGCTTTTTTATCTTTGGCCGGTTCAATCAATACCCGCTGCGCTGGAGTGATGCTTTTGCCCTGGGCAATGACTACAAGGCCAACCTGGCACTGAATCCTTTTGAATCTTTTTTCAATACGCTGAAGTTCCGCAACAAGTATGATGAGAAAAAAGTAAAGGCCTTGTATCCGGTCATCGCGCAGTATTATAACCTGCCGGCTACTGATTCTGTATTAAACTATGAAAGGATGGTGGCGCCACGTGCGGGCGGGATCACTTCAAAGCCCAATATTGTACTGGTGATCTGCGAATCCTTCAGTGCTTATAAAAGTTCTATGTGGGGCAATCCATTGAACACAACGCCCTTCTTCGATAGCATGAGCCGCAATGGGCTGTTCTTTGATCGTTGTTTTACGCCTACCTATGGTACGGCGCGTGGTGTGTGGGCTACCATAACCGGTACACCAGATGTGGAAGTGCCTAAAACGGCCAGCCGCAACCCCGGGGCAGTAGATCAGCATAGCATCATCAATGATTTTGCAGGCTATGAAAAATTGTACTTCCTGGGGGGAAGCGCCAGCTGGGCCAATATACGTGGGCTGCTCACGAATAATATTATTGACCTGAAACTATATGAAGGGGAAGATTTTAAATCACCTACAGTAGATGTATGGGGCATCAGTGATAAGAATCTTTTCCTCGAATCGAATAAGGTGCTGGCTGAGCAAAGCAAACCTTTCTTTGCGGTCATACAAACAGCGGATAACCATCGCCCCTATACTATTCCACAGGAAGACCAGGCAACTTTTAAGAAGGTTAATGTGCCACTTGACTCATTGCAAAAGTATGGTTTTGAAAGCCTGGAAGAATTGAATGCCTTCCGCTATACTGATTTCAGTTACCGCACCTTTATTGAAGCAGCGCGTAAGGAAAAGTATTTCACCAATACGATCTTTGTATTCATAGGAGATCACGGCATACCGGGCAATGCAGGGACTATGTTTCCCCAGGCCTGGACAGAACAGCGGCTAACTTCGATGCATGTACCTTTGCTGTTCTACAGTCCTGCACTGATCGCACCACGCCGTAGCAGTATGATCAGTTCACAAGTGGATGTATTACCAACGATCGCCGGACTATCAAACATTTCTTATACCAATACCACACTGGGCAAAGACCTGCTGGATTCAACCACACGTCCTTTTGCGTTTATCTTCGATCCTGATAATAATATGTCGGGGGTGGTAAAGGGAGATTATTTTTTCCGGCATCAGCCTAAATCGGGCAAGGATGAATTGTTTTCCATTACTACCAATACGCTCCCTGGCAAGGATTCACTGAGCGAAGCTGCCGGCCGGGATATGAAGCAGCTAACAGAAGCGCTGCATGAAACGGCCAAATACCTGTTGCTGAATAATAAGAAAAAGCATTAGGAAAGGCATTAAGGCAACGAGGCAACGAGCAGGGAAAGCATGTGTTTTGGGGACATTAAAGCTTATTAATTCGCTGCAACCAGGATTACATTTATTTTGTCGGGCAGGTGAGCAACCGGTTGTCCGGGCCTGGTTTTCCACAATTTCGTTCTATGTCTTTTTCTTTCCTTAATTTCCCGGTTCGATGCTTGTCCAGCTCATCCTGTAAAATACCCATAAGTGGTATATCTGCGTAGTAGCAAACACCCTATTTTTGTAACTGATAAAACCCTTGGCACTGTGGCATTGATAAAAAGTATATCAGGTATTCGTGGAACAATTGGCGGTAAGAGCGGAGATAACCTCACTCCGTTGGATGTAGTAAAGTTTGCTGCCGCCTATGGCAGTTGGTTACTCGACAAAAAAGGATCCCATTGTACAGTAGTGATTGGCCGTGATGGCCGTATCAGCGGTTCGCTGGTGCAGCAACTGGTGGTCAATACGCTACTTGGACTGGGTATTGATGTTGTAGATATAGGCTTGTCTACTACGCCTACTGTAGAAATGGCAGTAGTGTGGGAAAAGGCAGCCGGCGGCATCATTATTACGGCTAGTCACAATCCCAAAGAATGGAATGCCCTGAAGCTCCTGAATGAGGATGGAGAATTCATTAGCGCTGCTGATGGCGCCATTGTATTGGACAAAGCCAGTAAGGAAGACTTTACGTTTGCCCAGGTAGAAAAACTAGGCACGTACAAGGTACTTGAAACCACCCTGCAACAACATATTGATGCTGTTGTGAGCTATCCACTGGTAAATGCAGAAGATATCAGTAAAAAGAAATACAAGGCGGTGGTGGATGTGATCAACTCTACCGGTGCGCTGTTTGTCCCTCCCCTGCTCAAAGCATTGGGGGTTGATGTGGTCTTGTTGAATGGAGAAGTTACCGGCAAGTTTGCCCACAACCCGGAACCATTACCGGAAAACCTTACTGAACTCAGCAATGCGGTGCGCAAACACAAAGCTGATTTTGGTATTGCGGTAGACCCGGATGTAGACCGCCTCTGCTTTGTGTGTGAAGATGGCAGCATGTTTGGTGAAGAATATACGCTGGTGGCTGTGGCCGACTATGTACTGAGCAAAAAACCAGGCAACTCGGTGAGCAATATGAGCAGTACCAAGGCGCTGAAAGAAGTAACCCTCAAGCATGGCGGCAGCTATTTCCCTTCAGCTGTAGGTGAAGTGAATGTGGTCACAAAAATGAAAGCAGTTGATGCTGTGATCGGCGGCGAGGGCAATGGCGGTATCATTGTTCCTGATTTCCATTATGGCCGTGATGCATTGATCGGCATTGGTCTATTCTTGAGCTCACTGGCTACACATAAGAATGGTATGAAGTCGTTCCGTGCCCGTTATCCCGACTATTTCATTTCCAAGAATAAGATCGAACTGGAGAACGGCATTGATGTGAAGGCCATCTTCGAGCGTATTCAAAAGAAATATAAGCACCAGCCTGTCAATACAGAAGATGGATTGAAGATCGAATTCGACAGTGACTGGGTGCATCTGCGCACTTCCAATACGGAACCTATCATCCGTATCTATGCGGAAAGCAATTTTGAAACAACGGCCAATAATATTGCACTGCGCCTGATGCAGGATATTAAGGAGTCGCTGTAGGAATACAAGAATACAGAATATAGAATACAGAAGAAATACAAGAGGCGGCTTACATTAATTGGCAATACAAGACCTGAAAGGATTTTCCCGGCTTAATATCCGGAAAGCCTTTCAGGTCTTCTTCTTTTGTTATCTTTAGTCCAATGAAATCGCTGATCATTGTATTGCTGCTCTTCGCCATTGGTCCAGCAGCTTTAGCTCAAAAGAAGACGGTGGCGCAGATAAAGGCCGAGTTGGAAAAAGCGACCAATGGTCCTTTGTATGTAAAGGATGTCCTGAAAAAGAAATTTGTGATCGATACCATCGTTGTCCGGAGCACGAAACGATTTGTTGGCCTGCCGGATAGCCTGGCTTATTATGGCAAAGTGGGCAAGGTATATGGTCCTTTCCACAATAGTAAAACGCTGGTACAGATACTGGCCAAAGCGCCCGCCACTTTCAATCACCCCGGCCAGATCTTCCTGGATACAGCGGTCTTTTCAAAGCATTTCGCCGATTCTTTGTCGGACAATATCATGCTGCGTATAAAACAGGGGAAAGCTACGTTTGAAGATATGGCGCGTACTTACTCCATGGGAGGAGAAGGGTCTATCAATGGCGACCTTGGCTGGATTGCCGTGGGATATATGTTACCCCAGATAGAAGCGGAATTGGACAAACGTAAAAAAGGTGACATCTTCAAAATATGGACGGCCAACGGTGTCCATATTATACGCAAGTTGGACGAAGCCAAAAAAGACAATGGCTTTGCGCTGATGATGCGGGTATTCCTTTAGTTGTTGTTACTTCCTGCTCAACAGGTATTGCAGGGCCAGTTCATATCCTTTGAGGCCCAGGCCAAAGATGCTGCCCACTGATTTGCCAGATACATGGGACAGTTTACGGAAATCCTCGCGGGCATGTACATTGGAGATATGTACTTCCACCACGGGCGTTTTGATGGCGGCAATGGCATCGCCAATAGCCACTGAAGTATGTGTATAAGCTGCGGGGTTGAGGATGATGCCATCATACTCAAATCCTATACGCTGGATCTCATTCACCAACTCCCCTTCTATATTGCTTTGGTAATAATGAAAACTTACCTGCGGGTATTGGGCTTTCAATTCTTCCATGTATTTATCGAAAGACATATTGCCGTAGATATCCGTTTCCCGCTTGCCCAGCAGGTTGAGATTAGGTCCATTGATGATCGCGATCTTCATATAATAGTTTACCGGCTAAAAGTACGGCATTTGCATTAAACAACCGAAAGGGTGAGCCGCCTTTGGAAGGCGACCCACCCTTTCTTGTATTATTTCAATACACGCCCTCTTTGTCAGAAGAAGGAATGCATTCTTTATTTATGCTCTTTTACCAGGTTGATGAAATCATCAAACAGGTAGCGGCTATCGTGCGGGCCGGGTGTAGCTTCGGGGTGATACTGCACAGAGAAAGCGGGCTTGTCTTTCAAACGGATACCTTCAATGGAATCATCATTGAGATTTACGTGGGTGATCTCCACATTCTTTGCTTTCTTCACAGATTCGGGGTCCACACCAAAACCGTGATTCTGGGTGGTGATCTCGCACTTACCGGTTACCAGGTTCTTCACCGGGTGGTTCAATCCACGGTGACCGTGGTGCAGCTTAAAAGTATCGATATCATTAGCCAGTGCCAGCAGTTGATGGCCCAGGCAGATGCCGAAGGTAGGCTTGCTTTCTTTCAGTATCTCTTTCACGGTAGCTACTGCATAATCCATGGCCGCAGGGTCGCCGGGGCCGTTGGAGATGAAATAACCATCGGGATTGAATTGCTTTAATTCGCTGATGGTGGTCTTGGCAGGAAACACTTTTACAAAAGCGCCTCTGTCGACCATGCACTGCAGGATATTTCTTTTGGTGCCATAATCCATTACTGCTACTTTCACAGCCGCTGTGGCTTCATCGCCCATGGTGTAAGGCTTTTCGGTGCTTACATAGCTGGCCAGTTCGAGACCGTCCATGCTGGGTATTTTAGCTAGTTCTTTCTTCAACTCTTCCACATCGAGTATTTCGGAAGAAATGATGCAGTTCATGGCACCGGCTTCGCGTACATGGGTTACCAGGGCACGGGTATCAATTTCTTCAATACAAACGATGTTGTTGTCCTGCAGGTATTTCTCGAGAGAGGCATCAGCCTGCTTACGGGAATACTGCTCTTCCAGGTTACGGGCAATCAGGCCACGTATCTTCACGCTGTTGGACTCAACATCGGTCTCTTTGGTACCATAGTTACCAACATGCACGTTGTTCATGATGATGATCTGGCCATAATAGCTGGGATCAGTGAACACTTCCTGGTATCCGGTCATCCCGGTATTAAAACAAATTTCCCCGGCAGTAGTACCAATCTTTCCAAAAGCTTTACCAATGTGAACGGTACCATCCGCCAATAACAGAACAGCAGGTTTTTGTGATGTGGACATGTGTAGTGAAAAATTTTGCAAAGAAAAGAATTATTAAAGGTATTTGAAGTTAAAATTGTTCACAGTTTGTACCTCAAGTTGTTAGGAGGTCTTTAGGCGGCTTCGACAGGCTCAGCCTGACATTCGACAGGCTTCTTTAGACCGGGTGAGCCACCCTTCAAGGGTGAACCGCTCTGGAAGGGTGAGCCGCCCTTCAAGGGCGACCCACCCTTCCAGACAGCCTCAGGTACCCAAAAAAAGCCCCGCAAATCATATGCGGGGCTTTGGTATCAAAAGAAGTTAAATCATGCTTATTCGGCAGCTTTTTCTTCAGGCTTTGAATCATCGGCTTTAGCATCACCCGCTTTTTTGGAGGTTCTGCCACGACGGGTTTTCTTAGCTGGTTCTTTCGCCTCAGTTTTGCCTTTACCGTAGATCTCGTTGAAGTCTACCAGTTCAATCAACCCCATTTCTGCATTATCACCCTGGCGGATGCCGAGCTTAATAACGCGGGTATAACCACCGGGACGGCCACCGATCTTCTCAGCAATGGTGCTGAACAGTTCAGTGATAGCCTCTTTATCCTGCAGGTAGCTGAACACTACACGACGTTGGTGCGTAGTATTTTCTTTACCCTTGGTGATCAGGGGTTCAATGTACGTACGCAACGCTTTGGCCTTGGCGAGGGTAGTAACGATTCTCTTGTGGGCAATCAGCTCGCAGGCTAAGTTGCTCAGCAACGCCCTTCTGTGTGACGCTGTTCTGCCCAGGTTGTTGATCTTGTCTCCGTGACGCATGACTTTTAAGTTTTACCGACCGTACCGTGTCAGGAATTACAGTCTACTGTTATAAAAAATTACAATTCTTCTTTATCCAATCCCAGTTTGCTCAGGTCCATACCGAAGTGCAAACCTCTTTCAGCCAATACCTGCTCAATTTCGGCCAGTGACTTCTGACCGAAGTTGCGGAACTTCATCAGGTCTTCCTGCTCGTATTGTACCAGTTCGCTGAGGGAGTTGATCTTGGCAGCTTTCAGACAGTTGAAAGCACGTACTGACAGATCGAGGTCTTCCAGCGGTGTTTTCAATATCTTACGCAGTTGCAGCATTTGCTCATCCACCACATCTTCTTTCTTGTCTTCCTTGTTGTCGAAAGTGATGTTTTCGTCGGTGATGATCATGAGGTGCTGGATCAGGATACGGCTGGCCTGTTTCACCGCCTCTTCCGGATGGATGGTTCCATCGGTGTTTACATCCATGATCAGTTTCTCATAGTCCGTACGTTGTTCCACACGCGTGTTCTCAATAGCGTACTTAACGTTCTTGATGGGCGTGAAGATAGCATCCGTAGGGATGTAACCAAATGGAGCATCTTTTACTTTGTTGTCTTCAGCAGGAACGTAACCACGTCCTTTTGAAACAGACAGTTCGATGTCCAGTTTGGCTGAAGTATCTAAAGTACAGATCAGCAGATCGGGGTTCATGATGTCGAAGCTTTGTGTAGCCTCGCCGATCATACCGGCTGTAAATTCAGCTTTGTTCTTAATACTCAGGGTGATCTTCTCTGCACCTACTTCATGATCCACTTTCTTTTTGAAGCGAACCTGCTTTAAGTTCAGGATGATTTCCAGTACATCTTCGGTAATGCCTTTGATGGTAGCAAACTCGTGGTCTACTCCTTCAATGCGGATACCTACGATGGCATAACCTTCCAGTGAGCTCAGCAACACCCTGCGTAAGGCGTTACCAATGGTTACACCGAAACCGGGTTCCAACGGGCGAAACTCAAATTGAGCTTCGAATTCCGTTGCTTTCTGTAAAACGATCTTGTCTGGCTTTTGGAAATTTAAAATGGCCATATTTTAAAATTTCTGTTTTTTACGTGTTTGAAGGCTTGGCTGATCAGCTGCCTTAAACGATGAACAATCTGAATGCCTGCTATTCGAGTACGGAGGGTGTGACTGCTTTCAGCCACGTTTATCCTTACTTAGAATACAATTCAACAATCAACTGCTCCTTAATGTTCTCAGGTACGCTTTCACGCTCAGGATAAGCGATGAAAGTACCTTGCATTTCGCTTTCGCTCCAATCCAGCCAGGAGAACTTAACGTTCTTACCACGGAACTGACCGGTAATAGAAGCATTGGCTTTGTCTTTTTCCTTGATACCAATTACATCGCCTGGTTTCAGTTGGAAAGAAGGTACGTTCACTACTTCACCGTTTACAGTGATGTGTTTGTGAGATACCAGCTGACGTGCACCTGGGCGTGAAGGGGAGATACCAAGACGGTATACCGCGTTGTCCAAACGTGCTTCGAGGAGTTTGATGAGGTTTTCACCGGTAACGCCTTTGATACGGTTGGCTTCTTCAAAAGTCTTACGGAATTGTTTTTCGAGAACGCCGTAAGTGTATTTTGCTTTTTGCTTTTCTTTCAACTGAAGGGCATATTCACCCGGAGCCTTACGTTTTTTGGTAGGACCATGTTGACCGGGAGGATTGCTGTTCTTGCTCAGGTATTTACCATTACCTAAAATGGGCTCGCCGAAAATGCGGCAGATTCTTGTTTTGGGACCAGTGTAACGTGCCATAATTGTTTAGTTGATTTTTTGGTGTCGGCGCCTGATCAATAAAAATCGTAAAAATAAATCGGGCACCCTGTTTATGAATAGAAGTCGGACAAACAGGGCCAGCGGTCTGAGGTGATTCCGTTGAATCGCAGACTGGTGGCTTCCGGCTTCAGGTTATACTCTTCTTTTCTTGGGAGGACGGCAACCGTTGTGTGGCAGCGGGGTTACGTCCTTGATCATCACTACTTCGATACCGTTCTGCGCCAATCCACGGATAGAGCTTTCGCGACCGGCGCCGGGGCCTTTTACGAAAACGTCTACTTTCTTAACACCCGCATCGAAAGCGGTCTTAGCTGCGTCGGCAGATGCCATCTGAGCGGCATAGGGAGTGTTCTTTTTAGAACCTTTGAAGCCCATTTTACCGGCGCTGCTCCAGGAGATAACCTGGCCGTTCTTGTTGGTAATGCTGATGATCAGGTTGTTGAAGCTGGCTACGATGTGTGCGTCGCCATAGGTGTCAACCTTTACTACTCTTTTTTTCGCAGCGGCTTTTGCGCTGGGAGCTTGTTGTTTAGCTGCTTTTGCCATGATTTGTAAACAGGTAATCTTTACGTTTAAAAATGATCCCATTTGTGGTGGGACTGAATCAACCCTACTGCTGTGAGGCGATCCGGCGTTGATTCAAATTCGTAGAGACGCAACATGTTGCGCCTCTTTCTGCCCGCTACTAAGCGTAACAGGCAAAATATGAAAACAGAGACACTGGATACCAGTGCCCCTGTAGCATTATTTCTTAGCTGCTTTCTTCTTACCAGCAACAGTCTTACGTTTACCTTTCCGTGTACGGCTATTGGTACGTGTACGTTGTCCACGAACTGGTAAGCCTTTACGGTGACGTAATCCGCGGTAACAGGCGATATCCAGCAAACGCTTGATGCTCATCTGTACTTCAGAACGCAACTGACCTTCTACCTTAAACTCATTGGTAATGATGTTACGGATAGCGTTCAGTTCATCATCATCCCAAGCATTCACTTTTTTGCTGAGATCGATACCTGCTTTGCCCAGGATATACTGAGCAGTAGAGCGACCAATACCGAAAATATAGGTAAGACCAATCTCGCCCCTTTTATTTTTTGGTAAGTCTACACCGGCAATACGAGCCATATTCGATTTGAAATTTTAATTTACAATTTAATATTGTCAACAAATATTGGCTTCCTGCCAATGCCTCATTGCCAATTAACCCTGTCTTTGCTTGAAGCGGGGATTCTTTTTGTTGATCACATACAGCCTTCCCTTCCTCCTCACGATCTTACAATCGGCGCTGCGCTTCTTGATGGATGCACGAACTTTCATGTTATTACTTTTTACTTATTTGTACCTGAAAATAATCCTTCCTCTGGACAGATCATACGGGCTCATTTCCACTCCCACTTTATCACCCGGCAAAATCCGGATGTAATTCATCCGCATTTTTCCAGAGATGGTGGCCAATATCTCATGACCATTTTCCAACTTCACCCTGAACATAGCATTGGACAAGGCTTCCAGAATTACTCCATCTTGTTTAATCAGCGGTTGTTTTCCCATATTCGTTTAAGGAGGCGCAAAGATAGGATTATCACACGGAAATATGAAATAATAACATAAAATTTTCCTTTCTCCCCTACTTCGGCCTTCAAGCCGGCGAAAATAAGGATAAAATCCTTGATAATCAGGCAGGATTAAGCTCAACTTTGGTCATCTGGTAGTAATGATTCTGCAATTCATGTACATTAATGGCCTGGCGCAGGTGCCTGCGATCCTCCCGCCACCAGATCTCCAGGTCGCTGAAATCACCCTTATGGGGCACTAATACGCGAAAGGAGTCTTTCTTATACTTCACAGAACCATCCCCGTTCTCCACCTTTTCAAAGCCCAGTTTCAGCAATTGTTCTTCGGTCAGCGGAATGGGGAAGAGATGTTCGGGTTTGAACCAAAATTCCTGGACGGATGTTTCCACACATACTTCCCTGTCTTCTTTGTTCAGTTCCTTCACAGTGCCTTCCATTTTCTGGCCTTCAAATTCGGCCATTACAATGTCTCCGGGTTGCAATTCTGAAAGTTTAAGCATATGACAGCAATTTTAGATTATAAAAAAACCGCGGAACCCGCCCAGTCGCAGAGGTAAGTGTTGGTTACCTGTCCTCAGCGTCTTTGCGTCTCCGCGGCGTATTCATTACCTAATTTAACGAAACCCCGGCTATCAAAAAAATAAACTCCTGTTATCCGGCCGTTAAGCCTGTCCGTATGTAGAGATCAAGGCCCGCTTTTTAAGTAGCCAACGCCTCTCCTACCGGTTTGACGGTCAGCACGCCTTTACCGGTTTTCCTTTGTACCTGTCTGGCCACAAAATACATGATCACGGCTGCGATCACCATGGCTACCATCGTCACATAACCCACTGTATCAAAATGCTTTAATGACTTATCAGGGTTTTCAACAATGATCATTCCGGATATGGCAGCGGCAATACCGCCGGACACCTGCTGCACGGAAGAGTTGATACTCATAAAAGCGCCCCTGTCCTGCGGCGCCGGTATAGCGCTGGTAATGGCAGAAGCGGGGATCATCCGCGACATGATACCGGAAAACATGATAATGTTGATCACGGCCAGTACGGCAAAGCTGGTATGGCCCAGGTTGGTGTACACCCCGATCATCAGGATACTGAGGGCGGTACCGATACAGAATACAATGTATTTATCGATCTTGTCGCTCAGCTTTCCGATCAGGGGCATCAATACCAGCGAGCAGATCCCCGTAATCAGGTACAGCTGGGGCAATGCATCCTGGTGTATACCTAAGTTATTGGTAGTAAAGGTGCTGGCAAAAGGCATGATCATAAAACCACCGGTAGCCAGCAGCATGGTGCCCAGGAAGCCCAGGAGATAAGGTCTCATGGAAACGGTATGCACCAGGTGCTCGAGGGGGTTCTTTTCTGATCTCAGTTTCAGGTGCTCTGTCACGGGTTTCATGTACGTGATGATCACAAAACCCAGGACGATACCAAAAGCTACGATCATCCAGAAAGTGGAATGCCAGCCCCAGCGGGTAGCCAGCAGCAGGCCAATGGGAATACCCAATACCTGGCTGCCGCCAAATGCCATTTGTATGAAACCCATTACCCTGCCCCGCATTTGAATGGGGAAAAGGTCGGTAACGATGGCCATACTGGCCGAACCTACCACACCTGCAAAAAGACCGGTCACAATGCGGGCTATGAGCAGGGAATGAAAGTCGGTAGCCATCGCACACAGGGCGGTGCCGATCAGGAAACCGATATAAAAGATCACCAGCAGCTTCTTGCGGTCGTATTTATCGGCAAAACCGGCTGCCAATACACCTGAGATACCGGCGCTAAAGGCATAGGCTGATACCACCCACCCAAAACGGGCCGGGGTGATGCTCAATTCTTTAATAAGGATAGTGCCCAGTGGCGACAGTACCATAAAGTCGAGGATAATGGTAAACTGCAGCAGGGCAAGGATGGCCACTACCAGCTTTTGGTAGGGCGTAAAGGACAGTTTTTCAGCAACTGGTTGGGCTTGATTCATGGCTATAATTATCAGTTTTAATTAATCGGGCATTTCAATTTTTAAACACCAACACCTGCAATCCTGACCCGGTAGACGGACGAGTGTGGATTATATTGTCTAAATGAACATTCATTTACTTACTTGTCCCGCAAATTTTTTAAGGCTTCAATCCTTTTATTACCATTTCAAGCGCCAGTAGCATAACATCTTCTGTGAGCTTAAAATCTTTATTCTTTTTCCCCCCCTGGTGATGAAACTTGATCAACTGGTAAAGGGGGGCAAAAGCCACCGCCCAGTACACTTCAAAAGGAACTTCCCGCAGCTCTTTATTAGCGATGGCCTTATGCACGAATGGCCCCAGCACACGTCCAAATTTGGCTCCAATTGCTTCATGGATCTTTTCGTACATGGGCGAGTAGCGCACCTGCTCCATAAACTGGGTCTCCAACGGAAACTCCATAAAATACTTCAGCCGGTTCCTCCACTGCATCTCCATTCCTTTGGCAAAGGGAAATTCAGGATCAAATCCCTCCAGCGTCGTGCTCATCATATCATCCACCACCGAAAGAACCACTTTCATCAACAGATCTTCCTTGTCCTTATAGTATATATAAAGAGTGGCAGGTGAAATATTGGCCACTTTGGCCAGTTTTTGCATGCTAAAGCCGTCAAGTCCATCATTTACAATCATTTCGATGGTTTTTTGCCTTACCAGGTCTTCCTTATCGGTATCTCTTGTTCTCATTGTTGAAGCAAAGATAAGTGAATGTTCATTTACTTATGCATCCCTGCTTCTCTTTTGTGGGATGGGCGAGGCAGCGCTAGGCTGCCTCGAGGTTCACCAGGTCGCCCAACATCCTGGCAATGGTGCCTTTGTATTCATTGATAAAGTGCTTACGAAAGGCCGTCTGGCTGTCTTTCCCGGCGGAACTCAGGAGGTCCTGGAGCCTGGTAAACTCGGTGTAAGGCGCATAAGCCTTTTCATTGAACTTGCTTTTGCAGGTTTCGTATTCATTAAATACTGCTGACAGGTATTCTTCCATCAATTTGAGGCTCTTATATATCTCCTCATTGCTGGAGAACAAGGCCATGTGGATGGTGCCATATCTTATTTCATCCTTGATACCTTCCAGGTCGAGCTGCAGGTCGTTGAAGGTTTCCATGTATTGCGCATAAGGCTTGAGGTATACGTTGGCGGTGGAGATATTCTTATCGTCATAGGGCACGGACAGCACTTTGGCCCTCAACATTCTTCGCACACCTTTCACATCATGGTATATCTGGCCCAGCCTTTTTACAATATCTTTCTTGAGGTCATTTTTGTTCTTAATATCGATCCTTTGGAGGTCGATGGCTTTTTCGGCCTGGAGCCGTTCTTCTTTTTCCCGTGCGGCCTCCACTGCCCTTGCTCTTTCCCGCTGCAGCCTGAGCTCTTCTTCTTCCTGTTGTTTTTTAGCCTGCAGGGCAGCCTGGCCGGCGCTGTACTGCGCCAGCAAGAGGGAAGAAACCGATCCCACTACCCCCACGGCAATTAACTGTAATAAAACAATGGCTATTTCCTTGGCGAAGGAATTGGCATCCAGGGAATAAACTGCATTGAGCACTATGATGCCCACGATAGAGACAACAATCACGATCGCTAAAAAAACAATGATCCATTTGATGGATCGTTTAATGGAGCTGGTAACATCCTGCCTGTTGTTGATTGACAATCCCATAAGATAAGTATTAGAGTTTAGTATTATATACTATATAGGTACATGGGTATCCGGATCGCAATAGCAGCGGGAATAAGAAGGGGGAAGTGTTACAGGACGGAAAAGATAGAACAAAAAACTGGCACCAGCAAACGAAGTTGGGATAGCTTCGGCATAAAAAAAAGAGAAAACCGTGCTGCGGTAGTGATGGTAAATACTACAGCAGCACGGTTTACAATACAGACCAATATGTATTGGCCAGATATAAAACATTATAGCATAAAGGCTATCTGTTTATTGATCAATTCGATCTCGCCGGGGGGCAACTTTACATCAATGGCCCGGGCATTCTGCACCGCCTGCTCTGCGTTACGTGCACCTACCAGGGCTACGGTAATAGCGGGCTGCCCGATGGTCCAGCGTATGACCAGTTGGGCAATGGAACAATTCTTTTCTTTGGTCCATGGTTTCAAGGTCTCCAGGAAGGCGTTCACTTTCTTAATATTGTCGTCTGTATAGAAGCGGTTGCCCTCGCGGGTGTCACCCTCATTGAATTGGTGACCGGGTTTTATTTTACCGGTGAGCAGACCACGCTGCAATGGACTATAAGCAATAATGGATTTTTTATTTTCCAATGCATAGGGTACCAGCTCCTTTTCAATATCACGCAGCACCATACTATAAGGTACCTGGTCAGAAGCGAGGCTAAAGGTTTTGGCTGCTTCCTTCATCTGGTCTACCGAATAGTTGCACACGCCGGCCGCTCTTATCTTGCCTTGCTGTTGCAGCAGGGCGAGGGCTTCCATGGTTTCGGCAATAGGCGTGGTGGCATCTGGCCAATGGATCTGGAACAGGTCGATATAATCTGTTTTCAGGCGGCGCAGACAATCCTCACATTCTTTGATCACACTGGCTTTGGAAGCCAGCTTATAAAAATCCAGGTCGTTGCCGGCAGCATCTTTGCTTTTGAAAAAGAACTCTCCTTCTTTCACATCCCAGCGTAAACCAAATTTGGTAAGCAACTGTACTTTATCCCTGGGTATTCCCTGGATGGCTTCTGCCACGATCTCTTCACTCAATCCTTGTCCGTAGGCCGGTGCTGTATCAATAGAGGTGACGCCTTCTGCATAAGAAGCCTGGATGGCTTTTACTGCTTCCTTCCTGTCGGCCCCGCCCCACATCCATCCACCGATGGCCCAGGCTCCAAAGGTGATCGCCGATAAGGTAAGGTCTGTTTCTCCTAGTTTTCTATATTCCATAGTTAGTGCTTTGAGGCACAAATGTACACTGGTAATACATACAAATTACGGTCATTGACCAGCAATGAGTTCCGGATCTGCTTAGTTTTCATTGCCGGCTTCCTGCCTGATCACAGGCGCTTTCACTTCTTTCTTACCCAATTTCCAGGCAACGGATATTGCCAGGTAGCGGCCCTGGTAATTGGTCGTTGAGTGCTGGGTAAAGACGGCTGTCTCCAGGGTTTGCTTCAGCAGGCGGAAGCGCGGACCCAGGAAATTATCTGCCCTGATATTGATAGACAATTTATCGCCTTTCATTTTTTTGTTTACAGCCAGGCTATAAAACTGCCACACCTCCCGCCTGCCCTGTAAATTTATTTCCGGCGATCCGACATTGCTCATGGCATCAATACTATGACCTTTACCCAGATTGTAATTGAAGTAAAAATTCCCACTGTATTGATACCCTTTACGCACCTGTTGCATGGCTACACTTTCGAGAGAAATATGCCTGACATTGACTGTTACGGTTAGCGTCATCTGTTGCCCCCATTTCCTGGTGAGGCTAAGCAAGGCCCCCAATACATCATTTTTGCCAATGTTTTGATAAGTGCTCCGGAATATCCCTTCACCAAGGGGCAGGCGGATCTGTTCTATGGCATTGTGTGTGGTATTGTAATAAAGGGAAGCCATGAAGGTCAGTTGCTTTCCGTTGAGCGTATAACCCATTTCATAGCGGTGGGTAATTTCCGGCTGAAGGTATGGATTACCGGTTTGTATAGTAAAGGAATCGCTGTAATTGGAAGCAGGATTGATAGCACCCAGGTAAGGGCGGGTGATCCTTTTTCCATAACTACCTTTCACTACATGCTTGCCACGAAAGGTGCGGGAGAGCAGGATATTGGGAACAAGATTCTTATAACCCGGTACGTTGAGTGCTGTATCCTTAAAGGCGGTTTGCAATACCGTTTGTTCATACCGGGCCCCTACCCTCCATTGCCATCTCATGAACCGGAAACTCAGGTTACTGTAGAGTGCATAAATATGGCGGCGATAATTAAATTGGTTTGATCTGCCTTCGTCTTTGGCAAACAGGCCTGCCGGAAAATCATACACGTCAAAATTATTGAGGGCGCTGTATTGCCTGAACATGGACCTGGCACCTGCATCCCAGTTTACACTATCATTGACCTGATGCGCATAATCGGCTTGTAACATGAGTTCCCTGTTGGATATCCTTCCCCGGAGCAATTCTTTGTAAGCCGTTGCCTGGTTGTTTACCTGGTCCAGGTCATAAGCATCGGTACCCTGCTGATAGAATTGGGTGGCCAGCATACTGTATTGGCGCTTGCGGTCGCGCGATTTGCCATTATAGGCGATATTGAATGTATGCAGGTCGTTGCCGGAAGAGCTGTTGGTATTTCGTACAAATGCGGAAAACAAAGTATCCTGCCGGTAATAGTCATTGTAAGCGATGGCCCTGGTATAATCGCGGTTCAACCGGAAACGATAACCACCACTGATGCTTTGCAGGTCATTAAATACATATATCATATCTACGCCGGTATAGCCTATGCGCCCCCGGTTGTTCCACGCGCGTTGCTGCCGGAGTTGATCCTTCCCATTGCCGGTCTTGCTTTCCCGGATAAGGGTGGAACTATTGTCCGAATTATAAAACTCCAAGCCGGAATTGATACTGAATATCCAATTGCCCTGGCGGATCCTGAGACCAGGTGTTATAGCCTGCCGCACATTACTGACCACGGTCCTGACAGTGCCATTTACCGCATTAAACCTGCTCCTGCGGGTAATGATATTGATGACGCCATCGGTGCCTTCTGCGTCGTATTTGGCCGAAGGATAAAGGATCACCTCAATGCGCAGGATATCATCGGCAGGTATTTGCTTTAAGGCATCTGCCACGGTGAGAGCATATATATCCGATGGTTTGTCATCAATAAATACCCTGATATTGGTGCTCCCTCTTAATACGGGACTTCCATGCTGGTCAACGGCCAGCGTGGGCAGTTTGCGCAGCAGGTCGCTGGCAGTTAACCCGGCGGGGATCACATCATTGGCTGCATTGTAAGCAAAGCCATCGGGGGAAGGCGTTATGAGGGGTTTGCCGGCCTGCACTACTACGGCAGTCAGCATACTGGTATCCCTGTTAATTACATATACTACGGGGCCGGTGACGGAGGGATCGGGAAGCTGTATTGGGGGTGAGGTAAGTTTCCTGTAACCCACCACTTGTACCACCAGGTAATAGCCGCCTGCCGGTAATCCTGTAAAGGCAAACTGGCCCAGGCTATCGGCAATAACATGTTTAACAGCCACCTGCTGCCGGGTGAAGATGGAGACTGATGTAAAAGGCACAGGCTGACTGGTGAGGGAATCGATCACCCGCCCGGAGAACGGATAATAGTCCTGCGCTTTTCCGTCGGGCAATACCAGGAACAACGATAAAAGGATAGCCGGCATTTTCATGGTGACTACAAATGAACAACTCTGGCCTTGCTTATGGGAGCATCTTTGACAAGTTGCGCCAGATCCGTGACCAACAGCTTACCTGCCGGAATAGCCTTTTTTAGCCCCTGTCGGTTTTGTTCTATTTCCGGAGAACCGTGGCTGATAGCTTTGTTGAAAATTAATAACCATGACAACAAAGAACACCGCAAACAGGATACTCGTACTTGGCAGCACCGGAAAAACCGGCAGCAGGGTATTTCAAACACTCAACGCACAAGGCATCACGACCATGCCGGGTTCACGCTCAGCAGCCACTCCATTTGATTGGGACAATCAAGCTACCTGGGGGCCGGTTTTAGAACACGTAGATGCCATCTATGTATCCTATCAGCCTGACCTCTGTGTACCGGAGGCTTTGGGAGCTATTACTGCTTTTACTAAGCTGGCTGTGAAGAATGGCGTGAAGAAACTGGTATTGTTATCGGGCCGTGGTGAGCCGGAAGCCCAGGCTGCCGAAGCGGTGATCATGAATGCCGGTGTAGACTGGACGATCATCAGGGCCAGCTGGTTCTGCCAGAACTTTAGTGAGGGCTACCTGGCAGAGCCCATCCAGGCAGGACATGTAGCATTGCCGGTACCTCCTATTGGCGAACCCTTCATTGATGTAGATGATATTTCGGAAATAGCGGTGGCAGCATTGACCACAGATGACCACAATGGTAAACTGTATGAGGTGACAGGCCCCCGCCTGCTTAGTTTTGAAGAAGCTATTGCAGAAATTGCCCGTGCTACCGGCAAGTCTATCCAATACCAGCATATCTCCATGGATGAATATGCCGGCATGATGAAAGAATATGGTATTCCCAATGAATTTATATCCCTTATTACCTATCTGTTTACCGTAGTGCTGGATGGCCGCAATGCACATGTAACAGATGGTGTAGAGCAAGCCCTGAGCCGTAAGGCAACAGATTTCTCCACCTACATCAAAAAAGCGATGGCTGCAGGTGTGTGGGGATAGCTATCAGCTGCTCAATCCTGGCTTTCTATGCACTCGTTTATTCGCCATGCGGCGTATGAATTTGAACACCAGGGCATATATTACCGGCAGTATCAACAAGGTGAGAATGGTAGAAGTGATGAGGCCGCCTATTACCACTATCGCCAGCGGCTTTTGTGTTTCACTGCCAATGCCATGACTGATAGCTGCGGGTAAAAGACCGATCATGGCCATTAAGGCGGTCATCACTACGGGCCTTACGCGGCTAATGACACCCTGATTAATAGCATTGTCTAAACTCATTTTTGCTTCCAGGTTCTTCCTGAACACGCTGATGAGTATTACTCCATTTTGAATACATACACCAAATAAAGCAATAAAGCCAATGCCGGCACTGATGCTGAAATTCATGCCTGTAATGTGTAAGGCCAGGATACCGCCAATCAATGCAAAAGGTACATTCATGATGGTTAATAATGCATCCTTTGCATCGCCAAAGGTGACAAACAATATGAGAAAGATCACAAGTATACAAAGCGGCACCACCTGCCCCAGGGTCTTAACAGCTCTTTGCTGGTTCTCAAACTCTCCATTCCAGGTAGAGGTGTAGCCTAACGTCAGGTGAATGGCTGCGTCTACTTTTTGCTGCGCTTCTGCAATGGTGCTTCCCAGGTCTCTCCCTCGTACTGAGAATTTTACCGTGATATACCGGACATTGTTATCACGGTAAATGAAGGCAGGCCCGGTAAGGGTAACAATGTCAGCAATTTCTTTTAAAGGCACTTTTGAGCCATCCATGGTAGGCACCATCAGATTTTGTACGGCCTCTTCTGTAGCCCGGTATTGCTCCTGGTAACGTAGGCGGATATCAAATTTCCTTTCGCCTTCAAACAATTGGGTAGCAGCTTTACCTCCAATGGCCATTTCTATTACAGCATTGGCATCGGCAGTGCTTACCCCATAGATGGCCATCTTGTGCTGGTTAAGTTCTATCCGGAACTCGGGCTGGCCCAGGTTGCGGATAATACCCAGGTCTTCCACCCCTTTTACTTCTTTTAAGACATTATATACAAGATTGGCATTGCTATCCAGTGTATTAAAATCGGGGCCAAATATTTTTACAGCCAGGGCCGCAGGAACGCCCGCCACTGCTTCGGCCACGTTGTCCCTGATCGGCTGGGAATAATTAAACACAACGCCGGGATACAACTGCAGCTTTGTATTCATTTCATCTACCAGTTCATCATAGGTAAGCTTTCTTTTCCATTCCTTTTCCGGCAGGAGGTCTACCGCTATTTGTACGTTGAAGAAGCCCTTCGGATCAGTTCCATCATTGGTACGCCCTACCTGCACCAGGGTATGCCTTACTTCGGAAAAGGTTCGTATATCAGCATCGATCCGGCCGGAAATACTATCGGCCTCTTCGAGGGAAACGCTTCTGGGCAATTCGGCCGTAACCCACAATGCACCTTCATTGAGCTGGGGCAAAAACTCAGATCCAAGAAACTTAAAAGAAAAAAAAGCGAGCAGCATGATCGCCAGGGCTATCAGCACGCTTTTCTTCTGGTTGCGGTACACGACAGTAAACAACCGGGCAACGCCCTTTTCAAAAAAGATTACAATAGGGTTGTGCTTTTCCCGCACGTTTCTCCGCAGCAAAATACTCGACAGGGCAGGCACCAGGGTAAGCGTAAGGATCAGGGCGCCCAACAAGGCAAATCCCAGGGTATAGGCAAGCGGAGAAAACATTTTCCCTTCTACCTTCTGAAAGGCAAATATGGGAATAAGGCAGGTAATGATGATCAGTTTCGAGAAGAAGATAGCCTTACCCATCTCGGCGCCTTTGTTTTTGAACAGCCCCAGCTTAGCTAGTTTATTGAATTTTTCCATGCCCACTTCTCTTGCTTTTTGGTCCAGTGCAACAAACAGACCTTCCACCATTACTACGGCGCCATCTATAATGATCCCAAAATCCACCGCGCCCATACTCAGCAGATTGGCATTCATGCCCTTTATACGCATACATATAAAGGCAAACAACAATGATAAGGGGATGATAATACCCACGATGAGGGTGGTACGCCAATCGGCCATGAATAAAAACACGATCACTGTTACCAGTATAATACCTTCCAGGAGGTTGTGGATCACCGTTTCGGTAGCATAATTCATGAGGGTGGTACGATCGTAAAACGGAATGATCTTTACATCATGGGGCAAAATGCTTTTATTGAGTTCATCTACTTTCTTATGCAGCGCGTCTAATACTTCTGAAGGGTTTTCCCCTTTACGCATGACCACTATTCCCTGCACCTGCCCCGGTATCCCATCCTTGGCTACGGTACCCAGCAGGGGTTTACTGCTTTCCATCACGACAGCTACATTCTTTACCAATAATGGCACACCATTCACTTTATTAATGATCACGTTGTTGATCTCATCTGTATTGTTGAGTACACCAATGCCTCTTACCACATAAGCCTGGCCATTTCTTTTGATCACATCTCCTCCTACATTCACATTGCTTTTGGCAATGGCATTGTACACATCGAGCGAAGAAAGGTTGTATTTTACCAGCAGGTCGGGATTTACACTTACTTCAAAGGTTTTTTCTTCGCCGCCAAAGGTATTCACATCAGCTACACCGGGCACGCTTTTAAACTGGCGGTCCAACACCCAATCCTGGATAGCAGTAAGTTCACGAATGTCAACTGTATTACTTTGCAGGGTATACCTGTATATTTCTCCGGTAGGTCCGTAAGGCGGCTGGATCTCAGGCCGCACCCCATCGGGCAGATCGGCATTGATCACCCGGCTCATCACCTGCTGCCTGGCAAATGCATCATCCACTCCATCGTCGAATATCAGTGTTATAAAGCTCAGGCCAAAAGAAGAATTGGAGCGCAGGTTGGACCTTTTCTGTACACTGTTCAATTCGGTTTCCAGGGGTATGGTAATAAACTTCTCAATTTCTTCAGCACTCCTGCCGGGCCATTGGGTGATAATAATGATCTGGGTATTGGTAACGTCGGGAAATGTTTCAATAGGTGTTTTCTTATAACTCCATATCCCCAGGGCAATAAGTACGCCAGTCATGAAGAAAATAAAATAACGGTGCCGCAGGGAAAACAGAACAATGTTCTTAATAAACTTATTCATACATCCGGGATTTTAATAAATATTGGCTGCTTAGTGATGACGATTACCGGCTACCTACTGAAGTATTGTTATTGTCCTGAATTTTCTTATAGATCAATATCTGGTTTTTGGTAATGATCTGCTCACCCTGCTGCAATCCCTCCCGGATGTAAGCATATCCCCCCGCTGTTTTATACACCTTTATCTCCCTGCTGTCCACATCATTGTTATTTTTAAATACTACCACATAGTTCTTTTTGTTATCATTGATGATGGCACTGGCAGGCACGGCCACCATTTTGCTGGCCTCTGTATTATGGATCGTAATATTGGCAAACATTTCAGGTTTGAGGGTGCCGCTCCGGTTGGCCAATACAATTCTTATCTTCATCACTTTAGATACAGGATCAAGCACCTGGCTTACTTTATCAACCTTGCCTTCAAAAACACTATCGGGGTACGACAAAGTATTGACAAACGCAGCATATCCCTGTTTCACTTTAGCAATATCGGTTTCATATACATTGGCCCAGATCCATACATCACTAATATCACCGATGGTAAACATATTGGTGCTATTATCATTGCGGATAAAGTTGCCGGGATTGATCAGTTTCTCCACTACATACCCACTGCGTGGGGCAGTGACTATATAGACACCGCTGGCTGCCGTTCTACCGCCTCCATTGATCTGTATCTGCTCTTTTATTTTATGGGCATTGGCCATCGCTTTATTATAATACTCCCTGGCTTCCTGGTATTCCTTTTCGCTGGCAATGCCGTTCTTATATAAGCGATCCTTATTTTGCATATCCTTTTCAGCAATGGCAATGTCATTTCCTGCGATAGACAGATCGGCATAATTGCCGGCAACTTCTGCACTTTTAATGGTGGCCAGGGTTTGCCCGCTTTTTACATAATCGCCTATGCTTACGTTTACACTCAACACCTGGCCGCTGCTGAAGGGGTATATCTTTACCACTTTGTTCTCATCAAAACTCACTTCTCCACTTAGCTTTAGCTCATCGTCAATATTTCTCCACCGGGCAGTATCCAGCCGGATCAATTTCATAGCGCTGTCGCTGATAAAGTCGGCGTTCCCGGCATGGGCACTTTCTTTCGGCTGGTGGTTACAGGAAAACGTAAAGATGGCGCCCATGACAACTATTGATAATGGAAGTAATTGCATTTTCATATTGTTGGGTTTTAAAGCTGAATGATATCCTGATGGATAGAATAGTTAAGTTCAGCCACCGCATTACGCTGATTCGCTATTTGCTGGTACTGTTTCGTACGGGTATCCTTGTAAGCATCAAAGAAATCGATGAACTCGATCAGGCTTACCTCCCGTCGCTGGTAACTTTCAGTCATGTTTTTCATCAAGGATTCATAATCGTCTTTTAGCTGGGTATTTTCATTGTCAAAAAGGGCGGTAGCGTTTTTAAGTTTTTGCCAGGCTGCCAATACTTCTTTACCCACCTGGTCCTGCAATTGAATAACAAGCAGATCGGCTTGTTTGGCGGTCAGTTCCGCAGCGCGAATATTCCCTTTGTTTCTATTGAACAGGGGTAATGGAAGGGAGATCCCCAATCCTACATAGTTGGGAACATAGCTGTTCAGCCGGTCGTATTCAGGGCTTATGGTAATATCGGGTACAGCCAGGGCTTTTTGATAGGCTATATTGTGTTGTTGAAAGACCTGCTGGCCCTTGGAAAGTTGAAGGTCGGGCCTGTTTTGCAAAGCCAGGTCCCGGAGGTCCCCAATGCGCAGCTGGTTGATCCGTTCCGCAGGCAGCGGTTGTCCTGCATCGGCCACTACCCATACATCCTCTTTAAGCTGTAACAACTGCCCTATTTCTTTTTGTAGATCAACCTGTTGCCGGATATTGTCGGCATAATCATTTTGCAGGGAAAACAAGACTGCTTTGATACGGATATTTTCTTTCCGGGATACATCGCCGGTCTTCAGCATTTCATCCATGCCTTTCACCAGTACCTGCATGGTATGCATTTCGGCCTGGAAGATACCAGCAGTTTGCTGTAGTTGGGATAAGTTATTAAGATCGGTGGTCAGCAGGTATTTAAGATTGCGCATTACATCTTTAAAAGCAGCTTCGTTGTTGAGTACATTATCACGGGCGAGCTGTGTACCCTTCTTTATCTTCCCTGCTGTGCGTATCAATTGCTGCACCTCTATGTACACCTGCCCATATTGCACTCCGTTTTCTGTAGTATGGCGAAAAAACTTTCCATCATACACATTCTGGTCGGTGTTCAATATGGGATTGTCCCAAACCTTTGCCTGCTCTACCTGGGCTTTGCTGATATCAATATTGTATTGATTGGCCAGCAGTGTTAAATTTCGCTGCAGAAAGATTGCTTTAGCTTTGCTGATATCCAGGTGTAAAGTATCAATACCAGTTTCCTGTGCAGACAATGAAGAGGGTATGGCCAGGCCAATAAGTATACCAGTGCTCCATAGAAGAAAGCATCCCGACAATAAAAGTTTCATAGCGGTTCAATTACATTAAAACAAATTAGCAGGGAGATCTATCATACAGGTAAAGGCCAACTACGATACACTTATTATAAATAATAAATATATTAATTTATTCAATGCAATAAGCTTTTACCTGATATGGCTGCTAATTTATCAAGGCATGCTTCCGGGAGAAAACCTGAATAGTTGAAAAAGGAAAAACTATCGCCGAAAGCGATAGTTTAACAGACATAGGTTCATTTGCAGGGATGTAGAATAAAATGTTCAGGCCCTTTTCTTGTAACTCAGTATCGCCCAGCCGTTGAGCAGCACGGCAAAGCCGAATACGATCAGCAGTTGTTGTTTGATATCGCCCAGGCTGCTGCCTTTGAGGATCACCATACGCATCACTTCCACAAAATAGGCCACGGGGTTGAACTTAACCACTACCTGTGCCCAGGCAGGCATACTTTCGATGGAAGTATACAGACCACCCAGCAGGATAAACACCATCATGATGAAGAAAGAAAGCAACATGGCCTGCTGCTGATTGGCGGTATACGTAGACAACAACAACCCTAATCCCAGCACGGCCAGTAAATACACGGCGGCAAACACATAAATGGTGAGCAGACTCCCTTCTGGAATTACGTTGTAAGCAAACCTCGCGAGTATCAATCCCAGGCTCAGCACCACCATACCGAGCACCCAAAAGGGGATCAGTTTACCCAATATAAAATGGTATTTATGAATAGGTGTTACATTGATCTGTTCAATAGTGCCAATCTCTTTTTCCTTTACAATGTTGAGTGAAGTAAGGAAAGCACCTACCATGGTAACCAGCACCACCAGGATACCGGGCACCATAAAATAACGGTAGTTGAGGGAAGGATTGAACCAATTGGAAGAAGTAACCTGCAGGTTCATTTCCGGATCGAAACGGGGAAACTGTACCCATTTCATTCTCACCTCGCGGTTAAAATCCTGGATAATGCTGCGCAGGTAGGCAGCGCCCAGGTTGGCCTTGGTACCGTTGATGGCATTGACGGCCATAAATAAAGTGCCTTCATCTTCCTTTACCACGTTCTTCTCAAAGGAAGCGGGTATTTCCAATATCAAATCGGCATGGTCCTTTTCCACCTCCAGCATCGCTTCTTTATAAGAGCCGGTATAATTGTTCAGGATAAAGTAACCGGAAGCGGTGATCTTGGAGACCAGCTGACGGGAATAAGTGGAATGATCGTGATCCACCACACTGAGTTTAATGTTCTTCACTTCATAATCCGCTGCGCGGGGTAGTATCATCAACTGCACCAGGGGCATCACAAAGAGTATGCGTATGATGGCAGGATCACGAAAGATCTGCCGGAATTCTTTTTGCAGCAGGAATTTTAATGTTCTCATGCCAGTCTTATTTTAAACTTCTTAATGGCCAATGCCAGCAGGAATAAGGTCATCCCTGCCAGGATCAGTGTTTCCTTCCAGATGGCCGATATGCCCAGTCCTTTGATCATGACTGATTTCACAATATCATAGTACCATTTTGAGGGCACCGCATTGGATAGGATACGCAAAGGCAAGGGCATATTTTCTATGGGAAACATGAATCCGCTCAACATTACGGTAGGCAGGAACAAGCCGGTTAAGGAAATGAACATGGCGGTTTGCTGTGAATCGGTAGAGGAGGATATGAGTAACCCCAATGCCAGGGAAGTAAGGATAAACAAAATGCTTTCTGCTATCAGCAGCAATAAACTCCCATTGATGGGCACATCCAGCACAAACACGCTCAACAACAGGATACTGGCAATATTGATCATGGACAACAACAGGTAAGGCACTGCTTTGGCGGTTACGATCTTCATAGGCCTTACGGGCGATACAAGCATGATCTCCATGGTGCCGGTCTCTTTTTCCCGCACCACGGTAATGGCGGTCATCATCGTACATACCAGCATCAGCACCATCGCCATTACCCCCGGCACAAAGCTGTAAGCGCCTTTCAGCTGGGGATTGTACAGCATCCGCATTTCTGTTTTGATGGTATAGGGCAGTTTGCGGCCATTGGTCACCCTGTCCTGGTAATCCATGATCACGGCTGTGGCATAGTTGGTGAGCGTGGTAGCGACGTTGGGATCAGAAGCATCGGCCACCAATTGAATTTGTGCGGTATTAAAGTGTTGCAGATCACTATTAAACTGCTGGGGAAATACCACGGCCAGTTTGATCTTCCCTTTTTTAAATGCTGCTTCCATCTCTTTATAGGAGTGCATCTCCATCACCACATCAAAGTAGCGGCTGGCATCGAGCTGGCTGCGGATGTCTGAGGAAGCCACATCCTGCGCATTGTCGAGGATGGCGATCTTTGAGTTCTTCACCTCATTGGTCAGTGCAAACCCGAAAATGATGATTTGCATAATGGGCATGCCCAGCAGGATGAACAGCGTTCGCCTGTCGCGCCCGATATGGTAGAACTCTTTTTTTACAAACGATAGAAACTGTTTCATGGCTGTTTTTTAACTTAATCTGCATTCCTTTTCGCTTTCCTGGCCAGCTTTAAGAACACTTCATCCATGGAGCTGGCCTGCAATGATCTTTTCAACTCACGGGGGGTATCCAGGGCATCGATACGGCCATCTACCATGATGGATACCCGGTTACAATACTCTGCTTCATCCATGTAGTGGGTGGTCACAAATACGGTAATGCCTTTGGCCGCTGCCTGGTAGATCATGTTCCAGAACTCCCGCCGCGTTACAGGGTCTACCCCACCCGTGGGTTCGTCGAGGAATACAATACCAGGCTCATGAAAGATGGCCACGGAGAATGCCAGCTTTTGTTTCCATCCGAGGGGCAGTGATCGCACCAGTTTGTTCGCTTCGCTTTCCATGTGCAGCTCCTGCAACAGGTAGGCCGTCTTTTCTTTGATAAAAGCATCGCTCTTGCCATAGATACCGGCATAGAAGCGGATATTCTCTTTTACGGTAAGGTCTTCGTACAGGGAAAACTTCTGGCTCATGTACCCTATATTCCTTTTGATCTGTTCAGTTTGTTTGTACACGTCAAATCCTGCTACGGTAGCCGTTCCACTGGTGGGGATGGACAACCCGCAGAGCATACGCATGGCGGTGGTTTTACCGGCACCGTTGGCGCCCAGGAACCCGAATATCTCCCCCTGCTGTACTTCAAAGGAGATACCATCTACGGCTGTGAAGGCTCCAAAATGTTTGGTGAGCTGATCAGCTTTTATAGCGATGTTTTGAGACATCCTGCATGTTTTAGTTTTTCATCAAATCCATAAAGCAGTCTTCTATATCCGGCTCTATGGTCTGTATCTCTATTTCTTTATGCCCCTGCTGCTGCAGGTAATTGCGCAATTGCTCTATGTCGTATCCCGTCCGCATGACAGCATGGTGGTACTCACCAAAAGGATAAGCATCTGCAATGCTGTCAAACTGTTTCAGGTGGGTGAGCAGCAACAGCATATCGGTGCCCCTTACGGCCAGCAACGGTTTTCCAAAGGAGGCCCTTACACCGGCAGGGGTATTGACGGATAATAGTTTGCCGTTTTGCAGCAGGGCTACACGGTCGCACATGCTGGCCTCATCCATATAGGGCGTGGATACCAGGATGGTAATACCCTGCTGTTTGAGCTTGCGCAGCATTTCCCAAAACTCCTTGCGTGATACGGCATCAACCCCGGTAGTGGGTTCATCGAGGAACAATACGGAAGGGCGGTGAATAAGGGCACAGCTAAGGGCCAGCTTCTGTTTCATACCACCTGATAATTTACCGGCGCGCCGGTCCTTGAAAGGTTCTATCTGTGAATAGATCTCCTTTACCAGGTCGTAGTTCTCTTCAATGGACGTATTGAATATGGTGGCAAAGAATTCCATGTTCTCGGCAACGGTAAGGTCCTGGTACAGGGAAAAGCGGCCGGGCATATACCCTACCCTGTTGCGGATGGCCTTAAAATCCTTCACTACATCGAGCCCATCCACCGTGGCGCTGCCGCCATCGGGCAACAACAACGTGGTGAGGATGCGGAACAGGGAGGTTTTACCCGCCCCATCCGGCCCGATAATACCGAACAACTCCCCTTCTTCTGCCTGGAAGGAAATCCCGTGCAAGGCCTCCACGATATCTTTCTTTTTCCCGTACTTCTTGACGATATTTTCAGCAACTACTGATGGCATGTTGATTATTGATTAATCATTATTGATTATTGCTTTCACAACTTTACCTCGCCATACATGCCGATCTTGATGAACCCATCGTTCTTTACTTTGATCTTGACAGCATATACCAGGTTAGCCCGCTCCTCTTTGGTTTGGATCGTTTTGGGCGTAAACTCTGCTTTGTCAGCTATCCAGGTGATCACGCCGGGATACTCCCGGTAGGCATTGGCACCATTATCGATCAATACTTTTACAGGCTGGTTCAGTTTCACCTGTGATAACTGGCTTCCTGTGATGTAGGCGCGTAAGGTCATGGTAGAGAGGTCGGCGATCTTATACAGGGCTTTGCCTACGGAGGTCATCTCTCCCGCTTCTGCATATTTGGTGATCACTGTACCGCCCACTGGGTTGGCCACAGCTGCACGTTTTAACTGATCTTCCAGTTGCGCTACCCGCTTTTCCAGGGGTTTGCCTTCGCTGAGGATGCTGCGGTTCTGCGTGCCTACATTGCTGCGCTGTACGTTGATCTGCTGTTGGGTTACCGTCATTTGTTTCTGCACCACATCGATCTGTGCGTTCATATCATCCAGTTGCTTGCCCGTAGCGGCATCCTGCTTCAGCAGGTTTTCTATACGTTTCTTCTCGCGCAACAGGTTGTCCAACTGTGATTGTTGTACGGTCAACTGGTCCTGCAGCAGTTTTACCTGCGGTGTAAGGTCGGCGGTCTTTTCTTTGAGGGCTTCGATACTGGCCTGTACCTGGTCTTTTTGGAGCGACAGATTTTCTGCATCGATCGTACCGATCACTTTGCCTTTGGGAATGGAATCGCCTTCTGTGATATCAAAGGACAATAATTTACCGGTCAGTTCCGAGGATACGATCACTTCATCTACTTCAAAAGTACCGGAGGCATCATGTGTTGCTTTATTTCCGTTGCAGGCAGTGAGGAAGGCCGCTGCCATCACTACTCCTGTAATCATTTTTTTCATAAACATTATTTATTTAATTCCTTGTCAACTTTGTTGTCTTGAATCAATTCACCAGTATGTCGGATGACCAGGGTGAGTCGCCCTGCCGCACGGCTAAGCAGCGCTGAAGGGCGGCCCACCCCTGGTCTGTTTATTGATTGCCTGATATGGTTTCAAGATTGATCTGGGCCTGCAGCCATTGTAAGCGGTGGGCAATGAGCGATAGCCTTGCCTGGTCTTCCGCATTCACTTCCCGCAAAAAATCGTTGGCGGTGATCACGCCATTTTCCAGTTGTGCATTAGCGGCCTCTTTTACTTTGGCACGCAGGCCAATGATCTGTTCATCGGAGACGATCAGCTGCTCTAACTTGTTCAGCTCCGATTGCTGTTGCTTTAGTTGGGTATTGGTATTGAGCAGGAACAGGTCTTTCTGCACATCCACCATCCGTTGGTTCACGGTCAATAACTGCCGCTCTTTTTTTGTTGTATACAAGTTGCCCAGTGACCAGTTCAGGCGAACGCCGGCCACATAATACCAGGCAAAATCATTCTTCAGCATGTCCAGTCCCGGCCGGGCATAACCACCCTGCACAAACAAGCTGGTGCGGGGACGGTTCTTTGCGCTGATCAGGCTATTCTGTGATTTGAATAAGCTATCCTGGTAAGTGAATAATTTCAACTCCGGGCGATTGATGCCTGGCGCCATTATATAGGTTCTTACAACCGGCATACGGAGGGCTGTATTCTCTGGCAGTGATTGATTGAGGAAGAGCGACAATACATCCAGCCATCCTTTGCGGGTAGCTTTCAACTCAATGGTACGTTGTTCCGCCTTCAGCAGTTCTGCTTCCAATACCAGTTGATTGGAACGAAACGCAGTACCATTGTCTACCTGTGCTGTGACTCTTTTGATGCCCAGCTGAATATCTTTCTTCACCAGTTCGGTTTGCTTCAATTGTTCATCCAGTAACAGGATGCCGAGGTAAAACTGGTTGATGCGTTCTTTCACTTTGTACAGGTCTACTTCCGCCCGCTGGTCTTCTACCAGTGCATTCACCTGTTGCAAGTTCTTCTGCGCGGATACGGCGCCGCCATCATACAATAGCTGGGTAGCTTCGGCCTGTATACGGTACTGATCTTTCGACAGGGTAGGTATATCCAATCCTGCCACCCTGATGGGTACACTCGTTACCGCCGATTGATAAGTGGCTTGTCCGGATACGGTAACCTGCGGCAAATAGTTCTTATTCAGGTTATCGATGGTAAGGTCAGCCGTTTGCCTCACAAGTCCTTTCTGCTTAATAAGGGGATAATTTTCCCGCGACAGGTCATAGGCCTGCTCCAGTGTGAGCGTGGAGCTATCCTGCGCCAGTGCAGGAGTGATCCATAGCAGCAGGGCTGCCGATTTCCAATGTTTAACCATGTTATTTAACCATTTGGTCAACGTGTACATAAAAAAATTTATAGTCTTATAGAATCAATCACAAAGTCGGCGACCAGTGTTTTCCGCTCTTCCATCACCTGCATGAACTGGTCATTGTCTATTTTAAATACGCCTTTTATTACCGGGCGTCCGATAAAAGGGAATACACACATGGAGATCATATTGATCATCAGGTGGAAGGGCTTCACGGGCCGGATATGGCCTGCATCGATCTCTCTTTGTACATGGGCTGCAAACTCAACGACCGGTGGCAACCTGCCTCCCCATATTTTAGTGATGAAATCTTCGGGTGATTTATGCACTTCATTGAGCACGAAGAGGGGAATAAAAGGATTGTCGATCATCATGGTGATATAGTTGTCGACGAACAAGCGTATTTTATCAAACAGCGGCATATCGCCTTCAAACAGGACACTCACCTTGGGCAGGAATTTCATGGCGGCTTCCTGGAAGATCATTTCAAACAACTTGTCTTTGCTGCGAAAATAATAGTGCAACAGCGCCTTGTTGATACCGGCTTTGTCGGCAATATCCTGCATCCGGGCGCCTGCCAGTCCCTGCTCTATGAATACCGCTTTGGCAGCTGCCAATATTTTCTGCTCTGTACTTTGATCCTTGTTTGCCTCGTCAACCATATAGTTTAACCAAATAGTTAAACCAAAGGTATAACCACCTGGCTAATACTTCCAAGCATTTTACCATAAAAATTTCAGGGTGGATTCAAAGCATTGGTAGTCAATCTTTTTAACAGATCAGGGCAGCTCCCCACTATGGTGTCACCTTCTTTGATAACATAAGCGCGGTCATCGCCAGGACGCCCCGGATGCCTGGCGCAAAGCATACAAGAGACATTTGTTGTGCAAACTTTTAGCGCCTGCCCGGCAACAGCCATGCGGACTACCTGAGGAGTAGACAAACAAGGCTCACACGCCCCCATTGGCCTGCGCATGGCCTACGCCTGGTCTACGCCTTGCCTACGGATTGCCTGACCGCTCAATGAAAAGGGGCCAGTGTACTAAGGGGCGTAGGCAATACGGAGAAGGTATCCAGGCCACGGTCGGGCAGCTTTACCAGGCTCACCTTCCGCATGGAGCTTAAAAGAACCAAGACAAGACGAAGGGAATGGCGCTTTCGCGTTTAAGGCAACCAGGAGGCGTTTTAAGAGCAGCAAGGGTCGATGCAAGGGGTTTTTCGGCGGACTTAAGATCGGGGCGTAATGAGGCTTTAATGAAGCCTGATCGCTATCCGCTTGCGCGCATCGGGAAGCATTCTCTCCTACCAGTCTTTGATCAGGACCTGATCAGGCTTTTGCCAAGTCTCAGGCAGGGCTTATCCAGGACTTACCCAGGGCTTGACCAGGACCTGACCAGGACTTGACCACGGGTTGATCAGGGATGTACCAGGGAAATACCAGGAAATGATCAGGCAAACACCAGGGAACCATCAGGTGTGCCTTACTAAAATAACTATACAGGTATTCTGAGTTATCTAAACTGGCTATACAGAAAATAGCCTTATCTAAAGAAGTTATACAATGATAGGTGAATCAACTTTCGGGCGAGGTAAGTGGATTTAACGCAACCAGCTTCTGTAGACAGCCCGGGCGATCTCATTAAATGAATCATCAAAATGATCACCCGTATTGGTAAGCAGCATAATTCCCGCTTTCAGTTCCGGGTAAATGATGCAGAGGGAGGTAAAGCCGTCGGTGCCGCCGTCGTGCGACCATTGCCGGTGCTTTCCCGAAGAGGTAGTAGCGATGCCCCAATTTAAGCCGGTGCCCCTGGTGGTATCACCAAAGGTAAGCTGGTGAGACAATTGGGCTGCTTTATTGCGGGGATCCAGCTGTTGCCGGATATACAGCAGCATATCATGTGTGGTGGAGCGGATACCTCCTGCCGGTGTTGCCAGGCGATTTATCCAATACGCCGTGGACCTTCCTTCCATGTCATAGCCCGTAGCAAAATCTTTGTAATCGTCGGGCGATAAACTTATTTTGGTATGCTGCATATGGTAAAGATCGAGGATATACTTTTTCACCAGTTGCTCATAGTTCGTTTTATATACCTTTTCCAGTATATGCCCCAGGAGTCCCACTGCAAAATTGGAATAGGATCTACGGGTGCCCGGAACGGTGTCCAGTGTAACGCGGTGTAAAATTTCTGCCATCATTGCCGGTGTCACCTGTACTGAAGGGCTGAACGGGTCCTCTCCGTTATTCAGTTTGGGCATGGAGGGAAACCCTGATGTATGGTTGCTAAGGTGTACCAGCTGCACGGGCTGGCCATTGTATTGTAGATTGGGATAGTTGCCGTCCAGGTATTTGCGGATATCATCGTCCAGTTTCACCTTGCCTTCGAGTACGGCATTGGCTAAAAGAATGCCGGTAAATGTTTTGGTAACAGAGCCGATCTCAAAGATGGTATTGACTCCCGGCAGCCGGCCTTCTCCCTTTTTCATCTCCCCATAATTGTACATGTATAGCTGTCCGTTACGCACTATTCCCACGGAGAGCCCTGCCACATTTTTATTGCTCATATAAACGGTGACGGCCTTTTGGACTACACTATCCAACTGTGTTTTCAGTGGATTGTCGGCTAAAAAGTGCTGTCGTGTCCGGACAATGGGCAATTTATAAAAGGACAAGCCGAAACTAACATAGGAAACCGGAGACACTACTCCCAGTGAAAGCTGCAATGATTTCTTTGCAAAGATAAGGCGATAGGATCGTTGCTCTTTTTCTTCGCTGATCAGCTCACTGGATAATATCTTACCCAATGTGCCGGCACTGTTTAGTATACCAACGATCTGCTCCTCCCTGAAGGCGGCTTTGAATCCGGTATCGGCCATGGCATAAATTCCTTTGAAGTCGCCCCGGTTAAACTTTGTTATTATGCTGTCCTTTACTATGTCATAAAATGTGGAGTCTGTCTGCGCTTTTACCGTAGTGGTAAAAAGCAGCAGCCATAAGCATACAATTCTCATCGAGCCATTATTTTTAGGGAGTTAAATACCAGTAGCGGTAAAAAGATCTGCTATGTTTATATGAACTACACAAACATAGGAAACTTTTCGTACCTTTCAAAAAAAGTTCAACATCTTTTTATTGGATTGACTCCCTGCCACGCTTAACATCATAGCTGGCATAATGGTATTCCCGAACGGCCTCTACTCTGCCCAGCTCATGGTATAATTGGGATTTTCAATGGCCAATGCCTCTACAGTAAGTTGCAGGGGGTGAAAGGTATCGACCATCACGGCCAGCTCTTTGGTTTCCTTCGCACCGATGCTTTTCTCCACAGCACCGGGATGCGGGCCATGGGGAATACCACTGGGGTGCAGGGTGATCATACCCCTGGTGACATGCTTGCGGCTCATGAAATCTCCGTCCACATAATACAGCAGTTCATCGCTGTCGATATTGCTGTGGTTGTAAGGAGCAGGAATGGCCTGGGGATGGTAATCAAACAACCGGGGACAGAAAGAGCACACTACATAGTTGTTGCCCTCGAAGGTCTGGTGTACGGGTGGCGGCTGATGTACCCTGCCGGTAATGGGCTCAAAGTCATGGATGCTGAATGCAAAGGGATAACAGCAGCCATCCCACCCCACTACATCAAAAGGATGATGCCCGTAATGGATGCCATACAACATGCCTTTCTTTTTGGTCTTGATGAGGAAATCACCTTTCTCATCAAAAGTGGGCAGGTTTTGCGGGGCGCGGATATCACGCTCACAGTAGGGAGAATGCTCAAGCAATTGCCCGTACTTGCTCAGGTATTTTTTGGGAAAGCGGATGGGACTGAATGATTCTACTATGAACAACCGGTTATGGGTATCCTTGAAATGGATCTGGTAAATGGTGCCCCGGGGGATCACCAGGTAGTCGCCATAACCAAAAGGCAGTTCCCCATACATAGTGCGCAAAACACCGCTGCCTTCATGCACAAAGATCATTTCATCGGCATCGGCATTTTTATAATACCAGGCATCCATACTGCCCGATGGCGCTGCCAGCACCACATGGCAGTCGTTGTTGACCAGTACCGGTTTGCGGCTTTGCAGGTAATCCTTTTCGGGCTTGATGTTGAATCCTTCAAAGCTTCGGTGTTTCAGCATTTTCTCTTCTGCAATAACAGGTGCTACGTTCACGGGCTCATCGGTATGGATGATCTGTGTAGGCGGATGGGTATGGTACAACAAGGAGTAATCGTTGGAAAAACCTTCGGTGGAAAACAATTGTTCAGAATACAGTCCGCCATCGGGCTTACGGAACTGTGTATGACGTTTGTGTGGGATTTGTCCCAGTTTATGATAAGAAGCCATGCTAATTGGATGATTTGAAAATTTGGGAAAATGAAAATGTAATACATTAGCAACGAACTGCGAGCGTGGGGCTACGAGCAGCGGGCTTTAAGCTAATGAAGTCAGGCTGGGGAAAGACTGTCTTCCAGCGCCACCATCAGGAAATAGTATTTCCAGCGGCGTTTATCAATCCAATAGGTGAAGTTGCGGTGAAAAGGCATATGCTCAATCGTTACTATAAAGATAGGCAATAGTATTTTATCATGAAAACCGGCTCCATAGGCCAGGTTTATTTATGGTAATTGGTCTCCAACCCAAGGCGTTTGCGGGTTTCCATATTGAACTTAAATTGTTGATCTGCCGGGGCCTCCTCCCTGGTTACCTTGTTGATATCTTTCCAGTCTTTGGACCAGAGAAAAGGAAAGAACATATATACTTTGTCGCCGGGTAGTTTAGCCACCTCCTTTTGCCAATCCTTCCAACGAAACCCCTCATAATATTTATCGAGGTTGCCATTAAGGCAAAAATGTAAAAAACCTGCATAGGTCATGTTGAGGTCTTCCCATTCCAGGTTATCAGGGGCGAGATAATATACGTTGCCTATTTTTTCTCTGCTGAATGTGCCGGTATTAACAGCAAAAAAGCCTCCCAATACGTCATCGGCTATCAACCAATAACCGGGTGCTTCTCCATACTCCTGGAAAGACTTTCCTTTGTTCCATTCGGGCAGGGAACGGGTGAGCCGGGCATTACCCGAACCCAATATCCGTATCCAGCCATGATCTATCAGCAAGCCGCCGGTCATGTACACAACAGCGCCCATGGGAGATTGGGTGGTGACCTGTGTATTGAACAAGGCATCACCGGCTTTGGACGGATCGGCCGGCAAAACCTCTACTTTGTTCTTAGCCGTGTCGATCCAGGATCTGATCAATGGCCAGCCCGGATCATTTTTATCGATCAACGCTTCCAGCGGTCGCATCTTGTTTTGTGCTGCACCGGTAAGTGTGGCTATCAATAAAGCAATAAAAAGAAATCGACTGCGCATCCCGATCATTATTTTGAATAACAGGTTATAGAACCACTACAATATTAAACCTAAAATAATCAATACTTCCTTTGCGCTCAATAAAGCTTTGTTATTGTATTTAGAATATCGTGCAGGCCTGTTTTTCCTGCCTGTGTGTTATTGTTTTTCTTTGTATGGCCTTCAGCAGCAACGTGCCAGGGAACCGGGATCACGCTGCTGCAGGAGACTTACTATATTTGCTGTCATATTTCATTCCTGCATGACACGTATCGGACTTATTTCAGACACACATAGTTTTCTGGACCCTGCGGTTTTTAAACATTTTGAGGCTTGTGATGAGATCTGGCATGCAGGGGATTTTGGCACCCTGGCCATTGCTAAACAATTGAGTGATTTCAAGCCGTTGAAAGGAGTGTACGGCAATATCGACGGCAATGAGATCAGTAGTGTATACCCGGAAAGTCTGCGCTGGAAGTGTGAAGAGGTAGAAGTGTACATGACGCATATCGGCGGCTACCCGCCCCGGTACAATCCTGCGGTAAAAAAAGAGCTTACTGCCCGTCCGCCCCAACTGTTCATTGCCGGCCACTCACATATCCTTAAAGTGATATACGATGACAAACTGAACTGCCTGCATATGAATCCCGGCGCCGCCGGCAGGGAAGGCTGGCACAAAATAAGAACGCTGATCACCTTTGTAATAGATGGGAAAAACATGAAAGACTGTAAGGTGATCGAACTGGGGAAAAGATAAGGGCACTTGATTTTTGTCGTACCTTAGTAAGGTATGACAGACCCGGTTGACGACAACACCCATTACCGCTGGAATACCTTCTATTTCAACAAGGAGGACAAGCGGATACTTGTTCCTAAAAGAGCGAGGTGGTTTGGCTACACCTTCAATTTTGCACAGCCTGGTACTTACCTCCTGATCGCAGTTCTGCTATTCTGTCTTTTTATGTTCTCCCGTAAAGCCTGACACTAGAAAACTTTATTGCGGGCCGGCCAACCTTCTCTTCAAAAAGTCGTATATTAAGGGTAGAAGAGACACGCAAGGATTTTACCCACCAAATCTATAGTCATTGCTGCCATCCATTGTATATACCAATGGAAACTGTTGCATGAGGAGAAGCTACTTTGCCATTCTCTTCCTTGTGACATTTTTTAACGCCCGTGCAGACCATATCACCGGCGGTGAAACCTATTATACGCTTATCAGCTCGGCCAACGGCCAATTCCGCTATCACGTTACTGTCAAGCTCTTTATGGATTGCTTCAGCAACCGGCAATTCAGCAATCCCGGTATCATAGGCATTTTCAACAAAGCTTCCGGCGCCCGTATCCAGGATGTATCGGTGCCACTCAGTCACCAGGAAACGCTGAACCTGACGGATGCAGGCCCCTGCATTACCAATCCCCCAGCTGTTTGTTACCGCGTAGGGTATTATGAATTTGACGTGACGCTGCCGGCTTCTCCTGATGGATACGTCATATCTACGCAGGTGAACTACCGGGTTAATGGCATCAGTAACCTGACAAGCGGCTACAGCAATGTGGGGGCCACCTACTGTGGTGAAATTCCCGGCACGAATGCCCATCCTGATGGGCCCAAAAACCACAGCGCCCGTTTTACAGGCAGCGACATGGTGGTTGTTTGTGCCAACAATACTTTTTCGTACAGCTTCGCTGCTTCGGATGGAGACGATGATGAGTTATTCTATTCATTTTGCGAAGCTTATGTAGGCGGCTCTATTGGCGGAGGCGGTAATGCTACCCCACCCAATCCCCCACCCTACTATTCAGTGCCCTACGGCAATGGTTATAATGGGGGCTCCCCGCTGGGCAATAAAGTAAAGATCAATTCCTCTACGGGCATGATCACGGGCATCGCGCCACCGGAAGGCACATATGTAGTAACGGTGTGTGTGCAGGAAATACGTGATCACAAGGTGATCGCCATACAACGCAAAGACCTGCAAATAAAGATCACTTCCTGTAATGTAGCTGCGGCCTCACTGCCGCCCGGGTATATGCTGTGTGATAATACGCAGACGATCAACCTGGTCAATTTCTCCAACAGCCCATTGATCAATAGTTATAACTGGGAGATCGCCACCACCGGGGGAACAACGATCTACACCTCGGCAGCACCCACCCCTTCTTTTACTTTTGCCGACACGGGCACCTACCAGGTGAAACTGGTGATCAACCGGAATGGTCAATGTGCAGACTCTTCCACCACCCTCGCCAGGGTATATCCAGGATTTGTACCCGCGTTTAGCTTCGCCGGCATTTGTGTCAATAAACCCACGAAGTTTACGGATGCCACCAGTACAAGGTATGGGCTGGTGGATGGGTGGCACTGGGATTTTGGACAACCCGGCGATCCTACGGCCACTGCTACAGATCAACACCCCACGTATACGTATTCCTCGCTGGGACTGAAAAATGTGCAACTGATCGTCACGAATACGAAAGGGTGTATCGATACGCTGGTGAAGCCGGTACAGATCGTAGACAAACCTCCCATCACGCTGGCCTTTCGTGACACGCTGATCTGTATCCCGGATGCGGTACAGTTAAAGGCTTCGGGGAGCGGTGTATTCAGCTGGACACCCGGCGTGAATATTATCAACGCCAATTCAGCCACGCCTACGGTCTCTCCCACATCCACCATGCATTACTATGTGAACCTTGATGACAACGGCTGCCTCAACCGTGATTCAGTGAAGGTGCGTGTGGTAGACCATGTAACGCTACGGGTTATGGACGATACGATCATTTGCCAGGGAGATGCCATCTTGTTGCACCTTGAGTCTGATGGCCTGCGTTATGAATGGACACCGGCACAGCAGATGCCCAATCCCTATATCGCCTTCCCCACAGCTACCACCACCTTCAATACGCTGTATAAGGTGACCGCTTTTATTGGCAGCTGCTCTGCGCTGGGAGATGTAGCGGTCACTACGGTACCCTACCCGCTGGCCAATGCGGGCCCCGATGTGATGATCTGTTATGACGCAGCGGTTCAATTGAATGGCAGCACAGATGGTAAAACAGTGCAGTGGTCACCTATCGCCAGCCTGAGCAATAGCACCATTCTTAACCCGGTGGCCAAACCTCCCGGCACTACCAATTACATCCTGGCTGCCTATGATAACAGGGGCTGTCCCAAAGCCGGCCTGGATTCTGTGCTGGTAACGGTATTGCCCGATATCCTTGCATTTGCCGGTCATGATACGGCGGCTGTGATCGGGCAACCGCTTCAACTAAAAGCCAGTGGCGGGGTACGGTACAACTGGAGTCCCGGCGAAGGTCTTTCGGCTACGGATATTCCCAATCCCATCGTCACGCATTTTACCCCCTCCAATGGCATCAATTATAAGGTAATGGTCTACAACGAAGCCAATTGTGTTGACTCTGCCTTTGTACAGGTAAAGGTCTTTAAAACACGGCCTTCTATTTTTGTGCCCAGTGCCTTCTCGCCCAACGGTGACCGGAACAATGATGTGTTCCGGTTTGTAGCAGCGGGCATGCAAAACGTAGAATATTTCAATGTCTACAACCGCTGGGGGCAGCTGGTGTATAGCACCACTTCCGGCGCCAATGGCTGGGATGGAACGATTGGCGGCAAAGCGCAGTCGGCCGGCATCTATGTCTGGGCAGTAAGAGCTACAGATTATACCGGCACGGTTTATACGCAAAAAGGGACTGTAACGCTGGTAAGGTAAAACAGCGGCGAGCTATGAGCGGCGAGCTGCGAGCAAAAAACACTTTTGTGCTGTAAACCTGGTTCTTCGCTGCATCAGCTCGAGGCTCGATCTCGTTGCTCGTAGCTTGCTTTCGATAAGCGGAGGGGCTTCCTCCACCCTTCTGAAACTGCGGTATTCAAAAAATCCGGTTTGCATAAAGTCAATACAACAGTAGTCGCTGTACTCCGGCTGGCTGATGGAACAGGTATTGCAATAGCATTCCTGTACCAGGACAGAAAAAAAGTATAGCATGAAACGTACTCAATGGACTGTAATACTGGCATTTGCCGCTATTTATATCATATGGGGCTCTACCTACCTGGCTATCCAGGTGGCAATTAAAGATATCCCCCCTTTTCTGATGTCGGCGCTGCGCTTCCTCACCGCCGGCCTATTGTTAGTGGGATGGTGTGTTTGGAAAAAACAACCGATGCCCGACAGCAAGGTAATCGGGAAAAATATGCTGTATGGTATCCTCATGTTGTTTGGCGGCACAGTATCGGTAACCTGGGCGGAGCAGTATTTGCCCAGCAGTCTGGCCGCGATCATTGTGAGTTCTCTTCCCTTTTGGTTTGTACTACTGGACAGAAAACAATGGGGCTATTATTTCTCCAATAAAAGGATCATTGTGGGGTTGCTGATCGGTTTTGCCGGTGTGGCCATCCTGTTTGGGTTTGGCCCCAGCGCTGCTGTCAGCGGCGGGACCGGTAAATACCTCGCCAGTATCCTGGTGATTATTGCAGGAGGTATCGGCTGGACCATTGGTTCGCTCTGTTCCAAGTACCGGCCGGCAGGCAACAGCCTGTTGGTGAATGCCGGTATTCAGCTATTGGCGGCCGGGGTATTCACCGGCATTGTAAGCCTGATGGCCGGAGACCACCATTCCATCGTATGGAAGGAGGTGTCTGTCAATTCCTGGCTGGCGTTGATATACCTCATCGTGATGGGCTCTATCGTAGCCTATCAATCTTACCTATTTTTATTGACCATAAGACCAGCGGCGCAGGTAAGCACCTATGAATATGTGAATCCGGTAGTGGCTTTATTGCTGGGCGCATGGATAGCCAGTGAACCGGTGAGTCATATACAGGTGATTGCGCTGGTAGTCATCCTAAGCGGTGTATTGCTGGTGAATATGCCGCAGCAGGCAGCTACATCGGATAAAAAAGTAAAACAATCTAAATCTACACTGATATGATCACCCGCATTTGGCATGGCCGCACACAAACGGAACATGCAGCTGTTTACAGGCAATATGTAATTGATACGGGCATACCGGATTACCTGGCCACACCGGGCAACCTCGGTGCACAGATCTGGCAACGCACAGAAGGCGATATTACGCATATCTGGACGGTATCATGGTGGGACAACTACGATAGCATCAAGGCTTTTGCCGGTGAGCAGATTGAAAAAGCCAGGTACTATGACGAGGATAAGCAATACCTGCTGGAATTTGAACCACAGGTGATGCATTGTGACACTTATGGATTTGTGCCGGATCATTGAATAAAAACCTGTCAGGTTTATAAGCCGCTCTTTACAGGAGTCCTTTGTTGATGCGTGACAGGAATACTTCGCGGTATTTTTCACTTACGGGGATGCGCTCTGTACCAATGTGTACATGGTTGTCCTCAATTCTGCGTATATGATCGCGGTTAACGATGTAGGATAAATGCACGCGGGAGAAATTGGCGGGCAATGTTTCTTCCAGGTCTTTCATACGCTTGTACACTACGTGCTTAGCCTCTTTGGTATGGAATACAACATAGTCCTTGAGCCCTTCCACCAACAATACATCGTCGTATTCCAGTTGAACAATGGCTTTGCCTGTTTTGAGAAATAACTTCTGCGCGCCCGGCGTAGTAATAGGCTGTCCCGCAGGGGTGGTACTCAGCTTAGCCACTTTATTAATGGCCATCAGGAACCGCTCGAAGGTGATGGGCTTGAGCAGGTAGTCGATCGCATTCTTTTCATAGCTGTCTACGGCAAATTCGGAATAGGCGGTGGTAAAAATAAAAGGCTGATCGGCAGGCAGCAGGGTGGCCAGCTGCATGCCCGACAGGTGGGGCATATTGATATCGAGGAAAATAAGGTCAGGCCGCACCTGCTTCAGGTAGTTGAGTGCTTCCAGTGCATTGTAGCATTTGTGCAGGAGTTGCAGGTAAGGAACCTGGCTGATGTATTCTTCCAACAGGTTTACAGCATACGGTTCATCATCTATGACCAGGCAGTTTATCGTCATGCTACAGGAAATTTGAGGGTGGCTGTAAAGCATTGATCGGTCTTTTCTGTAGTCAAAGTAAAATCATTTCCGTATAATAATGTCAACCGCTTGCGCAGATTGGTGAGGCCCAGTCCGCCTTTTCCATTTTTTTCGTGGTTGTAATGGCTGTTGCTGGTAATAAAATGCAGGTAACCATCCTGTTGCTCCAACCTGATCACCACGTCATTTTGCGCCACTGATTTATCGACGCCATGTTTGAAGATATTCTCCACCAGGGGGATCATCAGCATAGGGGGAATGATGAGGGAATCATTGATAGCATCCCTGTCAAATACGATGGCCGCCTGGTGCAGCATCCGTATCTGTTCCAGTTCCATATAGTTTTCGAGGAAATCTATTTCGGTGAGCAAGGGCACTCTTTCTTTGGGTGCTTCGTCAACAAAATAGCGCATGATATCGGAGAGGCGGGCCACCACTTCTGCCGTACGCTCATTTTTAGTATAAGCGAGGTAGTAGATATTGTTGAGGGTATTGAACAGGAAATGGGGCTGTACCTGTGCTTTCAACAGGTTGAGCTCAGCAGCCAGTTGCTGGTTGCGCATTTCCTCCTGCTTACGCAGCAGGTGGATATAATCAATTGAAATGCGCAGCAGGGCACCAAACATAAAGGCCAGGAAGTTGGTGATGAAGACGAAGGAAAAATGCGGCAAACCCATGGAATAAAAGGCAGCATGCATGGGTAGCAACACCTGCTGTTCTGCATACATCCTGATAATTACCAGTGCTCCCAGGAAAAGGGTGGCATAAAGGAAGTACTGTGTTTTGCGGTTGGCCTGGTAAAACCGGGGTATCAGCCAGGAGGCATTGCCATATACAGCAACCATGTAAGTAAGGGTGGCAACTGTTACAGATAGGATACCATACACAGGTTTCTCCCATTTCTGTATGGAATACAGTACGAGGAAGATATAAAAGAATCCCCACACGGCTGCCTGGATGCGCAGCAGTTTCTTGCGTAACATCGTATCTACTGATGGCACAGTCATGGTGTCAAAATACGCAAATTGCCGGAAACAAGCTTATTACCACCCACTGCTTCGACAGTAAGCCGGTTATTTTCGACGGTTAAGCAGGTGCCCGAAAGGTCGAAAAAAGAAAGCGGGCCAGCGAAGTGTTTTTGTACGGGCAGGTGACGGGATTAATATTGTTGTCCAAAACTGTTAGTATGAAAAATGCAATTGCCCGCCGCGAATGGCTGAAGCAAACCTCGATGGCGCTTGCTGCCACCGGCTTTATTCCTTCGCTGTTTCACGGCGAGAAGATGATCTACCCGCCACCGGCTGTCTCTATCCGGTTACATGCCAATGAAAATCCTTACGGCCCTTCGCCTCTCGCACGTACTGCTATGGCGGCTGCCATTGCAGGTTCCAACCGCTATCCCTGGGAACAGACGACCACGCTGCGTGAAAAGATCGGTCAGCAATACCAACTGAGCAAAGACCATGTGCTGATGGGCGCCGGCTCTTCGGAGATACTGGGACTGGTAGCCAGCTTTGCTGCTTTGCAACCCGGCAATATGATCAGCGCCACACCCACCTTCAACCTGTGGTGGACGGTGGCGCAACAACAGGGCATGCAGGTCATTGAAGTGCCGCTGACAGCCGGCAAGGAACATGACCTGCCCGCCATGCTGAGCAAGATCACGCCCGATACCAGGCTGGTATACGTATGCAATCCCAACAACCCTACGGGTACGATCGTAGCTGCCGATCGCCTCAGCAGCTTCATTATAGCAGCTTCTCAAAAGGCCCTGGTATTATTGGATGAGGCCTACCTGGAATATACAGAAGAGCCCTCTCTGGCACCCCTACTGGCCAGTAACAAGCGACTGGTGATCGCCAAAACCTTTTCCAAGATACACGGCATGGCAGGCGCCCGCATCGGGTATGCGCTGGCGCACCCCGATCTCATCCAGCAGCTTACCGCGCTGCAACCCTGGGCGAATGCAGGCCCCAGTGCGGTGTCGGTAGCCGGCGCGCTGGCATCGCTGGATGATAAAGACTTTCTGCTGACCTCGAAAAAGAACAATGCGGCAGTGCGTGGCTATACGGCGGAAGCGCTCAAAGCGGCCGGACTGCCCTTCATCCCTTCCTATACCAATTTCCTCTATTATTCGCTGCAGCAAGACAAAGGGGATTTCCTGAAGGCGCTGGCCAACAACAATATCCGTGTAGGCCGTATCGTAGAAGAAAAAGGCAAATGGGCCAGGATCAGCATCGGTACGCAGGACGATATGCTGGCGTTCGTTACAACACTCCGTAAAACTTTCACCACTTAATACCACGCACCATGAAATGTTTATTCACTACGCTATTGATGATAAGCGCCTTATTATTCACTCAACCCACTACCATGCTGGCACAAACAAGTACTGAGGAGGCCGCAGTACGAACCTGTCTCGAAAACTATATGAGCGGAGATGGCAACCGCCTGGAGAAAGCGTTTCATCCATCGGCAACTATGAAGTACATCGATTACCAGAGCGGAGAGTTTAAAGATGTACCGATCGCAGAGTTCATAGCCCGGGTAAAAAGCAATACCACCAAAACGGACCGGAAAATAGAGATCATCAGTCTGAATATAGAAGGTAATGCCGCACAGGCCAAGATCAGGATCGAAACTGCGCAGGTGATCATGAATGATTATATGAACCTGCTGAAGGTAAACGGGGAATGGAAGATCGTGAGCAAGATCTTCTCCCGGCAGAACAAGTAAGCCATGAAGGAATAGCTGTTAGCTTTTAGGAGTTAGGTTTTAGCCTTTCGCGATTGGGTTTGGCTAACTGCTAATACCTAAAAGCTAGCAGCTTCTCTTACAGTAGCCGTTTATTTACCAGTTGTAAGAATGCGTCGCGGTAAGAGGCGCTGACAGGCAATTTCATTTTACCGATGACCACCTGGTTATCGGCAATATGCTGAATGTGGTCGATATTGACAATATAGGAATTGTGGATACGGATGAAATTAGCCGGCAATTGTTCTTCCAGTTCTTTCATGCGCTTGTAGACCATCATCTTGTTATCGCTGGTTACAATATTTACGTATTCTTTGAGGGCTTCGAGGTACAACACCTTGTCATATTCCACCTTGATGAGCTGCTTGCCTGATTTCACAAAGATATATTCCGGAGCAGCAGGTGCTTCTCTGATGACTGCTTCCTGCCGGGGTTGGGTAAACAAGGATTGCGCCTTGGTAACAGCCTGCATAAAACGTTTGAAAGTAACGGGCTTCAGCAGGTAATCCACGGCATTGTATTCATATCCCTCTAAAGCATAATTGGCATAGGCAGTGCTAAAGATGATGTGCTGGTCTTTGGGCAGTAGAGCGGCCAGGTCCATGCCCGACAACTGAGGCATATTGATATCCATAAAGATCAGCTGCACCTTATCGGACTTGAGGAATTCCAACACTTCAAAAGCATCGTAGCACCTGGCCTTCAATTGCAGGAAAGGCACTTTGCGGATATAATCTTCCAGCAATTGCACGGCATTGGGCTCGTCATCCACTATCAGGCAGGTAATGGTACTCACAAGGGGATATTTAGGTATGCCAAAAAGAAACCGTCCTTCCTGTCTGTTTGCAACCGGTACTGTTGTCCATACAACAAATCCAGCCTCGACCGCAGGTTGGCCAGGCCATTGCCACCGTTCTGCATGGGCTCCAGTTCTTCAAATATCCTGTTGCGTACTTCCATTTCAAGATGGGTGGCATGGATAGTTAATTTCAAAACCAGCAGGTTCTCTTCGCTTCGTTTATTAATGCCATGCTTAAACACATTCTCCACCAAAGGTATCAATAACATGGGAGGAATATTTACACCGGCAGGTTCTCCACTTATTTCGAAGTCAATCTGCATGGGATGGCGCATGCGCATCTTCTCCAGGTGTATATAATCGCGGATAAAATCTATTTCCCTGGTGAGCAGTATTTTCTCCTTGGGGCCTTCATCCACAAAGTAGCGCATGATATTGGACAAGCGTTCCAGCAATTCCGCTGTAGTGGGCGATTCGCGCTGGGCTACAAAATAGATATTGTTGAGGGTATTGAACAGGAAATGGGGTTGCACCTGTGCTTTAAGGAGGTTAAGTTCGGCCTCGGCTGTACGCCGCTGCAATTGGGCCTGTTGTTTGCGCATGGTGAAATAATCAAAGGCCAATCGTAAGGGCAGGCTGAATAGAAAAACAAGCACATTGAGGAAGAAGACGATCATGTAAAACCTCAAGGGAACGCCTTCTTTTTTACCGGCAGCCGGCATTTCCTGCGTAAAGAAGAGGCGCTTTATCAATACTTCGGCCTGCACCAGGGACCAGGTGGCCAGGGCCAGCAATAAGAACACCATCAACACATACAGCCACTTTTTCTTCCGCCTGTAAAAATAAGGCACCAGCCACAGCACATTGACATAGATCACGGCGCCATAAAAAACAGCGTTGCAAACAGCATACACAGCCCCTTCGACCGGCGACTCACCTTCATGGAAGAAAAGCAGGAACATGAGCAGGGTAATGAAGACCCAGGCAACCACCTGTCCCTGTACAATGGAAAATCCCCGTTTGAATAATTTCATACAGTTCAAATTTAGCGGACCCTGTTGTTTCTACCCGGCTGCTTTCAACCAATAGGTGCTTTTCTTCAATGGATACACCCGTTTAATCAATACCATTATGCATTGAAAATAAAGGTGCTACAGTTGAATGGGTTTGTTGCCCTGCCGGCCACTGTTCATTTTTGTATCCTAAAATAACCATTATGGATAAGATAATCTTATTAGTCATGATTTTACTAACCACCCATATTGCCCGGTGTCAGACGGTGTTCAAAGCAGGAGATCCCTCCATCCGCTATGACCTGATCAAACCGGGTGTGACCTTGTACAAGATCGCTACCACGGATTCCAGTGGCAGGATCATGAGTGAATTTACCTGCCGGCATACGGTATCGGTCAATAGCGCCAAAGGCTGGTTAATACTCACCCAGCAGTACCAATTGCCGGATGGCCGCAGCTTGCTGGATTCCACCATTGCCCAAATCAGCTCCCTGGCACCGGTACGCATGCGGATGGTAACGACTCCGCACTTCATGAATATGAACCTTGATTTTCGTGCCGCAGAAGTACATGCAGTAGCCGATAAAGGGGGTAAAAAGACAGACACGCTCCACAAAATGGAAGAAGGTTATTTTGACTCCAACCTGCTGGATTATGTATTTGGACTGCTGCCCTATAAAAAAGGATTCCGGGTAACACTGAATACCTACACTTTTGAGCGGAATGGCATGGACCCCTGGCAGGTAGAGTATGTAGGAGAAGACATTCTTAATTCAACATGGGGGAAAGTAACCTTTTGTTATGTGGTAAAAACGGGCAATGGCAACCTGGCGCCGGATGGCATGACCTGGATAGAGAAATCAACGGGACAGGTGATCAAACGGGTAATCCCCATGGGCAAGATGTATTATGTGATCACGAAAGTATAGCCATGAGAAATAGCTATTGGCCTTTAGCTTTTAGGTATTAGCCTTTGGGCATTGGCGGTTAGCTATTAGCTGTAAAAAAATAGCTATTAGGTGTTGTTGTCAGCAATTTGCTAACAGCTAATACCTAATAGCTAACAGCTCTTTATTAATGGCTAACAGCCTTTTTATTACACGGGCATACCGGGAAACCAGGGTCTTGCTATGGCTTCGCGGAAAGGCCAGGGCACAGAAACCAGGATAATGATGAGGGCGAATAAAAAGAACCAGAAGGCCTTTTTGTGGGCTGTATAATCAACAGCCCTTTTTACTTTACCACGGCCAATGGTGATCAGCACAATGGCGATCAGCATACCGGTAATATGCTCCACAGCCCAAAAACGATAAGCACTGTTCTTCATCACTTCTCCCATACCCACACTCTGGATCAGTTTCAATCCCCAGGGACCAGCGATCCACTGGTACAAACCAATCACGAAAGTGGTGTGCGCAGCAATCATCAGGAACAGGTCTACCTTTTTATCACCGGCACTTACCAATGTCTTTTTATTCATACCGGTAAGGTGACGGAACAATGCCACCAACAATAAAATAAGGATTACCCAGCGAAGGAGATTGTGCAAATGAAGCAGACCTGTATACATATTAGACAATTTGAGGTGTAGAATTTCAAAATCCCGCCAAAGCTACAACCCAAAACTGAATAATTCTGTTTCGGGTTTCGGGTTCAGTGTTTAGCGTTGCTCCGGTGTAGCTGTACAAACAGTCATTTAATTGTTGACAGATCAATTGCCTGCCCGGGAGTTTGTGTCGACCCAGCATTTGTAAGGTGCGGCAGCAACCTAAAACACGACACACTGAACCCGAAACGGTCTATTCAACCCAATCGGCTAAAAATATATTGGTATCGCGGGTACCGCCATTGTTGCGGTTGCTGCAGAAGACAAATTTCTTTCCATTGGGGCTGAACATGGGGAAGGCATCGAATCCTTTATCCCGGCTGATCTTGTGCAGGTTGGTACCATCTTCGTTGATGGTATACAGGTTGAAGGGAAATCCTCTTTTGTATTCATGGTTAGACGCAAAGATGATGCGTTTGCTATCGGGCATAAAAGCAGGGGCCCAGTTGGCCTGTCCATAAGCAGTGACCTGGTGGGCATTGCTGCCATCGGCATTGGCTACCCACACTTCCATATTGGTAGGCGCTACGAGGTTTTCGGCCAACAGGTCTTTGTATTCTTTAACCGCCTCGGGGGTGGCAGGACGGGAAGCCCGCCAAATGATCTTTTTGCCATCGGGACTAAACCAGGCGCCGCCATCATAACCCAGGGTATTGGTGATGCGTTTTTCCTTACCCGTTTTCAGGTCCATGATATAGAGGTCGATATCTCCATCCTTTACGCTGGTATAGATCATTTTGTTGCCGTCGGGCGACAGGGTGGCTTCGGCATCATATCCTTTAGACCTGGTGAGTTGTTTAACTATTTTGCCATCCAGGTCGGCCATAAAAATATCAAAGCTGGCGTAGAGAGGCCAGATGTATTTGTTGCCATATTTGGAACGATCGGGCACCGGGGGACAATCAGGGCCGCCCAGGTGGGTAGAAGCATATATGATATGCTTGCCATCTTTGGTAAAAAAGCCGCAGGTGGTGCGTCCTTTTCCGGTGCTGACCAGTTTGTATTCAAATTTCTCCCCCCTGGCAGGAACTTTGCCGATGAACATCTGGTCGCAGGCAAGGCCTTCTTTGGCATTGGTGCGCTGGAAGATGAGGTATTTACCATCAAAGCTGAAATAGGCTTCGGCATTATCACCGCCAAAAGTTAGTTGCTGAATATTCTTAAAATGTGTTTCTTCGGGGTACTGCAAGGTATCGCCGGTGGAAGTAGCTGTAAGAGGGAGTGATGTGTAGGGCTTAAAAGCAGTGATGGCTACAAAAACCAGGATACCTGTCAGTAAAAAGGAAAGGAGTTGTTTCATTGTATTCATTTTTTAATCAAAACCTGCCATAGCAGCGGGTGCAAAGGTATTTTGGAGACGGCCCTCATTTGTCAGAATATTGTCATAAGGGACATCCCCAAAATCGGTTAGTTTTGTCATATGATACAGAGATGGAAAACCATGGGATATTGTTTGCTGGGCCTGTTGATAGCAGGTTGTAAGCAAGGCAATACGGATAAGATCGGCCAGTTATTATCAAAACCTCCTTACGCAGGATTGACAGACAGCATCAAAGCGGCTCCCCAGAATGCCGACCTGTACCTGGCCAGGGGCGTACGCCTGTCTCAAAACAACCTGCATGAGGTGGCTACGGCCGATTATGAGAAAGCCTGGCAACTGGCGCCGGCCGAAGGTACAGCACTGCAATACATTTCCAACCTGATGTTGGTTGATCAGCCGGGAACGGCGGTTAGCCTGTTAAAACAGTGTATTGAAAAGTATCCGGACAATAACAGTTTCCGCCGCCGGCTGAGTGAAGTATATGCCCAGGCAGGCGCCAATGAAGAAGCGCTGGACCAATACAACCAGTTGCTGGCCAAAGATTCCCTGGATTTTGAGACCTGGTACGAGAAAGGCAACCTGCTGGTGCAACTGCAGGATACTGCCGCCGCGCTGCAGGCGCTGGAACGGTCCTACGCATTACAACCCATCAATTATACAGGGCTTTCGCTGGCCAACCTCTATGCCAATACCAAAAGTCCCAAAACACTGGCGCTGTGCGACGCGCTGATCGCCCGTGATACTACGTATATCAATGAAGCCAGTTTCCTGAAAGGGGTTTATTATTCCGATACCAAACAATATGCAGCGGCCCTGGAGCAGTTTGAGGATTGCATCAAACGCAACTGGAAATTTACAGATGCCTATATCGAAAAGGGCATCGTGTTATATGACCAGAAACAATATGATAAAGCGATGGAAACTTTCAGGATGGCGGCTACGGTCTCCAATACGAGCGCCGATGCTTATTTCTGGATGGCCCGCTGTTACGAAGCTATTCACCAGAATGACCAGGCCTTACAGAATTATCAGCGGGCGCTTTCCCTGGATAAAAATTTGCAGGAAGCCCGTGATGCGATCAAAAGGTTGAAAGGATAATTATTTAGAACCTGCTAACCGATAAACCTTTCCACCAGTTAACACATCAACTTTACCACATGCCAATAGTAGCGCCTTCTTTACTAGCGTCTAATTTTCTGAAACTACAGGAGGAATGCACCATGCTGAATGAAAGTGAGGCCGAATGGTTTCACCTGGATGTAATGGACGGTGTATTTGTACCTAATATCAGTTTTGGACTGCCGGTCATTGAACAGATCCGTACCACTACCAAAAAGGTATGTGATGTGCACCTGATGATCATACAACCCGACCGGTATACGGAAGCATTTAAGAAAGCCGGGGCAGATATCCTCACGGTACATATAGAAGCCTGTACGCACCTGCACAGGACAGTACAACATATCAAATCGCTGGGTATGCAGGCAGGGGTATCGCTCAATCCGCATACGCCGGTTGACAGCCTCAAGGATATACTGGATGATATAGATGTAGTATTGCTTATGAGTGTGAACCCGGGGTTTGGCGGTCAATCCTTTATCCTGCACACTTTACATAAGATTAAGGAGCTTCGCCGTATGATCGATGAACGGGCACTGAATACGAAGATCGAGATAGATGGCGGCGTCACCCTCGAAAATGCCGCCAGTATTGTACAGGCTGGCGCAGATGTGTTGGTAGCAGGCAGCACGGTGTTCAAATCAAAAGATCCCAAAGCGACCATCAGTCAGCTCAAACATATCGCTTGATATGGAAAAGTCCGGAAGGCCGGAAGTCCGCAAGTCCGGAAGAGAAGAAGCAGTCACTGTATTTCTTACCGACTTTCGGACTTACTGACTAACCGACTAATTAATTTGTTTATGGCTAAAGATCTCTTTTCCCGGCAGGCGGCGATCTATGTCCCCTTGTTTATACGGCTGGGCAAGGTTTAATAACGCCTGCCGGTCTCATATTTATAATGCTTATCTTCTGCTGCCCATTTTTCGCCGCTTACCACCTTAAAGGTTTTGGCGTCAGCACCCGCTACTATTTGATGCCCGTAAAATACCAGGCTATCGTCTTTTACATATTCAATAAAGGGATCAGCAGTATCTGGTGGGATCAATACCTGTAGCTTTTGTACGTTGAGGCCTTTCAGCATTTCGCCCTGGTAGAATACATGATCTTTGTCAATACCCCAGCGATACTCCCCAAGTCTTTTAAAAGTGGCAGGATCAGCCTTGTCTACTATCACTCTAATGCCACCATCCGAATTTCCATAAAAGTAATATACATTGTTTTTATCCTTTGAGTATTCGGTTGAATCCAACCAAACAAAAGAATCTATATCTACTATCGACTGAAGCGGCTTATTAATAGTGGTATCCCCGTTATAGATGGGAAAAGTGCTGTCGTAGTACAACTCAAACTCACAGTGACAGGCAGTATCTTTTGCCAGTACCCGCTTACGCTCATAAAGCTGTCCGTTTTTACTTATATAGAAATCATATTTCAGATGTTTATAGTTGGCACTGTCAACAGGTTCTTTTGCATAAACAATGGCGGCATCACTTTTTTTAATAACCTGATCAGTTCCGGTAGGGCTGGAACAGGCATAGACAGCCAGCAAAAAGATCAGGCTTAGAGCTGCAGGGATATTCATACGATGGGCAAAGTTGAGTGGATATAATTACAGGTCCTTGTCAGAGACCGGGGCCTGATAAAGGTACAAAGGGCCGGGTATATGATTTGCATTCTACCCTTGTAAAGTCAAACATAATCTTTAACGAACCCCTTAATCACCAAACGATAACAAGTTGATTGGATATGATTTCGTATATTCAATGAATAACTAATATAAACGGCTGTACCGGCTGACTGATTCCCCCAGCCCAGATACATACCGTTTACAGGATACCCCACTCCTAACCGCTTTGCTGTCCCCAACCTAACTACTCTAATATTTTCGGGATATGAAAAAAGTAATGATCATTTTAATGCTCACGGCAGGCAGTTCTATGTTTGTAAATGCCCAGGATACACTCCTGCAGCGTGTTCCGGTGAACTGGACATTGGAGAACAGCATTGCTTATGCCCGGCAGAACAGCATCACTATCAATACGCAAAAGCTAAGCAGCCGCTCCGCCAACGAAGACCTGCTGCAATCGAAAGCAGCCAAACTGCCCAGCCTGTCGGGGGCTATGTCGCAATCACTGGTCAACAGTACCAATACCGATCCGGTAGTAGGCGGCTTCCAGACACAGGCCAATTTCAGCAGCAACTACTCCCTCAGTTCGTCCATTGTACTGTTCAATGGCGGTTTTCTGAAGAATGATATCAAGGCAAAAGAGCTGTCGTTAAAAGCAGCCAACCTAAATGTGCAGGAAACCGAAAATGATATTACCCTCAGCATTACCCAGGCGTTCCTGAATATCCTGCTGGCCAAAGAGAATATCGTGTACATGGAAGAGATACTGGCCACCTCCCGCGCCCAATTGAAGCAAGGACAACAACAGTTTGATGCCGGCAGCATTTCGCGTAAAGACTTCCTGCAATTTGAATCGCAGGTAGCTTCGGATGAATACAACCTGGTCAACGCCAATAATACCCTCCGGCAAAATACCCTGGTATTGAAACAATTGCTGCTGTTGCCTTCTACTTACAACTTCGAGGTCACCGTTCCCCCTGCTGTGAAGGTAGATGCCGAAGGACAGGGACTTATTCAAACACAGGAAACGGCACAGCAAACAAGACCCGAGATCGAGAACAGCGAAGTAGCGGTACAACTGGCGGAGGCCAACCTGGCCAAAGTGAAAGCAGGTACCAGGCCAACCATTAGCCTGGGCGCTTCGCTCTCTACGGGCTACTCAGATAACCAGGCAAACCCTTATCTAAAGCAACTGAACAATAATTTCTACCAATCCCTGGGCATCAATATGAGCGTTCCTATTTATAATAAGCGGATCAACAAAACCAATATTGCCAAAAACAATATCCTCATTGAACAGGCAAGGCTTGCTCAATTGGATACCAGGAACACGCTGAACCAACAAATAGAGCAGGTATACATCAGCTGGCAGAACGCGCTGGCGCAATACACTGCTGCCAATACGCAAATGAAAGCCAGTGAAGAAACCTACAATATCACCAACGAACAATTAAAATACGGATCGGTGAACCTGGTAGAATTGTTACAACAGAAAAATACGTATGTACAGGCCACACAGGCATACATACAAGCCAAATACAGCAGCATACTGTATGGCAAAATATATGACTTCTATGCGGGTGTGCCCATCACATTCTAAATCAATTTGACAACGGACATAAAAAGGATCTACCATGAAAAAAATTAAATGGCTCATCTGGGTGTTGGTGCTGGTAGCTGCAGGCGTGGGTATATGGTACTGGAAATTCAGGGAAGAAAAAACCACCATTGTCCTCAATACGGAAAAACCACATTATGGAACGATTGCCAATACGGTAACGGCTACAGGCACTTTGCAGCCGGTGGATACGGTAGCCGTCGGCTCGCAGGTATCAGGCACGATCACCAAGGTGTTGGTTGATTTTAACAGTACGGTGAAAAAAGGGCAATTGCTGGCGCAGCTGGACAAGGTATTGCTGCAGGCACAGGTAGATCAGATCAACGCCAACCTGCAACAGGCCAAGTCGAACCTGGTGTACCAGCAAAGCAATTATGAGCGGCAGTCGAACCTGTACAAGGTAGGGGCCATTGCCAAGGCGGAACTGGAAACTGCGCTGTACCAATACAATGCGGCAAAAGACAATGTGAACAGTGTGGCAGCGCAGTTGTCTTCGGCTAAACGCAATCTCTCCTTTACAAATATCTATTCGCCCATCGACGGCACTGTTCTATCGCGTAATGTAAGTGAGGGACAAACGGTGGCATCCAGTTTCAATACACCCACGCTCTTCAGCATTGCCAGGGACCTGACCAATATGCAGGTGCAGGCATCGGTAGATGAAGCGGATATCGGCAACGTAGGAAAAGGGCAGCGTGTCATTTTCACGGTAGATGCTTTTCCGGAAGATACTTTTAGCGGGCGGGTGAAAGAGATCAGGCTACAACCTTCCACTTCTGCCAACGTGGTATCCTATACCACGCTTATTGATGCTCCCAATTCAGACAAACGGCTAAAGCCGGGCATGACAGCCAGCATCTTCATTTACACCAAAGAGGTAGAACATGCTCTACTGGTATCGGCCAGTGCTTTCAATTTTGAGCCCGACACGGTGCTGCGGAAAATATACAAGGTGGAAAGGCATTCGGGTTCTCCGCCGGACCGCCGGGATACCACCAGGCATAAAAGGGATACCAGTGTGCGTACCACCGGCCAGCCAAGCTATGTATGGGTAAAGAAAGACAGCGCGCTAATCCTTCACCATGTAATGACGGGCATGACGAATGAAACGCAGCGGGAGATCCTATCGGGCCTCAGCACGGAAGATGAAGTGGTAACAGGCTATGAAACGCTGAAAGGCAAAGCAAAGGCCAAATCAACCAGTCCGTTCATGCCCCAGCGTCCGGGTGGCCGGGGCGGCGGAGGAGGCGGCAGTGGCGGCGGCACGCGACCACCGCGATGAGCCTGCATTATTAATGAAACCTTATACGGTATAATATGGCTACAAAGATCCTTGACATAAAAGGCCTGAAACGTGAGTTCAAAATGGGCAGTGAAACGGTGCGCGCTTTAAAAGGCGTGTCCTTTCAAATTGAAGCGGGTGAGTTTGTTACGATCATGGGCAGCAGCGGGTCGGGCAAAACCACGCTATTGAACATTTTAGGTTGCCTTGACAAGCCCTCGGATGGAGAATTCCTGCTGGATAATATCAGTGTGAGAGACCTCTCGCGCAATGAACTGGCCAGGCTGCGCAACCGGAAGATCGGTTTTGTGTTTCAATCCTACAACCTGCTGGCGCGCACTTCTGCGCTGGAGAATGTAGAACTGCCCTTGCTCTACAACAAAGAAGTAGGAGCTAAAGAGCGGCATGAACGGGCGCTTAGATCGCTGGAAGCGGTTAAACTGGCGGACCGGCTGGATCACCTGCCCAATCAATTGTCGGGCGGCCAGCAGCAGCGTGTGGCCATTGCCCGGGCGCTGGTCAATCAACCGGTAATGATACTGGCGGATGAAGCAACGGGCAACCTGGATACGCGCACCTCGTACGAGATCATGTCACTGATGCAGGAGCTGAACCAGCAACAGGGGAAAACGATCGTATTCGTGACGCACGAACCAGATATAGCAGCCTTTAGTTCCCGCACGATCACCCTGAAGGATGGCCGGGTAGTAAAAGATATCGTCAATGAAAATGTGCGATCGGCGCAGGAAGCGCTGGCCGCCTTACCCACCCAGGATGATTATTAAAACCATGCAACATGAATGTGATCAACCTTTTTAGAATTGCCTGGCGGGCGCTGCTGCGCAACAAGCTGCGTGCCTTCCTGACCATGCTGGGCATCATCATTGGCGTAGCGTCTGTGATCACGATGGTGGCTATTGGCCAGGGGTCCAAACAAAGCATCAGGGACCAGTTGTCGACCATGGGTTCCAACATGATCACGCTGCGCCCCAGCAGCAATACCACTGTGGGCGGCGGCGCCAGGCTGGGCGCTGCTTCGCTGCAAACTTTAACGGTAGAAGATGCCAAAGCGATGGAAGCACAAGCGCAATATATCACGAACGTATCTCCCGCTGTGAACGCCAGCGGACAGGTGATCAATGCGGCGCTCAACTGGCCCACCAGTATGCAGGGGGTGAGTCCGGGCTACCTGGATATACGCCAGTGGAAATTGAAAAGCGGTGTCAATTTTACGGATGAGGATGTAAAGACGGCCAACAAAGTATGCCTCATAGGGCAAACGATCGTAGAGAATATATTCGGCAGCGGCGAAGACCCGATCGGCAAATACATCCGCTTTAAGAAGATACCCTTTAAAGTGATCGGTGTGCTGGAAGAGAAAGGAGAAAACGCTTTTGGGCAGGACCAGGATGATATCATACTGGCCCCTTATACCACGGTACAAAAAAGATTGCTGGCCATCACCTACGTGCAAACCATTTACGCTTCGGCCATTGATGAGCAAAGCTCGGCGCTGGCCACCACTGAAATATCAGCCATTTTGCGCAAACAGCACAAGTTAAAGAGTACCGACCCCGACGACTTTACGGTTCGCACACAGGCTGAGCTGATCAGTACGATCAGTTCTACCAGTGAACTGCTCACCGTATTACTGACAGCCATTGCCGGTATTTCACTGCTGGTGGGCGGCATCGGCATCATGAACATCATGTATGTATCGGTGACGGAGCGCACCAAAGAGATCGGTTTGCGCATGTCGATTGGTGCGCGGGGTATCGACATTCTGCTTCAATTCCTGGTAGAAGCCATCTTCATCAGCATCACCGGCGGTGTCATTGGTGTGGTACTGGGCATTGTGGCGGCCAACCTGGTCACCCTGCTGTTTTCCTGGCCTACACTGGTCTCGGAATCCTCCATTGTACTGTCGTTCCTGGTATGCGCCATTACAGGGGTGTTCTTTGGTTATTACCCTGCGCGGAATGCCTCCCGGCTGGACCCTATTGAGGCATTGCGGTATGAATAATGAACTATTTTTTCCTGTGCCGACAACCGGATGCCAAAAAAATATAGCTTTGGCAGGTTATGAAAAAACTTCGCTCCGCCATTATTGGATGCGGTAAAATGGCGCATGTACATGCGCAGGCATTGATGAATATCGGGGAAACAGAATTGGTAGCTGTCCAAAGCCGCAGCCTGGACAAGGCAACGGCTTTCGCTGGCAAATACCAGGCACAACCCTATACGGATATTGCCACCATGATCAGGCAGGAGAAAGTAGATATGGTGGTTATTTGCACGCCTCATCCTGCTCACAAAGCTGCCGCTGTTACTGCTTTTGAAAACGGCGCACATGTATTGGTAGAGAAGCCATTGGCCATCAGCCTGGCGGATTGTGATATAATGATAGCAGCCGCTGCTGCTGCCGGTAAACAACTGGGCATGATCAGCCAGCGCAGGTTTTTCCCTTCCTGCATGCGCATTAAACAAGCCATTGACGATGGCAAGCTGGGCACCCCCATGCTGGGTTTTGTAGTGATGTATGGCTGGCGCGATGAGACCTACTATAAAAGTGATCCCTGGCGGGGCAGCTGGGCAGCAGAAGGCGGCGGCGTATTGGTAAACCAGGCGCCTCACCAGCTTGACCTGCTGCAATGGTTTATGGGCAGTGAGTTTGAAGAGCTATACGGCGTTTGGAACAATATCAACCATCCTTATATTGAAGTAGACGATACGGCGGTAGCCATTGTACGGTTTAAAAATGGCGCGCTGGCCAATATCATGGTCAGCAATGCACAAAAGCCAGGCATCTATGGCAAGGTGCATATCCATGGCTCCAATGGCGCTACAGCTGGTGTACAAACGGATGGGGGAAGCATGTTCCTGCCGGGCCGGTCGACCATCACGGAGCCGCCATTAAATGACCTGTGGACGATCGCCGGTGAAGAAACCTCCCTGAAACAATGGCAGGAAGAAGACACACACCTATTCAATACAGTGGACCCGGTAGAATATTTTATCCGGCTGCAGCAACGGGACTTTATCCTGTCGGTCATTGAACAACGCAAGCCGCTGGTAAGTGGCAGTGATGGCAGAAGAACAGTAGAACTGTTCAATGCCATCTATAAGTCTTCTAAAGAAAGGCAAGCAGTCAGGTGGCCTTTGTAATCTATCGTTTAATGATCTGTTGCACACGGCTGCTACCAGCTGTTACGAGTTCTACCGTATATATACCAGCCGGCCACCTGGTCATTTCCAACTGAATGGTATTGTTACTGGTTCCATACCTGGTTTGTAAACAATGGCCGTTCATATTGAACAACCGCAACTGCACAGGCTGCTTTTTTTGCGTGTCTACCCGGGCATTCAAATTTGTAGTAACGGGATTGGGATACAGCTGATACGTTATGCCAGGTTGCCGTGGCGTACTACGGGGATTGGTATTGGCAGGCGGCAAGGCCAGCAAAATATTGTAGAGCAAGACCATGCCAATACTGGCATCGTCCAACTGATCGGTGATCATAGCATTTAATGTATTCTTTTGAGCAGCATCCATCGCATCGGGCTTCATGGGTGAGCCTGCCCCTATTTCATACCAGTTTTGAGGCGCCAGGATATTTTGTGTCCACCATGCCGTGGTTGTATTGAAAACACCACTATACTCCGGGTAATTGCCCGTCATGGAAGTGGTAGACTGTCCATTGCTGTTATCTACATAAAAAAAACGGCTGATATTGGCGTTGAAATTATTCTCCTTGCCCGGCCCTCCTACTGAATAAAGACCAAAGGAGCTGCCCACAGCATCGTGGTTATAAAAAGCCATAGCTATTCCATTGGCCCCTGCTGCCCCGTTAAACTGGTTGCGGGTAAAGGTAGCGTTGTTAAGGACCTTGGTAGTGGCAGATGTTTGTATGACCTTGGAGTTGACAGTGATCAAACGAAAATCATTGTGGGCGCCCGGATCTTTGATAACGGGTGTAAAGAAATTACTGTCCACCAGCACGGTGTTGTAATTACCCAGGCTGATATACCAGTTGCTATTGTAAAAAGTATTCCCTTTAACAATGGTGGTCTTATTGATATTACCACTCATTAATCGTAACAGGGCATATGCGGGTACGGCGGGCGCCAGGAAATTGAAGTAATTGGAATCCACCAGGATGGTGCCGGTACTGGTATTGGAGGTGGACAATTCCACTCCACCACCATTAAACTCATTATTGCGGATGGTAACATCGCCATTCATAAAAAACCGCATAATCACATCATGGTTACCTGTCTGTATGGTATTCTTCTCTGCTGTGGTGCCGCCCACCAATAAAGCATACGCATTATCGGCATACACACCTGCCCTGAAAGCGGCATCCGCAAAACCGTTTTGTGCAAGCGTACTTCCGGAAATAAAATTGCCGGAGACTTTTACATTACTTAAGCCTGCGGGAGCAGTGCTATATTTAGATGCGCCGTAGCTAATAGACGGATTCAGGGCAATGGCATTTGTCCTTGCGTATGCAAGGGCTGTAAAAGCAGGTAAAGAGGAAGGCAGCCCGTTCCTACTTGCTGTAATAATATTGTTTAGTACCTGCAATCCTGAAGCATCACCAGAGGTATGTATGGCCGAGTGGACAATATTCAGCTGTACAATAAAGTTGATATTTTTGATCACCACGTTTTGCGCAGTTACTTTAAACAAGGTGGGCAGTACGGTACCGGCCGTTGAGTAATCAGCAATGGTGCCGGTATAGTTTACAGTAGTCTGGCCGGCATTCACTCCATCGATGGTAACCGGTTTATTGATCACCACCAGTTCATTGTATGTGCCGCTGCCCAATTGGATGGTATTACCCGCTGAAGCGATAGCAATACCCTGGGTGATGGTTCTGTAAGGATTACCCGCAGTACCGTCGCCGGAAACATCATTTCCGGAAGGAGCCACATAGATGGTTTGTGAAATAACAGACAGATGAAGATTACATAAAACTGTTATGATACCAACATAACGGGTAATCCTCTTTAGGGGTAGAGGTCTTTGCATAGGTACGGATTTGGTGCCTCCGCCCAAAATAGAAAAAATATCCGGATATTAATAGCCCTGCCGGACATGGGCATTTATCACCATATGCAACAAACTGGCAGCTTACATCTTATGCCACATCTGCTCCAATACATGCTCGGTCTCCATCCTCCAATCGGGCAATCCTTTGACCCAGGTGAATTCATAGTCTACGATCACTTTGCGTAATACATCGTAGCCTTTGCGGGCCTGGTCTTTGTCATAAAAGCACTGTACCCAGGAATCGCGGATATCATCCCAATCGGGCATGCCGATCCCTCTCGCATACCATACGAATATGACGGGCAATCCGGCGAAGTTTATCTTTTCCTGCTGCCGTAAAATATTATCGCGGTAGAACAAGGCATAAAATTGCAGGCATTGTCTGGCCCGCACAGCAATAGCACTATCATTTTCCGGCTTTACCGGTCGTATACGCCATTGGTTATTGACCGGATGGAAAGGATCATTCAGCTTGTTTTTGTGTACGATCCCATCGGAAGATAAGTTGAGGTACAAGGATTTGCCGGCCTCATTGGTAGTGATCAACCGAAGGCTGCGTGAATTCAGTTCATTGATATGCCAGTTGGTTTCCTTGTTATCTGCTGCCCTAAGTACGAGGGTCATTTCCTTACCCTCCTGTTTGATGCGCCAGGTACCGATAGAAATATCGCCCCGTGGATTGGCCACATAGCTGCTGTCGTTAAAAAGGTCCAGCCCGGGCACTGCCTTATCGCCGGCTTCATCCCGCATCAGCTCAGCCGAAGTAGCGCCTTCCGTTTTCCCCACTTCCCAATGCTGGCAAATTATATCCAGGGCATTCACCTTTTTAATGCCGGTCAGTTTGGTGATGCCGGTATCGCCGGTAGCCAGGGTCTCTTTTACAATATAGGGGGCATTAGCCTTGGGTCTGTCGCCTCTACTGCCCGTATGATCGCCACATCCTAAGGTAGCCAGCAGCAGGGTTGAGGAACAGACTAAGCATATATTCAGCAGGCGCATAACAGTTATTCCGGGATTTTAATACCCATAACGGGTCAGGTTTGAGCGCCAAAATAAAATAAATAATGGGTTTTTCTGTTTTAGAGTGACCACAAATTCAATTAATTTCGACAGCATTAAAATCTGACCGGTTGAGATTTACACCTTTACTACTTTGCTGCTTCCTCGCTTTCCTGTCTTTGACAGCCGTAGCCCAGAAAAAACCGGCCTATGTGACGGGTAAGGTAGTAGATGAGAACGAGCAGCCCATCTCGCATGTATCGGTGATGATCCTTGGCCGCCGTACGGGTACTTCCACCTCCGATTCCGGCACTTTCCGCCTGCAAGCTCCTCCCGATAAAGCCTTTGCCATTGTATTTACCTATACGGGTTATAAAACGGAACAACGCAATTTCCTGCTGAATGAGCAGGAAGAAGAACGTATCGTGATCCGTATGGAAAGAGGAGCGCGGCAACTGGATTCGGTGGTCGTAACAGATCAGCGGCAAAGACGGGAAGCCGGCCTCATTGTGCTCAATCCCAAAAACGCGATCAATATCCCCTCCCCTACAGGCGGCATAGAAAGCCTCATTAAAGTATTCGTAGGCTCTAATAATGAGCTGACCTCCCAATATTCGGTACGGGGGGGTAATTACGACGAGAACCTGATCTATGTAAACGATTTTGAAGTATTCCGCCCCTACCTGGTACGCAGTGGCCAGCAGGAAGGATTGAGCTTCATTAATCCTGAGATGGCGAGAAACGTCAACTTTTACAATGGCGGTTTCCAGGCCCGTTATGGCGATAAGATGTCATCTGTGCTGGACATCCAATACAAGAGGCCCAAACAGTTTGGCGGATCGGCCTATGTTGGATTATTGGAACAGGGGCTGCACCTGGAAGGTACCAGCCGTAATAATAAATTCAGCTTCCTGGTAGGCGTGCGTAACCGCAGCAACCGCAACCTGCTGGCCAGTCAGGAAACAAAGGGCAATTATGTGCCCTCCTCGGCCGACCTGCAGGCTTTGCTCACGTACCAGATCAATAGCCGCAACTCACTGGAATTATTGGGCAACCTGTCGCAAACAAAGTTTACACTGGTGCCGGAGTTTAGCCAACTCACCACTTCTGTGTTTTCTCCTTTTTTCAGCGCCAACCTGGGGCTGGATATTTATTTCGAAGGACGTGAAGAAGACAAGTACCGCACCAGCATGCTGGGGCTTTCCTGGATACAGCAACTGCGCAAGAACCTACGCCTCAAATGGATGGTGAGCCGCTTTGAGAACGATGAGCGTGAATCTATCGACATCACCGGCGCTTACCTGTTCGGAGAGCGCTCTTTCGATAAAGGCAAACCTGATTACGGGCTTATTGTGAACCCGCTGGGCGCCGGTCTTTCCCAAACCTTTGCCCGTAACAAATTGAATATCGGCATCTGGAATTTCTCGCATAAAGGCACCCTGGATAAAGGCAGGCATTATATTCAATGGGGGCAAAGTATAGAGCGGCAAACGATCAATGACAAACTGCATGAATGGGAATACCAGGATTCAGCGGGCTATAACCTGCCGTACAATCCCGACCGGTTTGAGCTCAGCAAATCGCTTCAGTCGAAGGCTGACCTGGATATTACGCGGCTAACAGGCTATATCCAGGACAATATCATCTTTAATGACTCCACCGGCTTTACGCTGCAGGCCGGTGTACGGTATAATTACAATACACTTAACAAGGAATTCCTGCTTTCGCCCCGGGCAGGTTTCTCCTGGAAGCCGGCGCATTGGAAACGGGATATGATCTTCCGCGGGGCTGCGGGTGTCTATAACCAGCCACCTTTTTACCGTGAATTACGCCGTTATGACGGCACGGTGAACGAGGCGCTCAAAGCACAAAAAAGCTGGCAGGTAACGGCTGGTTTGGATTATAATTTCAAATCAGGTACAAGACCTTACCGCTTTACGGCAGAAGCGTATTACAAACATATGTGGGATGTGGTGCCTTATGATGTAGACAATGTACGGCTGCGCTATTTTGGAGAGAACCGCGCCAAAGCCTATGCCACGGGTCTGGAGATGCGCCTGTTTGGAGAACTGGTAAAGGATGCAGAAAGCTGGATCAGCATTGGTTTTATGCGCACGCGGGAAGACCTGGATAAGGACACGTACTTTGACTACAAACTGGACTCGCTGAACAAACCTGTTGACAGCACTTTGAAAGAAGGCGGCTGGCTGCGTCGTCCCAGTGACCGCTTACTCACCTTTGGCATGTTCCTGCAGGATTACCTGTCTACCAACAAGAACTTTAAAGTATACCTGAACTTCCTGTACGGCAGCAACCTGCCTTATAATATCCCCAACAGCGTTAAATACCGCAATGCACTCATCATTGAGCCCTATATGCGGATAGATATTGGCTTCAGTGCGCTCCTGCTGGACAGCGAGAAAAGCAACCGCAGGAGCCATAGCCCCTTCCGCAACTTTGAGAATATCTGGGCTACGCTGGAGGTCTTTAACCTGATAGACCGGGACAATACGATCTCTTACCTGCTGATCAAGGACTTTTCCAATGCCACTTTTGCCATGCCCAACCGGCTTACGCCGCGCTTATTGAACCTGAAACTGGTTGCACGGTTTTGAGGGTGCGTGGTGCGTGCGCTTGTTTGTTATAATCTTCCATGGGGCCAGTAATTACGATAAACAAAACTTTATTGGTTTTGCCGTTGCCTTATCTTTATAGGACTATGGAAAACGAAAAGATCATCATTTATCAAACACCTGATGGGAAGATATCCATTGATGTGACGCTGGAGCAGGATACCATTTGGCTGGATCAACATCAACTTGCCGATTTATTCGAAGCGGATAGAACCTCTATCACGAAGCATATTAAAAATATTTACAAATCAACAGAATTAGACGAGCAGGCAACTTGTGCAAAAATTGCACAAGTTCAGCAAGAGGGTAATAGGAAGATAAATCGAAAGATTACCCGCTATAACCTGGACATGATCATTTCTGTGGGATACAGGGTCAACTCAATCAGGGGTACGCAATTCCGAATCTGGGCCAATAAGGTCCTAAAAGAATACCTTATCAAAGGCTACTCACTGAATGAAAAGCGCTTGCACGAACAATCCCTGCAATTTGATGCACTAAAACAGACTGTCCGGATATTAGGCAATGTTTTGGAATCCAAGCCTCTAACCTCAGACGAAGCCAGTGGGTTGCTTAAAGTCCTCACAGATTATACGTATGCACTGGATGTTCTGGACAAGTACGACCACCGTACATTAACTATTGAGGCTATCCACAAAAGGCAGTCTTTCACGTTTACCTATGAGGAAGCCATGAAAGCCATCCATGGCTTAAAGGATAAATTCGGTGGCAGCAGTCTTTTTGGTAATGAAAAGGATGAATCCTTTAAAAGCTCCATCGCCACCATCTACCAATCATTCGGCGGGGAAGATCTGTACCCCAGTGTAGAAGAAAAGGCAGCCAACCTTCTTTATTTCGTGGTGAAAAATCATTCATTTTCAGATGGGAACAAGCGCATTGCAGCTTTCCTGTTTGTTTGGTTTTTAGAAAGAAATAGGTTGCTGTACAGCAGTAATGGTACAAAACGCATTGCTGATAATGCCCTCGTAGCGCTTACCCTCATGATTGCGGAAAGCAAGCCAGATGAAAAAGACATCATGACCCAGGTGGTGGTAAACCTGATCAATGGCAACAACTAAATCCTCCACTAAACTTCATCGCCTTAGTCTATTTCTTCCTTCTTTATTGTAACCCCAGGGTCTGTTTTATTCCCAAAAGCAAGATTTTAATTCCCGCCATGGGAAAGATGGAAGTGCCAGCTTTCTGCTAACTCTATGATCTTCAGCGCGTGCCAAAACCGGCACCGGATTGGTATCTATGGGATCAAATCCCTTATCAAGTGAAACACAATATTAACACCGGCACAGAAGTACAGAAAGCAGAGCAGCAACAGGCCATTCAACGGCAATTGAACCGCCTTTTACAGGAAGCGCCGGTGGGTACCCCTGATAATACCCACAACCAAAACAAGCATATTGTGATTACAAAAGTCCTGGTTCGCCCGAATCCGTTTTTCACGGCCATCACCCTGGATGTTACCAGCGAACAAAGCCGCCACACGATTGTGCGGATGTATGATACAGAAGGGCATATTGTGAAGATGTTCAGCTGGTTCCTGGTAAAGGGTACCAATGTGACGAGCATCAATGAGATCAATTCTCTCTCAGCAGGAAAATATCACCTCGACATGATCGATAACGAGGGTAAACTTTTATATAGTACAAACGTGACCAAAGAAAACTTAGCGCATTTGTGATCCCTGCGCCCCCCATGAAGAAGGCTGTCCCGGAGTTCGGGATGGCCTTTTTTCGTTTCATGGATAGTACCCCGGAAACTTCTAATTTTGGGTATGACCAAGTTAAGCGTAAACATTAATAAGTTTGCCACCCTGCGCAACAGTCGTGGCGGTAATAATCCGGATGTAGTAAAGGCTGCTATTGATGCCCAACTCTTTGGGGCGGATGGGGTAACGATCCATCCCCGGCCTGATGAACGGCATATCCGTTACCAGGATGCCCGTGATATTAAGAAGATCATTACCACTGAGTTTAATATTGAAGGCAATTGCCGGGAACAAAAGTTCATCGACCTGGTATTGGAAGTAAAACCAGACCAGGTAACGCTGGTGCCGGATGCTGAAGGCCAATTGACTTCGGACCACGGTTGGGATACGATAACACATGCCCACTACCTGCGTGAAACGATACAGGTTTTCCGCAATGCCGGCATCAGGGTATCCATTTTTGTAGATCCTGTTATAGAAATGATCAATGGGGCAGCGGAAACGGGTACAGACCGGATCGAGTTGTATACAGAAGGCTATGCCCGTGAATACCTCATCAATAAAGAACAGGCCATAGCGCCTTACAGGACGGCTGCTATCCGGGCCAACGAACTGGGGCTGGGTATCAATGCCGGGCACGACCTGGACCTCCAAAACCTGGCTTATTTTGCCCAACACATACCCGGACTACTGGAAGTATCTATCGGTCACGCTTTGATCGCTGATGCGCTGTACCTGGGGTATGAGAATACGATACAGTTGTATAAGCGCCAACTGGCGTAAAAAGCGACGAGCCATGAGCTGCGAGCTTCGAGCCTTTGGAGGCTGTATTTGCTCGCTGCTCATAGCTCGCAGCTCGTAGCTTGTAGCTTGTATTCTTAGTCGTAATGCAGCTTCAGCTCTACCCTTCTGTTGGCCGTACGGCCTTTGGCCGTTTTATTATCGGCAACGGGTTTGTCCTGGCCATAGCCTGCAGAACGTAAGCGATCGGCATTGACTCCTTTTTTATTAAGGTAATCATACACGGCTTTTGCCCTCTTTTCACTGAGCGCCTGGTTGGTAGCAGGCTTGCCTGTATTATCGGTATGCCCTTCCACATCCAGTTTCAGGTTGGCATCTTCGTTCATCAACTTCGCTACTTCATCCAATGATTTATTGGATTTGGCCAGCAGTTTGGCACTGCCTGTAGCAAAGAAGATATTGCGGGCGGCTACATCTATGCGCTTTTTCACTTCAGCAGACACCTCGGGACAACCATTATTTGCTGCTACACCGGGCAGATCAGGGCATTTGTCTTCTTCATCATTCACACCGTCCTTATCACGGTCAGGAACGGGGCAACCCTGGTAACGGGCAACTCCCTTTTCCTTCGGACACTTATCTTCTTCATCATTGATGCCATCGCCATCTGTATCGGGAATGGGACATCCCTGGTAACGCTCCAGGCCCCGCTGATCGGGACATTTATCATCCTTATCAGGTATACCGTCGCCATCTGTATCGGGACATCCCTGGAACTGTGCCAATCCTTTCGCCTGGGGGCAGGCATCGAGGCTGTCAATAACGCCATCCCCATCTGAATCAGGCGGCGGTGGCGGCGGCAATGGCGGAGGTGGGATGACCTTGGGAGTAGCCTTTCTTTTACCGATCGCACCAGCGAGGCCAATGCTGTAAAAGAAATGGTTACTGGCCTTATCGGTTATACCGATCCGGTACTGTGAATTGATGAGCAGGAATGCTTCATCAAAAAGATTTACCTGCAGGCCCAGGCCGGCAGGTATAAAAGCACCATAGTAACCTTTGTATTTTGAGGCACCTACACCCACCTGGAAATAAGGTGATACCACATATTTATTGCTGAACATTTTACCCCGTATGGAGGCATCCACTTCCAGCAAAAGGTTATCCTTACCCGCAGTAGTACCATCCTTAAACGAATAGTCAAGAATAGAACCTGCAAGTGTACCCGTAAAATCAAAACTGGGAGAAAGGCCGTGAATGTAATTGATGGCTAAACCGGGAGACATTTCCTTGACCTTGCCGAATTGTTTGTTGCGCAAGGCGGCGCCCAAAGAGGTAGAACGGATAGCCTGAGCCGATTTAAAATCATTAAAGATAAAGTGAACGCCAAGAGTAGGATTCTGTATGTAATCGTCATCCTGGCAAAGAGCAATCGTGTGCAGCAGTAATAAGGCCAGCACCATGCCTGAGATTTTCTTCATAAACCATGCAGTTTGGTTCGGTAATGAGCAAATGTAGCAGGTACAAATTAAATGTAGAAATTATTTATTATCTTCATTTTCACCTGGACTGGCTGGCTTTTGCCTGCCCAGGTATTCTACCTTTACACGCGTCAACCCTCTCCCGGTATAGCCCAGCTTTTTAGCGGCCGCACGACTCAGATCAATTAAACGGGGATTTTTGGGGTGCATCCGGTCCGTTATACGAAGGATCACACTTTTCTTATTGCGGCTATTGGTGACCCTTACCCAGCAGTTGAGCGGATGGGTATTACTGGCCGCTGTCAGGCCATTTTGGCTAAATATCTCTCCATTGGCAGTCTTTCGCCCTTCGAATTTATTGTGGTAAAAACTGGCTATGCCGTACTGGACCCTGGCCACGTTCTTGCTCCTGGTCAGCACAATACTGTCTTTTTTCTCCTGGGCAGCCACCATGGCGGGTGTTCCGGTAAGCAGTAAAGCATACAGAATACGTTTCTTCATAGAATATTGGGGGATTATTTATAGGATCGATTTGTCGGCGAAATATCGCTCCCTCAACACTTTATCTTCTGCATAGATATCATCATAAATACGAAGTTTGCCGCTCTTTCCCTCACAGGTAAAGTAACGGATATAGATGGGCACCCGGTGAAAACCGGATACAATGTGTTTTTCCTGGCGGGCGATCCAGGCCCTGAGGGTATCCGGGCGATACTTGAGGGTATCATCCCGCACCAGGAAGTCGGCCAGCTTCAGGAATTCCTTTACCCGTACGCAACCATGACTTAATGCCCTGTTGCTCCGGCTAAACATCCAACGCACATTGGTATCATGTAAGTATACACTATACTTATTGGCAAAGTTGAATTTCAATACACCCAATGAATTATCATCTCCCTGGCGCTGTTTCAGCAGGTAGGGGAAATACTTTTTACTGAGCTTGCTCCAGTCTATCGTATAAGGATCGATGATACTGTCATTTTTATCTACCACCATCAGGTTTTCCTTATTGAGGTATGCTACATTCTTCTGGATCTTGGGCAGCATTTCCTTAAATATGATGCTGTAAGGAACTGTCCATTGGGGATAGATAATAAAATTGGATACGTTGGAGGTGAGCAACGGGGTCCTGGTCTTTGGCTGACCCACAATGACCCTCGACTCCAATACCATGGTATCCATATTCATCACCTGCATGTAGAATGAAGGGAGGTTGACCCAAATATAGGTAAGGGGCAGGGTATCGGGCAGCATCTTGTAACGATCGAGATTGATGGCTATACGCTTGAATTTCTCCCAGTCGGTATTGTTGAGGCTGTTGACTGTATTTTCATTGATCTTCCCTGTAGGCTTGAGGCCTTTGGCCGTTTGATAGCCCATGATCGCCTGCCGCCAGGCCGCCGTATCGATCAGTTCAGTAGCGGAGGTTAACACATCCTCCTCAAACAGGCGCCTTTGCAGGGCATTGTGCAAGGCAGCAGAATCTTTATTGGGATAATTGATGTATGTATACCTTCTGAATGTCTGGATAGAATCCAGGAAGAATTTTAAACCCTGCTTGAGTGAATCGTACTGCGCATGTTTCGGTTCCAGGTCATGAAAAGTGGCGGTCACATTGTTGGTATGCCGCATGAGGTGGAAGACCTGGGTATAGAAATCATTGTTCAGGGCAGAATCATTCCGTAAGGTCATACTGTCCTTCTCCAGGTGTCCCAGCTTAAGGTGGCGGGTGGTAAGAAAGAAAGCGTCTGTCAGCATCAGGTCGGCCCGGGACCATAAAGCCGCATCCCTGCGTGCCGTAGAATCAGTGGCCATCTTTGCCCGGATGCCTGCGAGGGCCCGGAAGTGATAATCTGAAGGGAATAAACCGTATTCTTTGGATCGTTCTATGAATGTATAAAGAGAATCACCCAGGGCCGACCAGTTTTCCTGAGCGCACCAGAGCGGCTGGTAGTTTTCCTTTTCATACAGGCCATTTACCAGGGAGTCGTTGGCCAGCAACACGGTGTCATTGAGACGACCTTTATTATCCAGTATGAACGCAAGGGCTGTTTTGAGGTTATCGCTTACGCGTACTTCAAACTTTTCCGGCACTGCTACAATGTCCTTTTCCGGGGGTTTAACGGTTGCCATATTACAGGCCAGCAGGGAGAGTGAGCAGATTACCACACAACAACCCATCATGCCCGCATACGTACTTTTATTCATTGTTTGACTTAATTGATCAGTGCAAAAGGTCGTATCTTTCAACAGAGATGGATTTAAGCATCAACCAGTTGCAATGATATACAAAATAGCACTTCAGCGTAATATTTTACTATTGTTGATGTTAATTTTTTTCCACCACGGAGGGCTTATAGCACAGGAAACTGATATAAAACGCTACGGAGTGGCAGTTATTGACAATTTATCTGCTTACCACGCACAAGTAAAGGCCGATTCATCCAAAAAGATGGTTGAATTGCGCACCCTTCTGCCAGCTGTTCGTTATGACCTGCGCTATGCCACTGCCAACAACTTCATGCACCGCCGGATGTATATCCCTCCTACCCGTCATACCTTTTTAAGAGCGCCTGCTGCCCAGGCATTGGCTGCTGTACAAAAGGAACTGGGTATGCAAGGCTATGGATTAAAAATATTTGATGCTTACCGTCCCTATTCCGTTACGGTGAGCTTTTGGGAGTTGGTAAAAGATGAGCGGTATGTAGCCAATCCTTCCAAAGGATCGGGCCATAACCGCGGGCTGGCTGTAGACCTCACCATCGTTGATCTAAAAACGGGCCAGGAACTGGATATGGGAACCGGGTTCGACAATTTCACGGATTCAGCCCACCAGGGCTTTAGCAGCCTGCCAGCGGCAGTACTTAAAAACCGGGAGCTATTGAAAACTACCATGCAAAAACACGGTTTTACCCCCCTTGAAACGGAATGGTGGCATTATTATTGGCCCAATGACAAAAATTATGAGGTATTGGATATTCCCTTTGCGGCCTTGCGCAAACCCATTAAATAACCTGCTCCACAGCTACTACTGCTGTGGCATTGATGGGGCCATAAATGTGCGGAAAGGTATCAGCCGTAGAGGGCGACCATTCATAGAGCCAACGGCTGGTTAGCTTATCTGTATCAATCACCAGTTTTACCAGGTTTGTTTTCCCCTTGAAATAACGTTGCAGTACACCAGGTATCTGTTCTTCCTGTGAACAATGGATAAAGCCTTCCTCCTTCAAAGAAGCAGCTTCATATATGCCCGACCGGGAGGCTGCATCCCATTCGGCCTGCGTGGTGATGTGATAAATGGTTGCCATGGTACTATATGATTCTTTTGATGTGTTGCTGCAGCATGTACAGGTCGGCCATCACAAAGGCAGTCACCGCTTCCAGCACCACCGGCACACGCAGGGCAATACACAGATCATGGCGCCCCTTTACGGAAAAGGTTTCCTGTTCACCGGTTTCCCAGTTTAACGTCACCTGCTCTTTAGGAGTGGAAGAGGTAGGTTTGATAGCAATACGGAATACCAGCTCGTTGCTGTTGGTAATGCCTCCCACTACTCCACCAGCATGGTTGGTGCGTGTTTTCCCGGTATTGTCCTCAATGGCATCATTGTGATGGCTGCCAAACATACGGGCAGCAGCAAAGCCGGTCCCGAATTCAATACCTCTTACTGCGGGGATCGCAAACACGGCATGGCCCAACACAGATTCTACTGAATCAAAAAATGGCTCTCCCAGTCCAATGGGCAATCCATTGACACGGCATTCTACAATACCGCCAATGGTATCTTTGGCATCGATGGCTTTTTGCAATCCTTTGTCGAGGTCTGCTTCGCCGCCGATCTCCATGATCGTGGCTTTTACTTCACTCTGCTGCAGGGCCAATAGTTTTTTGGCGATCACACCGGCTGCTACGAGGCAAACGGTGAGCCTGCCGCTAAAATGACCGCCTCCCCTGAAATCCTCAAAGCCACCAAATTTCTGATGGGCTACAAAGTCGGCGTGACCGGGACGTGGTACCGCTCTTTGTTTTTCATAATCGCCCGAACGGGTATTCTTGTTGTCGAATAATATTGTAATGGGTGCACCCGTGGTCTTATTGTTGAATACGCCCGTCTTAAAGATGGGAATATCGTCTTCCTTACGGGGTGTAGTACCTTTTTGCATACCACCCTTGCGACGCTCTATATCGGTCATAAAATCGTCTACCGTAAGGGGAAGGCCGGCAGGACAGCCATCGATATTAACGCCTACACTTTCACCATGTGATTCACCAAAGATGGTAACCCTGAATATTCTGCCAAAACTGTTCATGCCTAATTATGTTGAAGTGATTCTGTGATCTGTACTGCTGCCCCCAATTGCTGTATATGCTTATAGAAATCCGGGTATGATTTGTTGATTGCCTGTGCTTCTTCAATGGTGGTAGCGCCGGTAGCTTTTAGCCCTGCTACTGCACAGGCCATGGCAATGCGGTGATCGTGGTGGGAATGGGTAGCTGTCCCCTTCACCCCTGTTCCGCCATGAATGATCATCAGGTCATCCTGCAGGTCGATCTGAATGCCCATCTTGCCAAACTCCTGCTGCAGGGTCAATGCACGATTGCTCTCCTTATGGGTAAGCCGGGAAGCGCCTTCAATCACGGTTTTGCCTTCACAATAGGAAGCCAATGCCACCAGTGGAGGAAACAGGTCGGGGCACTCCGTGGCATTAAAATGAAATGCTTTCAGGGAGGCAGGTCCTATCTCGATTTGTTCGGCCTGCACGGAGAGCTTTGCTTCACAGCTCATCAATGCCTGCAGGATCGCTTTATCGGCCTGGGTAGAAGATACGTCCAGCCCTTTTACAGTGATATTGCCGGCAATGGCGCCTGCTACCAATAGGAAAGCAGCGCCACTCCAGTCGCCTTCCACCGTATAGCTGACAGGCTGAGCGGATGATTGCCTGACCACCGCCTCCGCAAAATAGAACTCTTCATAATTCCTGTTCTCCACATCCCAGCCAAAGTGTTTCATCACCTGGAGGGTAAGGTCGATATAAGGTTTGCTCTTCAGGTCTTTTACCGTGAGGGCAACATCACTGGCGCCGGAGGCTGCATAAGCAAACAACAAACCAGTGAGGAACTGAGAGCTCAGTGAACCATCTACCTCAATGGCCGTTGGTTTTAAAGGTCCCTTTACCTGCAAAGGCAATTTACCTTTGTTGGATACGATCTCTACACCGAGCTGCGGCAATACGGTATCAAAGAAATCCATCGGGCGGGTAAGCAGGCTGCCTTCGCCGTTGATGGTGATGGCTTTATTGCTCAGGGCTACGAGGGGGGTAAACATCCGGATACCCAACCCACTTTCACCACAGTTTACTTCACCTGCATCAGGATTTACGCCATTGCTGGTGATCTTCAGGGAGCCATCGGGCAATTGCTCTACATACGCGCCCAGGCCGCGGATAACACCCAGTGCAGCCCTGTCGTCATTGGAATTACCGGGGTTCTTAATGATGGTCACTCCTTTGGTGAGTAAGGCCGCTGCACAAGCTCTTTGCATGGAGCTTTTGGAGGTGGGCGCCTGAATGGTGCCCTGTATACCGGATGGCTGAATAGTTGCGATCATAAGTTTGAAATAATTTTCTCTAACTGTACCATGGGGATAGACTTTACTACCCCTTTACCTATCTTTTCCAGCAACACATAATTCATCTCTTTCTTCTCCCGCTTCTTGTCCATCTTCAATATGTCGAATGCCTTTTTCCTGTCGAAATCAGTATGCACGGGCAATCCGTATTGCGCCAGTACTTTGATCACTTTCTCACTGTCTTTGAATTTTACCAGCTGTGCAGAGATGCTGCAGGCAGCTACCATGCCGATGGATATGGCCTGCCCGTGCGACAAAGCATACATGTTCTCAATCGCATGGCCCAGGGTATGACCAAAGTTCAGCAACCGGCGTTCGCCCTGTTCAAATTCATCCTTTTCAACGACGGTCGATTTGATCACCGCATTGCGGCGGATCAGCTTGCCCAGTGCAGCTTTATCTTTCTGGTAATATTTCAGTTTGTTCTTCTCCAGTTCCCGGAACAAAGGGGCATCTTTGATACAGCTGTGTTTGATGATCTCGGCAAAGCCGTTGATCCATTCTGTTTCGGGCAAGGATTTCAGGAAGCTGTAATCATACAACAGGAAATCCGGCTGCCGGATGGTACCCACCAGGTTCTTGTACACGCCTACATCAATGCCATTCTTACCACCAATAGAAGCATCCACCATGGCCAGTACGGTAGTGGGCACAAAACCTACCCGCAGGCCACGCATGTACACAGCAGCGACATACCCGGTAAGGTCGGTGATCACACCGCCGCCAATGCCTACCAGCACGGTCTTGCGATCTGCGCCCCGGGCGATCAGTTGTTCTATCACACTGTTGGCAGTAGCCTGTACTTTGTGCTGCTCTCCTGGTTTCAGTACGATGGTATGCCAGCCTTTGAACTTTTTGGCCTGCGCCTGAAAGATGTTTTCGTCGGTCACCAATACGGTATGCTCCTTATCAATGAGCCTGGCGAGATAGGAGAAATCGGCATCGAAATAATAGTCCACCTTCTTAGCGGTGAACTGATATGTTTTCTTTTGCATTCCTGAACGATCTAAAGTTGGATCTTATCAAATACTTCCAGTTCGCTTTCCAGGGTCTTTGTCTTATGGTATTCTTCCTGCCGGCCCAGGAATTCCTCCACCTGTTTGATGGTGCTGGGATTGACAGACAAAGCCGCATAAGCTTCTTCCCACTGAAATGGATTGGCCACGAGTTTTGTTTCGTTGATCCAGTCCGAAGCATCCGTGCGGATGCTTTTAACCACCTGAGAGAGATTTTGCGCCGGGTGCAATTGTATCAAAGCATGCACATGATCTTCCACGCCATTCACAGCCAGCACGTTGATACCCTTTTCCCCGGCACGTTTCTGCATATGGGAAAACAAGATGGTTCGGATGGGCTTTGTAAGCAAAGGCTCACGGTTTTGCACGCTCCAGATAATATGGACAAACAGATAAACCTTATTCTGGTTATTTATCATGCGTATATATTATTGCTGAGCTAAGTTGGCAAAGCTGTTAGCTTTTAGCATTTAGCTGTTAGTCGTTTGCTTCGACAGCCCTTTCCCACTTTGCAAAACTTTATGAAACAACCCTATCAAGCCATCCTAAGAATTCATGATCTTATTCTGGTGGTTGATACTTTCCATGTGCACTGCGTCAAAATATTTGGTAATAAATTCTTTGGAGAGGCCGAGTTTGTCGCCTTTCTTGAAGGCCCTTTCCAGGATCTCATTCCAGCGGTTGGTTTGCAGGATGGTGATATCGTTGTTCTTCTTGTATTCACCGATCTTTTCTGCCACCTTCATACGCTGACCAATGATCTGCATCAGTTCATCATCGAGGTGATTGATCTGCTGACGCAGCTTTTCGAGGGCCAGGTGAAATTCTTCGGAGTTGCTGTCTTCTTTACGCCATACGATCTCGCTCAACATTTCGGACAGGCGCTCTGGTGTTATTTGCTGTTTGGCATCACTCCAGGCATTATCAGGATCGATATGGCTTTCAATGATCAGACCATCAAAGTCGAGGTCAATAGCTTTTTGCGCTACATCCATCAGGATATCACGGCGACCGCAGATATGAGAAGGATCGTTGATCATCATCATACCGGGATTGCGTCTTTTCATTTCAATGGCCAGGTGCCACATGGGAGCATTGCGGTATTCGGTATTGCCGTAAGCGCTGAAGCCACGGTGTATCAATCCAATTTGTTTGATGCCTGCTTTGGCTACCCTTTCTACCGCTCCGATCCACAGTTCGAGGTCGGGGTTGATCGGGTTCTTGATCAATACCGGCACATCTACACCACGCAGCGCGTCGGCAACTTCCTGTACGCTGAAGGGGTTAACGGTGGTACGGGCGCCGATCCATAATACGTCTACATCAAAGTGCAGCGCATCTTCCACCTGCTTGCCGGTAGCTACTTCTATGGTGATGGGTAAACCGGTAGCTTTTTTTGCCTGCTGCATCCAGGGCAGGCCCTTGGTGCCAATGCCTTCAAAGCTGCCTGGTCTTGTACGGGGTTTCCAGATACCTGCACGCAGCAGGTCTACCTTACCGGTAGCGGCCAGCCGTTGGGCTGTTTCCAATACCTGCGCTTCTGTTTCCGCACTGCAGGGTCCTGATATGATCAAAGGACGTTTATTCCACTTGCTTTGCACAAGTTCTTTCGTGTTGTTGGTGTCGATTGCTTGCATATGTTAAGTTGATGTGTTGATAAGTTAACAAGTTCATCAGTTGACAGGCCAGCTGAAAATCCAGGTTTGCTTTTACTGTTCAACCTGTCAACTTTTCAACCTGTCAACTACCTGCGGCTATCCGCATCATTCATCCTGATCCTTCTTCCTTTGTAATTCTTTCCATCGATGGCCGCTATCATTTGTTTGGCGGCTCTTTTATCGATCTCGATCCAGCTGTTCATTTCCTTCATGTCGATCCTTCCCAATACCTCTTTGCGCAAATCACTCAGGTCAAGGATAAACTGTAAGAAACTCGCTTTGTAAAAACCATCTTTGGTACCCAGGTTCACAAACAGCCGGGCGTAATCTCCGCCGCCGCCGTTACCACCTGCACTGCTTCCAAACTGCCTTCCCCTGGTATCACGTCCTGGCATTCTTTCACGGTCACCACCTCTTCTGTCCATACCAGCGCCGCGCTCAAAACGTTCCCTGCGCTGCTCGTAAATATTCAGGTCTTCTGCATTTTCATAATATTTCAGGAACCTGTCAAACTCCATGGCAGCTACGCGCTTCAGTACCTCTTCCTTGCTCACATCGGCAAACTTTTCTTCCAGCATGGGTACATAGCTTTCATAATCGCCATGGCTGATATCGGTTTGCAACAGTTTCTCCATGAAATGGAAGAACTGCTTGCGGCATACATCCTTACCACCAGGAATATCCATCTTGTGGAAAGGCACCTGTACGATACCCTGGATATGCCTCATCTTACCCATTTCACGGATGTGGATGATGGACATACATACACCGGTATTACCCGCCCGGCCTGTACGACCGCTTCTGTGTGTGTACACTTCCACATCATCGGGCAACTCGTAGTTGATCACATGGGTGATACCCGCTACGTCGATACCCCTGGCTGCTACATCGGTAGCTATTAAGAGCTGTAAGGTCTTATCCCTGAACTCACCCATCACTTTATCACGCTGCTGCTGCGTCAGGTCGCCATGCAATGCATCGATATCATATCCCTCCCGGGTCAGCTTCTCTGCTATATCCTGCGCATCGGCCTTGGTACGGGTAAAAATGATGCCATAAATACCCGGGTTAAAGTCGATCAACCGTTTCAGTGTCTGGTACCTGTGTTGTGCACTGGTTACAAAATACTGGTGGTCGATGTTCTTATTGGCCGTATTGGTCTTACCAACCGTGATCTCCATGGGGTCTTTCAGGTACTTCTTGCTGATCCGGCGAATTTCCGGTGGCATGGTAGCACTGAATAACCAGGTGCTCTGACGGTTGGGCGTATTCTGCAGGATGAATTCAATATCATCCTTAAAACCCATGTTCAGCATTTCATCCGCCTCGTCAAGAACTACATATTTTATTTGTTCTAAATTGATCGCTTTGCGCTCAATAAGATCAATTAAACGGCCGGGAGTCGCTACCACGATCTGTACGCCTCTTTTCAGGTCCCGTATCTGCTGACCGATGGATGTACCGCCATAAACGGCCACTACATGCATACCGGTCTGAAACTTCTTAAACAGCTCCATTTCGTTCACGATCTGGAGGCAAAGCTCCCTCGTGGGACACACCACCAACGCCTGCGGGAACTTTTGTCCCTCATCGATCAGGTGCAACAGAGGCAGGCCAAAGGCCGCTGTTTTCCCGGTACCAGTCTGCGCCAGACCTACCAGGTCCTTGGTTCCACTTATAAGAACAGGAATAGCCTTTTCCTGTATAGGTGTTGGGTTTTTATAGCCTAATGCGTCGGTAGCCTGTACCAGTTTCGCATCCAAACCCAACTCAGCGAAAGTCATCATAACAATTAAAATTTGCGCAAAGGTACTACTATTGCCCGCCTTAGCCTAATCCATTCATTATGATGCCGGAATAACATGTCATAACCATTTTTCCTCACCTCTAAATGACTGACTTACTTTATGATCCGTTTTATCTTATTGGCATTTTCTATCAACTCCTGGAGGTACTGGTAATTCTCTTTCTCCAGGCATGCCTTGAATTTCCGGAGCTGGCTGATGTGCTCATTCAGCACATCAAGCACATTTTCACGGTTTTGCATGAAAATGGGCACCCACATGGCCGGGTTACTTTTGGCCAGCCTGACGGTACTTTCAAAACCGCCGCCGGCCAGCTCGAAAATGGTATTTTCTTCCCTTTCTTTCTCCAAAACCGTATTGGCCAGAGCAAAAGAGGTAATATGTGAAATATGGCTAATATAGGCAGCATGGGTGTCATGGCTGTCTGCATCCATGTAGATGATGTGCATGCCCAGTGCACGGTACACCTGCTCTATCTTTTCCACGGCAGCGGGATCACTCTTCTCTTTTTCACAGATCACACAAGCCCTGCCTACGAAGGCATCTCTTACGGCGGCTTCGGGGCCGCTGTATTCGGTACCCCACATGGGGTGGGTGGCTACAAACTGCCGGCGCATGGGGTGATCGTTCAGGGCCAGGCACAGGGCATGTTTGGTAGACCCTGCATCGGCCACTATTTGCTTGTCTGTCACCAGGTCCATTACCTGCTTCATAACCGGGATGGTAACATCCACGGGGATGGCCACATAGATGAGGTCGCTTTGCGCGATGGCCTGTTCCAGTGGCAGGGCTTCATCGATGAGTCCCAGTTCCAGGGCTTTTTGTGCGCTGGCAGCGGTGCGGCTGACGCCGATTACTTTTTTGGCCAGTCCTTTTTCTTTCAACGCGAGGCTGAAAGAACCGCTGATCAAACCTACGCCGACGATGGTAACCGTATTGAACATTTGCTATTTGTCTTTTACCTGTAGAAATAATTCATTTACCCGTTTGATGCTTTCGCCCAGCTTCTCTTCCGGACTGCACAAGCTCACGCGGATGTATTGCTCACCTGCGCTGCCAAAGATGCCGCCCGGCGTGATGAATACATTGGCATTGTACAAGATCTCATCGCTGAGGGCAAAGCCATTTTTATATCCTGCGGGGATCTTCGCCCATACAAACATACCGGCCTGACTTTTATCATACACACAGTTCAACAGGTCGAGCAATTCAAACACTTTCTTTCTCCTGGCAGCGTATACCGCATTCACACTATCATACCAATCCTTACCCAGGCCCAGGGCTTTGGCAGCTGCCAGTTGCAGGGGCAGGAACATACCACTGTCCATATTGCTTTTGAACCGGAGCACTTCATCGATCCGCTCTTTGGCGCCGCACAAAGTGCCGATGCGCCAGCCTGCCATGTTCTGTGATTTGCTTAAGGAGTTCAACTCGATCACCACCTCTTTGGCACCTTCCACACTGAACAGGCTCATAGGGCTGTCATTGAGGATAAAGCTATAGGGGTTATCATGGCAGATGAGGATATTGTGTTTTTTACCAAAGGCTACCAGCTTTTCAAACAAGGCTTTCTCCGGCAAGCGCCCGGTAGGCATATGCGGATAGTTCACCCACATCAGTTTATAACCCAGGGAAGAACCTACTATATTTTCCAGTTGATCAAAATCGGGGTACCAGTTGTTTTCTTCTTTCAGTTCATAATCTATGCACTCCCCTCCTGCCAGTTTCACCGCACTTCTGTATGTGGGGTAGCCGGGATTGGGCACCAGTACTTTATCGCCTTTGTTGAGGTAGGTCATGCAAATGTGCATGATGCCTTCCTTGCTGCCGAGCAGGGGCAATATTTCCGTATCGGGATTGAGTGTTACACCATACCATTTGCTGTACCAATCGGCTACAGCTTTGCGCAGGACCGGTGAGCCTTTATAGCTTTGGTAAGCATGAACATTGGGTTTTGCAGCTTCTTCCTGCAGGGTTTTGATCACTTCCGGATGTGGCGGCAGGTCGGGGCTGCCAATGCCCAGGTTAATGATCTGCTTACCCTGCTTGTTCAGTTCATCTATCTCCCGCAGCTTTTGTGAGAAGTAGTATTCACCGATGCCTTCTAATCTTTTTGATGTTGCTATGTTCATAAACGAATGTTCTTTCTTAGTTTAATTCAAGCTGCGAGCTGTGAGCTTCGAGCTGCGAGCCTTCCTGTGCAACAACTTGTATTTGCTCGTAGCTCGTGGCTCGTAGCTTATTTGCCGTTTTTGTACACGCCGTAGATCTTCAACTCAGCAGTGATCGGTTTAATTTGTTCGATCACGGTATTGAATTGTTCCAGTGCATCAAATTCCATGTCTGCATGAAAGCTGTATTCCCAATCACTGCCCGGAATGGGAAAGCTTTGCAGTTTACTGAGGTTGATGCCCCCCTCTGCAATTTTCGATAATACCCTGGCCAGGCTGCCCCGGGAGTGGTCGGTATGAAAATTGACCGATGCTTTGTTGGCATCTGCAACGGGCTGCGCTACTCCTTCGGGTTGTAATACCAGAAATCGTGTATAATTGCTTTTCATGGTATGGATATTGGGGGCCAGCACTTCCAGTTCAAAGAGGTCTGCCGCCAGTTTGCTGGCAATAGCAGCCGTATGCTTGCTTCTGTGCTGGTGCAGGTGTTTGGCGCTAAGTGCTGTATCTTCTGTTTCCACCAGTTTCCAGTCATATTTATCCAGGAACTCCAGGCATTGCTGGATGGCCATATGATGCGAATGCACCTCGCGGATATCTTCCAGTTTTACACCGGGATTCACCAGTAGTTGTTGCTTGATGGGAAGATAGATCTCTCCTATTATCGTAAGGTTACTTTTCTGTAATAAGTTATAATTGGGAAGGATGCTGCCAGCTATTGAGTTCTCGATGGCCATCACGCCGCCTTCGCTCTCTTTTTTATTGGCGGCAATTTTTACCACCTCCCGGAAGGTAGCGCAGGGAATGACCTCTACGGCTGCACCGAAGAATTGCTGGGCTGCCACCTGGTGAAAGCTGCCTTCATAACCTTGAATCGATACGCGTATACCCTTTCCTGCCGTTTTGGGAGAAGAACTGTTGTTCAGGGGGTCCAATTGTCGCTGTTGTTCCATTGGTTGTTTTTAAAGCCTACCGTACTGATAGACAGTAGGTGAGGCAAAAAAAATCCCGGCCTTTTGGCCGGGATTCTTATGTTGATTTTATTTGTTCTATTTGGTTGTCAACAAAAGCACTCCCGGCCTACTGGTAAAGTAGAAGAAAAAATAAAAGTAAAAATAACGGTATGCCTTTGCCTTTAACATTGGATCAAAAATAGTTAGTAATCGCGAAAAACAAAATTCTTTTTTTCGGGGTGAATTACGATGGCCAACGGGGCCTTTTCCCATAAGAACCCGCTCCCAGCAGCTATTCCAGCCGTTTTTGTATCTCTTCGTCAATCTTTTTGAACAGGTGAAAAGGTCTGTAGGTGCGCCAGTTATCCAGCTGCATCAGCTCCACATAACGGTTCAGCTTGGCCCTTACAAAATCATGCTGTGTTTGCCCGGGCATGTTGAGGATCACCACCCACCCGTTTTCGTCGGTCACTTCCTCAAACCATTCCTGGTAATAATCTTTATCACCGCTGTGGAAGTTCAACACATTCTCGCCTATTAAAATGAATTTGGTGATGCCCATGGAAAAGAACACATCGGTGACCTCCCGCTTCAGCTCCATAATATCATTCTCGATCGCATCATTCCATTCGCCGATCATTTCAATGATCACATAATGTTCATCATAATCTGCCATCAATACTTTCAGGTACAGGGTACGGGAACCAAAATCATCCCACTGGGGATGGATATAATAGTTGTAGACAACCTGGGTATAGGTAAACTCCGAATACACCCTCCCAAAAAAGGGAGACCGTTCATCCTGCTCACTGGTGTAAATATGCCGCCAGTTATAAAATGGTTCAATCTCGTGCATGGTACAATTTACATTTTCCGACAGGGGGTTTCCAAATAATTGTGCCAGATTTTAGAATTTATTGGGATTTGGGGATTGTTTAGGATTAGGGGCAGGGGCGCCAGTTGCCCTGCTTTTTTAGTAAAAAGACATGTTTTAATGATAAACGCTATTAGCACCCTTGTACTACCCTTCGACTACCCTATGACTCCCCTACGGCTTCCTTTGCAGTGCGGTCAATATTACCCAACAAACGTACTTATAGATTAAAATGTATGCAAATGCGGGTGGCTTTGGGTCGGAATCGACTAAGATGGCCTGATTCGACTACCTACGACTATTATAGGTCATGGGAAGGCTGCAGCGCAGTGTATGGGTGGTTTTTTATAAAGTTATGCGGTAACCCATGACCTTTGATGAAGACAATAATAAAAAATGCTCCCGCCAAAATAGGAGGCTATGTCCCAGACATCAGCGGTATAGGCAGGGGAAAGGCAGGGCATGATCCCTTCAAATATTATGGAGACATACAAGGCGATAAAGAGCAGGTAGCCGAAGGGATAAGTATAAAAGTTATTCCTGACAATATACCTGCGCGTAAAAGCCAGTGTAAGGTGGGCCATGACGGGTACCGCTATCAGATCAGTCAGGTGGTCATTGAGCAGGGGTACCGGCTGTTTAAGATACCGGCAGCCATGTATGAAGGCCCATACCAGGCAGTAGCTGATAAAGAATGGATCAAATAGTTTTTTCATCTCACAATACAAATGTGATGGCCAGTGCCACCACCCCGGTAATTAGCACTAACATGACAAGGAACAAATAAAAGGCGCTTTGCTTGAGCACCCTTCCCGATGCAGAATCGGTGGGCTTTAGTGGGAGAATATTATTTCTCAATTGCTCGTACAAGGATGTACTTTTTCTCTCCGGATCACTTACCTGGTTGTTCATGTTACCCTATTTAGAACAAATGTACTAATTATTCTTATTTAGAACAATTGTTCTAAATTTGCCAGCATGGATACCAAGGAACGCATACTCCAGGTGGCCCTGGAGCTTTATAACAGTCAGGGTGTGAATACCATCACCAGCAGGCATATTGCTGCTGAAATGGGCATTAGTCCGGGCAACCTGCATTATCATTTCAAGCAAACGGATGAGATCATTAAAAGCCTGTACGATCGGCTGGCCCTGGACTTTGATGCCATCGTAAAGGGCTTGGGAACACTTGACCTGATCGACCTGGATACGATGAAGGAGTATGTTGACCAGTCCTTTGCGCTGGCCTACAAGAACCGTTTTATATTCCTTCATTTTGTGGAGATCGGTCTGCGCATTCCTGCGATCAAAAAGGAATATGCAGCCTTGACAAAGCGCCGGGAAAAAGAATTCCTGCTGCTTTTTGAAAAACTGCAAACGGCGGGGCTACTCAGAACAGACATTCCGAAAGAAGTGTTGCAGTCGCTGGTTACGCAAATATTTATTGTTGCGGATTTCTGGCTCTCCAATAATGAGCTGACGGTAAGATTAAAAGGCAATAAGGCGATCGACCATTACCGCCATGTATTTATACATATGTTCTATCCTTATTTAACTACCGAAACGCAGAGGCGTTTCATGGAGGTGATCGTTAAATGATCCATACAGTGGACATTAAAGCTTAGCTTTTATAGAATCATAAATGCTTTGAGCCGTGCCAATGTAAGGATGACCTTGGGGTAATATTTTCTTGAGAATTAAAAGGCCCGTTTCGGCTAATTCCAAGGCCAGTGTATAATCATCCAAGTACCTAAGCACCATTGCCAGATTAGAATAGCTCACTGCCGTGGTTGGATGGTCAGGACCAAAGTTTCGCTCGTTGGAATGTACCGCTTTCTCCAACAAGGCCCGCGCCCCGGCATAATCGCCCAGGTCGAGAAGCACTAATGCCAGATTCGAATAACTCACTGCGGTGTTCGGATGGTTAGGGCCGAAGTTTTGCTCCTCTGAGTGCATAGCTTTCTCCAATAAGCCCCGCGCCCCGATATAATCGCCCAGATCTTTAAACACAGTTCCCAGATTCGAATACCTTACTGCAACAGTGGGATGGTCAGGGCCGAAATTTCGCTCATCGGAATGTAGAGCTTTCTCCAGTAAGGCTCTTGCTCCAGTGTAATCGCCCAGGTTTTGAAGTACCGTTGCCAGATTTGAATAGCTGCGTGCCGTATAAGGATGGTCGGGGCCGAAATTTTGCTCAGCTGAATGCATTGCCTTCTCCAGCAGGGCCTTCGCCCCGGCATAGTCACCCAGGGCATTAAGTACCGTTGCCAGATTTGAATAACTCACTGCTGTAGTAGGGTGGTCAGGGCTGAATTTTTGCTCAACTGAATAGAGGACCTTCTCTAACAAGACCCGCGCTTCGGTATAATTGCCCAGATTTATAAGCACTAGTGCCAGGTTATTTTGCAGGCGCACAATAACGGTAGCTGTATCATTCGGAAAATTATTGAGCAAGGCATGGCCAAAAGGTATCCACCGGAACTTCTCTACGGGGTTGTCTTTGGATTGGTCAATGTCTAAATTATCTGCTATCTTATTCAATAAACCTTCAATATTCTGCCATGTTGGTTGCAACTGCCTGACCGCTACTTCTTTTACCACCAGGTGCATTTTATAAGCCTCTGTTTCCATATTCTTTATTAACCAGCCAAGCTCCACCAGCCTTTCGATTGTATCTGCAAATACTTCCCTTTTATTTTCAGGAGGATCGATCAATTCCAGCAACAGATCATAGGGATGAAACTCCGCAGGCAGGCAGGTAAACTGTTTCATCAACCAGGCTTCTTCTTCACTTAAACCACTAAGGTTAAAAATGGAGGATAGGTAAGAGAATACCTTGTCTATCTTATTTCCCTTATGGTTCACATAAACATTGGCTTTCAGGTCGTCTTTAATGCCTTTTTTAAGAGTTTCCACATCCAGCTTTTGCCGTTCTGCTGTTTTGGCCAATATTTCTATTGTAAGGGTATGGTAGTCGATGACCTTTAACAGTCCTGCAATTAGCTCTTCATTTTTAATGCGTGTGCAGTGCTTTTGGAATAAAGCAAGGGCCTGGGGAGGGGATAAAAAATCCAACTCCTTGGGATAAAACCCTTCTATGCGATGGCGTGAGGTGATCAGCAGGTGCCAATCAGGCTGGCCAGGCAATATATCTTTCAGTTTTGTGAGCGCTTCTTCAGCATTGTCAAGGATCAGCAGGTTGGGGCCATCAGAACATGCTTTTAACCGGCGGAGTATTTCATCAAATACCTGGTTCACTTCTTTGTTCTCCTTTGACACAGACAGATTTTCTGCCAGCCCACTTGCACTAACGATGTCATTGGCGATATCGTTGGTAAGTTGGGAAACCCAGGCTATATGATGGTAGTCGTCATAATATTTACTGAGGTATGCCTGGGAAAGGATTGTTTTTCCTATACCGCCCATCCCATTGACCACTACTACCTGTTTGTTGTTGAATAGTAAAGTATGCAGGTCCTGTAATTCATCTTCCCGGCCTATGATATCGTGCTGGTGAATGCGGGGGATCTTAGAGGTTAGTTCTTTAGGAAAAGTAGTGTGTGTATTTGCCAAGGCCAGTTGATCCTTTTGCCGAAGCATGTCCAATACCACAGCACGCAGATCTTGACGGATACGCTCTTTTTCGGTAGCCGTAACCTTAGGCTTACGGCCATATATGGAACTATAAAAATCTTCACCCAGGGAAAAGTAATTCTTTACTGATGATTCAGGCGTCCAGAACTCAATGGGAAATTTTACCAGGGTTGGTAAGTGGTCGTTTATATTACTGTGTATGTTACTGAGATCTACATGCGGAGACATAGCGATAAAACCATCTACCTGGTGACGGGAAGTATTCAGTTCTATTATTTTTGTGAGAAGGTCTTTCCAGTAAAGGGTAGTATTATAGTCCTTACATTCAAAGTAAAAATGCCGTAGCTTTCCGTTGTCGTCAAAAAAACTTATCCTTAGGTCGAAACCGTTCTGGGTACCGGTATCCTGTTGCCTTTCAGCGGTTACCCTGAAACCCAGGTACTCAAACAAAGACCGGAGATACTTCAACGCTTTTATTTCGAAATCAATTCCTTTTGCCATAAGCAGACATTCATTTAATTTATTTCATCAGGTACAAAAGGAGGAAGGTGGGTACTAATTAGTAGTATATATCTCTAAAAATAGGAATTCAGCTAATAATGGCAAAGCCTGCATGTAGGCTTTTTGATAAAAGAGCCATGATCTTAAAGATCGTCTTACCGTATATCTTTAACTGATATAAATATAAACGGCCCGCTCCCGCGGGCCATTTATATTTATTTTTAAGCTGCTGCTCCCGGAGGACTGACTATTACTAATCAGCCGCCACCATCAACTTATCAGCATACACTGTTTTCTTCGCATTGTCCAATACCTTCACCAGGTACATGCCTTTGGTTAGTTTAGCCGGCAGGGTTATTTCTGCTACCTGTCCTTCGTATCCAATGCTTACAATCTTTTGTGAAATAAGGCGGCCGGTAAGGTCGACGAGTTGTACATTGTAACGGCCGGCATCGGTATTGAAGCTCACGCGGAACATATCTTTGGTAACAGGATTGGGATACAGGGCAATCTTATCATTCCCTACCCTTTCTTTGGCAATGAATGCAGGGATGGTAGTGGTGCGGGCACTTTCAAAAGCCAGCTGACTATTAGCCAGGTCGGAAGCATTGTACACATTGCCGTTATTGGGCAACAAGGTGGCTTTCCAATCTTTCATATCCACTTCATAATAACCTTCTACGGAGTTGGCACTGCTCACGATCAGCTTATCATCGGCTACCACGGCGGCTCCATTGGTGGTGAAGCTGGCAGGGATACCATTGATGGTGCTGATAAAGGTAGCCTGGCGGGTACTGATATCTACTTTGAAAACATAGCGGCTGGCGCTGATCACATACAGGTTGCCCAGTGCATCGGCGATCATATCACCACCCCAGCTGGTGGGTTTGGTATGGATAGAATTGCCGCCATTGGCAGGATTATCCTGCAAGGGGCCCAGGTCGGTGATCACTGGCTTGCGGCCGGTCGTAAATTTGATGAGATGGTTGCCATCATTGCTTAGGGCATAACCCTGTCCATCGACTGCAATAGCCATGCGGGTGATATGATTGGCTTCATCTTTCAGGTCGGTAGCTACACCAAATGCTTCGCCATCAAAGTAAGCTATGGACGGCGTTTTGGCATTGAGGTCAATATACTGCAGGCGGTTAATGCCCATGGGGGTGAAATATAAACGGTTGTGGCTTTTATCAAAGGCACAGGCAGCAGAGAAAGTATTAAAAGGAAGCTGGTTAATATCAGCTATGTTTCCTTTGGCATCTTTAATAGCAATGGGCTTACCCGTTCTGGCCTGGGTAATGGTATAGTCCGTTTGTTTGTTATCGTAGATCGTTTGTACAACCTCTCCTGTGCTGAGATCAAGCAGCTTCACTTCTGTCCATACAAAAGAACCCTTGGTAGATGCTGTAATAGCATAAGCCTGCTTAGCCGTCTTTTGGGCGGAGGCGAGGGCGATGGTGAATAAAGAAATGGTGGTAAGTAAAATTTTGTACTTCATAGACCGGTTATTTAAAGTGATGGTTGAATGATGTACAGAAAGATACGAAATTTTCGTAGACAATTCCAGTTATTGTTACAGGAGGATGCCCGAATTTATAAAAGGATAACACGGTTGGGAGTTTCGGGTGTAGGGTTTCGGGTTTTCCAGGGCTTAACTTTCGTCCTAAAGGGCAAGGGGCTAAAATTTAAAAACCGGAGACTATTAAGTCACCGGTCTTTAAACAATTCATTTGTGGGTTACACCCAGAAACGCGAAACGCTTAACACGAAACACAAAACCCTGGCTCTCATCCCAGTGAATCCACGGCTTTCTTTACGCTGCCGTGCTGGATGAGGAGGGCTTTGGCCTTATCGTAGTCTTTGATGCCTGTTTTTTCCATTACCATCCTGGTACCCCGGTCCACCAGCTTACTGTTGGTAAGCTGCATATTGACCATCTTATTGTCTTCTACCCGGCCGATCTGGATCATCACGGTAGTAGAGATCATATTCAGTACCAGCTTCTGGGCGGTGCCGCTTTTCATGCGGGTACTGCCGGTTACGAATTCAGGACCTACTACCACTTCTACCGGGAACTCGGCAGCCTGGGCCAACGGAGAACCCTGGTTGCAGGTAATACAACCGGTAACGATACCGTTCTTGCGGGCTTCATTGAGGGCCCCTATCACGTAAGGAGTGGTGCCGCTGGCTGCAATGCCAATGACCACATCGTTTTTAGTAACTGCATGTTGCTGCAGATCAAGCCATCCCTGGTCCCAGCTGTCTTCTGCCTGCTCCACAGGACGTTGGATAGCTATTTCGCCCCCGGCAATCAGGCCAATGACCAGGCCCTGGGGCATGCCATAGGTAGGGGGGATCTCCGAAGCATCCAGGATACCCAGCCTTCCGCTGGTACCTGCGCCCATGTAAAACAAACGTCCACCGGCCAGCATTTTATCAGCAATGGCGGCTACCAGCTGCTCAATTTGCGGAATCGCCTTCTCCACTGCCAAAGGCACTATCTTATCTTCCTCATTGATATTAATCAGAAGATCGTGAATACTCATCTTTTCCAAATGCCTGTAATGACTCGACTGCTCAGTTACTTTGTTGAATGCTGACATGTATGCTTTTTCTTGCTTTTTTACTTGAATCGTGTACGAACTCTCTACTTCTCAAGATGGTATTTGATCAGGCCTTCCATCGGGTTTTTCAGTATCTGCCCTAATTCAAACTCATAGGAATGACAGAGATCTGTTACTGCATCACGGAAGGCCCAGGATACACCTCCTGTGAAATGGATGGGCATTTTCCAGCTTTCCCCGTATTTGCAAAGATGGTTAAAGAAAAAATCATTTATTCCATCCTCCACTATATTCTCCACCATGAAATGCCCGCGGTTTTCTGCCAGGAAGAGGGTGAAGGTGGCCAGATAACGATTGGGGAATGGTTTCTTATATATATTTTCCAGTATTTCTACCGCATTTATACCCTTGTATTTAGCCTCAAATTTATAACGAAGTTCTTCATCAAAGGTATTGTACAGGTAATATTGCAGCACTTTTTTACCCAGGTAGGCCCCACTGCCTTCATCGCCCAGCACATACCCAAGGCCCGGACTGTTCTTTACGATCTTATTTCCATTATAATAGGCGGAATTGCTACCGGTACCCAGGATGCAGGTAATGCCCTTTTCCCGGCCTGCCAGGGCACGGGCAGCCCCATAGAGGTCGTGGGTAACCATTATTTCTATACCGGGGAATACGTTGGCAATAGCTTTTTTTACCAGTTTGGCATTGGCGGGATTGCTGCACCCGGTACCATAATAAAATACAGCGTCTACAGATGCTTTTTTTAATCCGGGCAACAACTCATTACGGATAATAGCTTCAATCTGCGGAGTATTCAGAAAATAGGGACTGATACCCTGTGTAAACACTGTCTTGCTCTTCTTCCTTGTTTCTGCCAGGCACCATTCACATTTGGTAGCCCCGCTGTCAGCAATCAAAATGGCCATAGATATATCCGTTTAATCTTCCATACTCAGCAGCAACCATTTAACGAAGGTAAAGCGTGGAATTGAGAATTAATTATGAACTTCGCCCCTAAATTTTAAAATTGAGCGACCCCGCATGAAGTAACCTGTCTGACAGCCCATTCTACAAAAAAGCAGCAGAAACCCGCATATCTGCTTGTCTTTTAGCAGAAAAGCTACGAGGTTATGACATCCGACCTTTAAAAAATATACTTTCCAGATGAAGAAACTACAGGTATGGCTACCCTTATTATTTGCATTGGTGCTGATAGCAGGTATGTGGATTGGCTTCCGGTTACGTGACAATATTCCTTATTCCCGGGGTATTTTTCAAACGGCTAATAAGTCTTCTGTACAAGAGGTGATCGACCTGATCAACCTGCGTTATGTAGACAAGGTCAATACGGATACGCTTACAGATGATGCCATACAGGCCATGCTGAGCCACCTGGACCCCCACTCTGTTTTCATTCCCGCCCGGTACCTTGATGATGTGAATGAAGAGCTTCAGGGTAATTTTGAAGGCATCGGCGTAGAGTTTTACATCATCAACGATACCGTCAACGTCACGAATGTACTGGCGGATGGACCGAGTGACAAAGCCGGCCTGCAGGTAGGCGACCAATTCCTGAAAGTAGGCGACTCTATCGTAGCCGGTAATATCGATGGCGATAGGATCAAGAAACTTTTACGTGGACCGGGCGGCAGTACGGTACCGGTAGAAGTGCTCCGGAATAAACAAACGGTCAGGACCACCATTACCCGGGGTACCATTCCCTTGTATTCAGTAGATGCATCATATATGATAGATGCCACTACCGGCTATATACACCTCAATAAATTTTCCGGCACTACGTACGAAGAGTTTATGCAGGCTACGGAGAAACTGCAAAAGCTGGGCATGAAGCAGCTGATCTTTGATGTACGCGACAATGGCGGCGGCATCCTGGGTGAAGCAGTGGATATTGTAGATGAATTCCTGAATGACAACAAACTGATCGTATATACCCAGGGCGACAAACAAGCCCGGCAGGATTTCCGGTGCAAGCGCCCCGGCCTGCTGGAAGAAGGCAAAGTGGTATTACTGGTGGATGAAAATTCAGCTTCTGCCAGTGAGGTAGTAGCCGGCGCCCTGCAGGATTGGGACCGCGCCACCATTATTGGCCGTCGCACCTTCGGCAAAGGGCTGGTGCAGGAACAATATGACCTCACCAATGGCGCTGCCTTGCGCTTAACGGTAGCCCGCTATTATAGCCCGCTGGGCCGTAATATCCAGAAACCTTACAATAAAGGCAGGGCTGCCTACCAGGATGAAGTAGCCGAACGCTTTCACAATGGAGAGATGATCAAGGGCGATACCAGCACCAACCACAATGGCCATTCATATAAAACACCCAAGGGCAGGATCGTATATGGCGGTGGCGGTATCACACCGGATATCTTTATTCCCTACGACACAACGGGCTTTTCACGTCCCGTGTATGAATTGTTCAATCAACAAACCTTCAGCCGCTTTATCTATGGTTATTATATTCAAAACCGCACTTATTTCAACCAGTTCAAGACGCCGGCCGATTTTAACCAGCGGTTCAACCAGACCGAGGCGGCCTGGAATAGCCTGGTAGACTATGCAGCGAAAGATTCCATCCAGCTGAAAGGACTTACGGGCCGTGACAAAGAAGAAATAGAAAAGCGTATCAAAACCTGGCTGGCCCGCCAAATGTGGCGTATGCCTGGTTATTTTGAAGTGAACAATGCTTCAGATACGATGGTAAAGAGAGCGATGCAGGAGTTGAAGAAATAGAATACAGAATTTAGAATACAGAATACAGAAGCTTTTTTCGCGGCAACTGTTCTGTATTCTATATATAGACTCCTGTATTCTGTCTCCTGTATTCTGTGTCCTGTATTCTCGTTTCTTATAAAAAAAGCAGGATCACCTTAGGGCGATCCTGCTTTTTTGTTGATCATGTGGCTGATACTTGTGTGATGCGCTATTTAATCCCTGTTGGGTAAACTCCGGTCGTATTGTTCTTGTTTGTCCAGCAACTCCTTCTTCTCGATCTTGTAGGAGGCGATCAATCCCAATCCACCGCCGATGGCTATGAGGGCAAAGTAGATGGCAGGGTTGTCGGCATCATTATGGCCCCACTTGTCGGCACGGAACAATACATAGTCGGCCAGTATATAGGCCACCAGTAATCCTGCACCGGCGCCTACGAGGAGCAATCCCCATTTCAGGTTCATAAATGGCGCAGGGCGCTTTTGATTCAATTTGGGGTCCATGCCTTTATCGATCATGGCCATATTTTCACGGCTGCGCAGGTAGCGGATACCGAATATCATTAAAAGGAGCGCTAAACTGCTGAGTATTAACCAGATTATCGCTAATATACCTTCGTCCATGGCTTAAAGTTTTTTATTGTTTTAAAAGTTATTGCTTGCTTGTTATTGTATCAGACTACTGCTTTTGACCCGGGGTTACAGCTTTCTTAAGATTTTTTTTCAGCACCTGTTACATGAGATAAGACTACGGGTGGGGAGAGGAGGTTACAGGGTGTTTTGAAAAAAACCAGCTGCGAGCGACGAGCTGCGAGCTTCGAGCCCTGTTCTTCGCTGTATTAGCTCGCGGCTCGAAGCTCACAACTTGTCCCGCCATAGCGGGAGCTCGCAGCTTTTCCTGATTTGTCTTCCCATATTATAATTATACAGTACCTACCCCATCTTTTGAAAATTCTTACCTTACAGTGTAACCTGCCACCGTCACATGTAGTCTTATTACCAGCAATGAATACCGGAACGAATGATAATGAGATCATTAGCAGAGTGCTGCGTGGTGAGCAATCACTGTATGCCGACCTGGTGAAACGATACCAGAATTTCGTTTTCACCATCACGCTACGGTACACTACCAGCCGGGAGGATGCTGAAGAAATAGCCCAGGATGTATTTGTAAAAGCATACCGCAGCCTGGCCGATTTCCGCGGTGAGTCCCGCTTTAGCACCTGGCTCTATACCATTGTGACTACTACCTGCATCACTTTCCTGCGTAAAAAGAAACTGGACACGCATTCACTGGACAATGAAAAAGTGTTTGAAACGGTGGAAAGTACCGATTCAGGCTTCAAGGCCAACCAGGTAGAACAGAAATCCAAGATACAGATGGTCAACAAAGCCATCCGGTTATTAAGCCCTGATGATGCCAAACTGATCAACCTGTTTTACCAGGGCGAACAAAGCCTGGAAGAAATAGGACAGATCATGGGACTGGAGCCCAATACGGTGAAGGTACGCCTGCACCGGGCCCGGCAAAGGCTGAAGGACAAAATGGAAACGCATTTTGTACAGGAAGTAAAAGACATTATGAACTGATCTAAAAAGAAGTTATATGAACACGCCATCATCCATCGAAGAGCGTTTGTGGGATTATATCGACGGTCATTCCCTGCCGGAAGAGAAATCTGCTATTGAGCAGTTGATCGACAGCAATATAGAATGGCGGCATAAATACCACGAATTACTTGAAGTACACCAGCTCATGACGAATAGCCTGGAACTGGATGAACCTTCCATGCGCTTTACCCAGAATGTGATGGAGGATATTGCCAAATACCAGATTGCTCCTGCTACGCAATCCTATATCAACAAACGTATTATATGGGGCATTGCCACCTTCTTTATACTGACCATTGCAGGTTTCCTGATCTATAGCTTTGGACAGATCAATTGGTCATCCGGTGGCGGCAGTGGCAGCACTACCCTGCCTTTCAATATTGATCCTTCCCGGATCAATAGTATCGACTTCAGTAAACTCTTCAACAATACCTACACCAATGTCTTCCTGATGGTGAATGCCGTACTCGGACTGGTATTGCTGGATATGTACCTCGGCAAAAAGAAAAAGCAGTTGCAGGGGAAGCATTAAATGATTTCGGATGCAGGAGGCAGAATTTCGGATTGCTCTGCGTTTTGAGGTTCCTGGTTTAATCTTTCAGCTTGCAAGCTTTACTGTTTTTATAGGTAAAAAGGGATGCATTTCATTGCAAGCATCCCTTTTTACATGGTGATCTTCATATATCACTATGTTCCGGTATGCCCTTCCGATTCCTCGGAAGGGCTTTTGTATCTACCTGCCAATCAACAAGGGGAAGTATAGGCACCGCCCTGGTAGTTGGTCCAGTTGTTACCACATTGAAAATTGATATTTACTGTAAAGACACCGGCAGACCCCGAAACGGGTGTAATGGAAACTACTGAGAAGGGGACAGATACTCCGCCCACGGTCACAGCCAGCACATACGCTGTTGAGAGATCACTGGCTATTTTAATTTCTACGATGCCGCCAGGGCAACCGGTACTTAAATAACCGCAATAGTCTACCCAGGCTAATTTCTTGAACATTGCCGGTTTGTCAACTGACTGAACAGGTTTCTGGAATGCGCATACAGCAAACAATACAGCAATCAAAAGGATTCTGGTTTTCATAATAAAATGTTTTTGATGTTAAATGATAGCCGGATCGATCCATGCAAAGACATCATATATATGAGTTACTAAAAATAACACTTAAGTTTTTTAATTGTAAATACTACAGTAATTATCTGTTTACGCGGAATAGCCAGTATTATACTCATATTATCTCCACTGACAGGTTCTTTCTTTTTTCATCTTCGCTTCATCTTCGGCTTATAGTTTTGTTCCTGTAATAGCAATCTAAAAAAACATCTAAAACAAACATTATGAAAACCAACTTCTTATTTGTATCCCTGGTATTGTTGTCGGGCGTGGCCCTGGCACAGGATGTCAACGTAAAGAATGAAGCTGCTTCCAAAGTACAGGTAAAAGCCACCCCGGTCGAAAAGCCCGTGGCAGCCAGCAGCACGGTAAGCTCCACCACTGCGGCCAGTGCCACCACCGGCGGCTCCAATATTGGCGGCAAACTGGCAGCAGGAACCAGCACACAGGTAACGGCGAATAGCCACCAAGCAGCGGTCAGCACACCGGTGCAGGCACAAGCAGCTGTATCACCGGAAGCAACAGTGACCACTGTACAAAAGGTTAAAAAGGCCAGCACTTCCACTGTTCATAAAGCATCCAGCACGGTAATTGAAACAGGAGAAGCTGCAAGAAGCGCCATCAAACCAGTGCAAGTACAAACCAGCCTGCAAAGCACCCTGAGAACAGGGGTAAAATTGGGTATTCAATAACTTAAAGCCGTAACAGATTTTTGTTTCTATCTAAACAAAAATCTGTTACTTTTATAAATGGCTAAATTGTTCATACAACGGTTTATTTTCCTGGTACTGCTGTGCCTCCTCCGTTCTTTGATCAGTGAGGGCAATGATGGCAGCAACAGTATCAACCGGTTTCGCCATATGCCGGGGATCCATAGGATGAAAATGGTGACAGATACGATACCTGTCGTCATCCCCGACACGAAGAAACCGGAGGAGAATGTACCGGCAACCGTGAAACCTGCTATCATAAAAGAAGTGCCAAAATCCCGCAGACAGGTGAAGCCGGTTACTTTACCCACTGTACCTGTCAAGCCCATCAAGGTGATCAAACCAACGGTCATCAAACGGGTGATCGGGATGATTGGCTAAAATTCAGCCACATGATGAAACTAACTTTCCTGCTAATAGCAACCGGTATCGGTGTATCCTGTATAGCTCAAACCGACACTACAGCTACAACAGATTCCACCAATAAAGCCACCCTTACGCTAGGCGCTTCCTATTCCAATAATGCGAATTATTATGGTCAGCGGGCACAGGAAAATATGCCCTATATAGCTGCCAATGCTACTTACCGTTTACGCTCGGGTATTTATTTTTCCGGTATGGGCTTTAAACTCCTGAACGATTCCGGCTCGGCCATTTCCGCTACCAGCCTGGGAGCAGGTATATCGTTCCCACTCAGCAAGCGCCTGACAGCCGATCTCAGCTATAGTCATACTTTCTATCCGGCCCACTCTCCTTTTCTGCAGGCGGCCAATGCCGACAATGTAAGTGGCTCGCTTACACTCGAAAACTGGTTGAGCACTACAGCCAGCGTAGATTATGCCTTTGGAAAAACGCAGGATGTATTCGTGACGCTGGGTACCAGCAAATTTATCAACCTGGGCAGCCTCAGCCCCAAAGATTTTGTTTCCTTAACACCAGCTATTGAAGTAACAGGAGGCACACAGCATTTCTATGAGACCTATGTTACCGAAAAGAGATTAAGGGACAGCTTGCTGGGTCTGCTGATACCACCGATCCTCGGCGGTCCGGGCAATAATGGCACGACCACCCATACAACGGTATCTACCAGTTTTGACCTGTTGTCCTATAATTTAAAGTTGCCGCTTGCTTATAACCGGGCCCATTATTTGTTGGAGCTAGCCTACCAGTTGTCGGTATTAAGTGAGAAAGCCCCTAAAGGCACCGGCCATACCAACTCATTTTTCACCTGTAGTTTTTATTACCAGTTTTAAACTATGAGGGTACTGATCGTAGAAGATGAAAGATCTTTAGCGCTTGAAATGGAGGCCTTCCTGCTAAAGGCCTTTTATTTGTGTGATCTTGCATTTACTGCCCGGCAAGGACTGCAGCAGATGGAGGAAAACCAATATGATTTCATCCTGCTCGACCTGGGGCTTCCCGATAAAGATGGGCTGCAGGTGTTGGAAGATGCCAAGCGCAACTGTCCCGGCGCCTCCTACATCATCTTAACCGCCCGGGGCGACCTGGAAGACCGAATCAAGGGGCTTGACCTTGGGGCCGACGATTACCTGCCCAAACCTTTCTCCCTGCTGGAGCTGCAATCACGCATGCAGGCCATTACCCGCCGCAAATCGGGACTTAAAGACGCGCTGGTTGCGCTTGGTGATTTTACTGTTGACCTCAGCCAACGCAATATCCTTTTTGACAACCAGGCCATCGAACTCTCCCGTAAAGAGTTTGACCTGCTCAGCTACCTCCTGCTGCATAAGAACAGGCCGCTCACCAGGGCGCAGCTCAGTGAGCATATCTGGGGCAATTTCTCCGACGATGATTATGATTCCAACTATATTGATGTACACATCAAGAACATCCGGAAGAAACTAAGCGTCTATGCGCCTGTCGAATGGCTGCAGACCATTCGCGGGATTGGCTATAAAATAAAACTGTGAGCGTGAAACTGTTTACCAAACTAACCCTGTTCATTACACTATCCAAGCTGGCCATTGTGGTGCTCTTTGTGCTGCTGTTGCCGGTACTGGTAAACCGGGTAGCCTCTGAATACACCAACTATTACCTGCGCGAACAGAAGAAAAAAGTACTGAAGGCCATCCAGTCGAATGGGATCGATTATTACCTGCAGGGCGAAGGCAGCTACGGCAGTTATACCATGCTGAAGGAAGAATACATATCCCTGGAGCCAGACACTGCGGGGCTATGGCATGATACCATTGAAACCGCCCGTCGCCTGGTAGAAACAGATACCCTCACCTACCGCATCTTAAGACATGTCTTTAGCTACGATAAAAAGAATTACCTGCTGGAAGTAGGCAAGACCACCGCTACCATCAGCCAATACAACCGGCCACTGCAACGGGTAGCGTTATTTGTATTGATCGCTTTGATCATCCTTACCATACTGGTCGACCTGCTCTATACCCGCCTGGTGCTGCGGCCCCTGGCGGTCATCATCCGCACCCGGCTGGTGAACCGGCGCTTCCCCTTCAAAGAACACCTGCCGCCGATCAGAACGTCGACGGCAGACTTCAGGTACCTCGACAATGCCCTGATAGAGCTGATGGGGAAAATAAAGGAAGCCTTCGACAAGGAACGGGAGTTTACTTCCAATGCGTCGCATGAGTTGATGACGCCCATCAGCATACTGCAGAACAAACTGGAAAACCTGATGGTAGACAGTGATATGAATGAGGCCTTGCAGGAAAAGACCATGGGTATGATGAAGACGCTGAACAGGTTGAAGAAGATCGTTCATTCCTTGTTGCTCATCTCACGGATAGAGAATGACCAATTCACCCGGACAGACACCATCAACATTGAACAACTATTGCAGGAGGTGATGGAAGAATTGGGGCATCGTGCAGAGGCCAGGGGAATTACGGTATCCATCACGCTTCCACCCGATGGCATTGTTATTCCGAACATGAACCATGAGCTTATTTTCCAGTTGTTTTATAACCTGATCAACAATGCCATTCGGTACAATAAAGAAAATGGCCAGCTCTTCATCAGTGCAAAAATATCTCCACTTCATACCTGGACGATCTATATACAGGACACAGGTATCGGTATACCGGCAGAAGAGCTGGATACGATCTTTGATCGCTTCAAGAAGGCCAACCGGTCAACGGGCGAAGGTTATGGATTGGGGCTATCGATTGTAAAGAGTATTGCCCAATACCATACTATTCGTATCGAAGTAAGTTCAGAGGCTGGAAAAGGAACGGTATTCAGTGTAGTTTTTCCGTGAGTAAGAATGGGAATTTCAAGGAGGCTTAGTGTTTTAGAAAGATAGCAGCCTATAAACCAAAGAAAGCCGGCCATATAGACCGGCTTTGTATAAGCTGTTTTATTTGTCCCGCTCCGCGGGAAGATTCACTATTCACAACCCTAATCGTTGAACTTCTTCTTCAGTTCCATCAGCTTGGCCTGGAAGGGATTCAGCGGCTCCTGCTTTTTAGGCTGCTGGGGCTTATTGCCGGAAGGCCTGCTGCCGCCGCCACCTTGTTGTTGGGGACGCTGCTTGTCGCCGCCGCCACCGGCCCTGCTTTGGTCCTTCATGGTCAGCGCGATCCGCTTCCTGTTCACATCCACTTCGGTAACGGTAACCGTTACTTTCTGGTTCAGCTTCACTACCTGGTTGGGGTCGGACACGAAGGTGTTGCTGAGCTGTGAAATATGCACCAGTCCATCCTGCTTTACACCAATGTCTACAAACACGCCAAAGTTGGTAATATTCGTCACGATACCGGGGACGGTCATTCCCTGCTTCACATCTTCAATGGACTTGATGGTATCATCAAAGCGAAACTCTTCAATGGGCGCCCGTGGGTCACGACCCGGCTTTTCCAACTCCTTGAGGATATCTGTAATGGTGAACTCACCAATGGTCTCGCTGATGTATTGCTTTTTATTGATCTTCTTGCGCAGTTCTGATTGCTTGATCAGGTCTTCCAGGGAAGCCTGCAGGTCTTTGGCCATCTGCTCTACCACGAAATAGCTTTCGGGGTGCACAGAGGAATTGTCCAATGGATTGGCCGCACCGGAAATGCGTAAGAAGCCCGCACATTGCTCAAAGGTCTTGGGTCCCATCATGGGTACTTTCTTCAGTTCATCGCGGCTTTTGAAAGCGCCGTTCTTCAGGCGGTATTCCACGATGTTTTTGGCCAGGGTATTGTTGAGACCAGATACATACAGCAACAGGTGTTTGGAAGCGGTATTTACATCCACGCCTACATAGTTCACGGCGCTTTCCACTACCCTGTCGAGTGCGTCTTTCAATTTGGTTTGGTTCACATCGTGCTGGTACTGCCCTACCCCAATGGATTTGGGATCGATCTTTACCAGTTCGCTCAGGGGATCGAGCAGGCGGCGGCCAATGCTCACTGCGCCACGCACAGTAACATCCTGGTCGGGGAACTCTTCCCGTGCTACTTCTGACGCGGAATAAATAGAAGCACCGCTTTCATTGACCTGGAACACACTCACTGGTTTGCCAAAATCAATACCTCTTACCAACTGCTCTGTTTCACGGCCTGCAGTACCATTGCCTACACCAATCGCTTCGATATCGTACTTATCTACCAGGAACTTAATTTCTGCTTCGCTCTTCGACCATTCATTCTGCGGCGGATGGGGATAGATAACACCATGGTACACCATATTGCCCTGGGCATCCAGGCACACGGTCTTACAACCCGTACGGAAGCCCGGATCGAGGGCCAGTACTTTCTTGGAACCTAATGGGGAAGCCAGCAATAACTGGCGCAGGTTTTCTGTAAACACATGGATGGCCTCTTCATCGGCTTTGTTCTTGCTCACCAGGCGGAACTCATTTTCAATAGATGATTTCAGCAGGCGCTCATAGCTATCTTCGATGGCTTTCTTTACCTCTGTGCTGTTGGGATTGGAGGCTTTGATAAAGATCCTTTCCAGTTCATCTACTGCCTGTTGTTTGTCGATATTGATATCCATCACCAGGTAGCCTTCTTTTTCGCCCCGGCGGATGGCCAGTATGCGGTGAGAAGGGCTTTGTGATAAGGGTTCATTGAATTCAAAATAATCACGGTATTTCTGGGCTTCTTCCTCGTCTTTCTTGCTGGTGAGTACCTTGGCCGACAAGTGAGAGGTTTCGGTAAACAGCTGGCGTACTTTATTGCGTGCCTGCTCATGTTCCGCTACCCATTCAGCAATGATATCGCGGGCGCCCTGCAAGGCTTCCTTGGTATCTTTTACCTGTTCGTTGATGAACTTGCCTGCTTCGGCAGTAGGATCTTCCGCCCCTTGTTCAAACAATGTTTTGGCCAGTGGCTCCAGTCCTTTTTCAATGGCCTGGGTGGCTCTTGTTTTGCGTTTGGGTTTATAAGGTAGGTAAATATCTTCCAATACTGTGGCATCATAACAATCTTCGATGCGTTGTTTCAGTTCGGGTGTCAGTTTGCCCAGTCCTTCAATGGTCTTGATCACGGTTTCCTTCCGCTTTTCCAATTCGGTGAAATAAGCAATTTGCTCCACTACGTTTCCGATGGCTACCTCATCCATATTGTTGGTAGCTTCTTTGCGGTAACGCGCCATAAAGGGAATGGTAGCGCCTTCGGCCTGCAGGTCGTGAACACTGGTCACCTGCTTGAGTGTAAGGTTTAATTTCTCTGCAATCTTTTGTGTGTACTTTAATTCCATGGTCTGATACTTTAAGTAGTTCTGAGTTGAGCGTCCTGAGTTCTGAGCCGTGGATCCGGAGTTCCCTTCTCCCGACTCTTAACCATCGACTCCCGACTGATTTCAGGGCAGCAAATGTAAGTGAAGGAATGAAAGAAAAAACTTTGTTTTTATCAACAGTATCAACTGTTCTCAATATGTATTTTAATAACTATATAGCCAGGGCATTGTGCAGTATCCTGTTTACATCATCCGGTTGTGACATCACCATCAGGTGACCCGCTTTGGGAATGATATGGGTAGGTTTTGTATAGCGTGCAGGCAATACTTCATCGCGCGTGCCATGGATATGCAATACCTGTTGCGGCATTTCTTCATTCTTCCAGGTAAGGATCGCTTCCATCGACCAACGGATAAAAGCAGGATCGCTGCTGTTGATGATCTCCCAGATCAGCTTTTTATCTTCGGACTTTTCATTGGTGATGTACCTTTTTAAGCGGGCAGCTGTTTTTACCATGCCGATAGGTACTACTTTATGGAGCCGCAAGGCAGCGGCTACGCGGAAATAACCCGGCAATTGGGCGGATAAGGGAATACTTGCGATCAGGATGGTTTTAACCGGGGGATAACGTTTGGCAATTTCAGTGACCAGCATACCACCAAAGGATAAGCCGATCAGCACAAATGGCTGGCTGGTGTCGATCCGTTCCGCCATCCGGATGGCATAGGAGGCTAAAGATTCTTGTTTTTGGGGGTCAATCCAGGTAAGGTGTACGATCTCATATCCTTCGGGTAAACGGACATATTTAAAGACGCGCTCATCGGCGGCCATTCCACTGATAAAATATGCTTTCAAGTACCGGTAATTACAGCGTGAAAAATGTATACAAATTTATCACTTTACCAGTGATACAGTCCGTTAAAAACCGGCTTTCTATTGCCCGCCGGATGGAACTTCCCCGCCCGCCCGCGCGATCTTAAAGTACTCTTTGATCAGGGCCGTATACAGTTTATTGCTGGTTACATCCAACCGCACCTGTGCTGCCTGTCTCAGCTCTTCATTCGCCATGATCCTTTTAGCCTGGTAATTGGCATCTTCCATCATAGCATTCACTTCCTTTTGTTTTACACTGAGCTTACGTCGGCTCATATTCGGGTAGGCACTCACCACGGTTTTTTCGCCATACTGCTTGAATACGATCTGTTTGCCCAGGTGTCCGGACAGTTTTTTGAGTAATACATTTTCACTGATTGCCATAAAAGTGTTTTTTGGGTATGTATGCTACCTATCAAGAAGGCCTTTACCTTCTTGTAAGATAAGATATTTTTTTAATATACCTAGGGTTATGGTAAGGTTATTGTAGGGTTTAAACCTTTTAATAAACTTAAGAATACCCTAAGAAAACCCCAGGATGACCCTAAGATAAGAGGTACTAAAGAGAAGAAAGAGGCCAGGAAGACTGAACCTTCAACCCCTCACCACCTCCTATTTTCCGTACCTTTATCGCCACAAATACCGGAAAATGGATATCAAGAACAACATATTGGAAACGATTGGTAATACGCCTTTGATAAAGCTTAACAAGATCACGAAGGATATTCCCGGCACTATACTGGCCAAAGTGGATTATTTCAACCCCGGCAACTCGATCAAGGACCGGATGGCGCTGAAAATGGTCGAGGTGGCTGAAAAAGAGGGAAAACTAAAACCCGGCAGCACGATCATTGAATGCACCAGCGGCAATACGGGCATGGGGCTGGCGCTGGCTGGCTGTGTAAAAGGATACAAATGCATTTTTACAACTACCGATAAGCAATCGAAGGAGAAAATGGATATCCTGAAGGCGGTGGGTGCGGAAGTGATCGTGTGCCCTACCAATGTGGAACCCGATGATCCCCGCTCCTATTACTCTGTGGCCCGCAGGCTGGCCAAAGAAATTCCCAATTCTTTCCTGTGCAACCAATATGATAACCTGGCCAACAGGCTGGCGCATTATGAGACCACCGGTCCCGAACTGTGGGAGCAAACGGATGGCAAGATCACACACCTGGTGTGCACGGCCGGCACGGGTGGTACGGTAACGGGTACGGCCATGTACCTGAAAGAAAAGAATCCCAACATACAAATTTGGGCTATTGATGTGTATGGCTCGCTGCTCACCAAATATTTCCGTACAGGTGAAATAGATATGAAAGAGGTGCACCCCTATGTATCGGAAGGCTTTGGGGAAGACTTTGTGCCGGAGAATTATGATATGCGTGTGATCGATCACTTTGAGCAGGTAACGGATAAAGATGGCGCTGTAATGGCCCGGCGCATTGCCAAAGAAGAAGGTTTGTTTTGCGGGTATAGCGCCGGCAGCTGCCTGCAGGGGCTGCTGCAATTGAAAGACCGCCTGAAAGCAGATGATGTAGTGGTATGTATCTTCCATGATCATGGCAGCAGGTATGTGGGCAAGATCTACAATGACCAGTGGATGATGGAAAGAGGTTTCCTGGATGTAAAAACATTTAAAGACATTGTAAACGGCAGGACGGCCAAACAAAAGCTGGTAACCATTGAACCCAAACATACGGTGGCCGACGCGGTAGAGCTGATGCGCAAACATGATATTGAACACATACCAGTGGTCAATGGCAATGGACTGATAGGTGCGATCAGCGAAGGCGGCCTTTTCCAAAAAGTATTTTCCAATCCCGATATTAAGAATGCCTCGGTAGAAAGTGTGATGGAACCTGCCTTCCCGCTGGTAGAGTTCAATACACCCATTGAAAAGCTACGTACGCTCATCAATAAAGATAATGGGGCGGTGCTGAGCAAAGATGAAGCCGGCCACCTGCACATTGTCACCAAGTATGATGTGATACAGGCGCTGGGTAATTAAAAAAAGAGGCTGACCATTACTAGCCAGCCCCAGGGGGAAAATCTTTTAATCAGAGACAAAGTGTTCAAGACCTTTGGGGCCTTTACCATGAATGTTCAGATTAAGAGAGGGACCTGGTGTTTAGGGGGTTAAAAAGGGTTCCTCGCATAACTGGTACAAAGATGAAGCAGGAAAGGTGATGGTGGTAGTTTATTCGATCAATGCATCTAACCAGCCGTTGAATGGAGTTAAAAGTCAGATTAATTTATTTTAATATAGCTGTTGGTATGTGGATAACGCGTAACTTTCCTATTCCTCTTTTGATGGCGATCAATGAAAAGACCCTTTTACCAGGGCAAGTGCGTAGTATTACCATATACACTACGTTATCCTACTAGGTACACCCTGACAGACTTACTATTTTTGCAGTAAATACCGAATTTTTTAAATAGCGAGTTTCTGCTCTTGTTAACATTTCAGTGTGGATATATCTTTGTTATCGAAGTTGATTGATAGCTTATCAATCATTCCAATATCCAGGAGAAAAACCAGTTACACATCCAATATCCAGGAAAATCCTAAAATCCAGTATCAATCAACTTCTTTTTTTCTTTTAAATCCAAATGTCCGAAGTCCAATGTCCAAATGAAATGTCCGAGTCCAAAACGATTGTATAGTCCTTGCCTCTGAGAAACCAATGTCCAAAGTCAAAGTCCTAAGTCCAAGTCAAACCGTCCAAAGTCCAACGTCCGAAAAAAACCGATTTTGATCGTATCCTTGAAAAAACCGTCCAATAAGATCCAACGTCCGAACAAAAACCATTTAGTTCCAATTCCTGTGTGTTAAGAACCGCCTGCAATCCAATACCCTCCTGCTAGATGATCCTTATTCTATTTAGCAGGAGGCAGCAGCGGTCTCCTTTCCACCATTATCACTACGGAACGATTCCAGGGCCATTACTTCACAGCCCGTCTTACAGAACCATTTTTTAGCTTGTCGATTGTTTTTATTATTGTGGCTGTACTATTCAGCATCCAGGCTTTTTACCGGGTTGGCTATGGCCGCATTGACGGCCTGGAAACTGACTGTCGTTATCGTAAGCAGGATCATGCAAATGCCTGTGATCAGGAAGATATCGACACCCAGGGGAATGTGTAATGCAAAACCGGCTAACCAATGGTGCATGATCCACCAGGAGAGTGGCATGGCCATGCAAAGGGCTATCATCACGGCCCGCAGGAACTCTTTTGACAACAGCAGCACCACCTGGCTTACGGTGGCACCCAACACTTTGCGGATGCCTATCTCTTTGCGTTTCTTCTCGGCGGTGAAAGAAGCCAGTCCAAACAATCCCAGGCAGGATATCAGTACGGCCAGCCCTGCAAAGTATTGGGAAAGGATGGCTACGCGCTTCTCGGCATTGTATTGTGCCTGGTAATCCTCATCCAGGAATTTGTAATCAAACGGGAAGCCGGGATTATAGCTGGTATAAAAGGATCTTAGTTTATCAATGGTAGCCTTTTCAGCAGCCTGGTCTATTTTCACCATCACGGTGGTGTTCATAAAATCCAACTTAAAGAACAACGGTTTTACTTCTTCATGCAGGGACTGGAAATGAAAATTCTTTGCTACACCAATGATCTGGCGATCTGCCCCATCAAAGCGGATAGTCTTGCCTACCGGATCTTTAATACCCATAGCGGCAATCGCCGCTTCATTAAAGATGATCTTCGCGGTATCCATACCATAATCTGCAGAGAAGGAACGCCCCTCTTTCATGTCAATACCCAGTGTTTCTATCATACCATAATTGACCATGAAAGGTCTGAAAGGAATGGTCGCATCTGCCCCTTCATACTGCCAGCGGTTACCACTGGTAGGGCCGCCCAGCACATTGCCCACCATACTGGATGCATTGACCACGCCCGGGATATTCCTGACGGCGGCCAGGAATGCCGGCATAGCGCCTGGCACCTTGCCCTCCACGTCGAAATAAATAACCTGCTCTTTATCATAGCCTGCCTTATGGGATTGAATAAAGGCTATTTGCCGGTATACCACCAACACTGCCACTATGAATACCACCGATAAAGTGAATTGAAACACCACGAGGCCTTTACGCGCCCATTGCCCTCCTATGAGGTTGTTGAGTTTTCCTTTCAATACAGCAACGGGCTTAAAGCCGGAGAGATAGAAGGCAGGATAACCACCTGCCAGGCAGCCGGTGATCAACACAATGCCCAGGAGTGTTAAGATCAACCTTGTATTGATCCCGACAGAAAGTTCCTTGCCGGTCACCTGGTTGAAGGCAGGGAGTAAAGCTACCACCAGCAGCAGGGCCAGCAACATAGCCACAAAGACCAATAGCAGGGATTCGGCCAGGTATTGCAGGATGAGTGAGCCGCGGCCTGCGCCAATGGTCTTGCGGATACCCATCTCTTTCATTCTTCCGGCAGCTTTGGCAGTAGACAGGTTCATAAAATTGATACAGGCGATGATGAGGATAAAGATGGCAATGAGGGAAAACAACCTTACATAACTGATGCGGCCACCGGCTTGAACGCCATTCTCATAATTACCATAGAGGTAATTATCCCCATAGGATTTCAGGAATAGCTTACGTGCATTGCCATTGCTATGGGACTTCATAAAAGCGCTGAGCTTATCATTGAAAGCCTGCACAGATGTGCCTTCTTTCAACACGAGGTAGGTGTGGAAAGGGCCGCCACTGCTCAGGTCGCTGCTCATGTTCATGATCGTTTTAAACGCATCGAAGGGCAATACAAAGTCAAACTGTATGGAGGAGTTGGCAGGCGTGCCTTTAAAAACACCGGTCACCATGCTGGTGCGCCGGGTTTGGTCTAGTTGCCAGTATACTGCTTTCCCGATAATGCCTTCGGTGCTGTGGAACAAACGCATGGCCAGCTTTTCAGACAGGACAATACCGTTTCTATCATTCAGCACGGTTTGTTTATCGCCGCTGACGAGGGGATAGGTAAATACCTGGAAATAATCTTTCCCGGCAAACAGGCCGGCGCCATGGACATTGTCTTTGCCGGTAGTAAGGGGTACGCGGGGAAACCAGGTGGGCGGCGTGGTGGTAACAGCCTGCTTTACTTCGGGCATGTTAGCAGCCAGGTATTCGTCGAGGAGGGGCGGCGTTTCGCCCGAGGTGTTGATGCCGCTGCTGTTGGTCCGGTGCTCCATGACCTGGAAAAGCTGCTGGTCATTTTCATGAAACCTGTCTACACTTCTTTCGTCCTGTACCCATAACCAGATGAGCACGGTGACGGCGAGGCCGGTAGATAAACCCAGTAAATTGAGGATGGTGAATTGGCGGTTCTTCAACAGGTGGCGCCAGGCAATGGTCAGGTAGTTTTTAAGCATGTACAGGATTTAATCAGGCAGTGAGATGCATCCGGGGAGTTTTTCCACAAGAGGGTGCTGATCTTTTTGCAGAAAGGGTTGATTAGCTTTGCTGTGAATCTTAGAATTCAGAATCCAGAATCCAGAATTCAGAATCCAGAATTTAGAATCCAGAATATAGAATATAGAATTTAGCAGGCAGTGACCATACTTACATTCACCGATCAATTAGACAGAGCAATTCATTTGCCAGGCATACCCAGGCGGATCGTGTCGTTGGTGCCTTCGCAAACGGAGCTGCTGGCGGCACTGGGGCTGGATGATGTTGTCGTAGGCATCACAAAATTCTGCGTACATCCGGAAAGCTGGTTCCGCAGCAAGACAAGAATAGGCGGCACCAAAAAGGTACATATAGACAGGGTGCATGCGCTGCAGCCTGATCTGATCATCGCCAACAAAGAAGAAAATGTACGTGAGCAGGTGGAAGAACTGGCCAGGCATTACCCGGTGTGGGTGAGTGATGTCAATACCCTGGAGGATGCACTTGGCATGATCCGGGCCATTGGGGAGATCACGCACACAAGCGCCAAAGCAGCCTCTATTGCCGATACTATTCATACAAACTTCCTTCAACTGACTGGCCTGGCTCCTGCCCTGCGGACGGCCTACCTTATCTGGAAAGACCCTTATATGACGGTGGGCCGTGATACCTTTATCCATCACCTGCTTGGCCGCTGCGGATTACAGCATGTATTTGGGGATCAAACAAGGTACCCCGCTGTCAATATCGAAGCATTACAAGCTGCGGGCTGTGAGCTCCTGCTGCTTTCTTCGGAGCCCTACCCTTTTAAGCAACAGCATATTGATGAATTGCAAGGTTATTTACCCGACACGCGCATTGTGCTGGTGGATGGTGAAATGTTTAGCTGGTATGGCAGCAGGCTGCTGGAAGCGACAGGGTATTTCAAAGAATTACTGAATCGGATACAATTACTATAGATTGTGTAATTTGAAGGACGAGTGGTGAGTGGCTAGTGGTAAGGGGTAAGAGACGAGGACGTATACTATTTCTTAACTAATGTTTATTTATCATTGATACCAGATTTCACACCGGAAGAGAACAATAAACCTTCGCGCAAGAAGCCGATGTTTCCTGTAAAGGATGGGCTGCGGAATTACCTGAAAGTGCATGGCCGTGAGGTGAAGCTGCCGGTATCTTATAATGACCTGCTGCACATCACCTATTCTATTCCGCTGAAAGACAAGAACGGCAAGGACACGCTGTGGGAGAAAGCGGTGTATGACATGCGGGATTGGGAGTATATCCGGAGTGGACTGGTGAAGATGTATGCCTTTCTGAAAACGGAGGGTGATCTTACTTTTACGGCGCACCTGGATGTAGCGAGGATTGACTATTGCAGTTTTGGGAACTCGCATCCTTTCCGTATACGCATCATCAATAAATTCAACGACAACTACGATCACTTTTATATCAAGATAGCGGATGCTTCGCGTATCTATGGGTTGGAACTGGAGCACCTGCTTTCTCCCAACCGTATTACCTACCTCACACACAACAATACGCTGGTAGAAGAACATATACCCGGTATTCCCGGGGATGTGTTTATCCAAACGCACCTGTCCAGCCCGTCTACCAATAAGATCAGGCTGGCCAAGGAGTTTGTGAAGTTCAATGAACGTTGTTTTGTGCGGCTGCTGGGGGATATGCGCTCGTATAACTTTGTGGTGGACATTACACCGGATATTGAGGATTACCAATACCGTATCCGCGCTATTGACTTTGACCAGCAATCTTATGAAGGCAGGAAAAACCTGTACCTGCCACAGTTCTTCAAGGAAAACCTGGAACTGGTAAACCTGTGCAGCAAGTACCTCAACAAGGAGTCGATCGATCAATACCAGGCAGAGGAAAGGACGATGATGGCATTCCGGGTGGCTTCTACCCGCTTCCGGCTGATGGAGCTACTCAACATCATGGCGCGGGACAAGATATCCACGCCCGAAAAACTACAGCAGCTAAGAACTGACCTGGGCCTATATTTTCACAACCCGGCATTTAATAAATGTAATTCTATGGGGCAATTGGTGAAGCGCCAGCTGAAACAAACGCTGCAAAAGAACCTGGCGCTTATCCAAAAGAATTTGGGGAAGTTTGAGGATTAGGGATCAAATAAGTTATACTACTTCAGGAAGCAGGTTTTTACTCTTTAATATTTCTCTTGACACGCTATATATAATACCTGTATTCCAATCGTTCAGGTACTCAAATGCTTTATATATGTTGGGATCTGATTTTGAAAAAACAGTATAATAAGTACTATAGGATCTTGTCCCAAGGTCTTCCCACTTTATTAACCTGTTTTTATCCAAAAGAATACCATCCTGCCTGAAGGCAATTCCAAGCAGTTGAAAGTCTACTGATTCAGAAAATTGTTGTAAATAATGTCCTGTAATACCATCAAAATAAGTATCATATAGGGCATTGATCAATATTGCGTATTTCTCATGAAGTCTTGTTCTGTTAACTCCGTAAATTGATTTGAGTCTTATTTTTATAACTTCCCCTGATGAAGATTTAATATCTACGCAATAGATGCGACCAATTACAAACGAGTACCCTTTAATCCATTTGACCCCATATCTGAATGCAGTTATATCCTCCTTTAGAAACGTCGTTGGGGGTACTGCGATCCGATCTTTGTTATCAAAAGACAAAAACGCGTTATCAACAATTAGCTCCCGGTCCCTGTCAAATACAGACGACTTGATTAATAGAATGGTAGATGAATTCATATCAGAAGAGATGCTTTCTTTGTGATCATCACCTTGTGATTTCCTTTTCGAAACAAACACTGTTTTCAATACCGATATACTGGCCGTAGTTGGGAGTGATCGCGTATCCATTCTTTTTATACAGCTCAATGGCCTCGGGCTGTCTTTTTCCAGTCTCTAATACGCACTTCTTGTACGACAATTCCCGGGCCCATTTCTCTAATTCAGCCAACACAATGGAGGCAATTCCCCGGCCCCTGTATTCGGGCAATGTGTACATGCGTTTCACTTCCATGGCAGCGGGGCTGAATTCTTTTATGGCGCCACAACCTACGGGTTTACCATTCGCAAATGCAACAACAGCGTGTTTGATCTTGTCGATCTTGTTGAACTGGCCATAAAATGCATGGTCGGCTCCGTCTCTTTCTGCCAGGTCAGCGTCAAGGAGCCTTACCAATCCTACAAAATCCTGGTTGTCGGAGTCGGTTCTTATAGTATTGATCATGGTAATTTTATTAATGATGAAGGATTTATTAGAATTTGATCTTAAGGCCCATCTCCTTTTTAATGGTGAGTAAGGCTTCTGCATTTCCTTTTGCGTCATCCACAGGGTGATGTGTATGCGTTGTTTTACGCAGGTGTTTAAAGTTTTGGAAGGTATCTTTCACTATACCTTTGTAGAGGCTGCCCAGGTTGTAGGAACTGTGGCCAAAGGGATTGGACCCGGTAAAGTGGTGAAAATACCAGCAGATGAACATCCAGTCGAAGCCATTGTTATCGCTGATGAATACAGGCCTGTCTTTTACTACTTCTTTGAGCCAGGCTGCAAAGTTTTCCATTACTGATTTGGGATCGTCAAAGGCAAGTGTCTGTTCGCGGGTAAAGCCTGAAACAGCCAGTGCTTCAGGAATGAATTTATCGGAGATGGGCTTTAGCTGTCCATAGAAGGTTTTGGTCAAGCCCTCCTCTACTATTACTGCTCCAAAGCAGATCATGGAGTAGTCGCCAGGAATGGGGCCATCGCTTTCGATATCGACCATTATATAGGCCATTGTTGTGTTAGTTTTGTGTGTTCTGTGAAATTGTTATTGGTTATTGAGGATATGGACAGGTTACCTCCAACCGGTTGTTGTCAGGATCGAGGGTCTCGAATTCATAATAGCCATCGCCTGTTTTGCGGGGACCGCTCAGTACCTGAAAACCATCCTCCTGCAATTGCTTTGCTTTGGCTTCTACCTCCTGGACGGTATCAACACCAAATGCGAGGTGGATAATACCTTTGTATTGGGCTTTTATGGTATCGTTTTGATTGTCGGGAATATTGGGCATGGACATGATCTCGAGCCGGGCGCCGGATTGAAAGCTGAGGAAATAACTTTGGAATTGCTTTTTCTCATTGGTGTACTTCTCATTGGGAACAGCTCCAAAATACTTTATGTAGTATGCCTTTAGTTGCTCCAGTTGACCGGTCCAGATGGCCACATGTTCTAATATCATAGTATTGGGTTTGAAATTCCCGGTAAAGATACCCGTTGCATCCTAATTATTATCCATGAGTATCAACCGCCATTTACGGGCTATTACCTGGTCTAAGATATACAGGAAATTGTCTTTATCGGGCTGTAACCTTGGATCGGCGAAGGCGGTGTCGGTCCTGATGCAATGGCTGATCAATTGCACTTTGTCGACCGTAAATTCATTGTAGGTCTCTTCGCCAAAAACCTTTTTGATGTTCTCATCCCAATATACGGAGTCCATCACAATCTGCTTCTCAAAAGCCTCACACCTCACCCTGAGCAAATTGAAAAAGGTAACATTGAATTGCAGATCGCCCAATTGGACCTGGGGCCAGTTGGCTTTGAAAGTATCGGGCAGGCATTTGTAAAAGAACAAGTAATTGAGGCTTCCGGTAAAGTATTCTTCTTTGTGCTGGCCAACAGTTGCTTCTAATAGTTCGAAAGCCAGTTGCTTATCAAAAGAAGCAGGCGGGCTGATATGCCTGGTAAAGCGGTCATCCCCGCGCCTGAAGTTTGTATCAACACGGAGTAATCCCTTAAAAGCCTTCTGCAGCTTGTCACTTTGAAAATTGAGTTCGGGATACTGCCGGAAAAAGGAATCCACACGCTCCTTATCGAAGACCAGGAAACCAAATTTGTCTTCATTGCCCGGGTAATAATTGGAGCTTACCTGGTCGATATAGCTGGTGCGATTTCCGCAGGCGGCAAAAAGCATTGCCCATATCAGCAGGAAGGAGTTAACAGTGCGCATGGGTTGTAGGATAAATCTGCTCCAAAATAGGGCATTAAAATGGCACCCGCAAGCCCCTACTACTATAAAAGCCTGTATTTCAACACCTTTTTAATGTGTCGCTTCAACATGAAAGTTGCCAGTGACTTTTCTTATCTTCGCCGCGCATTTAAGAAAAGAAGGCTTTTTCTTAAATAATTCTCAACAACCACGACTACTTATTAATTAAATAAAAGAAAAAACAGGAAAATCATGAAGAAATATAAAGCCGGGGTGCTTTTTGGCGAAGAATTGGAAGCCCTTTATAAAGATGCCAAAGAGAACCAGTTTGCCCTGCCCGCCGTGAATACGATCGGTACGAATACGATCAATGCTGTGCTGGAAACAGCGGCCAAGGTCAATTCTCCCGTTATCATCCAGTTTTCCAATGGCGGCGCGCAGTTCATCGCCGGTAAAGGCATGCCCAACGACCAGTTGCAAGCCAATATCTCGGGTGGTATCTCCGGCGCGCTGCACATCCATAATGTAGCCAAATATTACGGTGTACCGGTGGTTCTGCACACTGACCATGCGGCCAAGAAATGGTTGCCCTGGATCAGCGGACTGATCGATGCCGGCGAACAATATTTCAAAGAAAAAGGCCAGCCGCTTTTCAGCTCGCATATGCTGGACCTGAGTGAAGAGCCGATCGAAGAGAATATCCACACATCTGTTGAGTTCTTCAAACGCATGCAGCCGCTGGGTATGGCCATCGAGATCGAACTGGGTGTAACGGGTGGTGAAGAAGATGGTGTTGACAACAGTGGCGTTGAAAATGACAAGCTCTATACGCAGCCCGAGCACGTAAGCTATGCTTATACGGAACTGAGCAAAGTGGGCCGCCTGTTCAGCGTAGCCGCCGCCTTTGGTAATGTGCACGGGGTGTACAGTCCCGGTAATGTTGAACTGCGTCCGGAGATCCTCAAGAATAGCCAGGACTTTATTGAAAAGACGTTGAAAACAGGCCCCAAGCCAGTGTATTTCGTATTCCATGGCGGTAGCGGCTCCCCCCAACACCAGATCAGGGAAGCGATCAGCTACGGTGCTATCAAAATGAACATCGATACGGATCTCCAATGGAGCTTCTGGGAAGGTGTGCTGAACTACTATAAAAAGAACGAAGGGTTCCTGCAAGGTCAGTTGGGCAATCCGGAAGGAAAAGACAAACCGAATAAGAAATACTACGATCCCCGTGTATGGCTGCGTAAAGGAGAAGAAACCTTTATCAAGCGCCTGGAAGTAGCATTTGATGATCTGAACTGTATCAATAGGAACGCGTAAGAAGCAAGCTACGAGTGACGAGCTGTGAGCTACGAGCCAAATACAGCTTTGAAAGCAAGGTAACGAGAAAGCCTTAAGGCGACGCCTTGTTCAGATTTATAAAACATTCACTGATACGGGGCGATGGTTTGAAGCCCGTCAACAGAATGGCAACATAGTTTAAAAGTCTCCTGCTTTGCGGGAGACTTTCTTGTTTTTTATCTAGCGGGGAGAGGTGGCATGCAGCTGGCAGTGGTTGCCCGGCAGGGCGCATCCTTCTATCTTTGGGCGGCAGTAAACAAACTTATCGATTATGCCATCAAAGAAAATCACAGACCTGCTGGGCGATAAAGCCGCTTATTTATTGGAGCATCAGTGTAAGACGATCGACAAATCAACGATCTCGCTCCCCTCTCCCGATCATGTGGAGAAAAGCTGGATCACCAGTAACCGTAGCAACCAGGTGCTGCGCAGCATCCAAACCTTACTGGGGCACGGCCGCCTGGCCAATACAGGTTATTGCAGCATCTTCCCGGTAGACCAGGGCATTGAACACAGTGCGGGATCGGCCTTTGCACCCAACCCCATTTATTTCGACCCGGAGAATATTGTGAAACTGGCGATGGAAGGGGGTTGTAATGCAGTAGCGTCTACCTATGGTGTATTGGGTATCATGAGCCGTAAATATGCGCACCGCATTCCTTTTGTGGTAAAGATCAACCACAATGAATTCCTGAGTCTGCCCAACCGCTTTGACCAAACGATGTTTGGCACGGTAAAGAGCGCCTGGAATATGGGAGCGGTAGCTGTAGGCGCTACGATCTACTGGGGCTCGGCAGAAAGCGCCCGCCAACTGAAGGAAGTAGCGGAAGCATTTGAACTGGCGCATGAGCTGGGCATGGCTACTATCCTGTGGTGTTATACACGCAACAATGGCTTTAAGGTGGATGGAGTGGATTATCATACTTCCGCGGACCTTACAGGCCAGGCCAATCACCTGGGGGTAACCTTACAAGCGGATATCATCAAACAAAAACTACCTACGAATAATGGCGGTTACCTGGCTACGAAACATGGCAAGACCTCTCCGCTGGTCTATGAAAAGCTGACCACGGATCACCCTATTGATCTGTGCCGCTACCAGGTGTTGAATTGCTATAGTGGCCGTGTGGGCCTGATCAACAGCGGCGGTGAAAGCAAGGGAGCGAGTGACCTGCAGGATTCTGTGTACACGGCAGTGATCAATAAACGGGCCGGTGGCATGGGGTTGATCCTGGGACGGAAAGCTTTCCAGCGACCCTTCAATGAAGGGGTGGCGCTCCTGAACGCTACGCAGGATGTGTATCTGGATAAAGATATTACGGTAGCTTAATCTAATGAAGTTTAAGGGTGAGCCGCCTTTGAAAGGCGACCCACCCTTAAACAGTACAAGAGGTGACACCTTTCGTTTGCATCGAAAAGGAAAGGTGTCACCTCTTTTTTGTATTTTTCCGATCCATGGTACGCTTCCGCTCACTTACGGGTCCACAACAACTGTCTCTCCTGCTGTATGTATTGGTAACGGTGGTGCTATGGGGGTTTGTGTGGGTACATGCTTTTGGCATGGACATGACGCATGATGAAGCGTATTCTTTCCGGCTGATCAAAACGAATTATTTCATTGCGCTGTTTGGCACTGCCAATAACCATTGGTTGAATAGTTTCTTTATGGAGCTATTCAATGACCTGTTTGGTGATGGGCCTGGCTGGGTACGGCTTCATTCGGTACTGGCCTTTCCCTTCTTTGCCTGGGCCTTGTACCGGCTGGGCAATTTGATCAAAGCAAGGGCCGGGGCCATTATTTTTTGGGCATTGGTATTGCTGAACCCCTATGTGCTGGATTTCTTTTCGCTGGCGCGTGGTTATGGACTGGCCATGACGTTCCAGGCCTGGAGTCTTTATTATTTTATCAAAGCAGCGCAGGCCCCGGCATTCCATTACCGAAGCTGGCTGATGGTGTGGCTGATGAATGCACTGATGATCGCCGCCAACCTTAGTTATTTCTATACGGCGATCGGTATGGCAGGCTTTTGTGGTTGTGTATTCATTACTTCGCTTATGCGTCGCCAGCCGGTGAGCAAAGGGCTCATCCGGATACTGGTATTGTATGGCTTGCTGTTGCTGGGTACGGTGGCTGATCTGCTGTTCATCAAATATTACGGCAAGGACCTCGGCTTTGGCGGTGATGACCAACTGATCGCTTCGCTAATGGGCTCGGTGTGGGAAGGCAGTCTTTATGGCGCCGCTTATGGTGATCTGTTGCCGGCGCTTACGTATTGTTCTTTCTTCCTGCTGCTGGTAGTGAGCGGGTGGTATGGCTGGCAGGCCCTGCGCCATAAAAAGATCAGCACAGGCTTTATACTAGCTATTCTTTTTGCAGGCATCGTGGTCCTGAACATGGTGTTTCACCTGGTGCTCAATAACCCGTATCTATTGGGACGTACGGCGCTGCAATGGTATGTACCGGGCATTTTATTGCTTTGTGTGGCCGGCAGTGAATGGGTGCCGGCAGTCAATAGTACGCGGTGGGCAGGCAGGGGCATAGCGGTGGTGGTTGCACTGATCATGGGAGCCCATTTTTATACGCGGGCCGACAGGGCTTTCTGCTTTGAATGGTCATTGCAAGCGAACAGCCGGCAGGCCTTGTACGACCTGTATGCGCAGCAGCCGCAACATGCTTCCCTGGGCTTTTCGCTGGGAGGTGTGCATATCAACTATTACAGCCTTATTGATGAAAGGTTTCAATCCATGCCGGGTAACCTGCCAGACCAAAACCCGGACGTTGCGGCCCCTGCCTTGCGGGAAGCATTGCAACGCAGTGATTATGTGATCACGGCTTTCCCGGTGACATTGCAATGCCTGCAGCAACTGGGGCTGCGGTATGAAGTATTGAAAACCTACCCGCCCGGTAATAATCAATTGATCAGGATCGATCATTGATGTTCCAGGCGTTGCTCTTATTTATTTATTTTTCCCTTTACCTTTTCCATTACCGTTGCCCTTTCCATTTCCCTTTCCCTTATTAGGACCATTACCTTTGTTGCTATTTCCGGGATGACCTTTTACCACGTAATACTTAGGATCACGGCTATCCCGTATAACCACTTGTTTTCCATGTACGCCTTTGTATTTTGCGTATTTCACCTTATGGTCGGTAAAGTGAATATAGGGCTTTGGTTCATTGATCACCACCTTATATCCTGAATAGAGGTCATAGGTCCGGTACCGTGCAGGGAGGCTGGTAGCAAATATCCATTTACCACCATTTAAATAAACAAATTGGTGGCGCGGTACATAATAATAGGCTTCCACATCGGGCAGGTAATAGTATTCTACTTCATCATACCCTACGGGGCCCCATAAGGGCTGTGTGCCGAGATTGATATTTACATTTACCTGGGCGTGGGTTTGCCGGCCAGATAGCAGCAATCCGGCTATGAGCAGTAATGCTGACATTAATCGTTTCATATACAAAGTGTTTTCGCCTTCTCTTATTCAAACGGTGTGCCCTTTTATGAGAGCGATGTCAAAAGATTGATAATGCAGGAGATAACTTAGATTAGTGATTTCACTACGCTTTATTTGCGGGCCTTGTTACACATAAAAAAGCCCTGATCGCTCAGGGCTGTATGGCAGACTGTTGTATTGTATTAGTCCCAATCTCTGTCATGTCCGCGACCTCTTCCATGTCCGCGGCCGTGTCCATGGCCACGATCCCGGTCGCGACGGTAGTCGCGGTCATTATCATACCTGGGCCGGTGATAGTCGCGGATGCAATCCTGGCGGCCGCGCCATCCCCTGTAACGGGCATACCTGTTGCGGTGATCATAAAAGTGATCGTAAGGCCTGGGTTCATTGATCACTACTTTGTATCCACCGTAGAGATCGTACCCACGGTACCTTCCGGGAAGGCTGGCAGCAAATACCCAGCGGCCGGCATCGAGGTAAATGAACTGCTGGCGGGGTACGTAATAATAAGCTTCCACATCGGGCAGGTAATAATAGTCGGCCCGGTCGTAGCCTACGGGACCCCATTGTGGCTGTGTGCCGATATTCACACTTACGCTTACCTGTGCGCTGGCCTGCATCACGGCGAGGGAGCATCCTGTTGCCAGTAATAATACTACACCTATTCGTTTCATAATCTTTTGATTTGGTTCTGTGTATATTATTCCAAAGCATATGCCCCATTCTATTGACAATTTGTTAATACAGTAATCCTTAACAAAGTATAATCATAAAAAAAGCCGGCAATTAAACTTACCGGCTTTTGTGTAGTCGCCCCACATACGGGGATTAGATGATGGTGCTGAGTGTGCCGAAGGGCATCGGCGTACTCCTTAGATCAGGGTGAGCCGCCCTTGAAGGGCGACCCACTCTTCGGAGAAACTCAGTCCGAATTAATAGATGTAATTCAGGGCAGTAATATCACTGCTGATGAATGGACGGTTTACGCCATTACCGATGCAGGCCAGCATCCAGGAGCCGGCTACGGCATTGGTAGAAGGTGTTCCGGGGATCAGGATAGCGCCAACGCCTGCCTGACCTTCATTAACGGCCGATCCGCCGCAACTATAAGCGCGGTTGGCATAGTCGGTATGACGGAAACCAATACAATGGCCTACTTCATGGGCGATGATGGAAGTAACGGTATTGATGTTCCAGGTGTCGAGGTAACTCCTGTTGACCAATACAGAGTTGTAAGGATTACCGCTGGAAGTGGGGAAACCGGCAGAAGCCAGGTAACCTGCTCCTGAGGGAGCGGGGTTGATCACGATGTTGCCGCCGGAGGTAACCCTTGAAAAAGTAATGCGCAAGGCCTGGGCATTGTACCGGGCAATGGCAGCGTCGGTAGCGGTAATGTACCTGGCGGGCAGGGAAGAATTGACGCGGATAGTGATGTTCCGCGGCAAACCAGTTACCGTATTGGTGGTACGGTATTGTTCTTCATCGCCTACGCGGATCAACTTGCGGTCGGGAGTCTGAGACAGGTCATCCTCGGTAATAACGATATCCCCTTCCACCAGGTAACCTTCGGGGTGCCTGGACACGTTTTGGGTACCAAAACCCAGGGCATAGATCTTGTCCAATACTTGTTTGGAGATCTCCTCTTGTACGGGAGCTTGTTCCTTAGCATCTTTCTTACAGGAAAAAAATACGACTGTGAGCAGGGCAAATACGGCTGCCACTTTTAGAAGACTTCTCATGTGCTTTTGCTTTTTTTGGTTAACAAAAAATAGAATGACAGTATGCAGAGTAACTACACACAATGTTGCGGGAGAGTTGCTACCAAAAAATCAGGAACGTTAGGGGGAAAGAATAGAAACCAACTATGCTTGTAAGTTAGTACGAAAAAGAAAACGTTAAACTATTATTATAACAACTAAGTTGCAGATGTCGGAATTCCGAAATACAAATGAGGAAATTACGGAGGCTTAGGATACTGCATTCGGTACAGCACTAAGGTATGTGGGTATCGGCCATTGTGTATCGACTGCTTTTTATAATCTGCTATATTCTTCTAAATCAAAGGCCCTGACAATTGAATGACAATCGTCAGGGCCTTCGTGTAGGCATATCATTGATTTAACTCAAAATCCTTTCTTAGCGGGCTCAGCGGGCGCTGTCTTGCCGCTGTAGTTTTCGGGCATTTGTACTGCATAGAACTGGTTCTTACCGTCGAGGATCAATTTGGCTACTTGCTGTACATCCTTCACCGTTAGCTTGTTAATGTACTTTTCGGCATGCACGAAACGGTCGGGATCATCTCCTTTGAACTTAATGTCCATCAGGGCGCCCAGCCAGGTAGCGTTTTCTTTCATCTTGACCTTGTTTTGTTCCAGCCACTGGATCTTGACCTTGTTGAGGTAACTGGTATCGGGGCCTTTGGCAGCGATATCAGCAAACTCTTTCTTCACGGCCTTGAGCAGGGTGTCTACTTTCTCGGGACCACAAGGAAGCTGCAATACGAATGTGTAATTGGTATAGGGGTATTTTTCCAAACCACCGTTTGTACCACCACCATAAATACCCTGTACTTTTTCGCGCAGTTCTTCGATGATGCGGATGTTCAGTACTTCGCTCAGGGCCTGTGCTTTCAGGTCCATCTCTTCGCTGTACGGCATTTCGCCGGAATAGAAAGCCAGGATGAGGCTTTTCTCTTCCTTACCCTTGTTGATGGTAAGGTTTTGCTTACCACCCACAGGACGCACTTTGTTATCAACCAGGGAGAACTTCTTGCTGGTAGCAGGCAGGCTGGCTACGTATTTCTCGATATAAGGGATGATCTCTTCTTCCTTGAAGGAACCTACAAAAACGAAGTTCATACCGTTCACATCGCCAAAACGTTCTTTGTAGATAGCCAGGGAACGATCGAGGTTGATCTGATCGAAGAAAGCGCTGTTGGGCACGGCTATCGGGGCCAGGGGATTATTGCCATACATGGTCTTGTACATGGTGTCAATAAATACGGCCTGGGGATTGGCGCTGATATTGGCAAACTGGGATTTGTTGCGCTGTACATAAGAACGGAAGAGGGCGGTATCCTTGCGGGGAGCGGTAAAATACAGGTAAGATAGCTGGAACATGGTCTCCAGGTCCTTCACGCTGGAAGTGCCTCTCATGCCTTCTGCAATAGCAGAGAAGGTAGGATTGACGCTGGCAGTCTTACCAGCCAGTACCTTGCGGAGATCGGTAGGAGAAAAATCGCCTATACCCATGGTGCTTACCAACTGGATAGCATATTCTGCATTGAACTTATCGGCGAGGCCGTAATTGTTCTTACCGCCGGGCCTGGTAGCGCCCATTAAGATCTGATCGTTCTTAAAATCGGTAGGCTTGAGGGTGACGGTAACGCCATTGGAGAGTTTCAGTTCGGTAGTACCGAGTAAGGCATTCTTTGTTTTGGAAATGACTTTACCGGCTACTGGCAGTTTGGTCAATAAAGTGGTAGCCACGGCTTTTTCCTCATAAGGCTTGATGTCGGCTTTCTCTTTGGCATCAATAACAGCGAGGAGGTCTTTGCCTTCAGGCAGTTTATCACCAGCTTTGGGCTCAGGACCTTGTACGTATACGAAACGGTTCTTGTCGTCTTTGAACTTTTTGGATACAGCATTCACTTCATCGAGTGTAATGCCGGGCACGAGGGTCTTTATGTATTCGTATTCCTTGTCGATGCCGGGAATAGGTTCCTGCTGGAGGAAGTGATTGGTGTATTCTTCTACATAATTGTCGGACTCGGTCTTATCCCTGTTGTTCCAGGCGCGTTCGAAATTGGCCTGCATGGTCTTTTTAGCGCGGTCCAGTTCGGCCGCAGTAAAGCCAAACCTTTTTACTCTTTCAATCTCTTCGACTAAGGCATTGAGGGCTTTGTTCACATCACCGGTACCGGCAGCGGCAAAGGCGCCAAAGGCATCATAACCCCGGGCATAAGAACCGAAGCTAACGGAACCAAAGAGAAAAGGCGGGTTTGTTTGCTGGGTAAGCTCCTGCAGGCGCTGGTTGGTAAGGGATACAAACATTTGCTTTACCAGGTGATCGCGGTAGCCGCCTACATTGGAAGCAGCGGCTTCTTTGAAAGCGGGGTAATTGATGGATACGGTATAGCTGGTAGCTTCTTTATCGGTAACGACCATGGCATCGGTAGAAGCATACGGAGGTACATCGGCATACTCCCTGGTGCGGGGTGAAGCGGGATTGGTCATACCTGCAAAGTGCTTGCGGATCAATTCCTCCGCTTTGGCAGGTTCGATATCCCCTACTACGATCACGGCCATGAGATTGGGCCGGTACCAGTCTTTGTAAAAGCGACGGATGACATCGGGTTTGAAATTGCGGATGATGGTGTCTACGCCAATTGGTAAACGTTTGGCATATTTGGAACCTTCAAACAATTTGGGGTAGATCTTCTTGAACATGCGGTCGTTGGCGCCTTTGCCCAAACGGCTCTCTTCGAGGATGATGGGCTTCTCGCTCTGGATATCATCATCGAGGTAGGTAACATTGTGTGCCCAATCTTCCAGCACCTGGAAACCTTTTTCGAGGTTGCCGGGCTTATCGGTCGGTATGGGGAGGATGTACACGGTCTCATCAAAGCTGGTAAAGGCATTGAGGTCGTTGCCAAAACCAACGCCGATATCCTGGAGGAAAGAAACGATGTCGTTCTTCTTAAAATGGGTAGTACCATTGAAGGCCATGTGCTCGGCCATGTGGGCCAGGCCCTGCTGGTCATCATCTTCATTGATGGAACCGGCATTTAGCACGAGGCGGAGCTCTACTTTCTGTTCGGGCTTCTTGTTTTGGCGAATGTAGTAAGTAAGGCCATTCTCGAGCTTGCCAATCTTTACTTTGGGATCCACGGGAATGGTGGCCCGCAGATCGGGATTGGTGTTTTGAGTGATGGCTGACCTGGTGGAAAAAATGGCTACAAGCAGCAGCAGCCATCGTGAAAAGGCAGCGAAGGGTTTGTTCATAATCATGTTTGTTTTAACTGCACAAATATATCTGTACAGCCTAGCAAAATACGTCCTTTTATAAAAATGCGGTAAAAATGGATCTATTTACCCATTTACCACGCTTTCATGGTAAGTATAGGGTTGGGTATCAAAGGAAACGGGTGAGCCGCCCTTTGGAGGGCGACCCACCCGTTTGTGGGTATTAGCTGTTAGCATTTAGCTGTTAGGGCGTTTGCTTCGATAGCGGATTTCTCACTGCGCTGCGCTTCGTTCGAAATGACAAAGAAGGGAGCGTTCAAAAAAAGGAAGCGTTCGAAACGACAGGAAGAGAGAGTCTACTTCATCACTTCTTCCACTACCTTACCGGTGGTGCCGTTGGGCATCTGGATATGGAGTAAAGCGGCAATGGTAGGGGCAATATCGCTCATATAGGTTTCGCGGTTGGTGCGGCCGGGTTTGATACCCCAACCATAAAACAACATGGGGATGTGGGCATCATAGGGATTCCAGATGCCGTGGGTGGTACCGGTGGGACCTCCATCGATCCAGCCTGGCTGGAGCACGATCTGGATATCGCCGCTGCGGCGGGGATACCAGCCATTGACCATCATCTCACGCTGTTTGGAAGTGAGGGGCACATTCATGATCTCATCAATGGCAAAAGCGCGGGATATACCTTCCTGTTTGCCGAGGTAATCAACGATCCATTGCTTGACGGCTTTCTTGTCGAGCTTCATGGAATCGAGCAGGGCATGGTTGAGGTGTATCTGGTAGTTGTAATTGCTGACAATGGCTTTGCCGGTAATACCAAAATTGTCCAGGAGACCTTTGTTGATCTCTTTGGCCCAACGCTCGTCATCAATGGTACCGCCTGGTAATTTGTTTTCCTTCATAAACCCGGGCACATGGGCCACGCCGTGGTCGGCACTCAGGAATACGAGGTATTCGCCCTTGCCTACTTTCTCATCGAGGAAACGGAAGAGGTTGCCAAAGGTGGTATCGAGGCGGAGGAAGTCATCTTCCTGCTCTATGGAGTTGGGACCAAAAGAATGGCCTACATAATCGGGAGAAGAAAAGCTCACGGCGAGGAAATCGGTGATGTCATCAGCACCCAGCTGCTCATTGATCACGGCTGCTTTGGCCATGTCGGCTGTCATGGAGTTGCCATACGGTGTGCTGGCGATGGCGCCATAGTTCTTACCAATGAATTTCTTCAGGTCGTAAGGAAACCCTTTTTGGTCAGCGCCAAATGATTTGCCTTCATAGGGCTTTTCATCGGCAGTGCTTTGCACATAAGTATCTTTGGGATAGAGGAGGTTCCAGTCGAGTGCATAATATTTATCAACGACCTTCTGTGCGTTGAAATCCTTTACCCACTGAGGCAGGTCGTTCATGTAATAAGTAGAGGTGATCCAGTCGCCGGTTTTGCTATCGTACCAATAAGCGGCATTGGCTGAATGGCCGGCGGGGAGGATACCACCGCGGTCTTTAATGGCGATGCCCACCACTTTGCTCCTGAAATTGGTAGCGAGGCGGAGTTCATCGCAAATGGTATTGGTGAGCATGTTGCGGGGGCTCATTTCACCATTGACGCCGGTGGTACCTACTGACTTTACGGTCTTGTCTTCTGCGCAGTAAACGCTGCGTTGCAGGTCTCTGTCCCACCAGGCATTGCCGGTGATGCCATGAACGGCGGGGACGCTGCCGGTGTAGATACAGGTGTGTCCGCAGGCGGTGATGGTGGGTGTATACGGGATGAGGGTATTCTCTGCTGTAAAACCCTGCTGGAGGAAACGTTTAAAGCCACCATCGGATTTATAGCGATCATAATAGCGATAGAGATAATCCCAGCGCATCTGGTCGACCACGATACCCACCACCAATTTGGGGCGGTTGGGGGTGTTTACATCGGTGGTTTTGGCGCGCCGTTGGGCAAAGGAGGTGATTGCAAGCGTTACAAAAAAGGAGCTCAGGAGTAATTTTCGCATTACTTACTATTTTCCGGCAAAGATATAGGCCCTCTTATATTGGCGTATTAAAATTTGATCAACAAACGATTGCGTTTTTTTGCTTGCGGGGGAGAATACAGAATTCAGCATACAGGATACAGAATTGAGCAGTTAGCAGTTAGCTTTTAGTTATTAGCCTCTCAGGGTTTGATCTTGTACAAGGGGTGGGTCCGTGCAAGCAGCAGCATTTCATTCTGCATGCTGTATTCTGAATTCTACATTCTCTTTTTTAACATTCTTTCAACTTATTGGCTAAAAATGGGTCCCACGCTATCTTTTGGCTTTTTTACAAGGATGCTGTATACCAGCCATTACGGCAAAAACGTTATTTTTGCGCCTTCGGATCATCGTCATCTAACCTTTAACAAATCCATAATATGGCAGACATTTTCGAAAGATTGTTGAAAAACTATGGCCCTATCGGCCAGCACCGTGAACGAGCGCATGGGTATTTTGCTTTCCCCAAACTGGAGGGAGAGATCGGGAGCCGCATGAAGTTCCGGGGCAAGGAGATGGTAGTGTGGAGCCTGAATAATTACCTTGGACTGGCCAATCACCCCGAAGTACGTAAAGCGGATGCTGATGGCGCAGCGCAGTTTGGCCTGGCCAGCCCGATGGGTGCCCGGATGATGAGTGGCAATACGAATTACCATGAGCTGCTGGAACAACAATTGGCCGAATTTGAAAGCAAGGAAGATGCGATCCTGCTCAATTTTGGATACCAGGGTATGGTGAGCATTATTGATGTGCTGTGCGGTCGTCATGATGTGATCGTATATGATGCGGAGAGTCATGCCTGCATTATCGATGGATTGCGGTTGCACCCCGGCCATCGCTATGTATACAAGCACAATGACCTGGAAGATTTTGAAAAACAATTACAGCGGGCCACTGCACTGGTAGAAAAGCAAAAAGCAGGTGGCATACTGGTGATCACGGAAGGTGTATTTGGCATGGCAGGCGACCAGGGCAAGATCAAAGAGATCGTGGAGCTGAAAGATAAATATGATTTCAGGCTGCTGGTGGATGATGCGCATGGATTTGGTACGCTGGGTGAAACAGGCGCCGGCGCCGGTGAAGCACAAGGAGTGCAGGACGGCATCGACCTGTATTTTAGCACTTTTGCCAAATCGATGGCCTCTATCGGCGCCTTTGTAGCCGGCACCAAATCGATCATCGATTATATCCGGTACAATATCCGCAGCCAAATCTTTGCGAAGAGCTTACCGATGCCTTTGGTGATCGGCAACCTGAAGCGGCTGGAATTGCTGCGCACGCGTCCTGAGCTCAAGAACAAGCTGTGGGAGAATGCATTGAAACTGCAAAAGGGGCTCAAGGAGAAGGGCTTTAATATTGGCAAAACGGACTCGGTTGTAACACCGGTATATATGAATGGCGGGGTAGAAGAAGCCACGGCGATGGTGATGGACCTGCGGGAGAACTATGGTATCTTCTGTTCGATCGTGGTGTACCCGGTTATTCCCAAGGGGCATATCATCTATAGGCTGATCCCTACAGCAGCACACAATGATGAAGATATCCAGCTGACATTGACAGCTTTTGAGGAGACAAAGAAGAAGCTGGATGCGGGCGCTTACAAAGTAGAAGCGATCCCTGATATGGCGGAAGTACAGTAGATTGTTCTATATCAAATTTGATGGATATCAAAAAAGGGTGAGCCGTCCCGACTGTGAAGTACGGGACGACCCACCCTTTCTTAATTATCCAACCCTCCAACGTATTGTTTAGCAGGTTGATCGTTATTATCGGTCAGTTCATCGTTTTTGTGCAAAGACCCCAGGTATAAGCCTGATATAATATGTACTTTTCTCCCCAAATAATCGTTTTTATCTCGAAAAGGGCCCCCTTCCCCTTAAACCCGGCTTCATGAGAGCAGTTATTGTCTTACTGGTATTGTGTTTTCTTTGCGGCAGTTCTGTTCATGCGCAGCGAAAACGCCCCACTGATAGTGTGGATGTTACTATCCGTCTCAGCAATGCTGCCAGGAGTGTTGTTACTGATTCTGTGCTGGTGATCTTTGACCGCTATGATCATAGCGGGGCGGGCACGATCAAAGGCATCTATTACCCGGTCAACAATGAGATCGTTATTGCTAAAGTGCCACCTGCCCGTTATTATATAGAAGTATACTGCCTGGGGGCGGGCCGGGAAAACTTCAATGAACTCACTTATGTCAACCGCCGGCACAGCAATGTATTTACTTACCGCATTCAAAAAAGCAGCACTTTCACACCCGGCCTGGCGGTGATCCCGGTAGAACCCATCAATTTGAGCAAGCTGGAGATCTTGAAGCAGTAGGAATGGCTATTAGCTTTTAGGAGTTAGCTTTTAGCGGTTAGCTATTAGCATTGGGTTGGAGCGGGCATAAAAAAAGAGTCCCGCATTGCTGCGGGACTGCACTAATCAAATACCATTAACCATTAAACCTTATCCTATGAAAATTCAAATATAAGATGATCAATGTGAAACAATGGTTGCACAATGAGAATATTTTTGTACTAATTGATTTAGGTCAACACATGAATAAAGGGTTTACCTTCAACGAATACAGCATAAACTTTTACCATGGATATGCAAACGTTTGCGGACAGTCGCAAATTTAAAGATTGGCTGCTAAACCGTTATTCTTATCATGTTTTCGAGGTATACTAATATTCGCCTACTGTTAACCTATTTTAACATTTGCCATTCTTACCACCTGTTTTCAACAGGCTACCAACTTGCTTTAAACTTCTTCTGGTACTCTTCGAATCCTATTTTAGCATCCTGGCCTTCTCCGAAATATTTAACGAGCAATTCGAGTTCGGGTGGTGTGAGGTAACCGGGAATAGCTTGTGGTTCGCCATCGACAGGAATGATGACGGTCGTTGGATAGGATAACTGACCTTTTGTGAGGTATACTGCAAAATCGTTGGTCCGATAGTTTTGGTTGAAGGTATAGGTTCTGCCCTTCCAGGTAATGGCGCTTTTGGTCTCTGCATCGACTTTGGCTGTGTAGAATTTATCGTTGAGGTAGGCGCCTACTTTCTTGTTGGCATATGTCTTTTTGTCCATCACCTTGCACCAGCCGCACCAGTCGGTATACAGGTCAATGAGCACGGGCTTCTTTTGCTTCCGGAGGCTGTCGGACACCTGCTGCAGGGTCATCCATTGGGTTTTGTCGTTGGTTTCCAGGGGCCGCTGGCCGCAGGAAAAAACAATGATCCAGGCAAACAAAAGGGCGGGTTTCAAGGTTTGCATACTTAATTTTGTTTTAGGGTATCCGGTAAAGGCAGCTCACAGATCACACTGATTTGCACAGAAGCTAGCTGCTAAGCAGCTAGCGACTTCGACAAGCACCTTTAGATGCCTTCGACAGGCTGACATTCGTTAAGGTTTCGAAGGTTTAGCCTGACAGTGTACCTTTATTTGATCTATTAAAGTTAACTCAAATCGCATGCATAAAATTGTGCTGGCCATTACGGGGGCAAGTGGTTCTATCTATCCGCGGTTGTTGTTGCGCAAACTGCTGACGGTATCGGCTCAATGGGAGGAACTGGCGGTGGTGATGACGGAAAATGCCAAGCAGGTATGGGAAACGGAGCTGGGGATGGCAGATTATAAGGATTTTATGGCCCTCGCGGATAAGGGGAAGCAGGGCATTCAATTTTATTCGACGATGGACTTTAACGCACCTTTTGCTTCGGGATCGGGCCGGTTCAATACGATGATCATCGCGCCCTGCTCGATGGGTACGCTGGGGCGTATTGCCACGGGTGTATCGACGGACCTGATCACGCGGGCTGCGGATGTGGTGCTGAAGGAGCGCCGCAAACTGATCTGCATGATCCGGGATACGCCTTACAACCTGATCCATATCCGCAATATGGAAACGGTGACGCTGGCCGGCGGGATCATTTGCCCGGCCTCTCCTTCGTTTTACAGCCGTCCTACAACGATCGAGGAAGTGGCTGCTACGGTGGCGGACCGGGTGCTTGACCTGGCGGGACTGGATATCAGTACGTACAGATGGGGGGAGTAGCTTACTGTTTCGAGTTTAGTGTGCCGGGTTTCGGGTTCTTGGTGTGTTGCAGGCTAATTAAATGCAATTGCCAAACAGGAATGCTGCTTACATCGCGGGAGCAACCCGAAACTTCAAACGCAAAACACGAAACCTACCGAAGATCTACTTCTTCTACGCCGGGATATTTGCTTTTGTCGAAAACAAACAGGGCATCGGTGAGGGCGGCTTTGCCATTGAGGGTAGTAACGGTGTAGGTGATCTTAGTACCGCTCTTATCGAGCACGCGGGTGCTGTAGATTGTTTTGGCAGTTTTGTCGACCAGGACGAATACTTTATGGAATGGCTTGGTCTTATCTACGGGGGTCATTTCTATTTCTACGAGGGTCTTGTTGCCTTCTTTCTTTTCTCCATTGAGTTTATAGAGGAAGTCTTTGTCGTAAAAATTGGTGAACAATTTTGTGGGGGTGATCATGCTGGCAGACCCTTCGAGTTTGGTGATGGTGACCTCGTTGGAAGACTTATCGAAGGTCCAAACATTGGCGCCATCGCAGAAGATCTCGGCACCGCCCACGAGGCTCACTTTGTATTTAGAGCCCTTCATAGACACGGTTCCCTTCTTGGTATCCAGCACTTTACCTTTGCTGTCCTCATTTTTCAACACGAAAGCGGCCTGTACAGCTTTGTAGGTCTTAAACTTAGCACTGACCTCATCCAGTATCTTTTTGGCGGCGGGATCGCTGCTCACAGGCTTATCGCCGGTTTGTGAAAAACCTACCAATGCTGTCAGAATCGTGCTAAAGAATAAAAGTACTGCTTTCATTATGAGTGATTATGAGTGATTTCTGGTCTAAAAGCCGCAAAGATATTGGTTAAGCGGCAAAAACTTAGACGCCGATTATCCCCGAACCGTTTAGTCGTTAGGAATACTTTAACAGAAAACGGGAGAGAATACAGAATCCAGAATCCAGTATACAGAAGCCCGGACCAGCTGTTATCTGTCGCGGATTAGCAGTCAGCTTTTAGCGGTTAGGTATTAAAATTCGCTAAATGCTGTTCGAGGTCCATTTCGGTGCGAATGAGCACGTCGCGGGCCTTGCTACCCTGGCTGGGGCCTACAATGCCGGCGGCTTCGAGCTGGTCCATGAGGCGGCCGGCGCGGTTGTAACCGAGTTTCATGCGGCGCTGGAGCAGGGAGGTAGAACCGATCTGGCTGGTGACGATCATGCGGGCGGCATCCTCAAAGAGGGAATCGCGGTCGCCGATGTCAAAATCCTTTTCCAGTTCTTTTTCATCGACGTATTCGGGCAACATGAATGCCTGGGGATACCCGTTCTGGGCGCCGATGTTGTCGCATACGCTCTCCACTTCGGGGGTGTCGACAAAAGCGCACTGGAGGCGGGTAAGCTCGCCATTATAAGAGATCAGCATATCGCCCTTACCGATGAGCTGTTCGGCGCCACCGATATCGAGGATGGTACGGGAGTCGATCTTGGAGGATACCTTAAAGGCAATCCGTGCCGGGAAGTTGGCCTTGATGGTACCGGTAATGATGTTGACAGAAGGGCGCTGGGTGGCGATGATGAGGTGAATACCTACGGCCCGGGCCAACTGGGCCAGGCGGGCGATGGGCATTTCCACTTCCTTGCCGGCGGTCATGATGAGATCGGCAAACTCATCGACCACGAGCACGATAAAGGGCAGGAACTGGTGGCCTTTTTCGGGGTTGAGCCTGCGCTTGACGAACTTCTCATTGTACTCACGAATATTGCGGGTGCCGGCTTCTTTGAGGAGGTCGTAGCGGTTGTCCATCTCAATACACAGGGCATTGAGGGTATGGATAACTTTTTTGGTATCGGTGATGATGGCTTCTTCTTCTCCGGGAAGCTTGGCCAGGAAGTGGTTCTCGATGGTACGGTAGAGGGTCAACTCTACTTTTTTGGGATCGACGAGTACGAGCTTCAGCTGGGAGGGGTGCTTCTTATAGAGGAGGGACACCAGGATGGCGTTCAACCCAACTGATTTACCCTGACCGGTGGCACCGGCCATGAGCAAGTGAGGCATGGTGGTGAGGTCGACAATGAAATTCTCGTTGTCGATCTTCTTACCGATGGCCACGGGCAAGCTGAAATTGTTGGCCTGGAACTTTTCAGAAGCCAGGAGGGTCTTCATACTCACCACGGTCTTCTTCACATTGGGCACTTCGATACCAATGGTGCCTTTACCGGGTATGGGGGCAATGATGCGGATACCGAGGGCCGCGAGGCTCAGGGCAATATCGTCTTCGAGGTTCTTGATCCGGGAGATCCGTACACCGGCAGCGGGTACGATCTCGTACAGGGTGACGGTGGGGCCTACGGTAGCACTGATCTTCTGGATGTCGATATCATAATTCTTGAGGGTGGTGATGATCTGGTTTTTGTTGGTCTCCAGTTCGGCCGCATCCTGGATGATCTTTTCGCTACCATGCTGTTCCAGGAGCTCGAGGGAGGGATATTGATAATCCTTCAGATCGAGGGTAGGTTCGTATGGGGTGGTGATGATGGGCTTTTTCTCTTCGATAGATTCCTCTTCCTCTTCTGCGGGTTCTACTTCTTCATCGGCTGATATGGGCTCTTCGGGCATGGATTTGATCTCCAGCTCGAGGGAGGCGGCTGCCTGCTGGGCCTTTTCCTGTTTTTTGTTGAGGGACGGGGTAACCACGGGTGGGGGTATCACCACGGGCGGGGCCGGTGTATTGGGCTCAAAAGGGGGCTCGTCCTGCTCTTCGGCGCGCTCAACCAGCTGCATGTCTTCGAGGAGGTCCTCGTCTATTTCCAGCTTGGGGGCCAGGAGGGGTGAAGGCTGTTCGCCTTTTTTGAGCTTATTGGTCTTTTTGGGTTTGGGAGCGGCTTCCTGTTCTTCTTCATTGACCGGCAATACGGCCTCTTCGAGGGATGCAGGTTTACGCGGTATGGTGGGTACTTTGAATACTGGATTGAAACGCCAGATGACGTAGGCGAGGCCACCCACCAGGAGGAGGGCTGCGGTGCCTATTTTACCGATGAGGCTTACGAGCCAGTCGCTGATCATGGTGCCTACTGCCCCACCCCAGGCAAACTGGCTGTTGCCGGATACAAAGGCACAAGCCACGCTGAAGAACACTACGCCTACAATGAGGTAGCGTACGTTGCGCCAGACAGAGAATATCTTCTTGCCAAAAAGGGCGTTGGCGCCCATGACAAAAAAGAGGGTGCAAAAGAGAAAGGAGGCAAGTCCAAACCCATTGTAAAAAAACTGATGGGATATATAGGCGCCGATATTGCCCAGCAGGTTGGTAGTCTTGACACCTGCCGAAGGCATTAATATGGAAGCGCCTTTGAATACCTTGTCCTGGTCTTCGCGCCAGGTAAACAGGTAAGAAGTGAAGGCGATAAACAGGAACAGGCTTGCCAGCAGTGCCATGGTGCCGGCAATCTTATGGGTACGTTCGTCTTTTACCAATTGTTTTACGGTCACCTGCTCTTCCTTCTCAGGTTTCAGTTTATCAGTGTCAGGAGTTTTGCTTTTTCCGGATTTTAAGCGATTGGCCATGGGTACAAAGATAAGTAGTTGAACAAAACGGGGCTATAAACAAATAAAAGCGTTGGGGAGCCCGTAAATATTGTATTTTAGGAGGTCAAACAACATGAAACTCCGGGAGCACCTATCACTACCATCGGGCAGTCACCTTACCCGCCGTCTTCGCATGGCTGTAGTGCTATTCGCCGGATCTTTCCTTTGTCTGCTCGCTTCTCCTATCAGCAGTTATGGCCAGGCAGTTACCAACGCCATTGACATTGCTAAAATACGTTTTTTCAGATCAGATGTCAGTCATTTCGAGGTAGCCACGCAGGCCAAGGGGACTACAAGGAATGATGCTATTACTTCGCTCGCATTCAAACCACTCAGCAAACAGTTGCCGGGCAGCTATATGGAAAGGGATATTTTCCAGCGGTTCACGCTGACGAACAGCGGGGATACGGCGAAAGAAATATTCTTTTTACCAGGATTCTATTGCCGGAATATTGAATTGTTCAGCGCGGCTGCGGATCATCCTACGGGGCAACTGACGCCGGTAGTGGATACGGTGGCCCGCAGCCCGCGGTTCCTGGGTGCCATCAATATCCAAGTGGCCCCGCATACTACCACGGTGTATTACTGCCGGTTCAACTTCGTGCGTACGAATGTAAACAATATCATTCCGCGGATCATAGAGAAGGACTATTTCCGGCAATGGCGGTCGTCGGTCAGGGACCGGGATTACCTGCTGGACATTGTGAGTTATGTAGCCACGGGTATCCTGCTGATGATGATCTTCTATTCTTTGGCGGTGTACCTGCAAAACCAGAATAAGGAGTTCATCTTTTATGCGTTGTATACGCTGTGTACGGCGTTTCTGTTGTTCCTGAAATCGTACCTGAACTTAACGGGCTCGGCTTTCCATTATTTCTATGAGGAGTACCTGGATTTTATGATGATGACGGCCAGTGTATTCACGTACCTGTTCTTTGTGCGGCAGTTTCTCAATACGAAGGAAAACCATCCGGGGCTGGATAAATTCCTGCGCTGGTCGAAGCTGGTGATGATCGTGTTCAGCGCGGTTTTCACGTTCCTGTATTTCTTTACGGAAAAATATATTGTGCTCAACACGATGGAGAACCTGGTGATGAAACTGGTCTTCTTTGTGGTGGGCATCACGTTCATTGTATACAGCATCAAGAAGAAAGATACGCTGCTCAATTACCTGGCGCTGGGCAACCTGGCGCTGGTGGTGTTCTCGATCATCTCGCTGCTGATCATGATCTTCAAATGGGGGGTGGCGGACAGTGAGTCGCGGTGGAGTATATTCAACCGGTCGATCTTTTATTATGAGCTGGGGCTGGTGCTGGAACTCTCGTTCTTCCTGAGCGGGCTTGCCTGGAAAAACCGGCGTGATATCGTAGAGCGGGTAAAAGAGCGGGAAAGGCTGAAGCTGGAAAATGAACGGAAGGAATTTGAAAAGCAGATGGCGGTGGTAACGGCGATGCAGGGAGAACGTGACCGGATCTCGGCAGATATGCACGATGAGCTGGGCTCGGGTGTAACGGCGATCCGGCTGATGAGTGAGATCCTGAAAACGAAAATGAAGAGTCAGTCGATCCCGGAACTGGATAAAATATCGAGCAACGCGAATGAGTTGCTGGGCAAGATGAATACGATCATCTGGACGATGAAGAGCTCGAATGATACGGTAGAAAGCCTGATCGCCTATATCCGGGCACATGCGATCGAATACTTCGACAGCACACCGATCGAGTGCACGGTGCGGCTGCCGGCGGTGATACCGCAATCGGATATCAGCGGGGAAAAACGGCGGAATATCTTCCTGAGTGTGAAAGAGGCGCTGAACAATGCGATGAAACATTCGCAGGCTACGCAACTGCATATTGATATTGTGGCCAGGGAGCACCTGCTGGTGATCCGCATTACGGATAATGGGATCGGCATCAATACGGAACAGCTGCGCCGCTTTGGCAATGGGCTGAGCAATATGCGGCGGCGCATGGATAATATCGGAGGGTCGTTTACGATTGAGTGTGAGGGGCAGTGTGTGCTGACGTTTGAGGCGCCTCTCTGAGGCTTCCGTTCTTTTGCCTTGATGCATATTTTTTCTGTTCTTTTGCCTTGATGCAAAAGAACCAAAAAATCAAGGCAAACCCGAATGCCTCCGGCCGGTTTGCCGCCCACGCCACCCCAGGTTTTGCTTTGGTTACTAAATATGGGCTTTTATGCTTTGAAGTGGATGCATGCCGGCGACGGCTGGTATTGTAGGTTACTCCTATGCGGGGTCGTTGAGAATTTATTACTCACTGATTTTTCATTGCCCACCGACTATTTATTACCTTTTACCCACTGACTATTTGTTGCCCGCGGTTATTTAATACACACTGACTACTTATTGCCCACTGAGCTTTATTGTCCAGTGGTTACTAATAGCTCACTTTATTTATTTCGCACTGTCTATTGATCGTTTATCGCTTACTTCTTAATGATGGCGACGAACATGGCGATCCAACCGGCGATCAGGAAGAGGCCGCCGAAGGGGGTGATGGCGCCGATGCCGCTGAGGCCAACGGTATTGGTGGCTTTGAGGGCAGTGAGGATGTATAAAGAGCCTGAAAAGAGAATGATGCCAATAATGAACAGGATACCGGCCCAGCGCATCCAATCGCCGGGAAACTTCTCTATTAAGATGGCTACTGCCAGCAAGGCGAAAACGTGGTAAAACTGGTAACGGACACCGGTCTCAAAAGTGCCGATGGTCTCTACGGGTACGAGTTTTTTGAGGCCATGGGCGCCAAAAGCACCGAGGGCCACAGACAGGGCGCCCAGCAAAGTGGACGTGAGCAAAAATCCTTTATGCATGTAAAACGGTTTGAATAAAATCATTCATGGAAATGGCATCTTCCTTGTCGAGGACGACATCGGCCTGCTCATAGTACATCCGGCGCTCGTTGAGCTTGCGGATGATGTAGGCGCGCAAGCCATCGTCGTCGATATCCTTGATGAGGGGACGCTTGGCCTTCTCTTTGAGCAGGCGCTGGAGGAGCACATCGACATGGGTATTGAGCCAAACGACGATACCTACTTTTTTCATGTAATCGATGTTGTTGAAAAAGCAGGGAGTGCCACCACCACAGGAGAGGACGAGTGATTCATGTTCTTCTACCAGTCTTTCGAGGGTCTCTTTTTCTTTGAGGCGGAAATGTTCTTCGCCAAAGGTGGCAAAGATATCGGTGACGGACTGGCCTTCGGCTTTCACCACTTCTTCATCGAGGTCGAAGAAGGGCAATTGAAGGCGGTGGGCCACCTGTTTTCCCCAGTGTGTCTTTCCAGAGCCCATGAAACCTATCAGGATAATCCTCATCTGCTGTTATTTATCGAAAGAATATGTATAAAAAATAATGTCGAGGGGCATGGCCGGGAATGCGGGGGGCAATTGCTCCTTCTTAATCTCCCGGAAACCATTCTTCTCGTAGAAGCGGTGTGCGGCCTGGAACTGGCTGATGGTACCCAGAAAGATCTCTTTCACTCCTTTTAATCTGCACCAGGCAAATACCTCCTGCATCAATTGCCAGGCGACTGCCTTGTCCTTACCGCGGTAATCGGGGTGGACGAACATTTTGCGCAAAGCTACCTGGTTATTGTCAATATCGATGAGGGCAATGGTGCCTACTACTTTATTGTTGTCGATGGCGAGCCAGAAATTGCCATTGCGCTGTTGGTAGAAGGCGTGCACGTTGCGGAGGTCGGGCTGGTCTTCGGCGGTGATGGGAACGCCAAATTCGCCAGCCTGGATACCTACGATGAGGTCGATGGTTTCCTGCTGGTATTGTAGGTCGTATTCTATGATCTCGGTTGAACTCATTGGATGTTGCTGGTTTGGTTGGCAGTCGGCAATCGTGAATCGTGAATCGGCAGTCGGCAGTCGGGAATCTTTTGCTTCGAGCGTTTGCTTTGCAAGCAGATTCCTCACTACGCTGCGCTGCGTTCGGAATGACAACAAAGTAAGAACTGTTTACTTCGCTGTGTTCGGAATGACAACGAAGGGTGATCTGTTTGCTTCGAGACGATTGCTTCGAGCGTTTGCTTCGCAAGCAGATTCCTCACTACGCTGCGCTGCGTTCGGAATGACAACAAAGTAAGAACTGTTTACTTCGCTGTGTTCGGAATGACAACGAAGGGTGATCTGTTTGCTTCGAGACGATTGCTTCGAGCGTTTGCATCGCAAGCAGATTCCTCACTACGCTGCGCTGCGTTCGGAATGACAACGAAGGGTGTTACGCCTCTACCCTATTACTGTTACTTGAATGCGTTCAGGCCGGTGACGTCCATTCCTGTGATGAGGAGGTGGATATCGTGGGTGCCTTCGTAGGTGATGACGCTTTCGATGTTCATCATGTGGCGCATGATGGAATATTCGCCGGTGATGCCCATGCCGCCGAGCATCTGCCTGGCATCGCGGGCAATATTGGCTGCGATCTCGCACCCATTGCGCTTGGCCATGGACACCTGCTGGGGGCTGGCTTTGTGCTCATTCATCAATACGCCCAGGCGCCAGTTGAGCAATTGGGCTTTGGTGATCTCGGTGATCATCTCGGCCAGTTTTTTCTGCTGGAGCTGGAACGCACCAATAGGGCGATCAAACTGCACACGCTCGAGTGAATAGCGCAGGGCGGTATCGTAACAATCCATGGCGGCACCTACGGATCCCCAGGCTATGCCATAACGGGCCCTTGTCAAACAGCTTAAGGGACCTTTCAGTCCTTTTACGTTCAATATATTCTCTTTGGGTACGGCTACATTGTCGAATACGAGCTCACCGGTGGCTGAAGCGCGCAGGCTCCATTTGCCATGGGTGGTAGGGGTGGAAAACCCCTTCATACCCCGCTCAACAATAACACCGCGGATGTCGCCTTGTTCATCTTTGGCCCAAACAACAGCCACCTGGGAAAAGGGAGCGTTGGAGATCCACATTTTGGCGCCGTTGAGGATGACATGATCGCCGGCGTCCCTGATATTGGTGAGCATGCCGGCAGGGTTGGAACCGTGGTCGGGCTCGGTGAGGCCGAAACAGCCCAGCCATTCGCCGCTGGCGAGTTTGGGCAGGTATTTGTGGCGCTGTTCTTCGCTGCCATATTCATAAATGGGGAACATGACAAGGGAGCCCTGTACGGAGGCGGTGGAACGAACGCCGCTATCGCCGCGCTCGAGTTCCTGCATCATGAGGCCGTAGCTGATGTAATCGAGGCCGCCACCGCCGTATTCGGCGGGGATGGTGGGGCCAAAGCAGCCCAGATCGCCCAATTGCTTTACGATCTGCTGAGGAAACTCGGCCTTTTGGGCATAGTCCTCAATAATGGGGGAAATCTCCTTTTTGACGTAATTGCGGACGGATTCGCGGATGAGTTTCTGCTCTTCGGTCAACAATTCATCGAGGGCAAAGTAATCGGGGCTAACGAACTGATCGGTTTTGGCGGCCATGGTAACTGGTTTTGACAATATGGTGCTAAAGTAGGAAAAATAGCTAATAGGTGTTAGCTTTTAGGTGTTAGCTGTTAGGCAGTTATGGATATGTTTTCGGGTTTTGTGTTTGGGGTTTCGGGTTTCGGGTTCTTTGGGTGTAACAGCATTATTACCTGCGATTTCCTGCAAAAGCAAGTGGGTGTTGGTAAATAAGTAATTGAAAGTAAGTCCAAAACGCGGAGCAACCCGACACGCTACACCCGACACGCGAAACGCTAATTCAGGTATGTTCAATTATTTTTAGCTGAAATGCAACATCCTTTCGATGTCTATGTCTCTTATACTGAACAACAATTAAAACATTCATTTTGGAGCTGACTGCAAACACTATCCGGGATGAATTGGTAGAACGATGTAAACAGGGTGACAGCCTGAGCTATCAATTGTTATACCAACGATATTCCAAAGCGATGTACAACACGAGTCTACGGATCGTGAACAATTCGGCAGACGCAGAAGACGTATTACAGGAAGCCTTCCTGGACGCCTTCCGATCGTTGAATGATTTTCACTACCGCTCGACCTTCGGGGCCTGGTTGAAGAAGATCGTGATCAACAAGTCGATCAATACGCTGCGTAAAAGGCGGGGGTATCTTGTAGAGATCGATGAGGATAGTGATAACGGGGTAATGGCGCTGGCACAGGAAGAACAAGTGGACGAAGCGGAACTGGCGTACCAGGTAGCGAATGTGAAGAAAGCGATACAAAAGCTGCCGGATGGCTACCGGGCGGTGATCAGCCTCTACCTGCTGGAGGGCTATGACCATGAAGAAATAGCAGGCATATTGGGTATCACGCACAATACGGTGCGTACGCAATATGTAAGAGCGAAACAAAAATTACTGACGATAATAAAACAAGGAGGATTGTCATGAGCAACGGTTTAGAACAATTTATGCGTGACCACCGGGATGAATTTGATTCAGAAGAACCAGGCCCACAGGTTTGGAAGAAACTGGAGCAGGAACTGGTACCCGCGCCTGAAAAAAAAGGGAAAGTATTCACGATGACGACGATCGTGCGGTGGAGTGCTGCCGCGGCTATACTGGTATTGGCCGGACTGGGGGTTTTCCATTTGTTCAATCCACAAACATCCACCTCAACTAATGATCCGAAGGTGGCCAGGACCCAAGAAACACCTAAGAAAGATGAGGGTGATGTACTGCTCAAGGACATCGACCCAACGTATGCGAAAGAAGTGTACCATTTCACACAGCTCATTGAACTGAAGCAAAACGAGCTGAAGCAAATAGAAAAGGATAATCCTGCCTTATACAAACAGTTCCTAAGTGACATTACAAAACTGGACAGTTCTTACAATGCTTTGAAGCAGGAGCTGCCCACGAATGCCAACCGGGAACAACTGCTGGAAGCGATGATACAGAATTTACGACTGCAGACGGAATTACTGAATCAACAGCTCCAGATCATTCAACAAATCAAAAAATCTAAATCGGGAAGCGATGAAAATTCAAAAAGCGTATAGAGTAACCTTATTGATCACTGCGCTGGCATTTGGGACACAGGTAATGGCTGCAGGGGACCCCATGGTGGAGAAGAAAAAGACGTACAGCAAATCGTATGCTGTGAGCAACTCGGACAAGATCTCGCTGAGCAATCAGTTTGGAGAGATGAAGATCAGTACCTGGGACAAGGGTGAAGTGAAAGTAGATGTGACGATCACGACGGAAGCGGGCTCGGATGAACGGGCGCAGCAACTGCTGGACATTATCAATATCCAGGATGGCAAGAGTGGCAGCGGGGTGTACTTCAAGACGAAGATCGGCAACAACAATAACAATGACCGGGGCAAGGGTGAAAAGCAAAGTTTCCATATTGATTATGTGGTGTATGTACCGGCCTCGGGCACTGTAGACGCCCGCAATGAATTTGGCCCTCTATCGATCGGTGACTTTAAAGGAAAAATATGGCTGGAAAGTAAATTCGGCAGCCTGACAGCGGGCAACCTGAGCGGTGAAGGCAATGTGAATGTAGAGTTTGGCAAAGCCACTATTGGCAGCATGGTGGGCGGCAGCCTCACGATCAAATTCTCCCGTGGGCTGGTCAACAACCTGTCGGGTGATGTGAAAGCGAATTTTGAACACAGCAGCGTGAAGCTGGGTGTGGAAAACGACCTTAAAAACATTGATATTAAGAACAGCTTTACTCAATTGTACCTGGACGTCAATACGAACCTATCGGCCAACTTCGACATCAGCACGAGCTTTTGTGATGTGAAGAACAAAACGAGCTTTGACATCAAGAAGGAAGGGGATGATGATGACCGGAGCGGCCCTAAGTTTGACTTCCATTATTCGGGTAAAGCAGGCAGCGGCAATACGCGTGTGCGGGTAAAAGCCAGCTTTGGTGATGTAACGATCGGTCATAATATTGACTTTGATGTGAATGCGGATGATAAGAAAAGGAAGGAGAAGACGAGGAATATTTAGGGAGAGAATACGGAATACAGAATATAGAATACAGAATACAGAATACAGAATCGAGCATATAGCATCCAGCATTTAGAATACAAGAGTTTGGTGCTAGCTGTGGGATGAAGGAAGACTAGCGTATTATCTAATTTTTTTATAGGCCAGGTGAAAGCCGGCCAAGCGCAGAAAGTAATAGCCAGCAAAACAAAGTTCAAGTCTTGCAGTCAGCAGAGTCGAACGACTCTCTACAGGCGGGGTGCCCCGGAAACGGGTGTTGCCCCGTTTTTTTATTATAGAATTTAGGATTTAGGATTTAGGATTCTTCAGGTGTGGGTTGATGACTAACAGGAAAGGGGCGGATTTATCGGAAGCTGTAACTGATTGTTGTAGGGGGTTGTTGTAGCAGGTGGTTGGTTTCGGGATTAGGAGTAGATTTGTCGCCTAAACATTTGTTATGACGATTGAAGGGATACAATCGATCTGTCAACAATTCAAGGGTATGACAGAAGATATTAAATGGGAGAATCATCTTTGTTTTAATGTGGGTGATAAAATGTTCCTGGTGACGTCGCCGGATATGGTACCGGTGACGGCCTCGTTCAAAGTATCGGATGAGGAGTTTGATGAAGTGAGCAGCCGGACGGGGTTTAAACCAGCTCCTTATCTGGCGCGCTACAAATGGGTGTATGTGGATGATATCAACCGGCTGAACAAAAAGGAATGGACGTATTTTGCGCAGCAAGCTTATACGCTCACGGCGGCGAAACTTCCCGCAAAAACCAAAAAGTTATTGGGGTTGTAATTGGTTGATTATTGATTACTAATTATTGATTATTAGTTGCTGACTGCTGGTAATAATCAATAATGGCTATTACTTCAAATAGGTAGCCATTTCTGCCTGGTACTCTTTGGCTACTTCGCTGGCTTTTTCTGCAAAATCTTCCTTATCTGAAGCATAGATGATGGCGCGGCTGGCATTGATGAGGATGCCCACATCGTTGTTCATGGCTTTTTCGGAGATCTCTTTCAAGCTGCCGCCCTGGGCACCCACACCGGGCACGAGGTAAAAATGATCGGGGGTCAATTTACGGATGTTGGTAAACCAATCGCTTTGGGTGGCGCCTACCACATACATGAGGTTGTCGGGCGTGCCCCATTGTGCAGCAGTGGTCAATACTTTTTCATAGAGGAGTCCTTCTCCTGCCTGCTGTAGTTCGAAATCGGCTGCGCCACTGTTGGAAGTGAGGCCGAGGAGGATGGTCCATTTGTCTTGGTATTCGAGGAAGGGCCTGACGCTGTCGGCGCCCATGTAAGGGGCTACGGTGATGGCGTCGAAGTTGAGGGTCTCGAAAAAGGCTTTGGCATATTGGGAGGAGGTATTGCCAATATCGCCGCGCTTGGCATCGGCGATGGTGAAGTGGGTGGACGGAATGTAATCGACGGTCCTTTCCATGGCTTCCCAGCCTACCAGGCCAAGGGCTTCGTAAAAAGCGGTGTTGATCTTGTAGCTGACGCAATAATCTTTGGTGGCATCGATGATGCGCTTGTTGAACTCGAATACGGGTTCGGGGGAAGATAATAAATGCCTGGGTATTTTGGTGATGTCGGTATCAAGGCCTACGCAGAGGTAGGATTTTTTGAGGCGGATCTGTTCTATGAGTTCTTTGCGTGTCATTATTTTTTATTTGTACTTATTATTTTAAATCGGCAGTCGTGAATCGGCAATCGGCAATTGGCCGGTACGTAAGCCTTTTTACTTTACCTGTTGTTCTATTAATTTCTTTAAGGTATCCACAAAACGCCAGACCTCTTCGAAGGTATTGTACAAAGGTACGGGGGCGAGGCGAATGACATTGGGTTCGCGCCAATCGACCATGATGCCGGCGGCAGTGAGCTGGTCAAATAGCTGCTTGCCATCACGCAACATGAGCATGGACACCTGGCAGCCGCGGGCTGTTTCTTCACGCGGGGTGATGAACTCAATGGCTGCACCGCCAGTGGCTTTTTCGAGGTCTTCGAGGAGGAACCATAACCAGTCGTTGAGTTTTTTTCTTTTTTGCTGGAGCTGGTCCCACCCTGCTTCGCTCACTATTTCCAGGGCTGCTTTGTGGGCAGCATACAACAAGAGGGAAGGTGTGCTGAGTTGCCAGCCTTCGGCAGAAGGGATGGGCACAAAGCCTTTTTGCATGAGGAAGCGGGTATCTTTTTGGTATCCCCACCAACCGGCAAAACGATGTATCTCGGGATCGTGGTGGTAACGCTCATGGATGTACACGCCGCCAATGGCGCCGGGACCTGAGTTTAAGTACTTGTAACTGCACCAGCAGGCAAAGTCGACGTTCCACTGGTGCAATTGCAGGGGCACATTGCCGGCTGCATGGGCAAGGTCGAAGCCGACCTTTGCACCGGCGGCCTGGGCTGCTTTGGCAATGGCAGACATATCGAACAACTGACCTGTATAATAATTGATGCCGCCCCATAATACGAGGGCGAGCTCGTCTTTGTGCTGATCTATAGCCTGCAGGATGTCTTCTGTTCTGATGGTGTGCTCCCCTACCCTGGGACCTACTTCTATGATCACTTCTTCGGGATGGAAACCCAAGTGCTTTACGTGGGTCTCGAACATGTACTGGTCGCTGGGGAAAGCTTTGGCCTCGCAGATGATCTTGCGGCGGCGGCCCTGGGGCCGGTAAAAACTTACCATTAGCAAATGGAGGTTGACGGTGAGCTGGTTCATCACCACCACTTCATGGGGCAGGGCGCCTACGATGGTAGCGAGTGGTGCGGTAAGGGTATCGTGGTATTGGAGCCAGGGTTGCCCGCCCATGAAAAAACCTTCTACGCCGTATTGGGCCCAGGCATTTAATACCTCCTGGAGGCGGGCCTGGGTGCGCCGGGGTTGGAGACCGAGGGAGTTGCCGAGGAAGTAGATCTGCTGACTGCCCTTGTGTTCAGGGATGAGGAATTCGTTCCTGAAGGGGGCCAGGGGATCTTGGGCGTCGAGACTTTGTGCGTATGGGAGATTGTTTTCCAATGGTGGTTGCTTTTTTTAGAGCTACTAGCTTTTAGCGGTTAGCTCTGATAGCTGTTAGCTTTTAGCTGTTAGCGTTTAGCTGTTAGGTAAAACCGTTTGCTTTGATAGGTTTTTGTTCTTTTGATCCTCTATTCTTTCGATCTTCTGTGCTTTCGATCCCTCTTTTCTTTGGGCAGGGGTGCCTGCGGCACTTTTTTCTTCTGTTCTTTTGCCTTGACGCAAAAGAACCAAAAAGTCAAGTCTGGCCCGATCCCTCCGGGCGGCCAGACTGGCCAGCTCCTCCCCGGGTGCGGCTTTGATCACTTATTACTTATAGCCTTTGCTTTAAATGGTTGATGAAAGGCCTGTCTCGTTGCATTCTTATCATTTAGCACTTTAGCTTTAGGTGGTTAAATGAACGGCCTATTCATTGCTCGTTTATCATTGTCCATCAGTTACCACCTTTGCTTTGAATGAATGATGAACCGCTTATTGAATAATAACTGACTTTGATAGCTTTATATAGTTCATCATATGGTTCCGGTTTTGCCGCCGTCGACGGGGATGCTGACACCATTGACGTAGGCGGCAGCGGGGGAAGCCAGGAAGGCTGCAACAGCGGCCAGTTCTGCGGCATCGCCAAAACGCTTCGCGGGTATCTCTTTCAACATCTCTTCTTCAATGACGGCAGGGGCTACGTTGCGCTTCGCGGCATTGCTCTGTATGAGGCTGTCGAGGCGCTGGGTTTTGGTATAACCGGGCAATATATTGTTGACGGTGATGCCAAAAGCAGCAAGCTCGTTGGACATGGTCTTGGCCCAGGAAGCGGTAGCGCCGCGAATGGTATTGGACACGCCGAGGTTCTTAACGGGTATCCGCACCGAGGTAGAGATCACATTGATGATGCGCCCATAAGCAGCCTGCTTCATACCGGGGATCACGGCCTGCACCAAGAGCTGGTTGCAAATAATGTGTTGGTTGAAAGCAGCGAGGAAGGCCTCTCCGGTGGCTTCGGTGATGGGGCCAGGAGGCGGGCCACCGGTATTGTTGATCAATATATGTACGGGGGTAACGGCTACAATGGCAGTGATGACCTGCTTCACCTGGCCGGGATGAGCGAAATCGGCTACCTGATAGCTGTGGGTTTGCTGGTATGGTGTGGGCAAGGCAGCGGTGACGGCCTGCAGTGACTGCTCATTGCGGGCCAGCAGGATGCAGGTGGCGCCGAGGGCGGCCAGTTCCTGTGCGATGGCGAGGCCGATGCCCTGTGTGCTGCCGCCAATGACGGCGGTCTTTCCCTGTAGTGAGGTATTCATATAGAATGGGTTTGGAAATGGGGCAAAGGTATTCTTTTCGTTCTTTTGCCTTGATGCAAAAGAACCAAAAAATCAAGCCAGGCCCGATCCCTCCGGGCGGCCTGGCGGGCCAACTCCTCCCCCGGTGCGGCTTTGCTTATTAAATACAGGCTTTTTATGCTGTGGAACGGATCACTGCTGGCAACAGACTGATTGGGGGATCTCTCCAATGCAGTATCCCGGAGTACTTGTTGCTCACTGGTTATTTATTGTTCATAAATCACTTCTTCAGATATTGACGAAATAGTTAAGCTGTGAAGCGGAAATGGGTTCGACGGAGTGGGACTAGTTTTGCTTCGATAGCAGATCCCTCCCTACGGTCGGGATGACAAGAAAGGAAGGGATGACAACACTTGAAGAGATGACAACAAAGGCCAGGACTCCAACAAAGAGTGGAATGACAACCAAAGGGTAGGATGACAAGAAAGGGAGAGATGACAACAAAGGCCAGGATTCCAACAAAGAGTCGAATGACAACCAAAGGGTAGGATGACAATAAAGGTTGAGATACAACAAAAGGAAAAATGGCAATATGAGGCAATCGCGAATCAGCAGTCGCGAACCGACAATTGGCAATTGGCAGTCAGCAGTCGACAGTCGGTAATCTTTTACTTCGGTGAGGAGGCTGTTAGAATAAATTGGGGTAATCGGAGATGATGCCGTCGACGCCGAGGGCTTTTAGTTTTTCGATGGTGGGTTTGTCGTTGACGGTCCAGGGGAGAACCTTGATCTTCTGTTGGTGGCATTGGGTTACCAGTTCGGGTTTGACCAGGGTATACAGGGGGCTGTAAATGGTGGGGATGAATTGCAGTTGCTTCAGGTGCTCTTCGAGGCCCTTGTTGTCAGCCACGAGGGCGGCGGTCCTGATGGCGGGGTATTTGGTGTGCAGTATCTGCAAGGTGCGGAAGTCAAAAGACTGGATGATAACGCGGTCTTCGATGTGCTTTTGAAGAATGACAGCCATCAGTTTTTCTACAAACTCTTCGGGAGCGGGATGGTATTGGTTGTCGGTCCTGGGATTGGTCTTGGTCTCTATATTGTAAAATACAGGGGTGCTCTTTTTCTTTTTGGTATAGGCTTCGACGGAGTCGATCACTTTACTGAGCAAGGGCTTGGTGGCAGCCAGTTTTTGCTGATCCTTAAAACCGGGGTTGACGGCCAGGCCCACATCGTAACGCTGGGTTTCGGCATAGGTCATCTGGAAAATATTCAGGCTGCGCTCTTCCTGGGGGGTGACGCGGGTACCATCGGGCTTTGTGGCGATGGCGGCGCTGAAAAATGGCTCATGGGACAGGATGACCTGGCCATCTTTGGTGATCACGGCATCCATTTCGAGGGTGTTGACACCCAGGTCGATGGCGTGCAGCATGGCGGGGATGGTGTTTTCGGGCATCAGGCCACGGCCGCCGCGGTGGGCTTCTTTGTCGAAAGAAGGCAGATCGATTGAGGTATTCGGCTTATCTGTGGTTTGCACCTCGTTGGTGGTTTTGCGGGTGGCGTGACAGCTCACGATGAGGGCTACAATTAAAACCAGTTCGATTACTTCTTTCGTTCCTTTCATATATCAAGATTACAGCTTCTGATCAATGCCCAGGGCTAGTTTTGGTTTAAATAATTGTGATGTTCCCGGCTGACTGCCCTCCTGGTGGGGCATGGGCAGCTTTCTTTTCGCTTACTGGCGATTTGACGTAGATCAAGCTGGCATGGAAACAGGCGCGAAGGTAAATAATCCAAGTTTTGTGGCAAGAGGTTTGTCACTTTCTTTGCCTTGATGCAGATCGCTTCGTTCTTTTGCCTTGATGCAAAAGAACCAAAAAATCAAGGCAGGCCCGATCGCTCTCCCGCTTATTGCGGGAGCCTGCCAGCCCACGCCTCCCCAGGTGTAGCTTTGATTATTGATTAAAACACACTTCTATTTTACTTTCGCAACGACGTCAATTTCATTTCTGCGCTCTTTATCATTGACTTACGCAGCTTGCGGTTTGGCGAGTCACGCCTCCTCAGGTGTAGCTTTGATTATTGATATAGGCAGCCTGTTACCTTGAAGCAGCCTGCAATCTTTGTAATAGCCCGATGCTTGTAAACGGCCTACTATCTTTTAAGCAGCACTGGATTCTACTACAATACGGGCCTCCCCAGCTTCAATTGCATTATATGTCAACCACTTATGCAAACTGAAGAGGGCCGGGGTATAAATAAAACGTTTAGTTTAATCAATGACTTCCGCAACTTTTTGGGAGTTGAGGTTGGCATTGCGCATGGAAATGGAGCGGATGGTATTGGCGGCAAATTCTTCGAAAGCCTGTTTGGTGATAGCATCATCGCCTACCATGGCGGGGATACCGAGGTCGCCGCCTTCGCGGATGGACTGGACGAGGGGGATTTGTCCCAAAAAGGGAATCTCATATTCGTCGGCCAGTTTCTTACCGCCTTCCTTGCCAAAAATGTAGTACTTGTTGTTGGGCAGCTCGGCAGGTACAAAGTAGCTCATGTTCTCCACGAGACCGATGAGGGGAACCTTGATCTGGGCCTGTCCAAACATGGCAATGGCTTTCTTGGCATCAGCCAGGGCGACATCCTGGGGTGTGGTAACGACGACCACGCCGGTGACGGGGGCTGTTTGGAGGAGGGTGAGGTGGATATCACCGGTGCCGGGGGGCATATCAATAAAGAGGTAGTCTAATTCGTCCCAAAAAACGTCGGTCACAAACTGTTTGATGGCGCTGCTGGCCATAGGACCGCGCCAGACGACCGCGTTCTTTTCATCGACGAGGAGGCCAATACTCATGAGCTTGATACCGTAACGCTCGAGGGGTACGATCATGCCTTTTTCCTGTCCTTCGACCTGTTTCATCATGGGCCTTTCGCCCCTTACGCCGAACATAATGGGCACGCTGGGGCCGTAAATATCAGCATCCATGAGGCCTACGCGGGCTCCTTTTTTTGCAAAGGCCAGTGCCAGGTTGGCAGCTACGGTGGATTTGCCTACACCGCCTTTTCCGCTTACGACGGCAATGATGTTGTTGACATTGGGCAGTACGGCGCGGGTATCCCTGCGGTTGGTGGTGGTATTGGATGTAAAGTTGACGACTACGGTAGCTTCCTTGTTTAATAACAATTTAATGGCGTTGACACAGGCCATGCGGATCATGTCCTTCATGGGACAGGCGGGGGTGGTGAGCACGACGGTGAAAGAAACATAATTGCCATCGATGACAATATCTTTCACCATATTAAGTGTCACAATGTCTTTTCCAAGATCAGGTTCCTGCACATTACTCAAAGCCTCTAAAACTTTGTCGGGGGTCATCATCTAAGTGTTTTGTTAAAATGAAACAGTTTACTGCAAAATTAACCAATAGCGGGCTGATTTTGTTGAAAGTATTTATTCATAGTCTGTATATTTGAACCGCATGAAGAGACATTTACTACTCGCCGTTTTGTTTGCTGTAGCTTTTCCGTTCCTGGCCAACGCCCAATTCGAAAAGCTCAAGGATTCTGTTGTTCAATTGTATGGTGTGGTGATGACAGCAGACAGCCTGAAAGGCATCCCTTCTGTGAGTATTACGATCAAAGGGGAGAAAAGGGGTACGCAGACGAATGAGCAGGGTGTGTTCTCGATCGTGGTGCAGAAAGGGGATATTATCGAATTCACTTCTATCGGTTATAAACCCAAGCTGGCAGAGATCCCCCGGGACCTGGAAGGCAATCAATACAGCCTGTTGCAACTGATGGTGACGGATGCGGAGTACCTGCCGGTGACGATCATCAAGCCACGGCCTACGAAGGAGCAGTTTGAGCGGGATTTTGTGAATGTGCCGGTGCCGGATGATGACCTGGAAACGGCGCGTAAGAACAATGACGAAAGCAAACGGCGTGTGCTGGCGAAGACGCTGCCGCGTGATGGAGGTGAGAACTCGAATATGCTGCTGCAGAACGGGGCGCGCCGGGCAACGTATTATGGACAGGCGCCTCCGCAGAATATCTTTAACCCATTTGCGTGGGGAGAGTTTATCAAGGCGTGGAAACGGGGGGATTTTAAGAATAATAAGTAGGAAAGAAAGAAAGAATACAGAATACAGAATTCAGAATACAGAATCCAGTATATAGAAGAAACAGCCGGTGATGAGCCGGCTGTTTTGTTTTTTGGGGACCTGGTATAAGTTGAGGCCAACGGGGTTGGCTTATTTGTATTGTTTGAATAATGAGCCGAGTGGAAATAAGAGGAAGCTCTGCCCAAAGAGCTCCCTCTTATGGAGAATGGTTGCTATCAAACGATTCTCCCGGAAAGATGAAAAAGTGCTACTAAAGAGGGCTTTCACCAACTAGTGATAAATGAAAAGCTATGAATAAATCAAGAGAGACTTAAAAAGGATGAGGCGAATGAGAAAATGATGAAAAGGTATGGTTCAATGGTCGTAATGCGCTTGTTGTGATCTCCATTGCTTAATTAGCTTCCAGGCAACACAAATCCTGCTACTATTGGTTGGGGCGTTTCGGGGGTTGAACGTTTGTTGCTGCTGTGTCTATACTAAGATGTACGATCGAGCGGATTCCATATAAACTTTCTACATTTTTTTTCGGGAGGCCGAGATCCTAGGTTCGTTGCTGCCGGGTTCTATATTAAGATGTAGATGCATCAGGATTCCATAAGAAATTTCTATATTTTTTTGGGAGACCGGGGGTGTACTGTGTAAGCTGGTGGTGAGGCCTGGATGGGGATATAAAAAAAGCGCCTGGGGGCGCTTTTCTTTTATCAGTGTATTAAGGCTTTCGCCAGGAGGGGTGCCGCGATGGATTTATTTTGGCACTGGTTGAACTAACCCTCTCACCTGACATGGTTGTTTTGATGCTCGTGGGGTGGCTGGTGGGGTGCACGCTTCTCCAATGTGTATGTATGCCTGCCGTTGGTGTAACGGCAAAGTCTTGCGGACAGGGATCAGGGCATTGGTGTGGGGACAAGGCGGGGAAATAAGGTAAAAAATGCTACTAATCAGTGCTTCCACCAAGGAGACGTGAAGAAACTAAAATAAAATTTGAACAGTTACTACTAACCAAGGCCTTACCAAGAAAGAAGAGGAAAGAATAAAATAAGAAAATGAACGCTTGCTACTAAACAATGCTTCACCAAGGAAACATGACACCTGACAATATATTGAAGCTGAGAAAAGGAAGAAGGAAGAAAGGATATGGTTGAATGGCTAACCATGCTTTTTAAGGAATCATTACTATTGAGATGAAGTTGTTTACTAATTCCATACATCTTTTTATTATTTTTTTAGGTTATTTAATGAACCCAGCAATAAGCAAAGAGGGGATGGAATTTATTCCATACACCAATTCTCTTTTTTTAAAAATCATGGGAGATCAGGTATTGGGGCGGTATTTCTTTAGGTTGCCGGTTTGATCGATATAATAATCGGCCGTGTCCTGTAATTGAACGTATTCGGGTATTTGTTGCAGGTTGACCAGATCGCCCCTGTATTCTTTTGGCAGATCGCATACACGGGCAAGATCGATGCGCCTTAATTTTAGTCCGTATACTTTTTCTCCCAGCAAATTGTATACAACGGCTCTTGCAGCGTTTTCGTGATCCGGTGTCAGGTCGGCATAATTATCTATGTAAAGATCGAGGTTGTACTTATCTAATGCAGTGACAGGATCGGGGGGCAGGAACCATAGGTTGAAGGGATCGAAATTGAGGTGACCGTAGTCTTCTTCGAGGAAGAAGTCGATTGGACGCGGGGGATCCAGCTCGAGGAAACGCCAACCGGGAATTTGGGGTGCGCAGGCGACCAAACGTCCGACCTTGCGAAAATCGCGGGGGCGGGCGTAGGTAGTAAATACGAGGACGGTTGCTTCGCGCCCTTTATCGCTCTGCCAATATATCTCTGCATTGATGTAGCGGCCATACGCGTTGAGGTGCATGGTCATTTCGCGCATATGATAGATGGTTTCTGCGGAGGAAGCGGTCCGTAATTGCTCGTAGGATTCTTTATTGCGCTGGAACCAGGCCCAGAATTGTTTGGGTTTTGAAAATCGCATACAGATTGTTTTTCTTGTTAGGTAATGGAGGACAAGGCAAGGAATAATAGGAAGTTCCGCATGCAGGAACCCCCTATTATACTGGAGAGGATTACTATCGATGATCTCCAGGAAATTTGAACGAATACTACTAATTGTACTAAAAAAAAGGAGTAAGGAAATGGAAACGAATTGTCGAACGATCGTTTCGCCTGCAGCTACTTCAACTGCCTTCTTACCTTCCAGGCAACACACGCCTGCCTATTGGGCATTGTAGGCATTTGGATGGACGCTGCTACTATTGAGATGTAAGGATTAGTTATTTCCATATATTATTTTTTATTTTTTTGTATTGGGGTTACGTATTACCCCACCCTAATAAGGAAAGGACAGATTGCAATTGAAGGCCTGAATGTTTTAGAAACTCTTTCAGGATGATGTATTGGTGCTCTTCTTTGCCCAGGCTTTCCCGAATCTCTTTTAATTCGCGCCGCGCCTGACGACTGTCCATGTCCAATATGATTTGGATGTGCCTGGGATGAATGACGCGATGGAGGTATTTTTCATCGTTGTTCATTATTAGCAAGTTTTAGTTAAGCCCGGATGCAAATGTCCTATAGCCACCCGTTCGTTATAGGAACATGGTTAGCAGCCTATCCAATGGAGGTAATAGAAGGTTTTTGCAACCCGGAAAAAATGATTACATGGGACTAAACTGATGCACAAAATCCTGGAGAAGTAAATGAACGATAACCGTTATACTTTTTTGAGGAATGCGTGTGTGGAATGCCTTAACTGTATAACGATATACTGCAACCAAAGCTAATATATGTTTTTTAAATATCCATCAAGGGCAGGCTAAAAAAATTAAAGATTATTTGTTAAAGTTCTTTAACCGTTTCAGGAGATCCAGGTTTTTATGATCGCAGCACTGACGGGTAGGGACAATGGTTGCAATGTATTATTGCTATTATGGCGCGCATACCATTGGATTGACAGGGCCAGGAAATGGTGGGTACCATTGGGACTATTGATTTCGGTTATCAATGCAGCAGGCCGGATGTGCAGGGGTTTCAATGGAAAGATGGTGGTGTGTGCCATAGTGCGTTGGATGGTATGTTGTTGCAGATCCAGGCAAGCCTGTATAGCTACTATCCTGGCATAGGTAGCGCCAGGTGGTGATTCGATCACGGCTGTTGGTATGCATGCAGGCAATACCAATGTACACTTGGGCTGTAAGGTATCTACGGTGTATGGGTAATCAAGCTTCAACACTTTGTGTAAGGGATATTGTTGGCTGCATTCAAATTGCCGGAGGGCTTCCCATTGGTTGACTGCAAGCTCTGGGGAAAGGAGTTGTTCGTTGCTGACGGACTTACGCAAACATGCAATAAGCCGGGGCATGATGTGCTGTTTGTTGGTTTGGGGAAGGAGGGCATCGGCAATGGCTTTTGCACATTTTATGATGTGGGCGAACCGGGCTGCCTGGCGCCTGGTGGGCGCAAAAGCAGGATCTGTTTTAACGCGCTGTGGGGTGAGGCCAATGTGACGGACCTGGTAATATCCTTCACGGGGGTGGAGGGTGACGCCGGGAATGCAGCGTTTGGTGACCCTGGTTATCTTTTTCGGTTTCATACATTATTGAATTTGTAATTAATAGAAAGGAACCGGGACGAACCCGGTTCCGTATTGGCATGCCTGTATGAGGCCTGTTATGGTACATCGACTGCTACGATCTGCAGTGCGTTCTGCGCCTTACTTTGTTCATACACTTTACCATTGACAATCTTCACGAACTCGATGCCCAGTACCACAAAAATGGGATCGGGGCTGCTGGCCGGGAAGTTGATGGTGAGTGTAGTGGCGGTAGCCGGGTTGTTGTCGTAAGGCAGGTTGCCGGTGCTTTGCCGAAAGGCGGTGTTGGTCTCGACAGCAAAGTTGACGGGCACTACAGCCGCGAACAGGTTGTAATGGGTGGACCCATCAGGAGATATAATATCAACCTGGGGAGTATACGCCGGCAGGTTGATGGCCCCCTGGCCTGTAGCGCGATTGAGACTGAGGCTAAACTGCGGTTCAAAAGCTGTATTGAAAGGCAGTTTGGAATTGAACTCGAAAGCAGCGAGCTGTGAAAGATCGCCATTCTCGGCCCTGCGTTCACCGTAGTCGTTGACTGGATCGGTTTGCAGGATGGCGATCATTGTCTTGGTAAGGCGACTGGTAAGTCGCTTGTCAGCAATTTTTGAGAGCTCGCTTTTGAGGGCCAGGCGTAAGGATTTACCGGCCCTCCCTCCTATTCCGAATTCAAGACCATTGAGGCGGGTGAGGTTGAACTTCGGATCATTTTTGATGCGTTCGGCACTCACGCCTCCTTTTGCCCTGGCCATGAATCCATCTTCGGAGACATAGAAATTCAAGTCGTCGATGGTGCCCCTCAGTTTGATGAGTGGGCTTACTTGTTTTGCCATTGTTTTTGTTTTTATAGGTTTGGAATTGTAACTACTGCCGCAACCCGCGGTGCTGCGGCTATGTACGGGCTGCTGCGTTGTAAGAGGGGCGCCAGAGTCCCTGCTTATTATCGCATAAGCCGGTCATTTTTTATTGGTACGCTATTTTGATACTCTATCTATGGAATATCCATGCTATATCGATGCACCGTCCATACACCGTCTTAGTATTGTGCCGCTCTTTTCTTTCCATCGTCGGGTGTGCACTGTTCGTTCTTTCTTCCTGCTCATTATTTTCCTGCATTCTCACCTTGCTACACAAACGTAATTCAATTTTTGAATTGCGGTGCCTGCGGCTGGTCGTTTTGGTCGTTATTGTCATTTTTTACCAAATTGTCCGGACAAATTGGTAAAAAATGACATTTTGGACATTTCTGAATGAGGAGTAATGCCCATAGTTGTACGTTTGTGATGCGACGTTAGTGTCGATTACATTCATTCATTTTAAAACTATACACGATGAAAAACAAAACAACGGAAGTGCGGTCGCTGTCGCCCAGGGCAAAAGAAAGTGCAGCAGAGTTTAAGCTGGCCGCTACAGGCAGCGGAGTATTACTGGCAGCATTTGGCAGCCTGCTGCTGAACCATAAGGAACAAAGCCGTGCGGGCCGGTTAAATGCCCGTATGCTTAAAGTGATCCAGGGAGATAAGGTGAACGGCCGCGGAGAGCGCAGGATACAGGACGGAGACATCAGTATGCTGGAGGGCTTTGACTTTTTTGACAAGTGTCATTTCTATCGTGTATTCCGATCGCACCTATCGCATGTGGTAAGTAATAAAGCGGACTGCTGGACGGTGGATATTCCGGCGTTTACAGCCCAGGAGCGGATCAGCTATGACGGCAGTTATACGCATATTGGTTTCACGGCAGCTGTTGCAGCTGTGGACTTTGACCGGGAACGGTTTACACTGGAAACGGTGCACAGTGAATTCCTGCCGATCAGTGAACCAGTTGGGACCAGGCTGCGGGTAGGGCTTGTACCAACCCGTAAGCTGCCCTTGATAATGGCGCTGGGCTTTGCTTTTTACCAGGTGGTGAACGGCCGTGCGTATCGCATGGGCGGACAAGCTGGTGAGGCATTGCATATCCTGGCAACGATGAATACTCCTCCCATCGGTAAAAAAGCAAAAAACATTTCATCGGGCGGAAGTGGCCGATCTTCCTGATGGATATATGGTGACATGTTGCAACGTGGCAATGATTGGTAGCGCAGCCCCCACTGCTTCCCTTTACAACGGGGAATAACAGGGGACGGAGTGCACGCCAGGCACTCACCCACACAGGCTCGTGCCTGGGATACCTGCAGATAGGGGGAGTGGGGGCTTTTAGGTATTAGCGGTAGCTGTTGGTTGTTGGCAGGTACCGCCATTGAAATCCAATCGTTCATTTTTAAAATGGCATTTTATGAGTATACAAGAAAGAATGCAATCGCCTACGCCTCCCTTTTTCGTAAAGCTGCGGAACTGGGGCCTGGTGTTGGCGGCTACCAGTGCAGCAATCTTAACTACGCCGGTGGCGCTGCCGGCCATTGTAGTGAAGGTGGCGGGCTACCTGGCGGTGGCCGGCGCGGTAGCCGGTACGGTGAGTCAGGCCGTAACGGAAAACCAACCAGAAAGATAGCTTCGCTCCGTTTTTGATCCGGTTCCTATGAATGTAGCCCCGCGCGGAAGTGCGGGGCTTTTTCGTCTGAACCTGGGATGGGTGGGATTCGGCGCAGTAGTTGAAAAAGTGGATTCACTCGTTTTAAAAGTATTATGATTAACGTTTCAGAATTTTTTAAAGAAATAGAATTTAGGGTGAAAAGTCCTCTGATCTCTTCATTTTTAATCGCCTGGCTGGTTATTAATTGGGAGGTGGTATTTGGGGTACTTCTTTATAGCAATGAGGCGTTGGTTGCTGATGGGTTTAAATCTAAGATTGATTTAGTCCGGCAGTATAGTTCTGTGAAGTATTTTTTTTGGATGCCTTTGGCGTCTGCCCTTGTGTATGTGTTCGTATTTCCTTTTGTACGGTATGGGATTCAATTTTTTCAGGCATGGGTGAATAAATGGGGAAGTAGCATATCTCTGGCCATATCAAAAAATGGTTCTATATCGTTGAGCAAATACATGGAACTTAGAAAGGATTATTCAGCAAGAACGAACATTTTGTTGGAGCTGATTGAAAAGGAATCATCCTTCAGCAATTTGAATGAAGAACTTACCAAGCAAGTTTCGATCATGAAACAAGAAAAGTCTAAAACTGAGAATGAGTTAACAAGTTTAAAGGAGAAATCAGCCAAGAAGATATTTGAAGGATATTGGAAGTTAACCTTTCATGATGTCAACGCAGATATAGCCGGAAGTATTCAGAGAAGGGTTTTAATCAATAGCAACTCTATATATCTGGCCAATACCGGAGAGCATCGGCAATTGATTTATACCATACAGAGAATCGGCTACAACGCCATGTCTTATGACATTATTTTCATATTGAAAGATGAACAAAATGAGAAAGTATTTCACCAAATATTCACGCCAATGGCGAATGAGAGCTTCGACCTCCTTCGTAACCATGAGAAAGACGGCATTTTGCTTTCATTAGAAAGAGAGTAAAATAATTAGTCATACTCCTGCTGACATAGGGCTGTCACAGCCCTATCCTTTCTTTGGGACATAAAAATAATCAGCAATGGAAAAACTGGATCTCAGCAAGGAGTACAAGGCTTATTATACGGCCAAGGCAAAACCGAAACTGGTAACTATTGAGCAGGCTTCTTTCCTTTCGATCTGTGGCAAGGGTGATCCTTCGGGGCCAGGGTTTGCTGCACGAATTGAAGCGTTGTATGCAACGGCCTATACGATCAAATTTGCCTGGAAAGGGAGGGGTAAAGATTTTGTGGTAGCCAAACTGGAAGGGCAATGGTGGTACGACCAGGTAAGATATGCGGGGGTAAGGATGGAGGAAGCACCGACAAAGATAGCGCGCAGTGAATGGGAATACCGGTTGCTGATCCGGCTGCCGGAATTTGTATCGGAGAAAGATGTGGCTATGGCGGCAGATGTGGTGCTGCAGAAAAAAGGGATCGTGCTGGTATCGGAGATCGGGTTCCTTGAAATGAAAGAAGGCACTTGTGTGCAAATGCTGCATGTGGGACCTTTTGACCAGGAGCCGGTGAGCCTGCAGGTGATGAAGGCTTTTATGGAGGAAAGGGGATTGCGGCAAAACGGGCTGCACCATGAAATTTACCTGAGTGATTTCAGGAAGGTGGAGGCGGGGAAGTTGAGGACGATACTACGAGAACCCGTTATCTGAACTGGGATGGGTGGGATTTGTGGGATGGATGCGATCGAAGGCGGGGAAGCGGCAGTCGTATGCTTCGATTGATGAGTAGCCGGTTGAGCGTTGGGGAGGGGTGGCATTGGATGCGCCTGGAGAATGGGTTTGCTTCGATGGATTGAGTTGGTTTGTGTCTTCCTTTAGGATACTACGCGGGAAAAAAGGGAAAGGGCCTGGGGGCCCTTTTTATATACGATGACCGGCGCGGCCGGCAATGCCTGCGCACTGGAGGCAACGAGCAGGATGTAACCGGCAAAGGCCTTTTCAAAAGCCGCGCACTGAGACCTGCGGACAACGAAGATGCGGCACTGTTCAATGCCCACCATAACACAGGTGGTACGCGCAACGAGGTAATACTTCATACTAAAACATTTAATATTTAAAAAATAACAGCAAAAGCTGCACGCAGCGGACATTGCGGCATGAGCGCAAGGCAAAAAGGAACGCGGAATAAATGGGTGGGTTGGTGAAGCTGAATTACAGGTGGAGCTGGTGCAGGCTTGCCCGGCGCAAGTGATGTACACCGTGGTGGGTGGGTGTGGAAAGGGCCTGAGCGCGGTACCTGGGGTGGCTGTGGATATGATCTGTTTGCGCCGGGACGCTGCTGGTTGGTACAGGCGCTTTATGCCGTACCTTTTTGCGGCCTGCTTGTTGGGATGGGTGGGCTTTTAGGGATGAGACGTGGAGGAGGATGCGGGACATGGTGTGAAAGGGTGGGCTGGCATGCCGCAATATCTTTGTGTGGCAGTTTTTTGATGTTTTTAGGAAGAAGGAGGCGAAGTGCGTAGCTGTGGTGGGCGGGAGCGGGAGTGCAGGGGCGCAGTGAGGAGGATTGGCGGGGAGGGGTGCTGGTGGCATTGGGGAGCAATGGGTTGAAAGGAAGGTATCGATTGGTCTGCTCAGTTGACCGGATGCGGGTATGGGGTTGCGGCGATTGGCAGCTCTGGCTGTTACTCTGGCTGCACTGCTCTGGCTGCTGTAGTCGCTTGCTTTATACAATAAGCGTCTTTTGTTCCCGGATTTTTAAAAAAATAGTTGGTAGTCGGTTTAGTACAATCGCACGGTTTAGTTGTTATAATAAAAAGGATAAGGTTTAATGGTTAACGAATTTGATTAGTGACGCCCTGCATTTTTATGCGGGGCTTTTTGTTTTTAGAGAAGAAGCAAAGATTATTTATTGGTGATTAAGAGCTATAAAAACTATCCATTTGTGTGAACATTCAGTATGTGCAAAATCTGCACCTACTCCTGAGGACAGCCACGTACATTGAATTGAAAGCCAGCGGTGGTAATAGACTGAAACTTTCATTTTGGAAGTGCTGAAAACTACCCCTGAGAACCATTAGAATTTCTCTCCAGGGGTATATCTAATTAGAGATGAACTGTCAAGCAATACTTGACAATTAAGAGATGCCATTAATAAACTACCTGGGGTGTAATTCATTGGATTGATACAGCCCTATGGCTTGCTGCTTATTGTAGTTGTCAAGCTTTTCTTGACAACTGAACTGCGTTTTTGAGGAGCTCAAGTTAGTAAAGTCTTTGCTGATGTGGCGAAAAGGTTAAATTAAAGATGAAGTGGGAGAAATGTTACGAATTGATTATTAATCAGTTATTGACAGGTATTAAAAGATACTTAAGTAGTGGGTCTGTAGATTACTCATACTACCTTTACTTTCCGATCTGTATCAACAGGCTCACTTTTTATCTTTGAAGCCCTCGCTGAAGAAGGTTTCTATGTCTATGTTCAAAGCCCGCAGTACTCTAACAAGTGTGCTGATGCGCATATCCGTTCCCCGTTCATACCTTCCATACTGGGCACGGTCTATTTCATTCTCGAAGGCAAATTTTTCGGAGGAAGTATGGCCCTGACTTATCCGCAATTCTTTTATACGATCACCAATTTTTTGGATGATTTCTTGTTGATCCTCTAATAAAGTCTTGGGTTCCTTTGATTTCTTCTTCCCGTTCATGGATTAAAGTAAATAAATCCGGGTCTCCTAAACCACCCCTAATAAGACCGGGACGAATAAGGAGCTTTTATAAAGCAAATACACTATATTTACACTTCGATACTCTAATGAGTATCTTTGCGAAGTCATTAAATATATTGATGCTTTCGCTTTAATTCCTGTCTTAGAAAAGGGCAACATTTCAAGATCACGGGAAGAGAAGCAAGAGCCCACTACCTTTTTGGTGTGGGTTCTCTCTTATGCGTGATCGGGCCTGCCCGGCCTCTAAGACCATAAGTTGAGGCCTACACCTTTTTTATTTTATATACCCAACCTACACACAACTTTTTGCACAGGCGATGAGAACAATGGGAAATCAGAAACAGACTCCCCACAGGTAAGGTTTTAGTTAAGACGGAGGGTTTCCTTCATCCATGGGGGATCGTGGGGAAAACTTACCGTGACGCAAGACCCAAACCGTGGGAGTCATTTCTGTCTTAATCCGTACCCTCATCTTTCACTCAGCCAGGAAAGGAGGACAGCAAGGCCGCATTTTGCGGCCTTTGTTGGTTTTGAAAATTCCAATGAAACTGTTTTACGCTCAAGCTCTTTTCCTTCTTGTAATTCTCAATTTCTTAAGATAAAATAGTACCCGAAAATCTTGCTTATCAAATAATTTTCTCCACTTTTCCATGAAAGTAGTTTTGCCTACCGTCAGTCATTATTAATTGACAATCAGTCAGTAGCACTAAATTCTTCTTCGAATTAAAAGCCAGTTATATTAATTACATTTGGAGACTAAAAATTTAGTCAAGCAAAGTAGACGTATGACCGATATAGAAACCCTTACTGATGCACTTTTGGCGTTCCGCGAGGAAAGAGACTGGGCGCAATTCCACAATGCCAAAGACCTAGCAATTGCCATTAGTATAGAATCCAACGAACTCCTCGAAGCGTTCCTTTGGAAATCGGCCGAAGAAACAAAGCAGGAAAAGATTGAAGAAGAGTTGGCCGACATATTCTCCTTTGCCCTTTTGCTAGCCCATGAAAAAGGACTGGATGTAACAAGTATAATCCTAAATAAGATCGAGAAAAAAGGGCAAAAAACACTTACAAGACGTTGATGACACATGGTATGAAGGAGTGTTATATTTATTGTGAGGATAAGGAGACTGAAGAGTACTTTTTACAATAATTAGCTTTAGGAGATCAATTATTCGAATATGGAGTCCATAAATTTACCACAGATAAGATTTGCCTGACAGGCGTGTTATAAGTTTTCCTAGAAGTTCATTACACGTTTCCAGATTGAGGACTTAAATCACATATTATTAATGGATTATGGCTTATTTTTACCATATTCTTTAAGGATGCTGAATTCGTTTTAATTATTTCTTTGTTAGTTAATTCAATTCTACATTATTTTTCATGTCATAAAGTTTTGGTTACTATGTTCGATATAAAAGATTTTCTAACTCAAAATCCTGACATAAAGGATCTGCTTAACACAAATGAAGGCGAAATTGCAGACCCATATGCCGATTCAATAATAGCTGGAAAGAATTCTTATGCATATGATGCACATACATATCACACTAAAGTACCTCCCCAGGGAATTGAAACGCTTATAAAATATTATACAAAAGAGAACGACGTTGTGTTAGATCCGTTTTGTGGTTCAGGAATGACGGGACTAGCTGCGATAAGACAAAAACGTAACGTTATACTTTCAGATCTCTCACCTGCTGCAGTTTTCATTGCTAAGAATTTTACAACTTCCTTTTCAGCGAAAGAATATAGAGAAGCAATAAAGGAAGTCTTAGAAAGATTAGCGGAATTAGAAAAACAGCTTTACTTAACCCAATGTGAAAAATGCAACGAACTCGCCATTCAGAATTATACGGTTTGGAGTTATGGACTTACTTGCGACAAGTGCGATAAAGAATTCATTCTTTGGGATGTGGCGAGGGACGAAAAACCCTCTTATAAGGAAAGCAAAATCCTTTCTACATTTAATTGTCCTCATTGTCACGGCCTCATTAAAAAAGGGAAATTGAAACGAACAAGGCTTTATCCTGTTCAGATCGGCTATAAATGCTGTGATAAAGGACTGAAAGATACTGTACATCAGCCTAAAGAGTACGATTTTAAAAAGCTGCAAGAAATTGACAAAATAAAGATTGATAAATGGTATCCAACCAACAAATTCCCAATCGGAGTAAATACAAATCAACCCATTAATCACGGATTAGACTCCGTTGATAAACTATATACACATAGAGCATTATTAGCCTTGTCTGAAATATGGCATGCTTGCATTAATCATGACAATTTAGAAATTCGCCCCTTGCTCCTGTGGACTTTTACCTCACTATATCAAAGAGTTTCGGTTCTTTCCGAATTCAGGTTTTGGGGAGGTAGCAGCAATACTGCAAATTATAATGTTCCTCAAATCATGAATGAGCAAAATGTTTTTAGAACATTTAAAAGAAAATCTGAAACAATAGCTTACCATTTAGAGGAAACAAGGAAAAACTCAATATTAAGGCACATAAGCGTTCGTAGTGCGACTCATTTGGATCATATCCCAGATAAATCACTAGATTATATTTTTACAGATCCGCCATTTGGTTCAAATATCAATTATTCTGAAATGAACTTTCTATGGGAAAGCTGGCTGCAAGCCTTTACAAATAATAAAAATGAAGCAATTGTAAATAAGATACAAGAAAAAACTATTGAGGATTATCAAACTCTCATGACCGATAGTTTTAAAGAAATGCGTAGAGTACTCAAAGACAATTCCTGGCTAACAATTGTCTTTCACAATTCCTCAGGAAAAATATGGGATTCAATAAGAGAAGCATTATATAATGCAGGATTCTTTATTAGCAAGGCACAGATATTTGACAAACAGCACGGAACTTTTAAGATGTATGTTTCTGATAATGCCGTAGGATATGACTTAATTTTGCATTGCCAAAAAGATATCTTAATAAAAAACAGCTCTGTAGTAATAAGCTCTGTTGAGGAATTTGTTAAGGAAAAAATAAAACAGTCTGATTATACTTTAAATTTTATACATGTAGAACGAACCCCTGAAACAGATTTTAGAAAACTATATTCAGAGTGGATCGCACACCAAATAATAAGTAATAACATAAATTTGTCTTTTGATAATTTTAGAAATATTGTTTCCAAAATAATTCAACATGTCAAGACCCAGGACTCTATCAGCCTTTAATGAGACCGAACACAGCCTTGTCCAAAAATATTTAGGTATTAAAGTTGCACATATGATGGGACGTAAGCTTGAGGAAGGAGATTGGTCATACGTATATTGTAAAGCAAAAAATATCCCCGAAAAGGGATGGAGCAATTTGGACATCGATATTATACATAATAATATGGGGCTTGAACAAAAAATGTTATGCTATAGATCTAATTCTGATTTAGCAAATGTTTATGGCACAACACAAATGCATCCTTCTTTAACTCGCTCTATTAGAATTCCTGACACCAAAGATCCTAATCAAGCAATGGCTGATCTATTAAATCAATATTCACAACTTGTAAAAGACCGTAAAAAGAGGGTTGCATCGCAGAATACAACTGAGCAAGAAGTTGAAATGAGAACAGGTTGGTTATTATGGCAAGAATCATTAAGGCAGTTTTTATATTTCGAAGAGGAAATGTTAGAACCGAACCCTGAAGAATATGTTGCTGAATGGAGAGAAACAGTTGGAGGAGGAAGCAGAAAGAGGAGTGTAAATCTTTGGATTTATGAAAAAAAAACGGGAAAAAAGCGATATTCTATAACCACGAGTGCCGGTGCAAAAATTCAACCGTATTTTGATATACCATCGCCAATAGATCCCAATGTTTATTTATTCACTGTAATTGGTGAAGCTGTTAGAATAGGGTATGTTAGAATTTGGTTGACAGATAGCACTTTTAAAGAACTTAAACGGGCATTCAATACTATTGATCCAGATGAAATTAGCGATAAGCTGATAGCTTTTTGTTCTTCTATTGAAATTAAGGAGGAAGCTGATCCACTAACTCATAAAGAAGAAGGTATGAGCCTCGAAATTAGAACAGATGCTTATAAATTGTTGACAGAAAGTGTAAAAGGAGTTAGCGATGAACATAGTATAAGAATCATATTATCACAAATGAAATAGAGTCAAAAGTTTCGACGGAGAAAATTTTATTAGTTATTGACCCGGAGCAATAACTAATAAAACTTAGGATTCAAGTTTGCTGCTTCTGAACATTCAGATTAATGGCTTGACCACTTCATGCCCAATCTATTATATCATCTTCTAACCAAGGATTTAAGGCCATTTGCTTGTAGTGCTTAACGTTTGATCATTGCTCAATAAATTTAAAGAGTTACCGCATTACCCCCCTGATCCCCCCTATTTCCCCCCGCTTTACATGCCCCAATTGATTCGTAAACATCCTGGTATTGCCGCCCCTGAACTCCGGCGTATTGGCATGTTGATAGCCAAAGATCCAGGTTTTGTTGGCCGATTGGTATTTAGACTAAAAAGGAATGCCTGAAACTAAATTGCAGAGTATCCCTCCGGGGAAGTACCCAATCTTATTTGTTCCAGTTATGTAGGAGAAGTTGTGCTACCTGGTTGACAGGATAGGCGGGTATTTTTTGCAAGACGTCTTTCATCCATTCAAAAGGATTGACACCATGCAGCTTGCAGGTACCAAATAAGGAATAAAGCATGGCGCTTCTTTGAGCGGCTTCATGAGATCCGGCAAAGAGGTAATTTTTTCTTCCGATAGCAACCGGCCGGATGGCATTTTCTACTAAGTTATTATCGATGTTGAGTTTTCCGTCGGTTGTATAGGTTGCCAGACCATTCCATAATTTCAGACTATAGGCTAGAGCTCTTCCAATGACACTTTTAGGCGTTGTTTCTATGTAAGTCTTCTTCATCCAGCTATGCAAGGCATTGAGGATGGGAACAGCTTTTTGTTGCCGTAGCGCTAAGGTTTGCTGCACATCGAGGGATTGATCCCTGGCAGTCCTTTCAATTGCGTACAATAGTTGTATCTGTTCAAGCGCACATTCTGCCCGGCTTTTGTCATTTTGCAGGGCATCATAGAACTTTCGCCTGGCGTGTGCCCAGCAATGGAATAAAGTAATGTCCTTCTCTTTATCCAGGAAGTTGTATCCGCTATACCCATCTGTCTGCACATGGCCCTTAAAGCTTTTCAACATGTCCGAAGGGCCTTCTCGTCCACGACCTGGCTGGTAGTCAAAGACAACCATTTCGCTTAGGGAGTTGTGATATACCTTTAAACTGGCAAAATGGAAAAGAAAAACTTTGATTTCAAATCATTTAAGAAGCAGGAAGCAGGCGACAAATCGGTTGAAGAACGATGAAACGCTGTTAGGCTAATAAGGCATTCTCCTTCAGACAATACTGCACCATAATGTTTGAGGATGCCAAATTTATGCTGGTTTTGTGCGCCGGTTTTATCAATTATTTAAGAGTAAAAACAAACATTTAATCGCTTATTCTTGATTATCCTAGCTTATTCAACAATCATTTGCATTAAATCAATTGGTTTTGAAAGAACTTGGACGTTTGCAGGAGACTTACCGCTTTCAAAGATTGTTTGCCAAAATCCATAATTTTGTTTCCCTCCAAAAATTGTACTTGAAGCTTCTTTATTAATCCAAAGTGGAAGGTTAGCTAAATTCCTTATAAAGGACCGAATTCTTTGCCATAGTGGCTCAGCGAACTTATATTGAAATAGTTTATCCTCCTGGATGGGTTTCCCATGCATAATATAATAGTTCTTAATTATTTGCGAAATATATCGAAGCCAGGTGTACATAATTTCTTCTTTGGCCATTCGCAAAGCTCGTAAATGATTGATTGGTATATTTTCCCCTTGCTGAATTCTATTTTCTATTCTATAGGTACCAAGTTCAACATCAAAATGCTCTATAAATAATTCCTCAGCTACAATGTTCATAAGCTCGGTTATTTGATCTTTTTCTAACTCTCGAGGGTTCTCCCCTTCTTCAAGTTTATGATCTATCGGTGTAATTAATACATCTTGATGAATAAAGAAAGAGTAGAAAGTTTTCTCTATTGTACTATAAGAAACTGGTAATTTGTTACTTCGCCCCCCCAATTCTGTAAACTGTCGTAGCTTATTATCCGGACTATAAGTAATCGCATCCCGAATTGCATCTAGAATATAACGCTTTACCTCTTTTGATTCTCCTCTAAAATAATTAAGTAAATCTCTTTCAGAAAAATACAAATTATCTTCTTGCAATTCATGTTCAACCTGATATCGCTTAACTCTTTGAGAATATAATGTATTACCTAAATGGCGTTGGACTGATTTATCAAACGCAACTTGTCGTAAAGTAGTACCTGCATGGAAATTAGTTAGCGTTAGCCTGTTTTTATCAGGGTTAATGAAAATACGAATAGGAATCTTTCGCACGCCTAACAAAATTTGAGCAGCAACCTTATGCTGACCATCAAAGACTTTTACTTCCGATCCATCACCATTTTGATTTTCAACCCATCCCAGTGATACCTGAAGTTGTGGATTTTTGTTATAAAACTCTTTAACCAACTTTGATATATTATCTCCAATTGAGCGAGGATTAATAACATCATCATGGTAGATATATTCTATAGGAAGTTGAACGAAGAAATATTCGTCATCACTTAAGTAATCTGTATATACTGGTACTTCATAAACCCTGTTATCACCTAACTGAGGAAGAGAATAACGAATGATTCCATCAAACATTGAAAAATTGAGTTTAAATTTCCCACCACCTTCCGTAGCGAGAATATCCTGCAGGTTAGGACCACGGTTATCCTTTTCCGCTTTTTCTTTTATTTTCTCAAAACGTTTCAGAACCCTAGCAACCTCTAAATTAGAATCTTGCTTAGAGCGATTGCAGCTGGAATGTGTTAAAGCAAAATTCATAGGATCATCTTTACCACCGAGTTTAAGCGGCATTACATGATCTATATCTAAAGACCCATTATGTAAGTTTAGGTCAATTATATCTTCACAAATAAAACATTTACCAGATTGAGTGTTGAAGAGTTTATCTTTTAGTTGCCCATATTGCTGAGTATTAAGTCCGCTAAGAAAATGTGAGCTCATTTTTATCAATATTACGTATGTTAAATAAATATTCTATGCAAGCATACGAAAAATGCGGGACAGCTGATAAAAATATGCAAATAAAAACACTCATTTTTATTTGTTAGCCATACGAATTTAATGGAATTAAAGTTTTTATTCTCCATCAAGGTGATGCTATTTCAACTATTCTATCATGTTTTTGAAATTATCAGCTCGCACGAGGAGATCAGAGCAGTAGTGAATTTACCATTAAATCATCTATTTTATCCAAACTAAGTAATAATTGGAAAACAGACTAGGGCTTGATCACCGCATCCTGTCGATACCCTCTATTCTCCCCTTGCTTCACATACCCCAATTGGTTGGTCAGCATCCGTGTATTACCGACGTTGAACTCCGGCGTATTGACATGGTGATGGCCAAAGATCCAGGTATCGATGGATGATTGGTAAATAAAATCATGGAGCTCGGTAGCGAAGGCTTCATTGACTGGTGAGTTTTTATATTTAGCCGGATAATTGAGGAAGGTGGGTATATGATGGGTGGCGACCACTATTTTGGAGGTTGGCGCAGCAGCAACGGCGGTCTCAATAAATTGCCGACATTCCTTGTGGAGACGGTTGCTGTGCAGGGGAAGATAACGCTCGCCACCATGGGTGATGGCTCTGAAGTCGGTGACGTAACGGGCAATGGTCCACTCCGCGGCCGGACTGATGTGGGACCATAAGGTGGAGAAGACAAGGGTGATACCCTCCAATTGCTCCACCTGGTTATTGAGGAGGAAGACATTGGGGCGGATGGCCTCGCGGAAGGGGCCGCTGCGGTGGAGGATATCGCTGCCGTAATACTCGTGGTTGCCGGGCAGCCAGTAGGTAGCCTGGAAATGATCGGACAGGTAATGAAAGAAGTCCGGGAACTGGTCCATTTCGGCAAAAGGCAGGATATCGCCCGCCAGGATGAGGGTATCGGCAGCGGGAAGGATGGGCCTCTTCTTCCACCAGGCATAATTCTCTGGCCGCTCGAGGTGGAGATCGGAACAGTATTGGATAGTCATGGACAGCAATATACTAACTGCTAATCAATATACGGGTCGATGATACCGCTGGAGTAATAAGGCTCCTTAACAGTAAACTGGGACAGGTTGATGCTGCCCCAGAAAGGCTGGGAGTACAGGACCTTTTCTTTACTGCAATTGGCCGGATCGGGGTATTTGAGCTCGACGCGGAGGGAGGTATTGAACTCACCTTCATAATGGGGCACCACAAATTTCCAGTAGGCCCCTGGTTCAAGGCGCAGCCAATGGTAGCTGTTGCCGCAAAAGGTTTCGGGCATATATTGAATGTCTTTCCACTGGCCCTTTTCATCCTGAGCCTGGACCTTCATGTAGAGCTGGCTATCCTGACCGCGGAATAAAAAGGTATCGGCGGTGGTATTGGTGAGGTAGAGGGAAAAGCCATAATACCTGCCGGCAAAGGTATCGACACGGGCGGTATCGATGAGCAGGGACAAGCGGTTGGATGGAATGGAAAGGGGCAGCCTTTTCTTCTGCGGGAAATTATTGCTGGTGGCCCATCCGCCACTGTGGTGATCGCCATCAGGCCCCAACGTGGAATAGGCTCTGAAGTGGGCACTACCGATATAGTCGATATTGAGTTTGCGCAAGAAGCGGGAAGTATCGGGCGCCTCCTGCCATACCTGCTTTCCCCGCCGATCGAGGTAGGTGGACTTGCCATCGATGATAGTCTTGAGCAATCCATTGATAAAGCCGGCAGGATGGTATTGCTGGATGATGGTATTGGTGAGGGCCTGGCTATCGAGGGACATGATCCCAAACAGCCTGGGGGTATATTGAGGTTCATCGAAACTGTATACAAAATAATTACCGATGATCTTGTCGATGGAAGGAAACAAGGGTGATATTATGTAACGGCCACTGGTATCGATAATAGCCCAGCGGTCTCCGTTTTTGACAATGGCATAGAGGCCGGTAAAGGGTGCTTGTTCCACATCATCAAAAGGCTCTTTGTTGAGGATGGTGAAGGTGGTATCGATGAGGAAGTATTTATCTTCAACTGTCCTGATGAAAGCGCGGCCGCGGGAGAAATCGGTGCACCGCACATAATTGGTATCGTCCAACGCGAGTCGGCCCTGCCGGTTGATGTACCCCTCATAACTTCTTTCCTTTTCGAGGTTGACGACGGCGAAGCCCTGGTGAAAATCGCCGCTTATATAACCGGGCGCTGAAGCGGGTCGCCTGAACAGGAGGTTACCCCGAGCGTCAATGGCTCCTTCATCATCATAATCATCCTTCTTGCCGGGAGCCTTTATATCAACCATAGCATATCCATTTACGAATGGTTCTATCGCTTCATATTTACCAAAAGGTACGATGGTATTGCCCAAGGTGTCGATAACAGCGTATCGTGGGCTGAGGTATTTCCTCCTATGTGATCTATTCAGTTGTATAATGGCCACTCCTTCCTCGTAAGCATTGATTCGCCAGTAAATGGTATCGACAATTAGTTTGCGGGCAAGTATGTCGATGATACCATAGTTGCCTTTTTTTGTTTGAACGATGGCTTTGTGCGGGCTAATGAATTCAAGGGATGTAAAAACGGGTGGGAAGAGGGCTTTTCCGGAGCGATCAATGATATAGGTCTCGTTGTTCTTAACAACCAAGGTGACGCTATGGTGGAAAGAGTAAGCTTTATCGAAGGTAGGATTGATCACATATTTACCCCAGGCATCGATAAACCCGTATTGGCCATTTTCCCTGACAGCAGCCAATCCTTCGGAAAAATCCAGGCCGGCATAATAAACAGCGGGGATGACTACCTGGCCACGGGCATTGATATAACCTGTTTTGCCCTGATCGTGAATAATGAACAGACTATCCTGCCTTGCAAGGGAAGGTAATGCTACGAGGGTCCAGGCAAAAAATAATAAAGCGTATTTGAGCATACATGGTTTTGAAAGAGATGCAGGGCCTGCTTGCTTTACATAGCTCAAACGCACAGATACTAAACTGGCCGGCTTTTGTAAAATACAGGAAGAAAGTAAAGGACACAATGGTTTGAGGGTGATTTAAGATTTTTTTAGAGAAAGATAGTATTTGCAGCACTTAGTCGCAGCAACTTCCATTTGACAAATGCTAATTACTTGAATTAATATTTGCCATTTAATCATTGATTTACAGGCTAATAAAAGCCAAAATAATTAGCCAAAAAAGCATCCAAATGACTAAATAAATTAGTAAATTTAAAGGGTCAAATAATTCCATTTTACCTTAATCCTACACGCATTATGAACCCCAATAACCAAGCTTTTTTTGAGACCTTTTTTTATCAGGTACCTGACGCGGCGTTGAAGATAGTGGTTTTGCATGCCCGCAATACTTTATGGCTTAACCAGCGACGGCTGGCGGCACTATTTGGTGTGGACAGGACTGCCATCATCCGACACTTTCAAAACATCTTCATCACCGCCGAACTGGATGAGCAGGCTGTATGCGCCCCTTTTGCACAAACTGGCCTGGATGGCAAAACCTACCCCATCCGGTTTTATAACCTGGACGCCATCATTGCAGTGGGCTACCGGATCAACAGCAAAAAGGCCACACAGTTCCGCCTGTGGGCTTACCAGGTTTTAAGCGGATTTACGATTAAAGGTTTTGTATTGGAAAACGATCGGGCGCAAGCAGTTACAAGCCCGGGTAAAAGTTATTTTGATAATCTGAGGGACCGCATCCGGGCAATACGGACCAGTGAAAAGCAATGCTACCAAAAGATCACGGCTATCTACGAGGAATGCAGCATTGATTATGCGCAGGATGCGGTCATTACGAAGGAATTCTTCCGGACGGTACAGAATAAATTGCATTGGGCGGTGACGGGCAAAACGGCTGCGCAGATCATTGCGGAAAGGGCCAAAGCCACGGTACGGCATATGGGACTGCAAACCTGGAAAAATGCCCCCATAGGAAAGATCGTAAAGTCGGATGTGAACATCGCCAAAAACTACCTGGCGGAAAAAGAAATGAAAGCACTGCGCAGGATCGTAACGATGTACCTGTATTATGCAGAAAACCAGGCTGCACGCCAGATACCGATGAAGATGCAGGACTGGATCGATAAACTGGACAGCTTTTTACAATTCAACGAATACAAGGTATTGAAGGATACGGGAGCTATCACTCCGGAAGCGGCCAAGCAACTCGCGGAAGACGAATATCAACAATACAAAACGGCCTTGTTGCTGAACCCATAATACGCGCGCTTGCGCACATACCCCAGTTGGTTGGTGAGCAAGCGGGTGTTGCTGATGGTGAACGCCGGGGTATTGGTATGGTGATGGCCATAGATCCAGGCGGTGATGGGTGATGTTTCTATATAGTCATCCATTTCAGTGGCGAAAGCTTCGTTGATGATGGAGCCGCGGAACTGCTTTGGATAATGCTGGAAGGTGGGCACGTGGTGGGTAGCGACGATGACGTGCGGGCTGGTGGCTGCGGCCACGGCGGATTCGATAAATGCCCGGCTTTCGGCATGGAGGCAGTTGCTGTGCAAGGGGCGGAAGGGTTCGCCATCGCGGGTGATGAGCCGATAATCGGTGACGGCGCGGGCAATGTCCCACTCGGCTGCCGGACTGATATGTGACCACAGGGTGGAAAAGATGAGGGTAGTATCTTGTAGCTGCTCCACCTGGTTGTTGAGGAGGAAAACGTTGGGGCGGATGGCTTCGCGGAAGGGGCCGCTGCGGTGCAAGCTATCGCTGCCGTAATACTCGTGGTTGCCGGGCAGCCAATAGGTAGCCTGGAAATGATCGGACAGGTATTGGAAGAAATCCAGGAACTGGTCGGTTTCGGCAAAAGGCAGGATATCACCCGCCAGGATGAGGGTATCAGCAGCAGGAAGGATGGGCCTTTTCTTCCACCAGGCATAATTCTCAGGCCGCTCGAGGTGGAGATCGGAACAGTATTGGATGGTCATATTTATTTTTATAGCATCGGTACCAATTGTGTTATCCCAAACCAACCCAGGTAGCCTATTGCCACGCAAAGCATGGCAATGGTAGCCAATACTTCGCCCGAATTACTGACCACAAAAAGAGCCGGGTCATCAGGCTTATAATAAATAAGGTGTTCACTACCATGTCGGTAAAAGGATAATTCAATTTGTAAAGAATGTCTGGGTCTACCCACTATTTTCCTATTGCCCCCGGTGTAAAAAATGATGGTAGGCACTAAAGCATTCCTGATAAAAAATTTACCTGATAAGGTATTGTTAGTAATCGTTCCAATAGCTCTCTCCCCTTTTTTTTGTAAGGTGTAGTAGGTTTTTAAGAACCGTATTGAATGAACCGCCGTATAAATAAAAAGGACGGCCAGGAATATATACGCTACTGCCATAGTTACATCAGAAAACAAGCTAAAAGATAATCAAATTATGGTACACATTGCGATAAACCGCAGTTACAAAAGATCATGGTGCAAATCTTCTTGATTTACCTATTACTCCGCCTCGAGCAAGGACGTGCAGGAAAAGCAAAACGCCCCCACCCGACACAAACAACGGGCGAGGACGTACACCTGCTATTATGAATAAGAGAACAAACGCTACAGGGACATGCTTACGGCAGCGGCAATCACGACCAGATCGACCACCACGCTGACCAGCAGCACGGGGATGGTGATCTTAGTAGACATGGCGGCCAGGTTGACGATGAGTGACATGGCCATGGCGGCCAGGGCTGTCATGAACAGGAAAAGGTTCATGCCGGTGAGGGCCACGATCAATAAGATGGTGAGGGGTGTGAGGGCACAACCAAAACCGCCGAGGGCCAGGGCCAGCCACAAGAGACGGTTCTCCTGCTGGGCATCGGCCCAATGGATAAAACGAGTGAAAACGGAATTGCCTTTGGCAGGTATGGTATAAGAAGACTGAACGGTAGAAGGATGGATTGTTGTTGACATAACGATTCGATTTGTTTACGGCATAAAGATCGGACGGAGTGGGTTAGTAGAAGTTGACAATGGTTAAGCGGGGAGGTGATCCTGGTCAGGAGGGAAGAGGCAACGAGGCATGGAGACAACGAGTGGAAGGCATTGAGGCGAAGGGGCAAAGAGAGGTGGTAAGGTTCTTTAGCTCAGGGTGAGCCGCCCTCAAAGGGCGACCCACCCTGATGGCGGCTTCAACAGCCCTTCGCCAAGCTTCCCGCAAAGCGGGATGACATTGCTCAGCCTGACACCAGCAGGGGATAGCCGGACAGGATTTTTTACGCTACATTTGTCGGGCTTAGTCATATTGAATACCAAATCAACTCATTCATGTCTCTTCAACACATCGCAGTGATCGGCGCCGGCACGATGGGCAATGGCATCGCACACGTATTTGCGCAAAGCGGCTTTACAGTGAACCTTATTGATGTAAACGGGGCACAACTCGAAAAGGCGGTGCAGACGATCGGCAAAAACCTCGACCGGCAAATAAGCAAGGGTACGCTGACGGAAGCACAGAAAGAAACTACGCTGGGAAATATTACCACGCATACGGACCTGGCCGCAGGAGTAGAAAACGCGGAACTGGTAGTAGAAGCAGCTACAGAAAACATCGACCTCAAACTAAAGATATTCCGTCAACTGGATGAAGCAGCGCCTGCCGGGGCGATCCTGGCCACGAATACCTCCTCGATCTCGATTACTAAAATTGCTGCGGTAACGAAAAGGGCCAACAAGGTGATCGGCATGCACTTTATGAACCCGGTGCCAGTGATGAAGCTGGTAGAGATCATCAATGGGTATGCCACAGACAAAGGGGTGACGGACACGATCGTATCGCTGAGCACGCAACTGGGCAAAGTGCCTTGTGTGGTGAATGACTACCCGGGCTTTATTGCCAACCGCATCCTGATGCCGATGATCAATGAAGCGATCTATAGTTTGTATGAAGGGGTGGCGGGTGTAGAGGGGATCGATACGGTGATGAAACTAGGCATGGCGCACCCGATGGGGCCCTTGCAACTGGCGGATTTTATCGGACTGGATGTTTGCTACTCTATCCTCAACGTATTGTATGAAGGATTTGGGAATCCGAAGTATGCGCCTTGTCCGCTGTTGACGAATATGGTGACAGCGGGTTATTTAGGGATGAAGAGCGGAGAAGGATTTTATACATATACGTCGGGGAGTAAGGAGCTGGTGGTGAGTGAACGATTTAGATAGGCGGCAGTTCCCGCATAGCGGGACAAGCTGTGAATCGGCAATACTTTTGATACGAAAACCTTTTGCTACGAATCCTTTGCTTTGAGAGCAGATTTCTCACTACGCTGCGCTGCGTTCGAAATGACAAATGCGAGGCAATCGTGAATCGGCAGTCGGCAGTCTTTTGCTGCGGATTCTTTTGCTTCGATAACAGATTTCTCACTCCGCTGCGCTGCGTTCGAAATGACAAGGAAGGGAGATTGCGATCCGTTCGAAATGACAACCCAGAATGATAGAACTCCGTTCGAAATGAACAAAGATTATGCTTTCTTCACTTCTACACCTCTGAGATCGCCGAGGCGGTACAGGGCTTCCTGGAGGCGGGCTTTGGAGATACCGATGCGCAGGTGGCAAAACAGGCCCAGGTCCTGCCCGAGCACGGTGCAGTTGAGCTGCTTGACGACGATCATCACCTCATTCATCTGTGAGTAATCGAAGTTGACGGTATAGGGCACCTCAATAAAACGCTGGGTGGCGGGCATTACCTGGAGGACCATGGAAGCAGCGCTCTTGTAAGCATTGATGAGACCGGGCACACCGAGCAAGGTGCCCCCGAAATAACGAACGACCACAATGAGTACATTGGTGAGCTCTTTGCTGTCGATCTGGCCGAGGATGGGCTTGCCGGCAGTACCGGAAGGCTCGCCATCATCGCTGACACGATAAACATTTTTATCGGTGCCAATACGATAAGCAAAACAATGATGGGTTGCTTTGGGATGTTCTTTCTTCACTTCTTCCAGGCGCTGCTTAAACTCCTCAATGGTATTGATGGGAAATGCAAAAGCAATAAACTTACTGCCCCTGTCTTTGAACTCGGCGGTGGCGGGCTTTTCCACGGTATAATAAAAATCCTGCTCGATCATGGTTGTCATATGTTTTGATCCCGCTCTACTGTGCTTTATAAGGCAGCTTCGCTTCTTTTAATGATCTGTATAGTATCGGTTCCTAGTTGTTGTGTTTGCACCAGGGTGCCTGAACGCAATACGGGTGCTGGTATTCCGTCATCCACGAATAAGGCATTGTTAGTGATGACCCTGGCTTCGTCCCAATACCCTTCATCGATAAAGGATTGTAATAACTGCGCACCTCCTTCCACGAGTACGCTCAATATCTTTTGCTGGTACAGGGCATTGGTGACCTGTTGCACCAGGCTCCGCTCTTTTGTGACCTGGTAATACAGAAGGTTGTCCTGCTGCTGGTGTTGCAGGCTGTTGAAAACGATGGTCCTTACTTTTTGATCAAACAAGTTCAGTGACCTGGGCAGGCGCAGGTCGCTGTCCACTACCAGTCGCACGGGATCGGGACCAGTCCACAGGCGGGTGTTGAGCTGTGGATCATCCCACAGGGCGGTATTGGCGCCCACGAGGATGGCGGCTTCTTCGCTGCGCCACTGGTGCACGAGGCGGTTGGTCAACTCACCACTGATGTGGAGGCGGGTATGATCGGTATTGCCGATGAACCGGTTGGCGGTCTGGGCCCATTTGAGGATGATATAAGGTCGATGGGCTGTATGAAAAGTAAAGAATCGTTTGTTGAGGTCGATAGCGGCTTGTTCCAATACACCTACGGTAACGCTGATGCCGGCAGCCTGCAGTTTTTCGATGCCCTTGCCATCGACTTCCACAAAGGGATCGCGGCAACCGATGACGACTTCGGGTATGCGGTGGCGCACAATGAGATCGGCACAGGGGGGTGTTTTACCAAAATGGGCACAGGGCTCCAAGGATACGTACAGGGTGGCATGGGGGATGAGGTGGCTGTCGGCGGCGGCCACGGAATTGATGCAATTGGGCTCGGCATGGGGGCCGCCATATTGCCGGTGAAACCCCTCGCCGATGATGCGGCCCTGGTGCACGAGCACGGCTCCCACCAGGGGGTTGGGGGCTGTGTGGCCGGCGGCCAGACTGGCCAGTTCCAGGCAACGGTGCAGGTATGTTTCGTGGGTGGTCAAAAGATGAATGGTGACAGGGTTTTCCTGTGTGAGGCGCAAAGATACGGTGGTTTAGGGTTTCGAGTTTGGTGTTTCGGGTTTTGGGTTGCTGCTGCGCTTTGCCATTCCCGGTCTTTTAGTAGTCAATTGGTTCATACACAGGAAGCCCCAACATGAAACACTACACCCGAAACGGTAAACGCCTACCTTTGCCGGCATGACGATCCAGGAAGGGCAACAAGATCTGACCAGGCAATTGGGTACGGCCTACGAACCGCGTGAAGCTGCGCAAATAGCAGATTGGGTAATGGAAAACCTGAGCGGCCTGAAGAAGATCGACCGGTTACTGCACAAACAAAAACGGCTCACCCCGGAGCAAGACAAGCTGCTGGAAAAATATAAGGCGCAATTGCTGGAACATACACCGGTGCAATATGTGTTGCACGAGGCCTGGTTTTATGGACTGAAGCTGTATGTAGATGAGCAGGTGCTGATACCGCGGCCAGAGACGGAAGAGCTGGTGGAATGGGTGGTGGCGGAGGTTGATAATCGGCAGTCTGCGATCGGCAGTCGGCAGTTGGTCATCCTTGATATTGGGACGGGCAGTGGTTGCATACCCATTGCACTGAAAAAGAAATTGCCGGGCGCAACGGTGTACGGCTGTGATGTAAGTAAGGGAGCCTTGGGGGTGTCGCGGCAGAATGCACGCAACTTAGCTGCAGCTGTGGAGTTTCTGTTGGTGGATTTCCTGCAAGTAGATCAGTGGGCGGTACTACCGATGGCTGATATCATCGTGAGCAATCCGCCCTATATCCCGGTTAAAGACAAGGCAACGATGCACGCCAATGTATTGGAGCATGAGCCGCACCTGGCTTTGTTTGTGGAGAATGATGATCCGCTGCTGTTTTACCGGAACATTGCCCGGTTTGCCCAGGGGAAGTTATTGCCGGCCGGCCGTATTTATGTGGAGATACATGAAGATCTTGGTGCTGCTACGGTACAGGTTTTCCAGGAGCATGGATTCGCAGTGGTATTGAAGAAAGACATGCAAGGCAAGGACCGGATGATCAGGGCTATGAAAATTAATTAGGAAGTAATATATTTAAGAATAGGCCGAGTAAGATCGGGTGAGCCGCCCTTTAAGGGCGACCCACCCTTTAGACGGCTTCTACAGGCTCAGTCCCGCAAGGCGGGATAAACTCTGACAAATGTTAAGGCTTCGACAGGCTTCCCGCGAAGGGGGACAAGCTCTTTAGACGCCTTCGACAAGCTCAGGCTGACAACCGTTAAGGGTGACAATTTCATTCAATTTTAATTATTGGCGCATGTCATTATACAAGAAAGAAAAGCTGTCGGGATGGGGTAATTACCCGGTATCGGAATCCTACAAAGTACAAGTGCGGGATGCGGGGGATGTGACCAGGACGTTGCAGCAGGGGAGCCTGGTGCCGCGCGGGCTGGGCCGCAGTTATGCAGACCAGGCAGTAAATGACAACCACTATGTGGGGGATTGTACGAAGCTGAACCGCCTGCTGGCCTGGGACGAAACAACGGGTATACTGGAATGTGAAGCGGGGGTAAGCCTGGAAGATATCATCACCAGTTTTGTACCGCGGGGTTGGCTGCCGATGATCTGTCCGGGTACAAAGTTCGTGACGATCGGCGGAGCGATTGCGAATGATATACACGGTAAGGCGCACCATATTGATGGCTCTTTTGTGAACTGTGTACTTTCGTTTCGTATACTGCTGGCAGATGGGCGTATCCTGACGGCTTCGCGTACGGAGAATGCAGACCTTTTCTGGGCCAATTTTGGCGGACTGGGCTTGCTGGGGGTGATCTTAACAGCACAAGTGCAACTGCGCAAGATAGAGACGACTTATTTCAAGCAAAAATCGGTTGTGATCAAGGGGCTGGACCATATGCTGGAGGCGCTGGATCAATATGATCATGAATACAACTATTCGGTGGCCTGGATTGATGCGATGGCCAGGGGTAACAAAATAGGCAGCGGGGTACTGACGCTGGGGAATGCTGCGAAGCTGGCGGAACTGCCACCCAAGCTAAGCACTAATCCCTTGCAATTGCATAAGACGAGCAAACTAACGGTGCCTTTCTTCCTGCCCTCTTTTACGCTCAACAACTTTACGGTGAAGGTGCTGAACCGGGTGATCGCTTTTGTGCAGAACTCACCGAAAGAGTTTATTCATTACGAAAAGTTCTTCTTCCCGCTGGATGCGATCAACCACTGGAACCGGGGTTATGGCAAGCGGGGATTTATACAATACCAGTTTGTGATACCGGAAGACAATGGCCGCCAGCACCTGGCGGAGATACTGGACATGATCGCGCAAAGCGGCTGCACGCCCTTCCTCAACGTATTTAAAAGAATGGGAGATGGACAAGGGCTGCTCTCCTTCCCTTTCAAAGGTTATACGCTGGCGATCGATTTTCCAGTGACGGATGGGCTGTTTGCTTTCACGCCCAAACTGGACGCGAAAGTACTGGATGCCGGCGGGCGGTTGTACCTCGGTAAAGATGGGTTGCTGAATGAAGGGATGTTTAAGGCAATGTATCCGCAGTATACGGAATGGCTGGCGGTGAAAAGGAAGTATGATCCGGAAGGGAAGTTTGATTCGAATATCGGGAGGAGGATTGGGTTGACGAAATCGTGAATCGGCAGTCGGCAATCGGCAATCGGCAATCGTGAATCGGCAATGCTTTTGCTTCGTAAAGAAGAACGAATGGGCTTTTGCTTCGATAGCGGATCTCTCACTCCGCTTCGCTGCGTTCGAGATGACAAAACGGGGATAGATATCCGTTCGAGATGATAACATGGATATAGATATCCGTTTGAGATGACAAAACGGGGATAGATATCCGTTCGAGATGACAAAATGGGGTATGCTCTGGCGACCTTTACTACTTACTTCACATTGGCCACTACCTTGGCGCCTACGCTTTTTGAGATGCGCATGATGCGGAAGATCTCGCCCCAATAAGCGGTGGTATCGGCATTGATGACGACCACGGGGGTATCTACATTGAGTTTGAATTTGGCGATCTCTGCTTTCAGCAGGGTATCGAACAGGATGGGATCGGCCTTTTTGGTGCCGATGAAGAACTGCTGGGTATTGTCGATGGAAACGGTAATATGCTGTTTGGCCTTGGTATCTTTTGTACCACGGGGGTTATTGACCTTTACAATATTGGGATTGGCAATGGTGGAAACGATGAGGAAGAAGAACAGGAGGATGAACAGGATGTCATTCAAGGCTCCTGCGTGCAGTTCGGGATGTGATCTTAACCTGTTTCTTAAGTTCATTCAAAAATATTTTACAAAAGGATTGCCGCTACAGGGCAAATGAAATCGTATTTGTTAATTTCTACTACAAAGCTTTAACCCCTAAAGGGGTAAAAAAACCTTTTGATCCGACGCTACAAAGCGGTAACCTCTACAGGGTTAAAATACCTTTTGCTACGATTGGCTTTTGATATCATTTCCTATCGTGTAGGCTCCTGCAGGATATCGATGAACTCGGCGCTGGCCACTTCCATCCTGTTCACGTTCTTATCGATCTGGGCATTGAGGAAGTTGTATCCTACATAAGCCAACAGACCAATGATCAAACCGCTGGCGGAAGTGATCATCTTGGTATAGATACCACCAGCAATCTGGGCGGGGGTAAAATCGCCGGAAGCATTGATGTTGTAAAACAACTGGAGCATACCGAAGATGGTACCCAAAAAACCAAACATGGGTGCAATACCATATACCAGAGACAGCATGGACAGGTTGCGTTCCATTTTATAGATCTCGAGCTTGCCCACATTCTCCATGCTTTTTTCAATGGCGTCGATGGGCTTGCCGATACGTTGTAATCCTTTATCGATCATCCGGGCTACGGGATTGGAGGTATTCTTGGCCAGGGAGCGGGCTGCGCTCACATTGCCGCTGAATACATTGTCGCGGATAATATTCATGAAATTGGGGTCGATATTACTGGCTTTGCGGATGGCGATGAGGCGCTCGAAGAAGAAAAACACGGCCAGCACCAACAAAAGAGCCAAAGGAATCATGAGGGGGCCACCATGGGCCAGCATTTCCATCACATTCATAGAAGGCGCAGAACCACTACTTTGCATCACTTGTTTCAGTGAATCAGCGACTGTGGCAGCCGGATTGGTAACCTGCAAAAAAAACCAATTCATCCAGTATTATTTTAGTGGTGTAAAAGTATCAAATGTGTGCCTAAAACGATTTTTACACTATTTATATTTCTTAAAACTTTGTTATATACGTAATGCGGGAAGATGAACTCTTCAGATCAGGGTGAGCCGCCCTTGAAGGGCGACCCACCCTTCAACAGGCTTCTTTAGACGGCTTCGACAAGCTCAGCCTGACATCCATGGGCAGATATTAGGTTCCTGCTTTCTTCATCATCATGGCCTGAATCTGTTTCATGGTGTGCTCCATGCCATCGGGGCTTCCATCGAGGAAGATGACATTGCCCTTTCCATATTCGGCAAAGTTCTTCACGGCTTCGGTCCACATGCTGAACAAGATCACATTGGTATCGAGGTTGGCCTGTTTCATCTGCTCGGCTGCATGGCTCATACCTTTGGCCACTTCTTCGCGGAACAAAGCCACACCCTGTCCGCGCAGTTGAGCTGCCTGACGCTCTGCTTCGGCAGCGATCTTGATGGCATTGCCTTCTGCTTCGGCAGATTTGGTTTTGGTGATGAGGAGTGCCTGGCCTTCGTTTTCGGCGGCCGCCTTCAGGTTGTTGGAAGCCACTACGCGGCTCATGGAATCCATGATGGCCTGATCGAAGGTGATATCGTTGATCTGGAGGTCCTGCAGGTGGTAACCCCAGGTTTCGAGGAGTTGATCGATCTGCTCTTTCACGTATTCCACCAGGTCCTTGCGCAGGGCGAGGATTTCGGCCTGGCGTTTGGTGGCCACAAAGGAACGGATAGTGCCTTCGATAGTGCGTGTGAGGGCCTGCATGAGGTCGCGCTCGCTGAGGAATTTAAAAGCTACTTTCTTGATAGTCTCTTCATCGGCATTCTGTACGGAATACAGGAGCATGCTTTTGAAATAGACATTGGCCTGATCGGCGGTCACTGCCTGGAACTCCATTTCCACGGAACGGTTCTGGATGCTGACGCGCTTGGCGATCTTTTCGAAGAAAGGGATCAGGAGGTTGAGACCGGGTCGTATGACGCGCTGGTACCTTCCGAACATGGTGACGACACCCACAAAACCCTGGTTAATGGTTTTGAGCCCGGCAAAGAGGATCAGTACGATAATGATTACCCACCAATAGGACTGGAGGAGTTCCATATGACAAAATTTTGCTGAAAGTAGTACTTTTTATTAATACGGGCGGCGAGGGGTTAATGGCGAGGGGTGAGTGGTTAAAGGGAATTGTAATAGGCTATTACTTTCCGGTAATCTTCGACATTGCGGCATTTCAGTCGTTTTTCGTCGATGAATGCGCTCACTTCGGCTTTCTTATCCTGCAGGAGGTTGATCATATCGTCTTTACCGGCACTGAGCTTTTGTATTTTGCCGTCGGGCAACAATACATGGCAGAACTCGCTGCGCTGAAAGGTGCGGGTGATGCTGGCCTCGTTGAAGCGGCGGTTGTCCTGGGAGGTGATCCTGATCTGCCTGAGTAAGGTACACTTCCCGGAGTCCAACACTTCGTAGATGATATTCTTAGGGGTATTCATGGGCTGGCCAAAGCTTTCGAGTACTTTGTCGGCCACCCCTTCTTTGCTCACAAATTGAATGAACCTGATCTTTTTGATGGGGATGGTAGCTACCATTTCCTTGCCATCATCGGCGAGGTAGAGGACCTCATTCTCGGCCAGGTTGATCTTCACCTGTACATTGGAATAGACCTTACCGGCAGTGGAGGTAATTTCGGCCACGCTGTATGCATCATGGTACCAGGGGCTGCCTTCTACATTGTATTCGGTCTTCAAATAGGCCGGCCTGCCATTGGCATCGCTCATGAAAGGATTGGACCCCAAGGTATTCAGCTGTGCTATTCCTTCGGTAAAAACGAACAGGAACAAAACAGGCATCGATAATTTTTTATACATAGTGCAGGGTTTATTATTCAGGTGTGGAGTTGCTGTCCTAAAATAAAAAAGATACCCCGGAAAAACAGATTCCGGGGTATCATTTTTTATTTAGCAGTTAATGGTCAGCCCGGTTAGTTACTGATCAACGGGTTGAGCCTTGTTTCATCGGATGAGATGGGCCAAATATAGGCGGCACTGGTGGACGGGACAGCGGATACGGTAAAGCCACCGCTGGTTTTGGTTGGGAAATCCAATCCCAGGCGGAGGATATCAATGCCGCGGCTACCTTCACCGAGGAGCTCGATGTTGCGCTCCTGGAGGATGGCGCTGATGAGATCGGCAGCGCTGGCAAAGCTGGCTACGGTGTAGGTAGTAGCTTTATCGGAGCGGTTGCGTACTGCATTGAGCAGTTCAACAGCTTTGGGATCTACTGCTGCATTGCCGCGGGCACTGGCTTCGGCCAGGTTGAGCAATACTTCTGAATAGCGGATCACGGGGGCCCAGTCGAGCCAGGGGGCTCCACCGTTGAACTTCTTCAGGTAAGATTTGCTGTTTGCTGCGGTATCGACCAGTTTGCGGCGGTCATCTGTTTTTGTCCATGTAGCATCGCCAATGACACCGGCAGGATTGAGGGAGAAAATGGCATTACCACCAGAGCTGGCGGGACGGTAGTAATGGCCCAGTTGGTTTTGGGTGCCGGGGGCATCGTTGTTGGTAAAGGGCATGGAGAAGATATTCTCCAGGTCGGTGCTGGCGCCGCTGAACAGGCTGGTAATGTTAGCCGCCAGTGCATGGGCTACGCCTGAAGGTGCTTTGAAAGGGGCGGTGGCAGACACGATCTTATTGGCTTCGGTGATCACTTTGGGATAATCTCTCATGCAGAGGTATACCCTTGTTTTCAGTGCGATGGCGGTATTGCGGTGTGCCCTGGTGGTACGTGCGGTGATGTCTGCTACGGTAGTGGCCAGGTTGGTCTCTGCAAAATCGAGATCGAGCAGTATCTGCTTATATACCTCGCCCACATTTACAGGTGCGAGTTCGTTGAAACCTGGTCCGTTGATGCCTTTTAGGCGAAGGGGAAGACCGCGTTTGCTGCCATTGCCATCCCAATAAGGGCGAGCATACAACTGGATGAGGCAAAAATAGCTGAGGGCTCTCAGGAATTTGGCTTCGCCGTTGAACTCGTTGGCTTTGGCGCCTGCTACGGTATTACCACCGGCTTCCATTCCATCGAGGAAGAGATTGGCCCTGTTGATGGTGGTATAAGCGGCCGCCCAGAGGTTGCGGCATTCATCGTCGCTGCTACCCAGGGAGAATTCCCAGGGGGCGCGTATGGTAACGCGGTTACCATCATCGGAAAGGAAGTTTTCGGGACGGGCATCATGGTAGAGGAAATACCTGCCGCCGAGCATTTGTCCGGATTTAATAGCGGAATAGATCCCTTTCACCTGGGCATCGATCCGGTCGAGTGTTTGAAAGGCGGTTTGATCAGACAGGGCGGTAGTAGAAGTGGGGTTTAAGGTACCTTTCTGGCAGGAAAACAACACCATCGTTAATCCTCCCACGATTGCCAGCTTAAACATATATTTTTTCATATTCTTCTTTTTAATACGTTGTTTGGAGATTAGAATCCTACGGTCAGGCCTACGGTCATTGTGATGGCGTTGCCTACGGAGTTGCGGTCAACACCCTGGTTTCCGTTGCCATTACCATTGGAAGATACTTCGGGATCGGGTCCTTTGTATTTGGTAATGATGCCGAGGTTTTGTCCGCTCACATAGAAGCGTGCATTGGCAATGCCCAGTTTCTGGGCTGCTTTGGCGGGCAAGCTGTAACCGAGGGCTACGTTACGCAATTTGATAAAATCACCTTTCTGTACATTCTCAGAGATGGGGTTGGCAGAGCCGTTGGACACGTTGTCGCCGTATACGACACGGGGAATATCGGTCACGTCGCCTGCTTTTTTCCAACGACGGAGAACGGCGGTTTCGCTGTTCCAGAAACGTTGGTCGCGGATGGATGCCTGTGTACCATTGTATACATAGAATCCGCCCTGGTAAGTGACGAGCACATTGAGGTCGAAATTCTTATAGTTAAAGTTGTTGTCGAAACCACCATAGAAGCGTGGGATGCTATTGTACATGGGCACCTGGTCTTTACCAGCGTCGATAGCCGGGGCGAGGGTACCATCGAGGTAAGTATACCGTGCTCCTACAGCAGCAGCGTGGTTGTATTGTACTTTTTCACCCTTTGCATTGACAAAGATGCGTTGTCCGGTAGCGGGGTTGACGCCTGCAGTAGGTATTACATACAGGTAGCTGATGGGATAGTTGGGCATCGTGATGTTGACTGTTTCCAATCCGGTAACTGATGTAATAAAAGGTACACCGGGGGCCAGGGTTGTTACTTTATTCTCGTTGTAAGTATAGTTGAATGAAGTGGTCCAGCGGAAATCCTTGGTGGAAACGGGAGAAGCATTCAATGTTACTTCTATTCCTTTGTTGTACATAGCGCCGATGTTGGTCAACGGATTGTTGGGCATACCGGTGGAGGGAGCCATGGGTACGTTGAGGAGCAGTCCGTCTACATCATTTTTATAATAGGCTACTTCACCGGTGATCAGGTCATTGAACAAACCGAAGGAGAAACCGATATCGGTTTTCTTACTGGTTTCCCAGGTAAGGTTGGGGTTACCGGCCTGTGAGAAAGCCAGGGTAGCGGCACCATTGTAATAGCCTGCGCTGTAGAATGAGTTGGAAGCGAAGTTGCCGATACCGGAGATGTTACCAGATGTACCATAGCTACCTCTCAGCTTGAAGGCATTTACGATGCGGCTGAGGGGACTGTTGGCGAAGAATTTCTCCTGGGCCAGGTCCCATCCTGCTGAGAAGCTGTAGAAGTTACCATACTCGAGGCCGTCTGCAAATGCAGAGTAACCGTCGCGGCGGAAACTACCGGAAAGGAAATATTTGCGGTCGTAGTCGTAGTTGAGGCGTGAGAATCCGCTCCAGAGATAGTTCTCTCCCAGTGCCAGGCCCGAGGTATTGTTGGTCAGCCAACCGCCCTGTATATTGTTATAAAAAGGATCGCTCAATTGGGTACGGCTAAGACCATACCCTTCATTGGTAGTACGCTGTTGTTCGGTACCTGCCAGCAGTGATACGGTGTGCTTGTCGAAGAAGGTATGGTCGTACTGGGCGGTAGTGGTCCACACCCAACGTTTGTTCTTTTGCAGGTTGCCAAAGCTAGAACCAGTGGGGAAACCATCGCCGATAAGGGCTGTATTAAAACCTCTATTGTCCACATTGAGGTAATCGATACCGTAGTTGGTGCGGAGGGTAACATCGGGAATGGGTTTCAACTGTACGTATACATTGCCCTGGATGTGATCGTTCTCAGCATTGGAATAGTTGTTGTCGATGATGGGAACGGGATTCCAGAAACCGATGGTCTCTTTGTTGTTCATAGGTCCGATGGCATTGCCATTGGTATTGTAAGAGCCATCGTTCTTGTAAGGGGAAATATTGGGAGGCAGGGTAAGGGCCAAACGGGCAAGGCCAGCTGATGCGAAAGCGGCGCCGGGCAATGAGCCTGAGTTGGCAGCTGCTTTATTGTACTCATTGGAGTAATTGGCATTCATACCGGCAGAGAGCACTTTGTTGACGCGGTGATCTACATTGAAACGAATATTCTTGCGGTTGAAAGAGTTCTTCAGGATCATACCCTGCTGATCGGTAAGGCCGGCAGAGAAATAGAAGGTGGTGGCATCGCTACCGCCGGAAATGCTTACGTTGTGGCTATGGGAGAAACCTGTGCGGTAGGCATAATCGTACCAATTGGTATTGATGTTTTGTCCATCGGGGCCAGGGGTGGGCAGGTAACGGGGTGCTGCGGGTGTTGCCAGGTTGGCCAGGCCTTCGTTCTTAATTTCCATGTATTGATCGGCATTCATCATATCCCAGAGGCGTGTAGGTTTTGTCCAACCTGCCCAGCCATCGTATACTACTTTGGCTTTGCCTCTTTTACCTTTCTTGGTAGTGATCAATACAACACCATTGGCGCCACGGCTACCATAAATAGCGGTAGCGGCAGCATCCTTGAGGATGTCCATGCTTTCGATATCGGCGGGGTTGATGCTGGCGAGTGCATTGGAAGCGGCCAGTGTACCACTTACGTCGCCGGTGAAGGTAGGCACTCCATCGACAACGATGAGGGGATAGGTGCTGAGGTTGATGGAGTTGGTACCACGGATGCGGAACACGGGCGGATTGTTGACCACTCCATTGGGTATGGTGATCTGCACACCGGCAGCGCGGCCACCCAAGGATGCGTCGAAGCTGGGCGCCGGTTTGTCGGCAATGGCAGAACCTTTGACGGTTACAATGTTGGCAGTTACAGAAGATTTCTTTTGTGTACCGTAACCCACTACCACTACTTCCTGCAATTCTTTATCTAAGGATTTAAGAGAAACATCGATGGTGGTCTTGTTGCCGATGGTAACTTCAGCAGCACTCAGACCAATAGAAGAAATAACGAGTACTTTGGCTGAAGCGGGAACGGTGATGGAAAAAGCTCCTTCACCATTGGTAGTTGCACCGGTATTACTACCCTTGATCATTACGGAGGCGTTGGGGATGGGGCCGCCTTTTTCATCTGTTACTTTACCGGTGATTACCCGGTTCTGGGCGAACAGCGAGCCTGTTAGCAGCAACATGCTGACTACAAACATCAGCGTTTTTCTCATGCTCATTACGTTTCGTATTTAGAAATGATTAAAAACTGGGTTGTGAAATATCTTGCTATGCCCCACTACCAGGCATAGGTTTCCTGCACACTGATCTTCGGTCAGCATTATACGTTATATATATTTCATGGCTTAAGCAACGCGGAACTACTCCCGCAAGTGAGGATACGTACACATTACCCATTGCTGGCATGTACCGGCAAGGCAATCATTTCTATTTGTATGTCATGGCTAAAACAGGAAACAATCCTGTGAAAAGAAGTACCGATCCTTACGGCTGGCTATATACCAGTTTGTAAGAACTTTCTTGCGTAATCATGGCTAATTTGAACCTGGAGGCTCCGACAGGGGGAGCGGTGTTACCTTGGATCTGGGAATCGATGTTGGATTCACTGGTTGGGAAACTGTAAATGATAGTAAAGAAGGAGTGTCCAGCCAGTTAATGTTGGTGTTTTTCTCATGTGCTGCTAGTTTTCAAAAAGTCGTTATCTAATTGTTAACCGTTCTATGACATCAAATCTAATTGTCATGCTGCACAAAAAAAATTTTTTGCTCCTATTATTATATATATAATTGTATTCCATATATCGGCTGAAGAATCATTTCATTACGACAGAATTCGTAAAAAGACGGGCGAATGAAGCCCTGTACCTTGTTATTATGCAGCAACACTATACATTGATCATTGTGGGAGGCGGCCCCATTGGGCTGGCCTGTGCGCTGGCTGCACAAAAAGCCGGATTGGATTACCTGGTACTTGAAAAGGGGTGTTTGACGAATTCTCTTTTTAATTATCCGCTGAACATGACCTTTTTCTCCACCTCGGAGCGGCTGGAGATCGGCGGGGTGCCTTTTGTATCAAATAATCCCAAACCCACCCGGCCGGAAGCGCTGGAGTATTACCGGCGGGTGACGGTGTCGAACCACCTCCGGATCCATCTGCAGGAAGAAGTAAAGGGGGTGGAACGGGAAGGGGACCAATACCGGGTGTATACCTCACAACGCTCGTATACGGCGGTCCACCTCGTTATTGCGACGGGCTTTTATGATATTCCCAATACGCTGGATATTCCCGGTGAGGAATTGCCCAAGGTGGTGCACTATTATAAGGAGGCGCATTTCTACGCGCTGCAAAAAGTGGTGGTGGTAGGGGCCAGCAATTCGTCGGTGGATGCGGCGCTGGAAACCTGGCGCAAAGGGGCTGCGGTAACGATGGTGGTGCGGAAAGAGAAAATAGGGGACCGGGTGAAATACTGGGTGAAGCCGGATATAGAGAACCGGATCAAAGAAGGCAGTATCAAAGCCTATTTTAATTCCACCCTGGTGGCGATCCGGGAAAAAGAAGTGGACATCCAGACACCGTATGGTATAGAGACGATCGAAAACGACTATGTGATATCGCTGACGGGTTACCAACCCAATTTTGATTTCCTGCGGCGGGTGGGCATCCGGCTATCGGATGATGCGCTGCTGCAACCCAGTTATAACCCGGATACGATGGAGACGAACCTGCCTAATGTATACCTGGCGGGGGTGGTATGCGGGGGCATGAATACGCATGTATGGTTTATTGAGAACTCAAGGGATCATGCGGATAAGATCGTGAAGGCGATAAAGAAAAAGGCGTGAATCGGCAGTCGGCAATCGGCAGTCGGCAATCTTTTGCTTGGATTCTTTTGCTTCGATAGCAGATTTCTCACTCCGCTTCGCTGCGTTCGAAATGACAAACAAGGTTGAAATGACAAAAAAGGTTGAATCGATAAACAAGGTCGAAATGAACAAAACAGGGAGGGTTTCTTCTTCATGGAGGGTTTCTTCTCCAATACTTACTGCTCTTTCCTGTACACATATACTTCCACTCTCCTGTTCTTTTGGCGGCCACGCGGAGTTTTATTGGATGCTACAGGCTTCGTGAAGGCAAAGCCGCGGACCGTGAACACGATCTTCTCCGGTGGTAATTTATCTTCTATGTACTCCTGCACGGCGGTTGCGCGGTTGAGTGAGAGCCGCTGGTTATAAGCCAATTTACCTACACTATCGGTATGTCCTTCAATGACCACAGAGTCGACGCGGAACCTGCTGAGCTGGTTGGAAAAACTATCGAGCAAGTGGTAACTTTTGGGAGATAGTTCATAGCTGGCAGTGGCGAAAAAGATATCGGGGATAATGAGGGTATCGATGCGTTGACGGGGAGGGATGAACCTGTTCCTCGTCTTCGGTAAAGGCATTATAGGGGGCGGATTTTTGCTGCGGGCATATACCTGCCTTTTGAGCATTTCGTGGTGCTGGTTCTCGTTGTATATATCAGTAGCCACGCTATCGGCCTGGGGACAAAGTTGCTCCTGCTTATCCAAGGGGATCAATGATACTTCATCTACATAGAAATAGTAATCGCGGTTGAAATCGGGGCTGCCCCGGAACTTGTACTCTTTCCTGTTGAAACTACCGATGGTCATAAAGCCTTCTTCGCCAGTGGCGGTATAGATGAGGCGTACTTTTTGCCAATAGTTGGGATCAGCTTCCAGGGTATCCAATGCATTGACAGCCCAAAGCTGAGGCTCCAGGAGTTTGAAGCTCCTTTTTTCATACAGGAAATCGCCCGGGCTAAAATATACGCCCACGCTATCGAGTATATCGTGGCGGGAGCGCAGGTAAAAAGTAAGCTGGTACTGATGGCCGGGCTGGAGGCCACAAAGCAGGCGGGTACGAATGAAATTGTGTACACCCTGGTAGACGGCACCCGCTGCCAGGCCTATAAAATGGGTACCCTCGTATGCTTTGCCGGGGGTATAATAGTAATAATTGGCCCACATGGAATTGGCCATCCAGGCTTCGGGGGCGCAATTGTGCTTGTATTCCACGCAAATGTTCTCCTCTTCAAAGCTGCCGTTGGCGAGTAAGTTTTGCGCGGGGGCATACATGCTTAGCAGGATACCTATAAATAGGAGGATTAAACCTCCCAGGGGTTGACGGGTTGAAAGGTGAACGGGTTGACGAGTTGAAAAGGTAAAAGGTTGACAAGTTGAAAGGTCAACTTGTTGAAAAGGGAGGAAGGGGATTAACTTTCTTAGGGAGCAACACGCTATAGGATCATTGATCAACATATTATGGGTTGACGAGTAAAATGGAGAAAAGGTTGGGGTGGAGTTGACAGGTTGGAAAGTTGACAGGTTGATAAGGCCTCACCTTGCCAACTTATCCACTCGTCAACCTGTTAACTTGTTAACCTATACATTTAACCAGCCTTTTCCTCCCAGATCATGGCCAGGTGTACGATGGTCTCAACGCTCTTCTGCATATCCTGTACGCTTACGTATTCGTGCTTGCCATGAAAGGCCATCTCACCGGTGAATAGATTGGGACAGGGCAAACCCATAAACGACAAACGGGAACCGTCGGTACCGCCGCGGGCGCTCATTTCGATGACGGGAACACCTGCACGCGCGATGGCCCCGATGGCATATTGGGATACCTGGGGATGGTTGTCGAGCACTTCTTTCATGTTGCGGTATTGTTCTTTCACCACAAAATCGGCCTTGGCGCCGGGGAATTTGCTGAGGGCCAATTCGAGCTCATCGCGCAGGGAGTTTTCATAAGCGGCCAATTTGTGGGTATAGAAATCGCGTATGATGAACTGGAGGGTTGCTTTTTCGGTCATGCCTTCGATGTGCACAGGGTGCACAAAACCGTAGCGGTCTTCGGTAGTTTCGGGAGACCAGGCATCTTTGGGCAGTTGGTCGAGGAAGTAAGCTGCCACTTTGATGGCATTCACCAATTTGTCTTTGGCATAACCGGGATGGGCGCTGATGCCATGGAAGGTAATGGTAACAGCATCGGCGGAGAAGGTCTCGGCCTCGAAAGAACCGCGCTCTCCTCCATCGAGGGTATAGGCAAAATCGGCGCCCAGCTTTTGGAGGTCTACTTTATCGACACCACGTCCTATTTCTTCATCGGGGGTAAACAATATTTTGATGGTCCCATGCTTTACTTCAGGATGGGAGACGAGGAAGTTTGCCATATCGATGATGACGGCCACACCTGCTTTGTCATCGGCGCCCAGCAAAGTAGTACCGGAAGCGGTGATGATGTCTTCGCCGATCTTCTTACGCAGGTAGGGATGGTCGGCAGGGGAAATAACCTGGGTGGGATCATCGGGTAATACGATATCGCCACCCTCATAATTAGTATGTACAATGGGTTTTACGCCGGCGCCTGTACAGTCGGGTGCGGTATCCATATGGGCACAGAAACAGATGACGGGTACCTGCTTGTCGGTATTGGCGGGAATGGTAGCGTATACATAACCGAACTCATCGAGGTGGGCATCTGGCACGCCTATCTGCAGGAGATCCTGCACGAGTAAACGACCCAGTGTTTTTTGCTTCTCGGTAGAAGGGAAGGTGGTAGACTGGGGATCGCTCTGGGTGTCTATCTGCACATAGCGTATAAAATTTTCCTGTACTGTAAAGGGATATTTATCGAACATGCCATTGTATTTTTGGCAAGATATACTTTTATGGCATTAAAACAGGGCTGGATACGGGCAATCGTTTTTTTCATCGTTTATCTCGGTACTTATTTCCTGGTAAGCGCATTGGCGGGTGTGGTGTGGGCGCTGCAGCAGGCGCCGGGCTCCACAGGAGACCTTCTTCATAACCGGTCATTCAATCTTCTGTTGTTGCTGGTCAACGGGCTGGTATCGATCGGGTTGGCTTTTATTTTCCGGCGCTTCGTTGACCGGCAATCGATCCTCAGCATGGGTTTTCAGTGGAAGGGACGGCAACGGAGCGCCTGGGCAGGTTTCCTGCTGGGCATTATTTTATTGGGGGTAGGCTCGCTCCTACTCTACTTTACGAAACATATTGATTGGGTGGATACGCGGCTGGACAAGGGCGCTATTGGTATGGGCCTGGGAATTTTCCTGCTGACGGCATTGAGTGAGGAGATCGTATTCCGGGGCTATGTGCTCAACAACTTGCTGGGTTCGATGGATAAATGGATGGCGCTGGCTGTAGTGTCGTTGTTATTCGCTGTCATGCACCTCGGCAATGCGCACCTCAACCCGGTAGCGATACTGAACCTGGTGGCAGGCGGGGTATTGCTGGGCATCAACTATATCTTCACGCGCAACTTATGGTTTTCTATCTTCTTTCATTTCAGCTGGAATTTCTTCCAGGGCACGGTATTGGGCTATGAAGTGAGCGGACTGGACATTCAAAGCATCTGGCATATGGACCGGAAAGGGGACGATCTGCTGACGGGCGGGGCCTTTGGCTTTGAGGGGTCGGCGGTGGCTACGGGTTTGCTGGTGATGGCGATCTTATTGTGTTCGTACCGGAAATGGTGGGATGAGGTGGCGGCTTCAGGGTGAGCCGCCCTGAAAGGGCGACCCACCCTTGAGACGCCTTCGACAAGCTCAGGCTGACATACGTTAAGGCTTCGACGGTTTTTTTTAGACGCCTTCGACAGGCTCAGGCTGACATACGTTAAGGATTCGACGGGGTCTTTAAGACGCCTTCGACAGGCTCAGTCTGACATACGTTAAGGATTCGACGGGGTCTTTAAGACGCCTTCGACAGGCTCAGGCTGACATACTGCTATAAAAAAAGTCCCGCCGAAGCGGGACGGACCATCTGACTATCACTAAAAACATCAGTGATTATTTTCCTTTGGCTGCTGATCTTTTTTTGGCGGTGGTCTTAGCTGGTGGCGCTACTTCTTCGGGCGCTGCTACTACCTCACCGGGATAAACGGTTGTACTCAGGGGTATGGTCAGTTTATCAAAGATACCGGGCAGCAGGTAGGCCACGCTTTCCATGGAATTGTGGCTCACATCAATGAACTTCCAGGTTTCTCCTGCATCCAATGACTGGCCAATGAGGTAAGAAGTAATGATGGCTTTTTTGTCGTTGATGAAGGTGTTGCGCACCTTCTCCACCACGCATTGCCATTCATTGATCTCATTACGCATTTCCAGGATGCGTATGGTTTCGGGCTTTTCTTCGAGTTTGGGCTCATTGCGGAAATAAATGAGCACGACACGTTCCTTGAACTGCACAGGACCGCCGTAATACTTGATGGCAGTTGGACAGCTAAGGTCCATGAACGTTTTCCAATCCTGGTAAAAATTAGCCTTCACAATACTGTCTGCATACTTAAGGGCATTGCGGGTAGCAATAGCGGTATCAGACTCCTGGGCGCTGGCAAATTGGGTACATAACAGCAGTAAGGATCCAAGAATAGTGGTGTAAATGACTTTCATAGGGTATAAACTTTGGCGACAAAATATAAAAAAGCCCGGTAAGTTCATACCGGGCTTTTACTATAGTAAAATGCAGTTTTCTGCACAGATAATCAAGGCATTAAGGCATAATGATGCGGGAAGCGCCGCCACCGATGGAAACGAGCTCGAGGTCGAAGATGAGGTCTTCGCCGGCCAGGGGGTGGTTGGCATCGAGGATCACGCTTTCCTCTTTGATGTCGATGATAGCTACGGGGATCACCTGACCAGAACCATTGGTCATGTTGAGGCGCATGCCCAGTTCGGGTTTCATATCTTCCGGAAAATTGGCTTTGGGGAATTCCACCAGCATGCCGGGATCTTTAGGTCCATAAGCCTGGTCTACAGGTATCTGGATGGTCTTTTTTTCGCCTACGGCCATACCTGTTACGCCAGTATCAAATCCAGCGATCACAGAACCACTGCCCACTTCAAATTCGAGGGGCTCACGGCCTTCGGAAGAGTCAAATGTAGTTCCATCAGTTAAACGGCCATGGTAGTGAACTTTTACTGTGTCACCAGCTTTTACTTGTTGCATCACAAATAGTTTTATAATAAATTTTTTAAACTGCAGTTACCCCCTCATTTCTAATCGGCCAGGACAAGAAAAAAGACCGGTTACCTGGGCAAAGTAAAGGATAAAAAACCATTCGGGGACAGAATTTCGGGATGTGGGTGGGGGATTTAGGATGTAGAATTTAGGATTTAGGATGTAGGATTTAGGATGGCTGCCGCGATTTGTACAACAAGATTAAATTTGGGTTACCTGATCCTAGTTGCCAACTGCTGACTATGGGTTAATGGGGCCGGCTGATGGCAGAAAAAACTATCTTTGAGTTTCAATTACTTAAGCTGTTATTCATTGAATTGAGCACTATGAACAAATTTCTTATAGGATTGATGTCCTGCGGTATTGCGCTGAGCACGGCTGTGGAGGTTGGAGGCTGGAGTTCTGAGTTGGGAGGACAGACTCGGGAGTCGGGAGTTCCGAGGCTGGAGGCGGGAGTTGGAAGGACGGAGTCGGGAAGACCATACACTGAACCGGGTATTGTGACGGGAGCGGAACGGCTTGATCAGTACCTGCCGCGCCTGCAGGGAAAACGGGTGGCGGTCTTCGCCAACCATACCTCTGTTATCGGCAATAAAAATCTCGTGGATGTGCTGAAAGAAAAGGGGGTCAATATCACAGTGATCTTTGGCCCGGAACATGGGTTTAGGGGTACGGCAGATGCAGGTGAAAAAATCGGCAATTATACGGATGCACAAACGGGCATACCGGTGGTGTCGCTCTATGGCAGCAAACACCGTCCTTCGGCGGAAGACCTCAGTGTAGCGGATGTGCTGCTTTTTGATATCCAGGATGTAGGCACGCGTTTCTATACCTATATTTCTTCGATGCAGGAATATATGGAAGCGGCAATAGAAAACAACAAGCCGCTTATTATACTGGATCGCCCCAACCCCAATGGGTTTTATGTGGACGGACCGGTGCTGGACACAGCATTCCGGTCGTTTGTAGGCATGCAGCCGATCCCTATTGTGTATGGCCTGACGATCGGTGAATACGCCTACCTGCTGGCGGGGGAAGGATGGCTTCGCCAAAAAGTGACGGCGCCCATCAATATCGCCTCTTCGCCTGAACGGGCGGCGATGGAAAGGAGACGTGCACCCACGAGCCCCAAGGCCTTTTCGCTGACGATCATTCCCTGTCTTAATTATACGCACAAGAGCAAGTATGTGTTACCGGTGAAGCCCTCGCCCAACCTACCGGATATTCAATCGATTTACTGGTATGCATCGACCTGCTTTTTCGAAGGCACGGTATTGAGTGAGGGCAGGGGTACGAATAAACCTTTCCAGGTGTTTGGTCATCCCACGCTGCCGAAAAACCTGGTGAGCTTTACCCCACGCAGTATGCCAGGGGCTACTAATCCCAAGTTGAAAGACCAGCTTTGTTATGGATGGGACCTGAGCGGACAACCGGAGGAAGTATTGTCGAAGGTGAACAACCGGGTGCAGATCAAGTATCTGCTGGAAGCGTATCGTCAGTTTCCGGTAAAGGATTCTTTCTTCCTGAACAAAGGCAATTTCTTCAACAAGCTGGCGGGTAATAATGTGTTGATGCAACAGGTGAAGGAAGGAAAGACGGAAGCGGAGATCAGGGAGAGCTGGGAGCCGGGGTTGAGGAAGTTTAAGGAGATCAGGAAGAAGTATTTGATCTATGAGGATTTTTAGGAAGAAAGCTTCGAGCTGTGAGCTACGAGCTGCGAGCAGAAAACAACTTTGCATGCGAAGTAGCGAGGTGATGAAAAGCGACGAGGCATCAAGGCAACGAGGCAACAAGGCAAACAGGCAACGAGGAATACAATTGACAGTTTAATATGTAAACGATGAGTGACCAATTGAAAGATACAAGGATCGTATTTATGGGTACGCCGGAATTTGCGGTGGCCTCGCTGGATGCGTTGGTAAAAGCCGGCGCCCGGATAGTGGGTGTAGTAACGGCGCCGGATAAACCGGCGGGCCGGGGCATGAAAATGAATGAAAGTGCGGTGAAGAAATATGCTGTTGAAAAAGGGCTGCACCTGTTGCAACCGGCCAAACTAAAAGACCCGGGCTTCCTGGAAGAATTGCGCGGGCTGCGGGCTGACCTGCAGATAGTAGTAGCATTCCGGATGTTGCCGGAAGTAGTATGGAACATGCCGCCGCTGGGCACGGTGAACCTGCATGGTTCACTGCTGCCGCAATACCGTGGCGCGGCGCCCATCAACTGGGCGGTGATCAATGGTGAAAAAGAAACGGGGGTGACGACTTTTAAATTACAACAGGAAATAGATACGGGGCATATCCTGCTGCAGGAAAGTTTTCCCATCGGGGAAGACGATAGTGCAGGTGACGTGCATGATTATATGAAAGAGATTGGCGCCAAACTGCTGGTGAAAACGGTAGAAGGGCTGGTGGCGGGAACGATTGAAGAGCGACCTCAGGAATCGGCAATCGGCAGTCGTGAATCGGCAATCGGCAATCGGCAGTCGGCAGTCGGCAATCAGCAATCGGCAATCGGCAATCGGCAGTCGGCAGTCGGCAATGAAGATGCAACGTTACTTAAACATGCACCCAAAATATTCACGGAGACGGCTAAAATCGATTGGCAGGGAACTGCCTTTGACATTCACAACCTGATCCGCGGACTATCGCCCTTTCCCGGCGCCTTTACCTATCTGCAGGATAAGGTACTAAAGATCTACCGCTCGAAGAAAGAGATCGCGCCGCCTACTATCCCACCGGGATCGGCAGACACGAACGGGAAGACCTACCTGAAATTTGCCTGTACGGATGGGTATATCCATGTGCTGGATATTCAACTGGAAGGCAAGAAACGTATGACGATCGAGGAGTTTCTACGTGGTTACCGGTTTTGAGGGGAAAGAATACAGGATACAGCATTTAGAATATAGAATACGTTTGCTTCGATAGCAGATCTCTCACTCCGCTGCGCTGCGTTCGAGATGACAACAAAGAGTGAGTTGCAATAAAAGGAAAAGCTGCCGGGATAACCAGCAGCTTCTTTATTAGTTTATCTTGTATTCGCTCGCAGCTCGGAGCTAGCAGCTCGCAGCTTAGTATTTCACATCGACATAGAACTTACCATTCTCGGTGCCCAGTTCGGAAGCAGCGGCATCGCTGAGGCGCAGGGTGAGCCCCAGGCTTTCTTTCATTTCGGGCATCTGGCCCAGCACTTTGGCGTATACGGTTTTCTGGGTGGATGTAAAGGTTATTTTCACGATGGTCCCTACAGGCACATTGTTCATAAGTGCATAATACTTTCCATCTTTCCAGCCACTGGTGCTGCGGAAGATGCCTGCATTGCCGGTGGTGATCTTACCGGTCTCAGCATACTGGGACCTGAAATAACCGCCTTTGTGACTGGAAGACGAACCATTGTTATTATTGGTTGAAACGGTAGTAGTTGGCCCGGCAGGCGGAATAGATGCGGTGGTGGTGGTTGGCTGCGGTGTAACGGCCGGTTTTTCTACAGGTTTCTCAACAGGCTTTTCTACGGGCGGAGTCGTTGCTTTAGGCTCTTCTGTTTTCACGGTGCCGGTGGTGGTCTCTTTGGCAGTGCTTGTTGCCGGAGGATTGGTGGTACCAGCAACCGGATTGGTTGTAACGGGTGTTTCTTTCTTCACTTCTTCTTTTACAGGTTCTGGTTTTGCCAAGGGTGGCGCTGGGGTAACAGCTACTATCTTATTGACGCCGGATGCGGCAAGTGCACTTTGTCCAGTCTTTACTTTCAGGTAACCTACAATGATGGTCATGCCGGGCTTTAGCTGGTCATTGGTGATATTGTTCCATTTTTCCAGGTTGGCTACGGGTACTTTATTGTGGCTTTGGCTGATGCGGTATAACCATTCTTTTTCCTGTACGGTATGGTACAGGGGTACAAATACTTCATCGGCGGCTTTGGTACCGTTGATTGATAAATTGGTAGTGAGGGGGATCTTTAATGACTGGCCGATCGCCAGGGGTTTGTCCATGCTGGCGTTGTTGAGGGGCGCAATTTCTTTGGGGCTCACATTGTACAAACGTCCGATACTGTACCAGTTCTCCTTGGCGGCCACGGTGTGGGTGAGGTACAGGGAGGGTGATGCCCCCTGCACTTTGAGCTGCTGGGCGCCCAACATATTGGCCATGAGTACAAAAACAACAAGTAATACATTGATTTTCAACATAGACATGAATTTCATAACCGTGCAAAGATGTGGAATATTTTAATTGTTTCCGCTTTTCAATATCCTCCATGAAGAAGGATAATAATTGTTGATCCGGTTGGCCAGCATCTTTACCCAACCTAATGCAATGCCTTCGTATTTTATCAAGGTCCAACCGGTATGAGGGGCCGTTATTTTAACTTCCTCTCTCCGCAAATATTGCAGTGCTTCTTCCTTTTTTAACGATACTGCAACAGTATTTTCTGAAAGGAGGTTGCTGAGTGCCAGGGCATGGTCGGGCACCAGGCCATTACCTGCTATTTTACCAATTATTATACCGGCTTTGCGCAAGTACAGGTGATCTGCTGTGATCAGGAGGGCCTCTTCCTGTGCAACGGGAAAAGCAATGATCATATCGCCCTGCTTCCAATAATTGACGGGAGCATCGGGTTTCAACCATGGTTTAATGATCTCCACTTCTGCTTTGGAGAGCTTTTGCCATTTTGATCTTTTGGGCGGGCGTACGGTATTGGCGCTGCTGCCTTGTTTGCGGAAGCAGGCCAGGAAAAATCCTTCGCCTTTTACTTTATCGGGAAAGAAACGGTAGCCCACAGCTTTGCCGCTTTCACTGGTGACTTCTACAATGCCCCATTCTTTTTCAATGGTGAGGGGTAAGCTTTCCGCCTCCAATTCCTGCAGCAACCAATCCATTATCTCTTCGTCTTCCTCTTTGGAATAGGAACAGGTAGAATAGATGAGTGTGCCTCCTTCTTTCAGGGTAGCCCAGCTATCGGCGAGAATGCGTTGCTGACGCTGTGTGCAAAGCTGTACGTTGTGCTCACTCCATTCTGTGATGGCGGCTTCATCGCGCCGGAACAGGCCGCTGCCACTGCAGGGCGCATCAATGACCAATACATCGAAAAAGTTTTCGAGGCGGGCAAAGTGAGCGGGATCGTTGTTGGTGACGATCACGTTGGCGGCTCCCCACTTGGTGAGGTTTTCTTCCAGGATAGCTGCGCGTGATTTGATCACATCATTGCTCAGGAGTAAACTACCGGGGCTAATGAGTGACTGGATGAGGGTGGACTTTCCGCCGGGTGCTGCGCAGAGGTCCAATACCCGGATATTTTGGGTGAGGTCGGTTGTTTGTTTTAATGCCTGTTCCAGGAACATGCTGCTGGCTTCCTGCACATAGTATAATCCTCCATGAAAGGCAGGATCGAAGGTGAAGGAAGGACGTTGGGTAAGGTAGAAGCCGTGGGAGGTCCAGGGAATCGGCAATCGTGAATCGGCAATCGGCAATGGGTTGCTGGTATTTGAAGATCCCTGATTATCCGTCGGTTCATTGGCGATTGCTCCTGCCTCCTGGTGGAACCGATTGCCAGTCCGCAGTGGGTTGAAGCGGATGGAGGTCACCTGCTCTCCTGAGTTGTGCACTGCTATGAATGATTCACGGTCGTAGCCTTTTATGCCTTCCAGTGAATCCAGTAAAGCCTGTGGTAAAGTCAAATTGAAATAGAATTAATCGGCAAATTTACGGCTGAAAAATTAAATGTCGATCCCGGAGGCTGGTTTCCTAAACCGAATGCCCCGTGCCTTTATGCCTTGCTGTCTCTTTGCCTTCTTTACAAATTCTTGATCTCGGCAATCAGGTCCTGCAATACTTTTTTGGCATCGCCAAAGAGCATGGAGGTTTTGGGCTGGAAGAAGAGATCGTTTTCGATGCCGGCATAACCGGGCTTCATGGAACGTTTGTTGACGATCACATTTTTGGCCAGTTCGACATCGAGAATGGGCATACCATATATGGGAGAAGATGGATCGGTTTTGGCCGCAGGATTCACCACATCATTGGCACCCAGGATGAGGACGACATCGGTGGTAGGAAACTCTTCATTGGCCTGTTCCATTTCCTGCAGCTTGTCGTAACTCACATCGGCCTCGGCCAGAAGCACATTCATGTGGCCGGGCATACGGCCAGCCACGGGGTGGATGGCATATTTCACATCTACACCTTTGCTTTCGAGTAACTTTTCCAATTCATGACAGGCATGCTGGGCCTGGGCCACGGCCAACCCGTACCCGGGTACGATCATCACTTTGTGGGCATAACTCATGATCACAGCAGTATCGCTGAGGGATATTTCTTTGTAAGCGCCTTGTTCTTTGCTGCCGCCGGCGCCGGCGGGCTTATTGCCTCCACCGAATGAGCCGATCAATACATTGAGCAGGGAACGGTTCATGGCCTTACACATCAAGATGGTGAGCAAAGTACCCGCCGCCCCAACGAGGATACCACCGGTAAGCATTACCTTATTATCATACAGGAAACCACCGCAGGCTGCGGCCACGCCTGTAAAAGAATTGAGCAGGGAGATCACCACAGGCATATCGGCCCCTCCAATGGGCATTACAAACAACACGCCGTATAAAAGGGACAATGCGAGTACGCCATAAAAAAGGAGGGATATACCCGTAATGTTCAGGGGCACTTCAGGTGCATCGTCGGTAGAACCTACACTTATCTTGATCCTGTAAATGATATAGGTTGATAAGGCCAGGATGGTGACGAGGATGACCTGGTTGACAATGTGCTGTCCTTTGAAAGCAAAATCTTTGATCTTCCCATTGAGCTTGCCCCAGGCGATCATACTGCCTGCAAAAGAAACAGACCCAATGATGAGTCCGGCGAAGATGGTGATCAATACACCTGTTTGTACACCGAGAGAAAGTACGGCATCGTCTATCTGGTCACCCGCTTCATACGCTTCCTGGATGGAATTTTTGAAACCGGCATGTGCGTAATGGCCAAATTCAATAATGGAGATCAGGGCGGCACAGGCGCCACCCATACCATTGAAGAGGCTCACCATTTCGGGCATGGCGGTCATCTTTACTTTTTTGGCAGCCAGGGTACCAATGATACCTCCAATGATCAAGCCACCAAATATCCAAAGGTAGTTGTGCAATTTTTCGCCTGAATCCTCATCGCGGTACAGGAAGATGGTGCCGATGATGGCTATTGTCATGCCTACGGCGGCTATGAGGTTACCCCTGCGCGCGGTGGCCGGATTAGACAACATTTTAAGACCAATAATAAAAGTTACTGAACCAATCAGGTAACACAAGGTGAGTATACTGAATTCCATAGCGTATAGTTCGTTATTTCCTTGGAAAACGGTGAGCCGCCTTTGGAAGGCGACCCACCATTTTTTATTTCTTCTTTGACTTGAACATTTCCAGCATCCGGTCGGTGACCACAAATCCGCCTACTACATTAAGGGTGCCCAATATCACGGCCAGGAAGCCGAGGATGAGGGCCACATAATTATCGCTCTCGGCTTTGCCCATGACGATGATGGCGCCAATGATGACCACGCCATGGATGGCATTGGCGCCACTCATAAGTGGTGTGTGCAACACACTGGGTACGCGGCCAATTACTTCAATGCCTACAAAGATCATGAGGATAACGATGTAGATGATCTGTTGACTATCGGAGAGCCATTTGAGCACTGCTTCCATAATACTGTTTTGAGTTTTGGGTTTGGTGTTTCGGGTTCTTTAGACTTAGCTCGTTAATAAAAAACAAGGAACTCTAGCACCCACCCTTTTCTTAAATATCGGTCGTTAAAATTTAGTCAGTCTGATAAGTTGCGGAGCAACACGAAACCTTACACACGACACCCGCAACTATGTATTCTTTACGCGCTCATTCACTACTTCGCCGTTGTGGGTGATACAGGCGCCCTTTACCAGGTCGTCGTCCCAATTGAGGTGGATGGCGCCTTCCTTATTGATGATAAGTTGTAAAAAGTTCAGGATGTTCTTACCGTATAGCTTGCTGGAATCGGAGGGCATGGTGGCAGGCAGGTTGCTGTTGCCAATGATGCGCACGCCATTGTATGCTACGGTCTCATTGTTCTTTGTAAAAGGTGTGTTGCCCCCGGTAGCAGCAGCCAGGTCAACGATCACGGATCCATTGCGCATATTAGCGAGCATGGGTTCGGTGATAAGTATGGGGGCTTTCTTACCCGGTATTTGTGCGGTAGTAACAATGATATCGGCCTTGGCAATGCTTTCGGTGATCTTCTGCTGCTGGCGTTGTTTGTATTCCTCGCTTTGTTCTACAGCATATCCGCCGGCTTTGGATGCATCGGCAGCGCCTTCGACTTCTACAAACTTAGCCCCGAGGCTCATCACCTCTTCCTTTACGGCCGGGCGTGTATCAAATACTTCTACCACTGCGCCCAGGCGGCGTGCGGTGGCAATGGCCTGCAAACCTGCTACGCCTGCACCGAGGATCAATATTTTGGCAGGTGCAATACTTCCGGCAGCGGTCATGAACATGGGGAAATAACGACCATAGCTGTTGGCGGCCAGCAATACGGCTTTGTAGCCTGCTATATTGGCCTGGGAGCTGAGGACATCCATGCTTTGGGCCCGGGTGGTGCGGGGCAGCATATCGAGGCTAAAGGCGGTCACTCCCTGCTTAGCCCAATCCTGCATGAGGGCGGTATGAAATAAAGGCTGGTAAACGCCGATGATTATTTTGGAAGAAAGGGAACCGGCTTCGGGAAACTGGTGAATGGCAAGGATCATATCGGAGGATTGCAATAGCTCCTGCCTGTTCCTGATCTGGGCGCCTGCTTTTGTATATTCCTGGTCGTTGCTGTACGCTGTTTCGCCTGCCCCCTGCTCTACCAGTACTGTAATGCCTTTTTTGGTGAGCGTAGCTACCGCTTCGGGTAACAGGGATACGCGTGTTTCGGCTGATGATTCTTTTAAAATTCCGATCGTCATACCCATTGATTATTCATTCAAGGTAAGGAAAAATGGGAGAAGAATACAGAATACAGAAGACAGAATTCAGAATCCAGGATTGGGAACAAGAAATTAGCTTTTAGCAGTTAGCTTTTAGGCCTTATCAGTTGGCTGTGGATTTTAGCTAAAAGCCAATACCTAACCGCTAACGTCTAAAAAAATGGTCCATACTCCATTACGGCGCATGAACCAATCTTTATAGTTTATTCTTATCGTTTTCTTAATAAGCCTGGGCAAAAAGCACCCTTTGTTTGCTGGGCTTACCGCTCAACACACAAACGCCTTCTTCCTGTGCATTGTCGAGGGGAATGCAACGAATGGTGGCTTTGGTTTGTTCCTTGATCTTTTCTTCTGTTTCGGCTGTACCATCCCAATGGGCAGAAACGAAACCGCCTTTCTCATTCAACACCTTTACGAACTCGTCCCAGGAATTGACCCTGGTGATGTGCTCATCGCGGTAGGCCAGGGCTTTGTTGTAAATGGCCTGCTGAATTTCATCGAGCAGCGCAATGACACGGGCGGCCAAACCATCGAGTGATACGCTGGTCTTTTCGCGGGTATCGCGGCGGGCCAGTTCGGCCACATTGTTCTCAATATCGCGGGCGCCGATGGCAATGCGTACGGGCACGCCTTTCATTTCATATTCGGCAAACTTCCAGCCCGGGCGGGTATTGTCGTTGTCATCAAATTTTACACGGATACCGGCAGCTTTCAGTTCTGCGGCCAGGGCTTTGGCTTTTGCGTCGATCACAGGTTTACTTTCCTCGCCTTTATAAATGGGCACGATCACTACCTGGTGGGGAGCGATCTTTGGCGGCAGGATCAATCCTTCATCATCGCTGTGGGCCATTACGAGGGCTCCGATCAGGCGGGTACTTACGCCCCAGCTGGTAGCCCATACGTAATCGAGTTTATTTTCTTTATCAGAGAATTTCACTTCAAAGGCTTTGGCAAAGTTCTGTCCGAGGAAGTGGGAAGTGCCAGCCTGGAGGGCTTTACCATCCTGCATGAGGGCTTCGATGCAATAGGTTTCCACGGCGCCGGCAAAACGTTCGCTTTCTGTTTTCAATCCTTTGATCACGGGCAGGGCCATCCAGTTCTCCACAAAATCGGCATATACATGGAGCATTTGTTCTGCTTCTGCCACGGCTTCTTTGGCGGTGGCGTGGGCGGTATGGCCTTCCTGCCACAGGAATTCGGCGGTACGCAGGAAAAGGCGGGTACGCATTTCCCAACGCACGACATTGGCCCACTGGTTGATGAGAATGGGCAGGTCGCGGTAGCTCTGTATCCAGTTCTTATAGGTATTCCAGATGATGGCCTCGCTGGTAGGACGCACCACGAGTTCTTCTTCCAGTTTGGCTTCGGGGTCTACAATCAATTTGCCTTTATGGGCAGGATCGCCTTTCAGGCGGTAATGGGTAACCACGGCGCATTCTTTGGCAAAACCTTCCGCATTCTTTTCTTCGGCCTCAAAGAGGCTTTTGGGAATAAAAATGGGGAAATAGGCATTGACATGGCCGGTGTCCTTGAACATTTTGTCGAGGGCATCGCGCATGTTTTCCCAGAGGGCAAACCCATAGGGTTTTATTACCATACAACCGCGTACAGCGGAATAGTCGGCCAGGCTGCCTTTGATGACGAGGTCATTGTACCATTGCGAATAATCTGCACTTCTGCTGGTGATCTCTTTGCTCATTTTTTACGATATTAATCACAGGCGGTTTTACCGGTCGATCGGGAAAGCCGATCCATCGACCAAAATTGCCGATTTAAGGCTGATTTTCATGGTCAACTTTAACATTCCGGCCACATTTTTTAATGGAATTGGCCGCCTTTTTATTGTAATTTTATTCAGAAAGAACGCAAAAGTAGCAACTTCGCATCGTAAAACATTAAAATCGCACTAATCATGTCCCGACTTCTACTTTTCACTGCTATTGCAGTAACCGCTTTCTCCAGCTGTTCGGTTTCCCGGACCGGGCAAACGAAAACGCCGGATGATGTGTACTATTCACCAGCCCGTGATGGTGCCGCCTATGTAGAGACGGAAAAGAAGCGGGATGGTTATCGCAACGAGGAATACTATACCAATTCATCGGATGACCGCTGGCTGCGTATGCGGGTGCGGGATCGCTACCGCTGGAGCGCTTTTGATGATTATGACTGGAATGACTATCGCTACAGCAACTGGAATATGGGCTACGGCTATGCGGGTTACAATCCTTATTACTACAATAATTTCAATAGTTATTTCAACAGTTATTATGCGTGGAACAGTTTTTACAATCCTTACTGTCCCGGCATCATCATTGTGAATCCGAAGGGCAATGTACCTGTGTATACGGCGGTACGCAATTTCAACCTGAGCCGGTATACCAACAACAATTACAACAATAGCAACCGTCCGCTCAGCAATTCTAAAATGAGTAACCTGCGGTATGGCGCTCCCAGCTATAACAACAGCAATACGCGCACGGGTACCAGCCTTGGCAGCAGCATCCGGAAGGTATTTTCCAATGAAAGCGGCAGCGGCCGGAATACGTATTATTCACCGGGCTCTTCCAACGACCGGCCTACGCGGACCTATACGCCTGATAACTCCTCCTCTTCACGCAGTTATACACCCTCATCCTCCAGCAGCAGCTCTTCTTCTGGCAGCAGCGGTGGAAGCAGTGGCGGCGGAGGCGGTGGCGGCGTTAGCAGACCCAGCCGTGGTAACTAACATAGCAAAATACTATGAGAGGAAACAGGATTTAAGATGTCTTGAATTTTGATTCCTCTTTTTTTATACTTCCCCGATCATTTTGAATATAAACACATGAACAGAAAACTTTACCTGATCGCCGTATTACTTGCCGGACAGCAGGCGATGGCCCAGATACCGGAAGATGCCTTGCGCATGAGTTGGAATGTACCACAAGGTTCGGCCCGCAGCCAGGCTATTGGAGGCGCTATGGGCGCCCTGGGAGGCGAGATCACCAACCTGTGGGTAAATCCTGCAGGCCTGGGTTTTTATAAGACCAGTGAGCTTGTATTGAGCCCTGGGTTCACGATGGCTAAAAGTAAAGGCAGTTTCCGGGAAACGGATGCCAGTGCGGATGGCCTCAACCGTTTTAACCTGGGCGCTTCGGGATTTGTATTTGGCTGGGGTGATAAGTACAGTAAGTGGTCGAGCAAGGCCTTCAGTATTGGTGTAAACCGCACGGCCAATTTTGCCGGCAGCTATTATTATAAAGGGACGAATGATTACAGCTCCTTTACGGAACCACTGGCCAATGAGTTTTTCAATTATTATACGAACCAGCGCCACAACAATCCTTCTCTGACGGATGAGCAGATCATCAATAATGCCATCGACGACCGTTCTGTGTCGGTGCTCACGAGGATGTCGTTGTACACTTACCTGGTAGATGTAGAAAAGGGGCCGAATGGGCAGGGAACGGTATTCTCCCGTGCAGAAGATGTAGGGATCGTGAACCAGGAGAAACAGATCACGACGAAAGGAGGTATCACGGAGATAGCGCTGGGCTTTGCCTCGAATATGGACGATAAACTGTATATCGGTGGTAGTGTGGGTATACCGATCGTGAACTATCAGCGCAACAGCACTTTTACGGAATCAGATGCTTCTAAAGTTCTGAATGATTTTAATTATTCCAGGTATACGGAAGAATTTACTTCCAAAGGGGTTGGTATCAATGCCAAGCTGGGGGTGATCTTCAAACCTGTAGAAAGATTGCGGATCGGGGTAGCTGTACATAGCCCTAGTTTGTATGCGCTGAAAGACAAGACATCCAGTAAAATGGTAACGGACGTAGAGGACCTGTTTCCGGGCAAACCTGGATTAGACAGCATCCAATCCCCGATCTTATTCGATGCCAAGAAAGATCCTGAATTCAAGTACGACCTGGTATCGCCCTGGAAATTCATGGTGAGCGGTTCGTATGTATTGAATGAAGTAGAGGATATCTCCCGTCAAAAGGGATTCATTTCTGCAGATATTGAATATGTAACGTATGGCAGCTCCAGATTCAATGAAGCAGAAGACAACGGGGAAGGAGAATATTTCAAGCAGGTAACAGAGGCGGTGAAAAAATCCTATAAAGGCGCGCTGAACTTCCGGGTGGGTGGCGAGCTGAAGTTCAATACGATCATGACAAGGCTTGGATTTGCTTATTATGGCAACCCTTATGAAGACAAAGAACTGAAGGCGCATAAAATGAACCTGAGTGGCGGCCTGGGTTATCGTGATCATGGGATCTTTATTGATGTGACGTATGTACACAGTCTGAACAAGGATAGTGACTTCCCTTACCGGGTGGATGCGCCACGGGCGAATACCTACGCTACGATCAAAGACCAGAGCAGCAATATTATGCTGACGTTTGGGATCAAGCTGTAACGGCAGTCGGCAATCGTGAATCGGCAATCGTGAATCGGCAATCCTTTGCTTCGATAGCGGATTTCTCACTACGCTGTGCTTCGTTCGAAATGACAATGGAAGAATGCGCTTCGTTCGAAATGAAAGAAAGAATGCGGTTCGTTCGATGACAAAAGAAGAATGCGCTCCGTTCGAGATGACAAGGAAGAGCGAGATGACAAAGAAGAGAGAATAAGAAATACTTTATTGAGATCGAAATAATAAACCCCGCCTGAAAAGGCGGGGTTTGTTTTCAAGGTTCTTTTAAAAACCTTAACCCTTCACTTTAAAGTCCTCACAGGGGATCTCTACGGATTGCCGGGATTCGCTCCCGGCTGGTTGTTTGGCATTACAAAAGTCGGTTATCTTATTAGAATAATTTCACATCCAAATCACCTTCTATACCTAATATTAACAAAATTTACGTTTGGCTAAGTATTACTTCTTAGCTGTTGCCATTCTGCTCCTGAAGTGGCCCGGTTTTCAGGCTCCAGCCATTACTGACTGGCAATAATCCAGGATGGCGGCATCGTTGGTGGGAGAAAACCATTGTATGTCAATGCTTTTGCGAAACCAGGTCATTTGTCTTTTTGCGTAATGGCGGGTGTTGGTCTTGATCGCCTCCACGGCCTCCGGAAGGGTACAATTACCGTCCAGGTATTGAAACAACTCATTGTATCCCACGGTTTGAAGTGCATTGAGGTGGCGCCAGGGCAGCAAGGACTGTACTTCTTCCAACAATCCCTCCTGCATCATATTTTCTACGCGCTGGTTGATGTTGCGGTGTAAATCTTCTTTGGGCAATTCGAGTCCAATTTTAACAATACGGAACGGTCTTATTGCCTTTTTGCCCTGCTGGAAAGTACGGATTGACTGACCGGTGACCAGTTTCACCTCCAATGCCCTCAGGAGGCGGTGAGGATTCTGAATTTCCCCTGTACTGTAATAGAGGGGATCCTGCTCGGCCACCTCCTGTTGAAGCCAGGCAAGGCCCTGCTGCTGAAACTCCTTTGTGATGCGCTCGCGCACTTCGAGGGAAACGGGGGGTATATCATCCAGGCCCTCACAAAAAGCCTTTACATAGAGCCCTGTGCCCCCTGTCATAACAGCCACCGCCCGCTGCCCGTACAGGTAGTTAACGGACTGTAGCGCATATTGTTCAAACAGGGCTGCATTGACCTCCTGGTGTATGGAATGGGAGTTGATAAAATAATGGTGTACGCGGGCGAGTTCTTCTACGGAGGGCTTCGCCACGCCAATGGTCATTTCGCGGTAGCACTGCCGGGAATCGGCCGAAATGATGGCCGTATTAAAATGCTCAGCCATACGAATAGCGAGGGCTGTTTTACCCACGGCGGTAGGACCCACGATGACTATACAAGTATGCTGCATGGCTGATTTTCCTTTTCAGGAAGACGCCTTCGTCAGGCTACTTTAGACGGCTTCGACAGGCTCAGCCTGACAAGTGATCTAACCTGACTAAGACGTGTGTTAACAAAAAAGAGGTGACCTCCTCATTATGGGCATCACCTCCTATATACATTCCGGGAATCTTTTAAATCTCTTCGTCTTTGCCGCCATCGTCGTCTGCTCCTTCTTCTGCCCCTTCTTCTTCACCCAGTCCATCATCATCTCCTTCGGTACTGAATCCTTCTGCGCCGGCCTTCAGGTCATATTTTTCTTCTACTTCTGTGAGTTTATCGCCCACGAGTCCTTTGGTCCCATATTGTGAAGGGGCAATGCCTTCGGTCTTTACGACAACGGGATAATCGAGTTTCGCATTTTCTTCTTTGGATACATTGATGAGCTCCACCATGAAACTCCAACCTTTCACAAAATCGTAAGTGTAAATAAACTTTTGGTTGGGATCACGGATCTCTGATCCGATGGTGGTTTCCTCCATGAGCAGGGGGGCCACTTTATAGGCCTTGTCGTATTTGGCCAGGCTGATCTCCCTTCCGCGTTGCCAGTTGTCGTTGCTGCGGTAGAAAGTAGCCTGATGTTTGCTGTCAAACTCATATGCTTTCAGGATGATCTGGTGCAGCTGTAAAAACGATTGGGTATGTTTTACGGCTACATCGCGATAAATGCTATCGTCTTCCTCAAAATATATCCTGAATTTTAATACAGCCATGTTGTTACGTGTTTCTGGTTTTTGGTTTTCTGGTTTTATCACCGGATAATCTTTGCAGTCTACTGTTCCAAAAGTAGTGTAATTCTGCTAAACTCTTTTTTTCGCACAACTATCATACCAGCAAAGCATTTTCCACATGGTATTTATATGACAGGTTTTAGTCCCAATTCGTCCGCTGTTTTCAGCATAAAATCATAAGCAGCGTCATAATTATTGTCAATTTTTCCATCCAGGATGGCCTCCCGGATAGCATTTTTAATATCGCCCACCTGTTTACAGGGTGTCAGGCCAAATATTTCCATGACCATTTCACCGGTAATGGGTGGCTGCCAATTGCGAATACGGTCTTTTTCCTCTACTTCGTGCAGGCGCAGTTTGACCAATTCGAAATTTTCGAGGTAACGTTTTACCTTTTGTTTGTTTTTGGAGGTAATGTCGGCGCTGCACAACATCATGAGTGCTTCGATATCATCGCCTGCATCAAACAGCAGGCGGCGGATAGCTGAATCGGTAATATCCTCTTTGGTTAAACTAATGGGACGCAAATGCAGTTCAACGAGCTTGCGTACAAAACGCATTTTCTCGTTTTGGGGGAGCTTTAGCCGGGCGAAGATCCGGGGCACCATGCGGCCTCCCACTACTTCGTGGCCATGGAAGGTCCAGCCATGACCGGCCTCAAATTTTTTAGTGGGGGGCTTGCCGATATCGTGCAATAATGCTGCCCAACGCAACCAGAGATCGTTGGTATGCCGGCTAATGTTATCGACTACCTGGAGGGTATGGTAAAAATTATCCTTGTGTCCCAATCCGTCAACAAATTCAGCTCCCACCAGGTCGATCATTTGGGGGAAAATAATGTGCAATAAACCGGCCTTGTACAACAGGTCGAAGCCCACAGAGGGTTTATTGCTGAGTAATATTTTGTTCAATTCATCGGTGATGCGTTCCTGGGAAATTATGCGGATACGTTCTACATTGTCTTTGATGGCCTGGAATACAGGGGGATGGATGGTAAAACCAAGTTGCGCTGCAAACCGAATGGCCCGCATCATGCGCAGGGGATCATCACTAAAGGTTTGTAATGGATCGAGAGGTGTGCGGATGAGCTTGTTTTCCAGGTCTTTTATCCCGTTAAAAGGATCTACCAGGGTGCCAAAATCGGCTTTATTCAGACTAATGGCCATGGCATTGATCGTAAAATCACGACGATCCTGGTCGTCCTTGATGGTGCCAGGCAATACTTCGGGATTGCGGCTATGGTAGCGGTAACTTTCTTTGCGGGCACCTACGAATTCGATCTCGAAGGCGGCCTCTCCCCCGCCCTCTTTCCTGAAGGAGGGTGGAGCAGATCCGTCTTCAGCCGGTGAATCATCTCCTCTTTCAGCCAGTGGATCGTCTCCCTTTTCCGAAATGCCCAATTCTTCTATATCCTGGTGGTCATAAAAATCTTTCAATTTGATCTGTGCGGTACCGTAGGTCTTGAAAAAAGCGACAGGGGGGCGGGGGTTGAAGCGGTCGGCCACGCGATTGGCGAGTTCGATACCATCGCCTACGCATACAATATCGGCATCCTTGGTATTGCGGCCAATCAATTTGTCGCGTACGAAGCCACCGATGATCCAGGCTTCTATGCCCAGGTCGGCTGCAGCATGGCCAATTTTATTAAAAACAAATAATTCCTTATCGGTACACCGGATATCCATGGGGCAAATGTAAATACAAGAATAGAGAATATAGAATACAGGATACAGAATCTGGTATCGCGGCCGGGAGGATTCACGATTCACGCGCTGCTATCGTTTCCAGCAGTTGATCCTCCTTTATGTTGTAAGCGCATTTGAAATGTCCCAGGGGACAGGTTTTGCGTCCATGCAGCCCACAAGGGCGACAAGGAAGGGGTTCTTCTATTTCAACAATAAATCGTTTATCAGACAAGGGGCCGAATCCAAATGAAGGCAGGGTGGAGCAATACACGGCTGTAACAGGTGCATTGACAGCAGAAGCAAAGTGCATGGGCGCTGAATCATTTACATAATTCATCACAGCCTTGTGCATGAGGGCGGTAGACTGCAGGAAGTTGAGCTGCCCACATAAATTGGTGACCGGTGCATTTGGCACCGCTTCTTTTATACTGTCGGCCAGTGATGCGTCGCCGGGACCACCCAACAAGTAAATATTATAGATGGGGGGTAATTTTTGCAGGAACAATGCCCATTTACCGGCAGGGTACATTTTGGTAAACCATACAGATGCCGGAGAAATGGTGAGGTAAGGAATTTCCTGATAGGGTTTTACTTTTTCGTAATCGGCCTGGCTGGGGTAAAGCCTCGGCTTCATGGGGTCACCGGGTACAAAAGACCTGATGAGCTCGTCGTTCCTTTCTATTTCGTGGCGGGTGGTGGCGCCATCGCTGATGATGTGTTTGACGCGCTTTGTAAAAAAGCGACTGAAAGGATTTTTATCAAAACCAATGGTTTCCTTTGCACCGGAAAAAGCGGTCAGCAATCCGGTAGCTGCAAAGCGCTGCACATTGATCACCTTATCATACCTGCGGGAACGTACCTGCCGAAGCAGTTTCAACAAGTTCCTGTTCTTTTGGCCGGAGCGTTTATCCCATACCAGTACTTCGCGCAGGAAAGGATGGTTCTTCAACAGTCCCTCATTGCCTTTGCGTACCATAAAATCGATCTCTGCATCCGGGAAATGGCGGTGCAGTTTTTCAATAATGCCGGTAGCCAGCACTACATCACCTATGAAGGCAGTTTGTATGACGAGGAATTGCACTGGGTTATTTCGAATTTAGAATTCAGAATGTAAGATTGTTACCGCGCCTTTAGATCCGTTTAGTCCGTTTTCGACAAGCTCCTTTAGATCAGGGGGAGACGCCCTTTGAGGGCGACCCACCCTTCGACAGGCAAAGCAGGGCAAGGAATTATGGCCTGATCACTGTTACCTGTCCCCGCTCCCATCGTACCACGGCAGAAGGCGCCGCAATAGCAGCATCCTGTTGCCGGTATTGCACCACATAATCCACCTGTTGTTTGATGGCTTCCGGAATATCGGCAAAGGTACGGGGTGCGGGCTCATTGCTGATATTGGCGGAAGTAGAGACGATGGGCTTGCGGAAACGCTTGATGAGGTGCTTACAGAAAGTTTCCTGTACAATGCGGATGGCGATGGTGCCATCCTGGCCCACGAGGTTGTCGGCCAGACCAATAGCCCCATCATAAATAACGGTGGTGGGTTTGGTAGCTGCCTCCAGGAAATCGAACACGGCCAGGTCGGGGCTGGCCACATACTGAAGCAGATCGCGCTGGTCGGCCAGCAATACGATCATGCTTTTTGACTCGGGTCTTTTCTTCAGTTCATAGATCCTGCGCACCGCATCAGCATTGGTGGCATCACAACCTATGCCCCAGATGGTATCTGTAGGATATAAAATGAGGCCACCTGCCTGCAATACTGACAGGCTATTTTCTACATCGGTATTGAAATCCATGCTGCAAATGTATTGTGTAATTGCAAGACGCGAAAAACCAGTGGCGGCACCAGGGTTTTCCCTGTTCCGGAAGCGGGTAGTTGCGGCATTGTTCCGGTAAATATGGCTGGCATATAGTAGATTTGCAAAAAATTCTTCATCATGGAATTACAACAACTGATTGTTGAAGCCTGGGGCAACCGGGAGTTATTAAAAGAGAATAAATACAGTGAAGCGGTAAGATCTGTGATCGCTGAAGTGGACAAGGGTTTATTGCGGGTAGCCTCTCCCGGTGAGCAGGGCTGGGCGGTGAATGAATGGGTGAAGCAGGCGATCCTGTTGTATTTTGGCATTCAGCAAATGCAGACCTGGACGATGGGGCCTTTTGAATTTTATGATAAAATGGTACTCAAGAGCAATTATAAAGATATTGGTGTGCGTGCGGTACCTCATGCTATTGCACGTTATGGCGCTTTCATTGGCCGCAATGTGGTGTTGATGCCTTCTTATGTAAACATCGGCGCTTATGTAGATGAGGGCACGATGGTGGATACCTGGGCTACCGTAGGCAGCTGTGCACAGATCGGCAAAGGGGTGCACCTGAGTGGCGGCGTAGGCATTGGTGGTGTATTGGAACCTTTACAGGCTACGCCGGTGATCGTGGAAGATGGTTGCTTTATTGGCAGCCGTTGTATTGTAGTGGAAGGTGTAGTGGTAGAAAAAGAAGCGGTGCTGGGCGCGAATGTGGTACTGACCAAGAGCACGAAGATCATCGATGTAAGCGGCGCAGAGCCGGTAGAATACAAGGGCCGGGTACCTGCGCGCAGTGTAGTGATACCAGGTTCGTATACCAAAAAGTTCCCGGCGGGTGAATACAATGTAGGTTGCGCCCTGATCATTGGACAACGCAAACCCAGTACAGACCTGAAGACGAGCCTGAATGATGCATTGCGGGATTTCAATGTGAGCGTGTAGGAATCAAGAATACAGCATTTAGAATACAGGAGCGATTGCGGGTATTCTGAGGGTTAGATACAGAAAAGATTTTCATTTTCAGCCCTGGTTGCGGGTGTTTGCTACTTGCTGCCAGGGCTATTTTTATTGATGACGGAGCTAAAGAAATATAATACCACTACCTGGGGATTTATGATTGCCTTTCTGGGCTCGATCCTGTTCTCCACGAAAGCGATCATTGTGAAGCTGGCGTTTACGCATGTAAAAGTAGATGCGCTCACGTTGCTCACGCTGCGCATGATCTTTTCGCTGCCCTTTTATGTGGCAGCCGCATGGGTGGTGAGTAAACAACAGGACAATACACGGCTTACCAGGCGCCAATGGCTGTATGTACTGATCCTGGGCATCTTTGGTTATTACCTTAGTAGTTTGTTTGATTTTGTGGGTCTGCAATACATTTCTGCGGGACTGGAAAGGTTGATCCTGTTCCTCTACCCTACTTTCGCGGTATTGATCAATGCGTTTGTATTCAAACAGCCAATCCAACGGATGCAGAAGGTGGCGTTGGTGCTTACGTATGTGGGCATTGGGCTGGCTTATTTTGGTGAACTGCGGGTGGATATGCATAACCCTAACTTCTTTTATGGCAGCCTGTTTATTTTCCTGTGCGCCATTACGTATTCGATCTATATAGCGGGCAGCGGCTATATTATTCCCAAGGTGGGCGCTGCCAAATTTACGGCCTATGCGATGCTGGCGGCTACAGGGGGTATTTTCACGCATTTCCTGTTTGCGGGCAATACCGGCGCTTTACAGCAAGGGGCCGGCCTTTGGTGGTATGGCATCCTGCTGGCCATTATAGCTACTGTAATCCCCTCTTTTCTGATCTCTTATGGCATGAAGAAGATCGGCTCCAATAATGTGGCTATTATTTCCAGTATCGGGCCGGTTTCGACCATATTACAGGCGCATTTTATACTGGGGGAAGGTATTTTCCTGGAACAAATTATTGGTACTATACTGGTTATCATTGGGGTGCTGCTGATAGGCTGGAAAAGAAATGAGCAAACAAATTAAAAAAACTCTTTTGTGCAATTGCGATTTGTCCTATATTTGCACCCCTGAATAACAAAGTCAAACGGTCGGAAAGTTGAAAGGCCAACGATCGAATGATACACCTGCCCAGGTGGCGAAATTGGTAGACGCACTGTGTTCAGGTCGCAGCGCTCGCAAGGGTGTGATGGTTCGAATCCATTCCTGGGCACTTGAAGCCCCCGACGATGTCGGGGGCTTTTTTTATGGTAGCGCCGATGTTTTTGGATCAGGTTGAACAATTGGGGGGCTTGTAAGAAAGCGGTTCTTTGGAGCCCCAGGCAGTCACATTTACTGTATAACCATTTTAGTTAACTCAGGAATACTGTATAGTTATTTTAGTAAGTCACACCTGGGTCTGAGTCGTACCTCATTCGTATCTCATTCGGTACCCGCTTAGGCCGACGCAAACCATGCCCAAAATCAAAACAAGCCTAGCCAGCATTCAATTCATCTCACAGGAGCATGAAATGCGCTTTATCTCCGGTGTTGGTACAAGCATGTCCCGAACAAGCCCCCTGTCAAACCCCGTCCTGAGGCCTTTCTGTTGCCTTGTTAAAATATGACTTTAAATGGCTGTTTTTAACTGAATATGACAGAATGTTACAGAACCTAACCAATTGCGTCACCAGCCTGTTGATCATCTTTACAAACGCCCTACCTTTAGGAAAAAGAACGTTATGGCACGACTTACCTCCATACCTACGTTTATCGGCACCTTCGGACCTATAACAGTATATTTCATGTTTGGAAAGTACTATATGCGCTCCCGCAGTTCAATTACCTGCAAGCGCGTTAAAACTGACCCCGCCTTTCGCAAGACTATGCAATATGCGGCCTTGCTGGCAAAAGCCTCGCCCATTGCGTTGAAGGTGTATGCATCGGTTCCACTGCCCTATAAAAAACATAAGGTCCGCTGTAAGATCACGGGAGAAGTAATGACCTGGTTGAGATATGGGTGGTCGGCCACGGATATCATCGAATGGCTTGCACAAAAATATGTCCCGCAATATGGCGGGATGCAACTGTCTGAGGAAGCTCCTGTTACGGTATTAAGGCCATCGTATCGCCGGGCAAGGCCAGCTGTGGGACCTACTGCCAAGGGCTTATTTAAAAATGTCCCTGCTGAACGGCCCTCTTTTGGATTGCTCGAATGGCGAAGGCGGGATAAACAATTCAGGCGGGAGCTTTATAAAGAACGCCAACATCATTCCACAAATGCCCCCAACTATTCAACTTAATCCGTAAATGCCACAACCAATAATTTTTTTCGACTACGATAAAATTACCAAACAAGTAATTGCTTCGGGTATAAGCAAGAAAGATATTTATTCCTATTTCGAGACACCATATGAAAAAGTGTTTCAAGATTTTCTTTGGATAGCCCAGACGCTCCTTTTTATTGCGGAAAAGCAAATTGGTATATCTCCAGCCAGGGTATTTTTCAACAATAGCTTTACTATCAACGCAAAAGCGGGCAAGCAAAACGGCCTTTATCTAATAAGTATAAACTCAGGATTAGTAGTTCAAACCAGCCTCTTCTTTTCAAGGTACGCTGATATTATCGAAGATCCGATGATGACCTTTTTCGATAAGGTCAAAGGTAAATTACCGCATTCAATCCCGACACTTCTGCGAGATTTCAGTGTAAGATTTACAATTGACCATGAGTTCGCCCATCTTTATCAGAAGAGGTCAGTAGATAAAAATTGGATGGAAATGGAATATTCTGCAGAAAAATCAGAAGAATTTTCTATAGAAAACCATGTAATGGAATTTGATGCCGATTTTTGGGGTGTTACGGGCGTAGCATCTGCTATCCATACCTATTTTGAGGGAATAGACGATTCACTGAAGAACGAGAATACGTTATCTGCACTTGCAATTATCGGAGTGACGAGTTTGTTGTGCAAGTTTTACATCGGACAGAAAACTCCAGATAGGCTTTACTTTAAAGAACATAAACACCCGCACCCACTCATACGGGCAATGAGTATTTGCACTCACCTAAATTGGATATTGACTGATAATTTGGGTCAAAAGTTTCACCTTAGCTGGCCCGACATCATGGGCAACGCTATTTTCTTATCTGATAAACTACTTGAAAAAAACGGATTAAAGTTTAAAGGTGACATATTGCTAACTTATGTAAATAATCTAAAGAAGATTCAGGAATACATAAATTATCTAAATGAACAAACTAAACAGTATGGCAATCTCATAATCAACAACCCACCTACTGACAAAATCGATATTTCCTGGGATAAAATCTTTAAAACATTTAATGAAAGTTTCGATAACCCGGATGATGGGGATATTCTTGTCGGAAAAGGGTCACACTTCGCTCCAATTTAGCACTGCAGAATAACAACACTACCCCTTTTCAGCTATTTTATTGCGGGACCTGTAGTAGTAAAACATCTTTAGGGATGACGCCAAAAAAACGCCCGCCTCAGCATAACTGTCCGGCGGGCGCAACTATTCTAACAAATCTTTTATCCACTAAAACCTGAAAGTAATATTGGCGGATACGCGGGTTGGCATTTGAGGCGCCAGCCGGAATGACCAATACTGCTGGTTGGTGATATTGTCGACCTTCAAGCCAAGCCGATACGATCGGCTGTCGTAATAAACTGTGGCATCAAGTATGGTATAGGAAGGAATCGTGAACTGGAATGTGGCGGTGTTGGTCTGGAAGGAACTGCTGCCATAATTGCCACCCACACCGAAGCCCAATCCTTTCACGGCGCCGCTAACGAAGCGGTAGCTCAACCACAAGTTGGCCAGGTGCTGAGGACCAGCGGTTGCAGGTCGCAATCCCTCCACCGATTTATCGGAACGTTTGTACTTGCTGTCATTGTACGTATAACCAGCCACTATATTGAGGCCTTTTATGGGATTGGCAATCACCTCAGCCTCGATGCCTTTGCTCGCCTGGGTTCCATCCTGCAGGCTGAAGCCGGGATGATCCAGGTCTTCTCTTGTCATATTGGTAACATCAATGTTATAATAACTAATGGTGCTGCTGAGGCGGTGGTTAAACAGATCTACCTTAATACCTCCCTCCCATTGATTGGCCTGCTGCGGTTTGAAGCCAAGGCCACTGAAGTCCTGACCGCCCTGGTTGTTGAAACCATTCATGTAGTTGCCAAAGAATGACAATTGATCGGGCAGCAGTTCATACACGATACCAAGCTTGGGAGAGAACGCGGTTTGTTCAAAAGCACCAACGGTAACAGGAAAAATGGGTTACGGGAAGCGGAAAAAGACAGGCTGTATCCGGCAACAGGGATCAGTAAGCATCCTGGTGCATCCAACGCCAACCTGTCAAGTCCGGTTCCAAAAGTGGCAGCATCTTGGAGCGTCTCAACTGCAATTGTACTTAACCGAAAGATTGGCACAAAGAACGCAAGGTCATTATACGCGGGATGCCGATTGCATCAGCATGGTATGACAGCTATCGAAGACAGGCTACAGGATTTTATTCTAATATCTTCCGGAGTTTTGGTACATTTATGAAAAGACGCTGTCTTTTGGCACCAAACATCAACGATACCGAAACTAACCTCTTGCTATTACTGAGAGCCGGAGATGAACAGGCTTTTACCCAGATCTATAACTTGTACTGGGAAAAGCTATTCTTCATCGCACATAAACGTTTGCAATCGGTTGAAGACGCCAAGGAGATCGTTCAAAATGTATTTTTTACACTTTGGCAAAAGCGCGCTCAACTGGAGATCCAGCACCTCTCTTTTTATTTAGCTGCCATGACGCGGTATGCAGTATATCGCCACCTGAGTAATGAAAAAAGAAAAGCAGGACTACTCAGCAGGTTGCACGGTCAGCGTCAGAACACCGACTCTTTCGATATAGACAATAAGCAATTGCTGGACCTGCTCGTACGATTTGCAGAAGACCTGCCGGAAAATTACCGCCTTGTATTTCTACACCATAAATTGTTGGACGAGCCGCTGGAATCAGTGGCAAAACAATTGGGCGTTTCTCCCCGGACTGCCGAAAGGTATGTCAGCAAAGTATTGAGTATCATACGTCATCGCCTGCAAAAGTCAGGTGCTCCACTACTTTTACTTTTTTTATAAATACCTGCGTACGATTTACAGGCTGATGTCTCTTTATAGATATGGGCAGTAAAAAACTAACGGACAGGCAGCTGAGGCAGCTTGCGAAAAAATTCATAGGGGGGACGGCCACTGATGAAGAAAGCGCCTTACTGCATGCCTGGTATAATTCAGTAGATGCTGATCCTACTGAAATTGTACAGGTTGATGCGCCCACCTCCTCACAGGAGATCGGTGCTGCCATCTTTGCCAGCCTACAGAAAAAAATAGAACAGGAAAGAGCCCGGGTACTGGAAATGCCCCAGCGGTCCTTCTCCTGGAAGTATGCAGCCGCGGCCATCCTGGTACTGGTTGTCGGTATCTCCGTTTACCTGAACCTGAAAGTAAAAACAATAGACGAACAACTGGCCACTACCAACCTTACGGTAACAGAGGTGGTAGCGCCACAGTCCACACGCGCGGTGATCACGCTTACGGACGGGAAGCGGTTGTACCTGGACAGTCTTCCCGATGGCATCATTGCCTATGAAGGCAATGCGCGGGTTGTAAAGAAGGCTGATGAGGTGGTATATGAACCCACACCCGATACAAAGATCCTTCATTATAACACGCTGAGGGTTCCGCGCGGCAGCCGGGTGGTGAACCTCACGCTTTCGGATGGCAGTAAGATCTGGCTCAATGCAGAAAGCTCCGTGCGTTACCCTGTCAATTTTACGGGTGCCACCAGAAATGTGGAGATCATGGGCGAAGCCTATTTTGAGGTGAGCAAGGATCCGCAACGCCGGTTTTATGTAAGCTCCCGCGGATTGACCACGGAAGTGCTGGGCACACATTTCAATGTAAATACGTATGCCGACGAACCGGCGATGAAAGTAACGCTGCTCGAAGGAAGTGTTCATATTAACTACGCAGGTGGCGGTGATGCGATGCTGCAACCCGGTGAACAGGGGAGTGTAAGTGAAAGCAGCCCGCTATTGGTTAAAAAGGATATAGATACGGGGGCAGTGATTGCCTGGAAGAACGACAACTTTATGATGAAGGGAACAGACCTCGGCGCGCTGGCCCGGCAAATGGCACGCTGGTACGATATCCAGGTGATGTTTGAAGGCAAGGTACCCAATCGCAAATTCGGCGGCGCTATCAGCAGGAATGTGAACCTCTCCACGATGCTGAAAGCACTGGAAGAAAGCGGGATCGAAAGTCAGTTTGAAGAAGGCAAGGTCATTATCAAGTGAATCGGGAATGGACTAAAAAAGCCAGAAATGAAGCAACATTTCTGGCAGGACGTTTAGGCTATTCCAATAAATACGCAACTGCATTTATTTATCTAACCAAAACTTAGCGAAGTTATGCAATTTATGGCTTCACCACCCCCCTATTGGACGGGGTGTGCCCAAAATCGCGGTAATTCAGACGGGATGGGTCGAAAACCGTCTTATACCCCACTAAAAAAAACATTTCTGGCAATGAAACTAACAGCTATTCTTCTGTTTTGCTTTGCCATGCAGGCCAGTTCAAAAGGCTTCTCGCAGAAAGTTCATCTGACTGTTAAAAATGCTCCGCTGGCCGAAGTATTCAAGGAGTTAAAAAAGCAAACAGGTTTTTCGTTCATGTGGGACGAGCAAACGATGCGTTTAAGCAAGTCTGTTACCATACGGGCTAAAGGAAAGGAGTTCCGGGATGTGCTGAATGAATTGATGAAAAACCAGCCTTTGTCTTACTCGATGATCGATAATATGGTGCTGGTAAAGATCCGCCCGGAGAAACCCGGGATGGTTGCGCCGCAGCCTGCTTCTACACCGCGCGATACGGTGCAGGTGAAGGGACGTGTGCAGAACCAGGCTGGTGAACCGCTGGCAGGGGTTACGGTTTCAGTGAAAGGCAAGAGCACTGTTGTGCAATCGAACGATGACGGCACTTATCATATCGCTGCTGAGCCCAACGAAGTGCTCATCTTTTCGTATACGGGCCTTGGCAGCCAGGAAGAGCGCATCGATCGCCGTACGCAGATCAATGTTACGCTGCAAATTGCCGCCAATGACCTGAACGAAGTGGTGGTGATCGGTTATGGATCGAGGAAAAAGAAAGACCTGGTGGGGGCCGTAGGTGTTGCCAGCTCCAAGGATTTTGGTGATGTAGCTACCAGTAACGCTTCGCAATTGATACAGGGTAAAATGGCGGGGGTTCAGGTACTCGATAATGGTGGGAATCCCGGTGCGGCCACGAATATTGTGGTCCGCGGCACGGGGTCTTTCACCAATACCACGCCGCTGTATGTGGTGGACGGGATCCAAACGGATGTGAATGTTTTCAACTCGCTCAGCCCGTATGATATCCAGGACATCACGGTACTGAAAGACGCGGCCTCGGTAGCTATCTATGGGGCGCAGGGCGCCAATGGCGTAGTGATGATCACTACGCGCCGCCCCAAAAACAAGAAGGCGCAGATCTCATACGACAGTTATGTGGGTGCTTCCAGACCCTGGAAGACCTTCGACCTGATGGATGCTGCACAATATGTAGGGATCGTGAAAGAATGGTTTGCCAACTCCGGCGCTACGATGCCGGGCAATCTGAACAATCCTGATGTATTGGTGACAAGAACGGATTGGCAGGATGTGATGTTCCGGACGGGCAAGCTGCAGGAGCATCACCTGAATATAGGCGGCTCCACAGAGAACATGAATTACACGGTTTCTGCCGGGTATACCAAACAATCGGGCCAGGTGGTGGGTTCGGATTTTCAGCGCATGAACCTGCGCATTAACCTGGAAGAAAAAGCGGGAAAAAGATTCAAGTTTGGCCAGCAGCTCAGCACGCGGTACCGCGTAAGCAGGGGTGTAGCAGCCAGCCTGGTGAATGGGCTGCGTATGCCCCCTTATATTCCGCTATACGATCCTTCGAACCTGCTTGGCGGTTTTGGTATTGCTACGAGCGCCAAAGATGCCAACGATAGCCAGAATCCGCTGGTGGCCACCACGTACAGGGATGTACGGAACCGGGGATTCAACAGCTACCTGCAACTGTACGGAGAGGTACAGCTGATGGAGGGACTTAAATTCCGTTCGCAGATGGGGATCACCTTCGACTTTACGCAAAGCTATAATTATAATCCTACGTATGCTGCCAACCAGCTGGTTACGCAGAACGGCATATCGGAAGCCTATGGTTATAACCTGGGCTATATCTGGGAGAATTATTTCAACTATGATAAGACCTTTGGGGTGCATGGTTTGAACCTGACGGCCGGTATGTCGTACAAGGATGAGGGGCTGCTCCGGGGACTGAGCATCAACGGCAGCAATTTTCCCAATAACGAGATCCATCAGATCGGCGCGGCGCAGACTGCCGTTTTGGGCAGTGCTTATGCCAATTCAGGATCGCGGTTCATTTCCTATTTCGGCCGTTTGGGTTATACCTTCAACGAGAAATATATCCTTTCGGGCACCATCCGGCGGGATGCCACTTCGCTGTTTGCCCGCGACTTCCGGGTGGGTTATTTCCCTTCTGCAGGGGTGGCCTGGCGTTTATCTGATGAAAAGTTCATGCATGCTTTATCCTGGATCTCAGAACTGAAACTACGTGGCAGCTGGGGTAAGACAGGTAATTCGAACATCGCTGGATTTGCCTTCCAATCGAATGTATGGACGGGCTCGAACAACAGCGTTGTGTACCCCCTTGGCCCCGGTGAAACGCTTTTTAATGGTACTACGATCGCTGTTCCTTTCTCACCGGCCTTACAATGGGAAACCACTTATTCAACAGATATCGGTATCGATGCAGGCTTCCTCAAAAACAAACTTTCGGTAAGCATCGGTTATTATAACCGGGATAACCGGGACCTGCTAGTCGGCGTTCCTTTACCTCCTTCCAGGGGTTATGGCGGTGTTGCCGGCGCGCCCAATTCGCAGGTGATCAATGCGGCCTCTGTATATAACCGGGGAGTGGAAGTTACTGTTGGCTATGCGGATCGTAAGGGCGACTTTTCTTACAACGTGAGCCTGAATGCAGCCTACAATAAAAACCAGGTAGAATCGCTGGGTACACAAGGCGCGGTGCCGATCGTGGAGGGGGCCTTCTATGATGTACCTAACTCTACGCGTACGGCCATTGGCTCGCAGATCGGCGCCTTCTATGGATTTGTATATGACCATGTGGCCATCGATGCCAACGATGTAGAAAAATACAATGAGCTAGCCAGGAAGGCCACGGGCAATGCCAGCGCAGTGTACCAGGACGGGCTATTGCCTGGCGACCGCATCTATAAAGATGTCAATGGGGATGGTGTTGTAACAGATGATGACCAGACGGTGATCGGCAATCCTATTCCCAAATGGAGCTATGGGGGCAATATTAACCTGGCTTATAAGAACATTGACCTGATGATCGGTATGCAGGGCTTTGCCGGCGTAGACCTGGTCAATGGACTGAATTTTTACATGCAGGGATTTGCGCTGCCCTTCAACGGGAAAACCGATATCCTTAACCGCTGGCAGAAACCCGGGGACATTACGGACATTGCCCGGGTTGGTCAGAATGTACCCAGCAATGTACAGCGGATGTCATCCTGGTATGTAGAGAATGGTTCGTATCTGCGGCTGCGCAACGTGACGCTGGGTTACACCTTCTCTCCTGCCAAATTGAAAGCATTTACCAACAATACACTGACGAGTCTCCGGCTGTATGTTACGGGTCAAAACCTGTTGACGTTTACAAAATATACGGGATTTGACCCTGAAGTGGGTGGTGGCATTTTCGACCGTGGCGTGGATACGGGCGGTTATCCTCATGCCCGTAGCTTTTTGGCAGGTGTACGGTTGTCCTTTTAATCAACTAAGCTCATTCAAAAATATTCATAGGATGAAAACGAAATTCATTTTACTGGTATGTACGCTCCTGGTGGTATTCACGGGTTGCAGAAAAACCCTGCTGGATACCAAGAACGAGAATGCATACGATGCACTCACTTATTTCAAGACGAAGAAGGAGTTCAATGAAGCGATCATTGCGGGTTATGCGGTACTGAACCATGGGGGTATGATGTCGCGTGAATGGTACTTCAACTTCGACCTGATGGCCAATGATGCTTCACCTGCCTTTTCGCTGGTAGGAACGGAGCTGCAGCTGTCGAACTATAGTTATACCAATGCCAATCCAGACATTGTGATGCTATGGGCATCGCTGTACCGGATGATCTTCCGGGCCAACCTGGCGCTGGAAGTAATGAAGAAATGGACGCCTGGCACCGCTACGGAAGAGGGATTGAAAAAGCAATATACTGCGGAAGCGCACTGGCTTCGTGGTTTCGGTTATTTCTACCTGGTATCCTGCTGGGGCCGTGTACCGCTGAAGCTGGATTTCGAAGCTTCCCTCCGGAATCCGGAACCGCGTGCTGCCGTAGCAGATGTGTGGAAACTGGTGGAAGCGGAGTTTTCAGCAGCTATTCCCGACCTGCCTGTCAATTATGCATCGGGCGATCTGGGCCGGGCTACGAAGGGAGCAGGGATCGCTTATCTGGGAAAAGCCTACCTGGCTCAACACAAGTACGGTCCTGCGGCAGAACAATTTGAGAAACTGACCAAGGCGCCTTATAGTTATAGCCTGGACCCCAGCTTCGACAACCTGTACTCGGATGACAATATCAATTCGCCAGAGGTGGTATTTGCGGTGAACCATGTGTTTACCACGGATAACACGACCTACTACATGTTTGACGGATGGGAAGGTGAGGATGGAAAAACGGCCCATACGGGAAGAGCGCAGGAATATGGGTTCAATGATTGGTATAATGTGGACCTTTCAGATGCGCTGGTGGCAGCTTTTCGATACGGCAATCCATCGCTACCTGGCAATCCGCCTTACCTGGACCCGCGTGCAAAGCTGACGTATTATGGCTCTGCCGGTTCGGGAGGGGATGAAGATATCTGTGACCATTGTCCCGGTGGCCCTTTGCCGTATACCGACCAGGAGATCTGGCATGGTCTTCCTGCTCCGCTTCCAAACACCTGGCGAAAATATGAGCCTTACGAATTTCAACAATTTACGGAAGCTCCCAGAAGCGGCATCAACACGCATGTAGTGCGATATGCGGATGTAAAACTGATGCTGGCGGAATGTTATATCGAGCAAAATACGAAACTACCGGAAGCTGTAGGGCTGATCAATGATGTAAGGAACCGTCCTTCGGTGATGGCTGCGAACTATGCCACGAACCTCAGCCAGGCCAATGCGCGCATTGCGCTCAGGCGTGAACGGCAGATAGAACTGGCGGGGGAACAATCGCGGTGGTTCGATCTCAGGAGATGGGGGATTGCCAAGCAGACTCAGAATGCAGAACGTCCACCGGGTGCAGGCCAACGTGCTTTTGAAGACAAGCACCTGCTGCTTCCCATCCCCTTGGGAGAAAGGCAAACCAACCAGGCAGTGGCGGGTGATATTGCAAATGATTGGAATTAATGCTAAAAAGGAACTATGAAACTTCATTGGTGGCTGGCGGGTTGCTGGATCCTGATCCCGGCAATCAGCCTGGCGCAGCAAGCTATGCCTGTTAAAAAAGGCAATGGGTATACGCTCAGCAGCCTCAAAGGTCAGTTGATGGGGATCGATCCGGACCAGGGTGGAAGGATCAGCTTCCTTACCATGGACGGCGTGAACTTTCTCACGGATAGTCTGGTGAACAAGGAGAATTGGGGGTCTACTTTTTGGCCCAGTCCTCAAAGTGACTGGAACTGGCCACCGCCGGCCGCCTGGGATAATCAACCGTATACAGTGACATTGGAAGGTAACCGGCTAAAGATGCAAAGTGTGGTGGACCCGAAATCAGGCCTGGCCGTGACCAAGTTCTTTTCGGCGAATGTACAAGCAGGGTATTATGAACTCGAATATGTGATCACCAACCAAACAGCCATTGTTAAAAAGGTAGCACCCTGGGAAGTAACCAGGGTGCACCCCAATGGCTTTTGTTTTTTTCCGATGGGTAAAGGTCATCTCCGCGGCGGACTGATGCCGCAGACAACGCTGGAGAACGGTATCTGCTGGTACAGGTACGAACAGCAAAAAATACCTGCGCAGGGAGATTCACAACTATACACGGATGGCAGTGAAGGCTGGTTTGCAGCGGTGAATGGTGATATTATCCTGATCAAAAAGTTTCCTGATATCGCTTTTGAAGCAGCTGCTCCCAAAGAAGGAGAAGTGGAATTGTACGCCAATAAGGATGTACCGCAAAAAAGTTATGTGGAGATCGAACACCAGGGGGCCTTCACGGAACTGGCACCGGGGCAATCGTTCTCCTGGACGATGCAATGGTTCTTAAGAAAACTGCCACGCCGTATCAAAGCAGCATCCGGCAACGGGGCGCTGATCGAATATGTGCGAAAGGTGGTCAACTAATTTACGCTAACCTTTTAAGATTGGGCTATATGAAGGTATTAACCGCTTATGCCTGCTTTTTACTGGCAGTGCTTAGCTACTGTTCCTGCAAGCATAAACAAGACCGCTCGTGGGGCGCTTATAAGGCAGATGCTGCCAGCACGAGTTATTCTGCGCATGACCAGATCAACCTGCAAAACGTGGATCAACTACAGGTGGCCTGGACGTTTTACCCCAATGATGCGGCAGAAGGTTCGCGCTTCAATGGCAGTCAATGCAATCCGATCATCGTGGATGGGATCATGTATACGGCTTCTGCGAGGCATCGGATCTATGCGATCGATGCCAAAACAGGTCAGCAAAAATGGGCATTCGATCCTTTCGACGGGGGGCCCGGCGGCGGCGCCTTCCGGGGTGTGACCTATTGGGAAGATGAAGGGGGGAATAATCAACGGGTACTGTTTACCGGGGGTGATGTATTGTTTGCCGTGGATGCGCATACAGGTAAGCTGATCCCCGAATTTGGCGACAGGGGCCGGGTGAGCATGAACGTGGGGATGCGGGATAATCCGAAACTGATCTCCATTAAACCCACTTCTCCGGGCATCATTTACAAGGACCTGATCATTATTGGCAATGAAGTATCGGAGTTGTATGGGGCGCAGCCGGGCTATGTAAGAGCCTACCATGTGCGTACGGGAAAACTGGTATGGACCTTTCACACCATTCCGCTGCCCGGCGAGGCCGGATATGAAACCTGGCCCAGGGATGCCTGGAAATATGCCGGGGGCGCCAATAGCTGGGGAGGCATGAGTGTGGATGAAAAAAGGGGTATGGTATTTTTTTCAACGGGCTCACCCGCCTATGATTTCTATGGCGCAGACCGGGAAGGAAAAAACCTGTTCGGTAACTCGGTGGTAGCGCTGGATGCGTCCACGGGTAAACATATCTGGCATTTTCAAACGGTTCACCATGATCTCTGGGACTATGATCTGCCAGCGCCACCCAACCTGATCACGGTAACGCATAATGGCAAAAAGATAGATGCGGTGGCGCAAACCTCCAAAGTAGGATTCCTGTATGTGTTCAACCGCGAAACAGGTGAACCGCTGTGGCCCATCGAAGAAAGGCCGGTACCTGCTTCGGATGTACCCGGCGAGAAAGCCTACCCCACTCAACCGTTTCCTGTAAAACCCAAAGCATACGCACGTCAGCTGCTGACGGAAAACGATCTTTCGGATTTTTCACCGGAGGCGCACGACTCGCTGGTACAATTGTTCAAGCGCTCGCGCTATGATGGTCTCTTCACGCCTCCCTCGGTGAAAGGATCGATCAATTTTCCTGGCACCATCGGCGGATCGGAATGGGGGGGCGCTGCGGTGGACCCCAACACGGGTGTGATCTACCTGAAGTCGAATGAATCTCCCGAGATCGACCTGCTGGTGAAGATCGACAATTCCAAATTGGATGGCCCTGCTGCCAAACAGGTAGATGGAAGGGAGGTGTATATGACCTACTGCGCCTCCTGCCATAAGGCGGACCGTACGGGTATTGAACCGCAGTTTCCCTCGCTGGTGGGACTGAACAAGCGCATGGCGGAGGAACAGGCGTTGCTGCGGGTGCGTGAAGGGGCCGGGAAAATGCCGCCTTTTAAACAGATCCTGAACGGCAAAGAGCAAGCGGTGATCGACTTCCTTTATAATAAGAAAAGGGATCGTTCTATACCGAACGATGAACACCTGCAAGAGATCCAGCAAAACCGTACTTCGATGGGAGTTGTGAAAGCTGATCGCACGGCGGATAAAGACACGGGCGTACTGTACCTCAATACGCAGGCTTATTACCCGCTACGGGACCTAGAAGGACGGCCTTCGATCAAACCTCCTTATGGTACGCTCAACGCTATCGATCTGAATACGGGTGAATTCCTGTGGACGGTTCCGGCTGGTAACCTGGCAGAGCTGCAACAAAAAGGGGCTCCACCTACCGGTACTACGGGTTCACCGGGCCCGATCGTTACGGGCGGCGGATTGGTGATCCTGGGTGGCGGCCGGGATAAGCAACTGCAGGCGTACGATAAGAAGACGGGCAAGTTAGTCTGGGCGTATACACTGCCCGCTTACTCTTCTTCCTCGCCTTCTTCGTATACGGTAGATGGCAAACAATATATCGCAGTTTCTGTAGGGGGCGATAAAGCACATCCTGCGGGGATGATCATGGCATTTGCATTACCCAACTAAAGCATTCATTCATGAAATTAAACATTCAATTCATTACGGTACCAGCCCTCGCTCTTTTATGCGGGCTGAGTTCCTGTGGACAACAAAAGGCCGCACCTGAACTGTTCAAAGCTACGGTGCTTACGCCTGTCAATAGTTTTACGAGTGATGTGGAAGGTCCGGCGGTGGACAAGAACGGGGTGTTGTACGCGGTGAACTTTCAGAAGCAGGGTACGATTGGCAAGGTGCAGGACGATGGTACGGCATCCATCTATGTTACACTTCCTGCAGGCAGCACGGGCAATGGCATCCGTTTCGATAGTCATGGTACTATGCTGATTGCCGATTACACGGGACATAAGATACTGAAGGTAGATCCTGCTACGCTTGCTGTTACTGTGCTGGCACATGAACCCAGGATGCACCAGCCCAACGATATTGCCATCGATAGTAAAGACAGGCTGTATGCCACGGACCCTGATTTCAAGGCCGACAATGGGCGTATCTGGCGGATCGACCCAAATGGTACCATTACCCTGCTGGATAGTGTGCGTGAAGGGGCTGCCAATGGCATCGAGGTAAGTCCCGATGAAAAGACGCTGTACGTGAATGGCGGCAAGTTTATCTGGGCCTATGATCTACAGGAAGGCATCATCAGCAACAGAAGGGTGCTGATCCAATTCCCGGATCATACGGTAGATGGTATGCGCTGTGATATCAAGGGCAATATCTATCTCACACGCTTTGGCAAAGGGGTGGTAGCGCAGATCTCACCGGCAGGGCAACTCCTGCGGGAAATACCGATGGCCGGTAAACGGACTACCAACCTGGCCTTTGGGGGGCCGGATGGCAAAACGGTTTTTGTAACACTCATGGACAGAGGCAATATTGAATGCTTCCGGGTGGACGAACCGGGGCGGGAATGGCAGATGCTGCGAAAAAAATAAATCAGAGCAGGGTGAGCCGCCCCTGAAGGGCGACCCACCCTTAAACAGCCTTCGACAGGCTCAGGCTGACAGCCGACACCCTTCGACAAGCTCCTTTAGCCGCCTTCGACAGGCTCAGGCTGACAGCCGACTACCCTTCGACAAGCTCCTTTAGCCGCCTTCGACAGGCTCAGGCTGACAGCCGACAGGGTGACATTCGGCTATTAATTCAACGACATTGAATCACACTCTAATGTTTTTTATATGAAAAGAAGAGAATTGATCAGGAACTTAACGCTGCTGCCAGTGGCAGCAGCGGTCCCCATGGAATCTTTGTTTGCTGCGCCACCCAACGTTGTTGCAAGGGCGGCCTACACCAGCGATTTTGATCCTGCTACCAACCTGTTTACGGAACTGGGGGTTACGCCGATCATCAATGCGCTGGTAACGATGACCTTCCTGTCGGGCTCGCTGATGCTGCCGGAAGTATTGGAAGCGATCCAATCGACTGCCGGTGATTTTGCCAATATGTATGAATTGCAGGAAAAAGCAGGCGCCAGGATCGCAGAGATGCTGCATGCCGAGGCAGCGATGGTGACTTCAGGCGCAGCCTGCGCCATGGTGCTGGGCACGGCCGCCTGTATTACGGGCAAGGACCCGCAAAAGATCAAAGCACTGCCCAATCTTCCCGGGCCACAGAAAGAAGTGATCATGCAGAAATCACACCGCTACCTCTTCGATCAACAGATCACCACCTGTGGTGTGAAGATCGTGGATGTAGTGGGCCCACAGGAAATGGAAAAAGCGATCAATGCCAATACGGTGATGGCCTTGTTCTTCAACGCCGCGGATGAATCGAGTGTTACGCGCGAAGAATTTGTGGCCATTTGTAAACGTCACCATATCCCTTCCTTCATCGATGCGGCGGCAGATGTACCACCGGTGGAGAACCTGTTCCGGTTTCAGAAAATGGGCTTTGACCTGGTGACGTTCTCCGGCGGAAAGATGCTCCGTGGTCCGCAAAGCGCCGGACTGCTATTTGGAAGAAAAGACCTGATCGAAGCGGCCCGGCTGAACCATAGTCCGCATGAGTCGCCCATCGGTCGCCCTATGAAGGTGAACAAAGAAGAGATCTTTGGTATGTACGCTGCGTTGAAAATATATCTTCAAAAAGACCATAAAAAAGAATGGCAGGACTGGCTGGACCGCATACAATTCATTGGCGATTATTTGAAAGCTGTTCCAACGGTTGTGGCAGAGACACGTCTTCCCGATAGTGAGGCCAACAATTTCCCTGGTATGACGGTGAGCTGGAACCAACAAAAAGTAAAGATCACACCGGAAGAAGTATCCAAACAATTACTGGCCGGCAAACCCAGCATTTTTGCTGCGGGCAGAAAAGATAAATTGTCTATCGGCGTGGTATTGCTGAAACCGGAGCAGGTGGAGATCGTGGCGCGACGGGTGAAAGAGATACTGAGTGCGGCAGTGGTGTAGTATTTTTTATTCAACCTAAAATATAGTTTATGCAACAAAGGAGATCCGTTTTGAAAAAATTACTGGCATCGGTAGCAGGTATCGCCGGTGTGAGTACCGTGGCAAAAGCAGCCGGCCATTCTGAAGCAGGCACCCATTCAACTGAAAAAGAAGCAGGGAATATCACTTATGAGCAAAATGTGCCGCTCTTCTCCGGCCATACCAAACATAATGGACTGGTCTATATTGCCGGTAAAGGCGCGCACGAAGCGCCCTTCGAGATCAAGGCGCATACGGAGATCGTGCTGAAAGAACTGGAGAAGGAGTTGATCAAGGCCGGCACCTCGATGGATAAAGTGCTGAAGGTAACTGTCTTCCTGAATGATATTGCCGATTACAAAGGCATGAATGAAGTGTACAAAGGCCGCTTCGGTCCCAACCCGCCGGTTCGTACAACGGTAGCTGTTGCCAAAGGTGGTGTTCCGGGCGACTCGCTGGTTGAAATGGATTGTATCGCGATAGCAGGCTCCTAAGGGAGTCCTGCCTTTGGAAAAGCGTTTTACTGACAACTTCTAATAAAGGAAGATGAAGCCATTATTTATCCTATCGATGTTACTGCTGGTAACCGGCTATTGTTTTGCGCAGCCCTACGCTATTGTCATTAAGGGTGGCCATGTGATCGATCCAGCAAATCATGTCGATGGGTTGTTCGATGTGGCCATCCATGATGGGAAGATCGTGCGTGTGGCCAGGGATATCGACACCCGGCAGGCGGTACAGGTAGTGCATGCAAGGGGTCTCTACGTTACGCCGGGACTCATCGATCTACATGCGCATGTATTCGCCGGCACGGAAGCCGGCCGGTACCTGAGCAATGGACCCGATGCGCTGCCACCTGATGGATTCACTTTCCGTGTGGGAGTAACCACGGTGGTGGATGCCGGCGGCGCGGGCTGGAAGAACTTTGCGCTGTTCAAAAGAAATATCATCGACCGGTCGAAGACGCGGGTACTGGCGATGCTCAACGTGATGGGAGAAGGCATGCGTGGCGGGGCTTATGAACAAAACCTGGAAGATATGAGCCCTGCTATGATCGCCCAGGTAGCCGCCGCCAACCGCAATGATATTGTGGGCATCAAAGTGGCGCATTATACAGGACCTGCCTGGGGGCCTGTAGACAGTGCGGTGGCCGCAGGCAGGCTGGCAGATGTTCCGGTGATGATCGACTTTGGCGGCAGCAGGCCTGCGCTATCGTTGAAGGAATTGTTCCTGCAGCATCTTCGCCCGGGCGATATTTTCACGCATGCCTATGCCAACCTGGGAGAAAGCCGGGAAGCGATCGTTGATGAAACCACGGGCATACTGAAACCTTTTGTATTGGAAGCCCGCCAAAAGGGGCTCTTCTTCGATGTGGGCTATGGCGGCATCAGCTTCCGTTTTTCGCAGGCCATCCCGGCGCTGAAACAGGGATTCTATCCTTCTTCCATCAGCACGGACATTCATAGCTCGAGTATGAACAATGCCATGAAGGACCAGCTAAATGTGCTATCTACCTTCCTGGCACTGGGTATGGACCTGGCTGCCGTGATCCGGGCCAGTACGGTTACACCAGCCCGTATCATCAAACGGCAAGAACTGGGTAACCTATCGCCCGGCAGTGTAGCAGATGTAGCCATCCTGCACCTGCGGGAAGGCCAATTCGGGTTCTATGATCATACAGGGTACAAGATAAAAGGCAACCGGAGACTTGAGTGTGCTATGACCATCCGTAATGGAAAGATCGTGTATGACCTGAATGGTATCGCCACGCCTGTTTATCCCCCGCGTACGGAAAGGCAAGGCAGTACAAGAACAGACAACAACCATTAACACTCAACGTAGGGAAATAAAACAACAAAGCATGTCCTCACACGGAACAGTAATCACTAAAAACACACATCCTGCCTTAAGGACAGCTATCTGGCTGTCCTTCCTCCTGCTGCTTGTGGCGCTTGGTATCACGGTATTCGGGAACGTACAAACTGCGGGTCCCTTCTACATCCTGTTCTTTTTGTTACTAGCCATTGGCTTCCAGGGTTACAATCTCCTAAAAGGGTTTTCGTATACGGTGATCATTTTTGCAGCGGTCACCACGGCGCTTTTTTATCCCCAGTACTTCAGATCGTACCATGGATTCAAGTTTGCGGTGCTGATCTCGCCGCTGATCCAGCTCATCATGTTTGGGATGGGCACTTCGATGAGCTTTCATGATTTTGCAGGGGTGGTAAAAATGCCCAAGGGGGTACTGATCGGTGTGATCAGTCATTTTATCATTATGCCGCTGGTGGGTTTTACGCTGGCCAATATCAGCGGGTTTCACCCGGAGATCGCTGCGGGGATCATCCTGATCGGTTGTTCGCCCAACGGGATGGCCTCGAACGTGATCTCGTACCTGGCCAAGGCCAACCTGGCGCTATCGGTGACGATCACCGCGATCTCTACGATGCTGGCGCCCTTCGTAACGCCGATGCTGATGAACCTGCTGGCGGGCGCGTTTATCAAGATCAATATCGTAGACATGATGCTGGACATCTTCAAGATGGTGATCGTGCCCATCCTTGCCGGACTGATCTTCAATAAACTGTTCAGCGGCAAAGCGGGCTGGCTGGACAGAGCGATGCCTAAGGTCTCTATGGCGGGGATTGCCTTCATCATTGTGATCATTACGGCTGCGGGCCGCGACAGCCTGTTGCATATCGGTCCTGCCCTGGTACTACTGGTGTTGGTCCATAACCTTTCGGGCTACCTGCTTGGCTACTGGAGCGGCCGGCTCTTTAAAATGAGTGAGCGGGATTGCCGCACGATTGCGATCGAAGTAGGTATGCAAAATGGCGGACTAGCTTCGGGCCTGGCGAAAGCCATGGGCAAGATTGCCACGGTGGGCCTGGCCCCTGCCATTTTCGGGCCGCTGATGAATGTGACAGGGTCGATCCTGGCTTCTTACTGGCATCGGAAGTCGCCGGGAGAGGAGAAGGCATAGAGGCAACGAGGGGGAGGGTTGAAAGGTTGGAAAGTTGATAGGTTGAGAAGGGAGTAAGGCTTCGACAGGCTCAGCCTGACACTGTGCTTCAATAAACGACATTGAATAAACACCAGGTGAAAAAAAGAAGTATGCAAAAAGTATTTTGTTTTATACCGGTATTGCTGCTGGCCGGGAAGTTGGCTGCACAGCAGATCGCGATGCCCAAGGAACAGCTGATAGCGCTCACGGGCCAATGGACAGGTGAACGCTTTGCCGACGGCAGGCCTAAAGTATCGGACAGCCTGATCAAAAGGCTGGCGAATATTTCGCTCGAAGATTGCTGGCAATATCTGCAGAACCTGGGCTACAATAATCAATTCGAGTCGGGCTGGAAGAACGTGCATCCGGAAAAAGTGCTGGCGGGCCGGGTGGTCACGGCCCAATTCATGCCTTCGCGCCCGGATGTGGACAGCATCATCAAAGCAAAGGGAAAAGCGGAAGGCCGGATCGGTGCTACCAATTCCTGGCCTATCGATGTGCTGAAGCTGGGTGATGTATATGTAGCAGATGGTTTTTCGAAAGTGATCAATGGTACGCTGATCGGGGACAATCTCGGCAATGCTATCTATGCGAAGACGCAAACGGGGGTCATCTTCGATGCAGGGGTGCGTGACCTGCAAGGGCTGGAAGCGATCGAAGGATTCGCCGGCTATGTAAGAGGCTTCGACCCTTCTTTCCTAAAAGATGTGACGATGACGGGGATCAATTACCCTATCCGTATAGGAAGAGCAATTGCGCTTCCCGGTGACCTGGTGCTGGGTAAGAAAGAAGGAGTGGTTTTCATCCCGGCGCACCTGGCAGAGAAAACGATCGTTTATTGTGAGTTCATTGCGTTGAAAGATGAATTTGGACATGCGCGATTGAAAGCCGGCACTTATATGCCCGGTCAGATCGATGCCTCCTGGACAGATAGCATCCGCCATGATTTTTTGCAATGGCTGAAAGATAATCCTTCGAAAGTGCCGATGACCAGAAAGCAGCTGGATGACTTTATGAAGGAGCGTACGTGGTGAGGGAGGTGCTGCGGTGGCACAGTTTTGTTATCCGCTATGGAGAATCAAAAACTGTATATATGAATAAGCCAGATGAAAAAAAGAAAGACCTGAAAAAAGATCAGCAGCAAGACCCCGAAAATAAAGATACGGCGCTGCCACCCGACCCGGAAACACTGCACAAAACTGATCCCCAGGATAATATGAAAGGCCCGGTTTCTTCACTCATGAATAAGATCAATGAATCGGCGGAAAAAAATGAGGAGGAAGAGGCGGATGATAAACAATAAAGCGCCGACCCGATTGAACACCTGCCGGGTTAGTTGAAGTTTTGCCGGAATTCCAGCGGAGAAATATTGGTTTTCTTTTTGAAGAACTTGTTGAAGGACTGGGGATATTCGAATCCCAGGAGGTAGGCAATTTCGGCGACGGACAGTTCGGTGATAGTCAGGTATTCCTTTGCTTTTTCAATCAATTTCAATTGTATGTGCTGTTGGGTGCTTTGACCGGTGAGGGAACGTAACATATCGCCTAAATAATGGGGCGACAGGTTTAGTTTAGCGGCAAGGTATTCAACGGTGGGAGCGCCTTTTTTCAGGGCTTCTTCCTTTTCAAAATAATCACTCAACAGTTGTTCCATGCTGGCCAGCAGATCGTGGTTGACGGCTTTGCGCGTAATGAACTGCCTTTCATAAAAACGTTTGCTGTAGGTCAATAACAGATCGATCTGTGCCAGGATAACATCCTGCTGATGCCGGTCTATATGCTGGCACTCCTCATTGATCTTTTCCATGATATCTACTATATTTTTTTCTTCCTTGTCTGACAGATGCAAGGCTTCGTTGACTGCATAGGAAAAGAACCCCAAATTTTTGATCGATGTGGCCAGGGGATGTTTGTAGAGGAAATCGGGATGGATCAACAGGGAATAGCCTGTGCCGACAGCCGGAGCAGGGTCCTCCAGCTCTGACATGTCGACCGACTGTACCTGTTTGGGCGCAATAAAGGTCATCATGCCTGTATCGAAATCGTAGTATTGCTGGCCATATTTCACTTTGCCCAATACCTGTTTCTTTAATGACACACAGTAGAAGTCCAGCGAGAAATGATCCAATACCTCCTTCCCGGGCAAACGCATGTTCTCCACCTTCACTATGCTGATGAGCGGATGCAATGGCGGCTGCAATGATACCAGGCGATGAAATTCGGATATGGAATGGACGATCTTCATATTGACCTTTATTCAGTGTTGTGAAGGGCAACTGCCTTCCGGGCAGTTACCTTTTTTACAAAATTAACCGATTACCTGCTTACCCAACTCCTGCCTGAATGCTTCGCTGCCTATTTCCAGCCGGCGGGCATATAAAGCGTTTGCGTCCACACCTGCTACATACCGTACCTGGTCTTTGCCATCGGTAGCCGCTTCGTACACCACCTGGGCAATCTGTTCGGGCGTGGAGGCATTTTCCATCATCGCACCAACACTGGAGAAGATCTTTTTCTCCATTTCCTGGTAGGCAGGGTGTGAGTTATTGACCAGGGAGCGGCCCAGAAAATCGGTTATGATACCGCCCGGCGCCACGGTCTTGATGCCGATGTGGTGGATACCCAATTCGAAGGACATGCTTTCGGACCAGCCCTCAATGGCAAACTTGGTGGCATGGTACACGGAACCCAGGGGGAAGGTTAAAAATCCGCCCATAGAAGTAGTATTGATGAAGAGGCCGCCATGCTTTTCTCTAAAATGAGGAATAAAGGCCTGTGTAACGCGCAATACGCCCAACAAGTTGGTATTGATCTGATGGGTGATCTGATCGTCGCTGAGCGATTCGAGGGGTCCCATCAACCCATACCCCGCATTGTTGAATGCCACATCCACCGGGTGCAGGGAAATGGCTTTGGCCACCGTGGCCCTGATCTGCGCCGGGTTGGTGACATCCAGCGGCAATAGTGTTACATTTTCCAGGTGTGCAAGGGCTGTATCTTTTTCGGGATTACGCATGGTAGCGATGACATTCCATCCATTGGCCTGAAACAGGAGGGCGGTGGCTCTGCCCAGTCCGGCTGATGCGCCGGTAATAAATATTGTCTTTTTCATAATGTTCTTTTTTGCTTATTTACAAGTCAAAGATCAGCCGGTGACGGCGAGCGGATGTGTCCAAACCGGACTATGTTGTATCCAAATTTATTGTTCCTGCCGCCTGCCGTTCACCATAACTGTCGTCGAAGGTTGGGATGCTTTTTTATATTTGCCAATAGTCAGGCTATATTTGAGACCTGTCCCTTAAAGACTTATTAAAGCAATAAAACTTAGTACATGAAGATTACCTGCCTGTATCGCATAACGCTTAACACGGCATTGCTCGTTTGCCTGGTAAACGCCACCGATGCTCAAAACACTGTAGGCCCGCCCGTAGAGACAAAAGCTCCCAACAGCGCCTATAAACCAGCCTTTGCCGGGCAGACGCGTATCGGGAGTGTTAAAACCACCACGCCGTACAAAACCGATAAACTCGCCGAAAAGCTCAGCAGCCCCTGGGCGATCGTTCCGATGCCCGATGGCAGACTGCTGATCACGCTCAAAGGAGGCAGCATGGAGATCAGGAATGCCGATGGCAGCCTTGCCAAAGCGATCACGGGGTTGCCGGCTGTAGAGGCCCGTGGCCAGGGTGGACTGCTGGATGTAGCGCTGGATCCTGAGTTTGCCAAGAATAAGATCATTTACTGGTCCTTTTCTGAAAAATACGATCCAGGCAACCTGACTGCCGTTGCCAAAGGAAAGCTGGACGAATCGAAGGGGGTGGTTGAAAACCCTACTGTTATTTTCAGGGCTACCCCGGCGCTGAAGAGCAGTCTGCATTTTGGCAGCCGCCTGGCTTTTGGAAAAGATGGTTACCTGTATGTGTCAACGGGCGAACGGTCGAACCTGGATGGCAGGGTGCTGGCGCCGCAGCTCCATGCAGGCCAGGGTAAGATCTTCCGTATTACCAAAGAGGGTAAAGCTGCTCCCGGCAATCCTTTTGAGAAGAAGGCAGGCGCTATGCCGGAGATCTATGCTTACGGCTTCCGTAACCCACAGGGGCTGGTCTTCGATCCTTACACGAATGAACTGTGGGAAACAGAATTCGGTCCCCGCGGCGGTGATGAGCTCAACCTGATAAAACCTGGTAAAGACTATGGCTGGCCCGAGATCACGTATGGCATTGAATACAGCGGTGAAGCAGTGGGCAAGGGTATACAGCAAAAAGAGGGACTGGAACAACCTGTGTATTACTGGGACCCTGTGATCTCGCCAAGCGGTATCTGTTTCTACCAGGGCGACGCGATACCGGAATGGAAAGGCAACCTGTTTATATCGGGCCTCAGCAGCACGCAGCTTACGCGGCTGGTGATCAAAGACAATAAAGTAGTAGGAGAAGAAAGGTTGCTGGAAGATAAGAAAGAACGCATCCGCGATGTAGCTTGTTACAATCAAATGCTCTATGTAGTGACGGATTCGGGTACGCTGTACCGGATCAGCCGCCAATAAGATATGGCTTTAACAAAAAGGCCTCCTTGTTTTTACAACAGGGAGGCCATTTTGTTATAAACGATTTCTTTAGATCAGGGTGAGCCGCGTTCGAAGGGTGGGTCGCGTCCAAAGGGTGAGCCGCGTTCGAAGGGTGAGCCGCCCCCCGAAGGGCGACCCACCCTTTGGCTTCGACAAGCTCAGGGTGACATTGCTCAGGGTGATATTACTGAGGGTGACAACATTCGTTCATTACTCCTGAATGCGGCGAAAATCAACATTCCAAATACTGATGCCCTGGGTGCTGAAATGCCCGGCAGAAGCATTGCAACCCGCCTTGATCACTACATAAATGGTTCCGCTTGATCCAAATGTTACATCAAAGGTGCGGGTGCCATTAAATGCTGTCCAGGTGCCCCAATTAATAAAGCCTATCCGCTTGTTATCGGCATAGTCCTTACCATCTGCCGGCACGGCCTGACCACAATATACCTCCACCCAGGTATCCTGGGTTACTCCATAAGAAATATTGGTGGTGAAGCGGTATATTTTATTGGCCACCACCTGCACAGCCTGGTAAGTACCACCATTCACCTGAGCAGTAACTGGTCTTGTAGCAGTAGTAGCCGTATAAGCGTTGTTGGCCAATGTCCACACGATCTTATTGGCCGTAGCATCGTACCTGCCCCAGAACTGATCATCGCCCGGATTCATTTTTCCACCCTTGATCAGGTTGTCGTATGCCGGATCATTCCTGGTGGTTGTTACACTTACGGGTGTTGCGCTATATAATTTGCCTCTTTTATCCAGGGCCTGCATTTTAATAGAATAAGTGCCGGCCAGGGGATAAAATACGGTGTCGGAAGTTTTGCCCATTACGGGCCCTCCCCCTTTACCTACATCCCACCTGGTACCTACGCTTTCGCCCTTTGTGGTATTGGTGATCACAAACTTTGTATCATTACCCGGTACGGGGGTTACGGTAAAAGTAGCCACCAGGCTATCAACGGGCGCATACAACTCATAGTCGTTATTGGAATCCTTCTGGCAACCCAAAAGGACAGTAGCACCCATTGCCAGGGGCAATATGGCTGTTAGTATGTTGAACTTTGTTGACGACTTCATGGTCATGATTTTTGAAATGTCTATGATAAAAATTGCTATCGGTTTAGTTGCCCCAACCAGCATTCTGCTCCCAGCCGGTTTTGGTGATCTCGGCCTGGGGAATGGGATACCAGTTCATTTTAGACTGATCAAATACCCTGTCTTCGAGTTTAGTGGGGGTGTACACAAAATTGGCGCCATTGAGGGTGATGGAAATGCTTCTTATGGGATTGGCGAGCAGGGCTCCTTTTTTCCACCTGCGCAGGTCCCACCAACGGTGACCTTCAAAGCCCAATTCAACCCTGCGCTCATGAACCAGCGCATCAGTTGACAGATCGGTAAGGGCAGGCATGGTAGCGCGCGTTCTTACCCTGTTGATGGCCTGCAAGGCGGTCATGCCATAACCCAAAGGATCGCCGGCAGCGCCATACGCATTGTACATCGCTTCGGCATAGTTTAACAACACTTCGGCATACCTGATGTACAACCACTGGTGGGTAGTAGTGGTATTGTTGAGCAGGTCAACGGTTGGGTTAACGTGCTTGCCTAAATAATAACCAGTCTTGGTAGTATTTAATTTAGGCTGCCCACTATTGCCGCCAAAGTAAGTTTGAATGGTCGTTGATTTAAAGGTTGCTCCATTGTATACTACAGAGGCTGCCAGGCGCGGGTCTCTGTTGCTATAGGGATTGGCAGCATGCACGGGATTGTTCCAGTCGAATGGAATGGATGTAGCGCCGGTCTTCACCTCAAACTCGTCTACATAGTTCTGGCTTGGGGTAACGCTGTTCCCATTGCTGCCTTCAAATACAATCGGGAAATTATTTCTTTCCAAACCATTCTGGTTACCATGTCTCCTAAAGAATATGGCTTCTGCAGAAGCGACATTGGTGGCGCCAAACACGTTGGCATAGGAAGCATCGAGGTTAAATACATTCATCGCAATCACTTCACGGGCAGCAGCAGCTGCATCCGCCCAGGTAAAGGTAGAGCCGGCATCTTTATACAAAGGGCTGGCGGCATATAACAGGGCCCTTGCCTTCAGGGCTTTAATGGCTCCATAAGTGATCCTTCCGGATTCATACCAGCTGGTGGAGGAACTTGTGCGCACACTATCGGGGATAATGACAGCCGCTTTATCGCACAAAGAAGCAATATACCTGAAACATTCATCTACAGAGTTCCTGGGCAAACCTCTCCAGGTGGATGGCTGGTTATAATCCAATACCTGGTCAATAATAGGAACGGCGCCATACCGTTTTACCAGCTCGAAGTAGAACAACGCTTTCAGGAAATGGCATTCACCTTCCATGAACCTGAGGTTATTGACGGCCCTTTTGTAGGCAACAGAATCGTTGTTAACGATACCATTGGAAATAGATGACAGATCTACTTCGCCCTTGTGTTTCAGGAACAGGTTGGCCTGGTTAATACCTTTGAAGTTATCGGTCCAGGTGCCTTCGGGATTATCGAACTGGTTCCATACACCATAGTTGTAGGAATGTGACCGGTTGTTTACGTTGGTATGGTAGGCGTCATCAGTTGCCGCTTCCATATCCAACCAGGCAAAACCATCGGGCATATAGCTGTAGGCATTCCATACAATGCCCTGTATGTAATCGTATCTTTTATACATCAGCTCGATCGGCATGTCGGCCGGGATCTTTTTCACATCCAAAAAGTCTTTCTTACAGGAAGCAAGGCTGCTTGCCGCCAATACTATAAGAAGGATGATATAATGATTTCTTTTCATGCTGAGAGATTTCAATTGTTCGTACTAGAATTTTACTTTAGCGCCCAGTGTAACTGTCTTCATCAAAGGATAACCCATGGAAAGTCTTTCCGGCTCCAGCCCTTCAATCTTTGTGCTCAGCAGATTGTTACCGCTTACATACAACCTCAGCACTTCAAATTTCTTCAGGAATCCTTTTGCCGGCAGGGTATAGCCCAGTTCAACGCTGCGCAACTTGACGAAGTTTCCGTTACGAAGCCAGAATTCGGCCTGCTGGTTGTTGTTGGCATTTACCAGGGTAGATAACCTGGGGGCAGTGGCAGAGCTGGCTGTTTCGGGGGTCCAGGGATTGTTGGAGAAAGCGGTAATGTTGTTGTTGTTGGCCAAAGGATGGGTATATTCAAACGCATCATCCAACAAACTAACGGTTCTGTTCATTACACCCTGTACAAAGGCATCGATATCAAATCCTGCATATTTAACACCGATGTTGAAACCAAGGGTGATCTCAGGAAGTTTCGTAAACTTCAGGGGTGTTTTATCATAATCATTGATAATGCCGTCGCTGTTGATGTCAACATATTTCAGATCGCCCGGGCGCACCTGGCCATAGGTTGACTTGGCAACGCCTGCCTTCAGGTTGCCATTGGCTTCGAAATCTGATACCTGGTAGAAGCCGGCATTTTGCAATGCCCGGAATTGATTGATCCTGTAACCTTTCTGATACAGGTAGTCAAACGGCTGTGCATCCTGGGCCCTTTTGGTTATTTCATTATGGGCGTAAGCAAAAGTTACTCCCGCATAATATTCGAGGCTGCTCTTTGTCTTGTCACGGTATTGAAGCGACACTTCAACCCCGCTGTTTACGGCCTCTCCACTATTGGTATTTCTAAGGTTGAATCCTGTATAAGCAGGAACGCCCACAGGAGCTTCCAGTATACCGGTCCTCTTTTCTCTGAATACATCGATGGTGGCATTCAACTTCTCCAGGATGGTCAGGTCAACACCAATATTAGCTGTCGATTTTTCTTCCCAGGTGAAATCGGCATTGGGATAATCTCCTTCGGTACGTCCGCCAAATCCGCTGTTGGTTGTACCCAATGTGATGCCAGGAGCGGTGATACCCCATCTTTCGAATAAGAAGCGATAGGCTTCGTTGGTATTGGCAGTGAGGCCATAAGAAGCCCTTACTTTCAGGAAGTTGATCACTTTATTGTTGGCCAGGAACGCTTCTTTGCTGGCTATCCATCCCAAACCTAATGCGGGGAATACACCATACCGATCGCCTGCCTTGAAATCGCCGGAACCGGCATAAGAGAATGACAGATCGGCAATATACTTTTGGTCATAATCGTAGGTAACTGCGCCGCGTACCCCTTCCTTCACTACCGGATAGAACTGACCATCGTGGGTGTAGTTGGAGCGGTTTACCTGCAACATACCTGTAAACGTATGTTTGCCAAAGGATCTGTCGTAATTAAATCCTAACTGGATGGAATTTCTATTCCAGTGATCGTTGCCCTCATCGGTGATACCCTGACTTACTGCACCCAATACCTTATACACCACATTGCCGGTACCATCAATAACGGGGTTGTCATAGGCATCTTTTGTGGCTTCAAATGAAGGTACGGTGAAGCGTTTTTCATATATACCTATGTACAGGTTGCTGTAAGAGATCCCTCCATTAAGAGACAATCCCTTGACGAGGGCATCCAGTTTTTGGGTAAAGCTTACGTTGGTTTGTATACTTCTCGTATGAGAGTTATAAATACCATTTTGCCTTAACAGTTGTACGGGGTTGAAATTATACACCGCATTATTGCCCCAGGTACCGTTGAGGTTCTTTACAGGAAAGGCAGCCGCCGGTATGCGCAACAAATTGGAGAAAAGGGAGGAAGCGGTAAAACCAGCGGGTGTGCTGCGATCTTCGCTAACGCCGGAAACGGTTGCTTTTATAGACAAGTTCTTAGTGGCCTGTACATTTACATTGGCCCTTAAGTTCAGCCTTCTGTATTTGGCATTGGTGCCAAAATCCTGGTCGATGGCATCGGCATCTTTATAAGCGCCGGAGAAATCGGTATAACCACCCAACACAAAAAACCTGGCCTTGCTGTTGCCGCCGCGGAAAGAGATATTGTAGTCCTGGGTGGCAGAGCTATTGTTCAATATTTTATCGTACCAGTTCACATTGGGGTGAAAAGGATCATCCTTTGCCTTGTACAATTCCGGATTGTAATATTTGATGGGCAATCCATCATTCTGCAAGGCCTTGTTATAAGCTGTAGTGTAGCCATATGCATCCATTACTTTGGGCATGGATATTGGCCTTAGGTTTCCGTACCTGGCATTTACCTCGATCTTTGTTTTGCCAGCGGTGGTACCTTCTTTGGTGCGCACACTTAATACGCCTGCACCGCCATCAAATCCATAAATAGCCAATGCTGCGGCATCCTTTAATAAGGATATGGATTCTATTTCAAACGGAGAGAGTGCGGATAAGGCATTGAGGTCTACCTGGAATCCATCGAGGTAAATGGCGATGGCATTGCCGGCAATATTCCAGCTGCTTTGTCCACGCATGTATAAGGTAGGGTTATCGTACCCGGGCTCACCAGCGCCTGTTGTTACGGTCAATCCCGGGATCCTTCCCTGTAAGGTGTTGAGTAAATTACCGGCATTCGTTCTCGCCAATTCTTCACCGGTGATGGTAAATATAGCGCCGGTAGTTCTCCAGCTTTGTTCGGCCCTGAGGCCCTGGTCAATGATCCTGCCTGCAGGCTTCGCAAATAAAGCAATGGTATCTGGTAAGCTGGCGTTGGTTGATTGTGCCTGGCTTGCCGTAAACCCGCACAACAAGACCACGCAAGCAAGACTTATATTTTTATATTTCATTGTTTTCTGGTTAATCGTTCAAATAAACAGTTGTTACCATCCGGGGTTTTGACCATCCCAGCCTTTTCCTCCCAGGTAATTCATACTGATCTCGGTATAAGGGAAGGGCACATAGTAATATTTAACAGGGAACGTTCTGGTGCCATAGCTCACCAGGTTCCAGTTGAGGAACGGGTTGGTGGGCTTGGGGATAATACCATTGGCAGAGGCGGTGACGGCAAATCCGTTGAGGGCCTTGTTCAACACTATATGGGCAGTGAGCCAGCGGTGCAGGTCATTATAGCGGTGATCCTCAAATGCCAGTTCTATTGTACGCTCGTTCTGGATGGCTTTTCTAAAAGCTTCCTGGTCGGGCAGCATGGTTCCATCTTTATCGGGCATACCTGCTCTTTGCCTGATGAGGTTTAAGTACTGGAATGCTTCAGGCGCCAGGGCAGTGTATTCATTCATTGCTTCGGCATAGCTCAAATAGAATTCAGCCAACCGGAATATGGGCCAGGCGAAGTGGTTGTCGTTGTTGTTGTCAACGCGGGCAATAAATTTGGCGCATTCAACGGCGCTACCGTAGTTATCACCAGCGTTGGTATCGTCGGCCAATCTACCTTTCGCATAAGCCTTGTCAGCAGATTCTTTGTAATAGGCCAGGAAAGTTTTACCGCCATTGTACCATTGGCCGCCCCAGGCAAGTGACTGATAAGCGCGGGGATCGAGGTTGAGGCCTTCGAAATAGGCTTTGAAATCAGTTCCTGAAGGAGTGGCAGTCCACTTAGTGCCATCTCTTTTTTCATACAACTGCAAGAACTCAACCGGCACATTATTTTTAGCGCCCCATTCCTGCATGCGCACCTTGGAGGAGTTGTACCTGCCCCAGTCGGCCCATCCATCGCGGTTGGGATCATTCTGATTCCAGGTATTTACCAATATCATTTCGGGGCTACCGTAGGTGCCGGTGGTTCCGAGAACGTTGTTGCAAACGGCTTCATAATCGCCGAGACCGGCATAGTTATCTGTTTTGGCGGTGGTAAGGGGTTTTCCTGTATTGTATAAAAGCACGCCGGATGCAGGAGCGGCATCGATCACGGCTTTGGCTGCATCGGCAGCGCGCTTCCAACGTTCTTTGCTGTAAGATGGGTAAGCCAATACGGTATCCCTGCCATCGTTGTAACGGGCGCCTGCAATAGCAGCTGTCATACCCGGAGGGGTATTGTACAAGGGGCTGGCAGCGTACAATAAGATCCTTGCCTTCAGGGCCAGTGCAGCCAGGCTAGTGATCCTGCCATAATCGGTGGTGGGCCTGGTAGCCGGCAAATTGGCGGCAGCCATATCGCACCATTTCACCAGGGTATCTACCAGTGATTGAATGGAAGCACGGGGAATGTCGATCTTTCCGTCGCCCGCTAACGGCTCGGTTACGATGGGAATACCTCCGAATAAACGGAAAGCGCTGTAGTGGGCCATAGCGCGGCAAAACAATGCCTGGGCTTTGACATCGGTCTTCCATTCTTCGGGAGCGTCGGTTACCTTGTCAATGTACTTCAGAACGAGGTTGGCTTTCCGGATAGACTTATACCATCCTGAAAAGGCATTCGCAGCGGTATTGCCACGTTGGGGAATGGGGCCTCTGTCAATACTGGTAGTTGGGGTCATGCCACCTACTACATAATATTGATAATTGAGGTTACCAGCCACCCAGTTGGCGCCGGGCAGCAGGAGGTGTACCTGGTCGGTGAGCACATCTTCGCGGCTATCGGCGGAGTTGTTCATTACAAAACCAGTGGGCACGCACCAGCCATACATATCGGCGATGGCATAATTGGCCTGCTTTTGTGTATGGAAAACGGTGTCCACTGTTATGTCACCACCCTTTGGTTTTTCGAGGAATTCTCTTTTGCAACCTGTCATTATGCCGGCCGTAACGATCACGGTTACCAGCACCAGGCAGATATATAATCTTTTCATTGATTTTCTTTTTACTGTTCAAGCATTAAAATCCAATATTAATACCTGCATTGTAGGTGCGGGTAAGGGGATAACCCATAAAGCCCATGTTTTCCGGATCACCCCAGATCTTATTCTCGCTCCAGGTATACAGGTTAAATCCGTTGGCATATACACGAACATTACCAACGCCCAGTTTACTCAGGATACCACGTTGGAAAGTATAACCCACTTCTACATTCTTCAGCCGTATGTAAGAAGTATTCAGGTTGAAGTAAGTATTTTGGTATGCCTGACGATTATAGGCGGCAATGGGGAAGCGGATGTCTTCTCCGGCAGCATAACGCTCAGGGGTGAAACGTGCCCAGTCTACTTCAAACAACGCTTCGGTAGTGCCGTTGAAATGGAGGTTGGTGGCGGGCATTGGATTGGCGGCCACACGGGCAGCGCCCTGCAGCAATAAGGACATATCGAACCCTTTGTAGCTGAATCCGAATGAAATACCGTAGGTCAACTCCGGGATGTTGGTATATCCGGATCTTTTATAATCCTTGTTATCGATCACACCGTCGTAGTTGATATCCTGTAACCTGACATCGCCAGGCTGTAAAGGCACATTACCGAAAGTGAGGTCTTTCTGTAAAACATCCTGGCCGCTGGCATTTTTATAGGTCTTTCCATCCGCACCTTTTGCCAACACGGGTTTGGACAAAATAGGATTGTTGCTGGCATCCACCTCATACAGTTGGGACCAGGAGGTGTACAATCCATCGGCTTGTAAATAAGAACCCTGGTTGATGGGCTTGCCAGTGGAGGCCTGGTACTCCAATCCCGGAATGATGGCCTCATCACGGAACACGATCTCATTCTGGTTCGTTGCGATATTAGCTTTTACCCAGAAGTTGAAATTCCTGCCTACTTTATCACGGTAGGAAAGATCGAGTTCCATACCCCTGTTCTTCACTTCACCTAAGTTATACAAAGGCAGATCGGCAGCCACGATGCCGGGAACGGTTCCTTTACGGCCGAGAATACCTGTTCTATGTTCGGTGAAAACATCAAACTCTGCGGTGATCTTATCCTTCCAGAAATTGGCGATGAAACCCAGGTTGGCTTTTTCAGCAGTTTCCCAGGTAACATTGGGGTTGCCCAGCCTGCTTTCAAATGCGGCCCGTACGTTGTTGCGATTGGAACCGGACTGGCCAAAATAATATCCGGCTACAGGACCAGGAGTACCGCTATAAGCCCATACATCGGCCAGGTAGAGGTAGCGGTTGTTGCCTATCTTGTCATTACCTACTTTACCGTATGATCCTCTTAGCTTCAGGAAAGTAACCACATCGTTCTCCCGCCAGAAATCTTCTTTGCTGGGTATCCAGCCCAATGACACGGCCGGGAAATACGTAAAGCGCTGCCCTTCGGGGAAGTTTTCAGATCCGTTGTAACCCATGTTCAACTCGCCCAGATATTTTCCCTTGTAGGCATAGGTCAACCGGCCCACCAGGCTTTGGTAAGCATGCGGGAGTTTGAATTGCAGATTGGGGTCGTAGGTCTTGGTGAGGTTGGCCATGGCCAAAGCTGTAATGGCATGATCGCCAAAAGTGCGGCTATAGTTTAAGGCAAACTCTGCATACCAGGTACGCCACTTGCCTGAATACCAGTTTTGCCATCTTTGAGAAGGCGCTTCATTGTTCAGTTGCACCAGGATCGGGTTCAGCTTATCGCCATTAGGATTTTCGCGTGCCGCCCACATTACGGGGTACGACTGACCACCCGCCGTGCTGGAGAAATAGCTGTCGTAGGAAACCTTCACGTTGGCAGTAAGTCCCCTGGTGATGAAATCCAGTTTATGGGTAACGTTGAGCGCTGAATTGAGCAGGCTGTTGTTGTTGAGGTTATAGGCATTGCGCTGGGCCAGGCTGTACAAAGGATTGAACTGCTCGGCCGTCTTTTGCCAGATGAACACAAACTTGCCATCGATGTAACCGGGAGAGCCCATGGGATTGGTCCACATGAGGTTCTTCTCGTAGTTGTACCCGTCGTTGTTCATACCGGAAACCTGTACGAACTGGGTCCCTACATCAACGGAGACCTTGAGGTTGTCGGTTACCTGGAAGTCGAAATTGCCTCTTAAGTTATAACGATCCTTTCTGTAGTCCATTTCTTTGGAGAAAGGCATATAATCGGTATTGAACAAACCTCTTTGTGATAAATAACCGGCAGAAATAAAGTACTTCATGCCTTTGGTACCACCGGAAACATTCACGTTGGCCTGTGTTTGGGGGGCAACATCTTTATAGATCTGCTTTTGCCAATCCTGGTCGGGGTGGAAATAAGGATCATAATAAGGATTGGGAGAACCGTTGGCCAGTTTGGGGGTATGGGCATTCTGATAATATTTCAGGTCCTCGTCGGTGTATTGAGGAACATACCCTGTTTTTCTTTTCTCCACGAATTTTGCCCAGCCGTCGGCCTTCCCTGCCACATCCGCATCGTTGGCATGCTGCTGCCACCAGGTCTCAAAGATCTGCTCGTTGCGCAGGGTGGCGTATTGATAGGAGTTCACGTAATTGGGCATGCGGGTAAACTGGTTGAGGGCGCTTTGAACGGTAGCGCTGATCTTGGGTGTGCCTTCTTTACCACGCTTGGTAGTGATGAGGACTACCCCGTTTGCACCACGCACACCAAACACGGCGGTGGCACCGGCATCTTTCAGGATACTGATGCTTTCAATTTCGTTGGGGTCGATATCATTATAGGAGTCGCGCACGATACCATCGAGCATGATGAGGGGGGCGGTGTTACCGGTGTAGGTACCAATACCCCGGATATACAGGCTGGAGGCGTCTGCACCCGGTTTGCCGGTACCTTGTACGGAGATCAAACCTGGCAGGCGACCAGCCAGGGAGTTGCTGATATTGGCTACGGGCGACTGTACAATTTCCTTTGCACTGATGGTGCTGATGGCGGCAGTGACGGAGGCCTTTTTCTGCTGGCCGTAGGCTATCACCACCACATCGGTGAGGTTGTCTGCATCCGTTTTTTGCATCTTAAAGCTGAAGACGGACTTGCTGCCTATTGGTACATTCTGTGCTGCATAACCCAGGCCTGTTATGCTTAATGTTTTGTAGGAAGCATCGATGGTCAGTGAAAAATTACCCTGGTCGTCGGTGGCAACACCAATGGAAGTGCTTCCTGGTTTGTTGGCTGCTACAGAGGCGCCGGGAATGGGGGCACCTTGCTCATCTTTGACAGTGCCACTAATTTTTCTTGTTTGTGCGCATACTTCCTGCTGTACGACGATGGCCAGCAAGAATAGCAGAAGCCTGCACAAAAGTTGTCCTTTGTTCATGATTCTCATCAGTTGTTTGGTGATAAAAGAAAAATCTTACCGTATGATCTGTTTGCTAAATCGTAAAATCGGGAGAAGAAAATTTAGTCTTATGAAGGTGGCCGGATGGAATCCGACGGTAGTAGTTGGGCATACACGGATAGGAGTGTGTAGAATTCGCAAGCATATCGTTTGGGGTTTTAGTTACAACATGCAATTTTGGATTTGGAGAAAGAATATCCAAATAATCACCTACGTCAAAACCACTACACTTTAAAAAAAGGTAACTGATAATCAATAATTTGTATATACGTCTACTACTACGTCAGCTATAAAACGCTGTCCGAGGCAAATAGTTGGCTTGACAACAGTGATCCTGATCAATACAGAGAGATGGGCTTGTTGAACTTATTTTTATAGGCCACAGGGGTAAGACCGGTAATGCCCTGGAAGAGATCGCGGAAGGCCTTCATATCACTGTAGCCTACTTCATACATAATTTCATGCATGGTCTTACGGCCTCCTTCTATCGCCTTTTTGGCTGCTTCAATTTTTATACGCTGGGCATATTCGGCAATGGAATTGTGGGTGGCTTTTTTAAATTTGCGTTCCAGGGTGCGCCTCACTATGGCAAAGGTTTCGGCCAGTTGGTCAATATTGATCTTTTCCCGGTAATTCTGCTCAATATATTCCTGTACGCTCAGCACCAGCGCATCGCCATGTTTTTTTTGCCCGGTAAAGACCATGAAAGCAGCCTGGCTGGTCCTTTCGGTATCCAGTAAAAAATGCTTTACCAGGGACATAACAATTTGCCTGCTCGTAAATTTCTCCATCAGGTACATCAGCAAATTCCAATAGGAAGTACCACCACCACTGGAATAAATACCATTTTGCTCTATGATGATCTTGTCATCGACCAGGATGGTATCGGGATAAAACTCCCTGAACTCCGCAGCATACATCCAATGGGTGGCGCATCGCCTGCCCTTGAGCAGGCCGGTGCCGGCCAGGATGAAGGCGCCCACACAATAACTGGCGATCTCGGCGCCATTCTTATATTGATTATTTAACCAAGGCAAGTAATGCCGGTTGAGCTGGGTGACGCGCATTACATCGCCGGTAACAGCCGGCACGATCACCAGGTCATATATCTCTGTCTGGTCCAATGTTTTATCACAGGTAAGGCAAACGGCTCCTCCCTCCTGCCGGATCTCTTTCCGAAATCCCACCAGGTCTACCTTAAATAAAGGCTGTTCACCTTTTGCCTGTAAATATTCGTTGGCACTGGTCAAACATCTTTTTGTATCAAGGATACTTGAGGTTATCGCCTGCTCAGGCACCACAATACCGATCTGTTTCATGCTACAAAATTAGCCTTAGCAGTTGTCGCAATCAACACCCCATTTTGTCGCAGGACCAATAATCCTGTCGTTGATTGCGACATACATTTGGTTTATAAAACACAACACATGATGCTTTTAGAGCCCTACCTGAATTTTAATGGCAACACAGAACAGGCCTTTCTTTTTTACCGGTCGGTCTTCGGAGGAAACTTTACTGTTTTGATGCGTTTTGCCGATATGCCGGGCAGTGAAAAAATGCCGGAGGCGGATCGCCAGCGGATCATGCACATAAGCCTGCCTATTGGCGACCATGTTACGCTGAAGGGAACAGATGTCATTGACTCTTTAAATCAACAGCTGCAGCCGGGCGACAACTTTCACCTGGCCATTACGGTAGACAATGAAGCAGATATCCATCGATTGTTCAATGGTATTTCGGCGGGAGGCACGGTCATTATGCCACTCGGCAAGGAAAGCTGGGGGGAACTCTTTGGGATGTGTAAAGACAAGTTTGGCATTCAATGGATGTTCAATTATATAAAACCCGTTAAATAATCCAACCATGAAATACCGGATCGAGTTGAAATGGGGCCTCATCTTTTCGGCTGTCAGCCTGGTATGGGCCCTTATTGGCAAAGCTTTCGCTTTGGACAGCGACCGTATTGAATATAACCAGGTGTTCAATACCTCGATATTAATACCGGCTGTGGTAGTGTATTGGCTGGCAGCCATTGATAAGCGTAACAACTTTTATGGCGGCCACATCAGTTTTAAAAAGAGCTTTATCAGCGGTATGATGCTGACCTTGTTCATTACACTTTTAGGGATCGTTACTACCCTCATTGCCACAAAGCTTATATCGCCGCAATTATTTGATAACCTGATCGCTTATACAACAGCCAACAATTTAATGACCAGGCCGGAGGCCATTAATCAATTTAACCTGACTACCTATGTCGTTACCGGCATCCTGGCAGGTCCTGTAACGGGTCTTGTTTTTTCAACGCTGGTGAGCCTGATCATACCTAAGAAAAGCAAGAAGACTGCCAGTGGTGCCAGCCAGGCAACTTACAATACACAGGGCAAAATGGTGGTTTGATACGGTGGCGCTGTATTTGCAAAGTGACATACCCTATTTCACCCATAAAAAGTATAGTTATGACACCAGATCTCATTTCCACAGCCAATACATTGATCAATGCAACACCTGCCCAGGTATGGCAGGCCCTGGTGGATCCCGCGGCTATCAAACAATTTATGTTTGGCGCTACGGTAAGATCGGAATGGAAGAAAGGCAGCCGTATCACCTGGAAGGGCGAATGGAAGGGAACACAGTATGAGGATAAAGGTGAGATACTGGATATCCAGCCGCCGCATCGGTTACAATACAGTCATTATAGTCCTTTGACGGGCCAGGAAGACAAGCCTGAAAACTACCATACCGTTACTATTGATCTATTGGCCAAAGGAGATCGAACCAGTGTATCACTGAGCCAGGACAATAACCGATCCGAAGAAAGCCGACAGGAATCCGACAAGAACTGGGCAGCCATGCTGCAGTCGCTCAAAAAGGTGGTAGAAGACAATATTCCCCCAACAATATAAAAGTCATGAGAACACTTGCTTTATGCGTGTTGACACTATATGTGTTAACCGGATCAGCCTGTTCTGTCATGAAGCACCGGTCTATCAACCCCACCGGTGCTTCCTTTTCACAGGCCTACGAGATCAAAGGCTTTAAAAGACTGGTATTTGTGAGTGGCCAGGTGCCGGAAGATGAAAAGGAAAAGGTGCCCCCGGATTTCAGATCGCAGGCTGAACTGGTCTGGAAAAATATTGAGCTACAATTGAAAGCAGCCAATATGACCTTACAGGACATTGTGCGTTTTACGATCTATTTATCGGACCGAAAATACCGCGGGGAGAGTTATGAGGTAAGACATAAGGTACTGGGTGCGCACGAACCTTCGATGACAATTATTATCACGGGCATTTATGATAGTCAGTGGCTGCTGGAGATCGACGCCATTGCCGCCAAATGATCAGGGGCAAGAATGTACCTGCATTCGCATTCCAAGGTTTAACACTTAAAAACTATAGCCATGCAAACTGTTGTAATGACCATGAACGTAACTGGGATCACTCACCGGGAATTTCGCAGCATTATTGATGAAATGGGTGTAGAGCTCAGGCCGGAGCCGGGCATTTACCAGCATATCTCCCACCCTACGGAAACGGGCTACCGCATTATTGAAGTGTGGGATTCGCAGGAGGGATTTGAACGGTTCCTGGAAAACCGGATGAAACCAGCGATCATCAAGCTACAGATCAACCGGGAGACGACCATCGTATTCCAACCGCTGCATAATTTCTTTGGTCCGCGCATCCAGGAGTTACCAGCGTTAATTCCCCAGCTACCCGCAGGGCCGAATACTTAAGCCGGTTTGTACCTATTGAAAAGCCCCCATCCGAAAGGAGGGGCTTTCCTTATTATATTGTACAATAATAAATGGAGGAGCATTTTACGGCAGCCTACAAAAAAAAGTCCCGCCGAAGCGGGACAAACCCTGGATAGGGTCATTTACATAGGATAAGGTGCAATCCCCTCTACAAGGTTTGCGTTCCAAACACTAACAAACTACTAAGACAACTATTCTACTTTCCTCCACAGGTTATTGGGTTTAGGAGTGGGTTTAATGGTTAATGGTCCTTCTCAATTTTTTTTTTATAATACTGGTCGATCAGGTTACTGACCAACAGGCCGACGATGATGCCGGCAAATAAGTACATGATAAACAGCATAGGGTTTTGGTCGGGGTTATGTATATTTGTTTGGAATAATTCCTACACAATAATAGGAACTTTTTGGAACTATTGAACACTTTTGGGAACTTTGTTTTCAACATTTTTTCAGCTAATTGAACACCATGGCTTTTGGCAAGGAAATAAAAAGATTGCGGGACAGTATTCACCTTTCGGCACAAAAGCTGGCCGACCTCATTGGTATCGACGCCGAGCGGCTGAGGAAATGGGAGCAGAAAGATCTTAATCCCCGGGAAGAAGACCTGGCGCGCATTGAAAGCTATTTTGGGCTTCCCTTAGAGGGGATCATGAACCTGGAAAACCTGCGGGATGCCCAATTGGTACCGCGTCTTAATACGGATGCCATTGCCAAGGCGGTGGACAGGATCATAGAAGCCAGGGAGTCCAAAGGGCTTACACAGGCTGCTGTGGCGGATAAACTGGCAGCTGCGCTGGGGCAAACCTATTCGCTCCGCCAGTACCAGAAGATGGAAGCAGGAGAATTTCCCAAGTTCAAAAAAGAAGTGGTCAGGCAGGTGGAGGTAATCCTGGATGTTCCTATATATGAACTTATTTATGAACAAACCGGAAACGCACCTGTGCGACAGGATGGACCGCCGGAAGGACCCCCGATGAGCCATATGGCCATGCGGCGGAAAAGGAAGATGGAAGAGGATGCAGATAATGACGGGATCATTTATGTGCCGATCGCTGCACAGGCCGGTTATGCCCGGTCTTATTCAAGCGGACTCTACCTGCACCAGCTGCAAAAGTTTGTGCTGCCGGGCTTTCCCTACCGGGGTGAAAAATACCGGGTATTTGAAGTAAAGGGGGATAGTATGGAACCTACTTTTAAAGAGGGTTATCACCTGATCTGCGAACGCATACAACAGGAAGCCTGGCAACAGATAGCGGAATTCTATGCCTATATCATCGTACTGGAATCGGATATTATCTTAAAACGCCTCGCCTTCAAGGATCAGGAGAATTATGTAGCGATCAGCGACAATGAATTCTACAAGCAATTCCTGCTGCCCATGAAGGACATTAAAGAGCTGTGGCTTGTGAAAAGAAAAATGGACTGGGAAATGGCACCCGGCAAAAAATACAAGATCGAGATCTAGGGGCTATTCCATCGGCGTGCAGATCTCTACCAGGAATCCATCAAGGTCGCGCACATAAGCTACTGTTTGTCCATGTGGTTTATATTCCGCCGGTTTTTCGGCGATAGCCCCGGCTTTGATGGCCTGCTCATACAACGCTTCCACATTGTCTGTTGAAAAAGCTATTTCCATGGCAAAGGGTTTGTTATCGTTGCTGCTTTTCATGAACCCATCTTTCAGGTTGGACTTTGCCAGGTCGTGGGCAGCAAAGGACAAAGTGGTATCGCCTGTTATCAATTCACCATAAGAATTATCCGGCGTAATGAATTTCCTGGTAAAGCCAAATACGGTTTCGTAAAACTCCAGCGATCTTTGTACATCCTGTACATACAGGATGGTGTAGGCAAATTTTATCATACTGCTTTATTGTTTATAGGTGACACCGATGGTTTCCGGCTCCCGCAAAGTTAGGGCTGGCCGTTTATCCTGTCTTTGGAAAAAAACGACATTCCTTCTTTTGTCTGTTTTGTACGAACTTTAATCTCTACAATTTACCATATTGGAAGGGAAAGAAATACTAAGACAGCATATTGCGAAGACGGCTTCTTTAACGGATGAGCAATTCGATTTTCTCTTTTCGCACTTCAAACCGCGCTCCTTTCAAAAAGGACAGGTGGTGATCGGCGAGGGCGACAAGGTGGATCATGAGTATTTTGTGGTATCCGGCTGCTTAAAAGCTTTCTTTATCAGCGACCAGATCAAGATGTACATCCTGCAATTTGCCATGCCTACGTGGTGGACGTCGGATTATGGCGCTTTGTACAATCATACGCGGGCCAGCATCAGCATCGACTGCATTACAGATGCGCAGGTACTTTGCTTGTCCAATGATGACCGGGAAAAGATATGCCGGGAGCTGCACCAGGCAGAGTATTTTTTCCGCTGGCGTACGAACAGGGGTTACCTGGCTTCTCAAAAAAGACTGCTTTCCTTCATGAATAATGATGCCAGGGCCCGCTATGAAGAGCTCATGGCGCTGTATCCCCAGCTTTATAACCTGGTGCCCAAACACCTGATCGCGGCCTACCTGGGCGTGTCGAGGGAAACTTTAAGCAGGTTGTACAATGCGCACAAGTAGCCTTTCTGCGAATGTGATGTAGGTCACGTAATCAGCTCCCGGTTCCTTACGTCCTTTGTGTAGTCAAAAATCACTAAAGATTGACAACACAAATATGAGCACACAACAATTTCACGTAGCCAGCGCCCAAAGCCAGCTTAGCTGGACGGGTAAAAAAGTAACCGGCGCGCACAATGGAACAATTGGTATTAAAGAAGGCATATTGGAACTGAACAATGGCCAACTCTCCGGCGGACAGTTTACGATCGATACCACTTCCATCAAGATCCTGGACATTACCGATCCCGCCACCAATGCACAATTTGCCGGTCACCTGTTCTCTGCCGACTTTTTTAGCACGGACAAATTCCCGGAAGCCAGTTTTACCATTACGCAGGTTGATGCCAAAGAAGTAGGTAAACCCGTTATCACGGGCGATCTGACGATCAAGGGTATTACCCACCCGGTAAGCTTTGCTGCTACAGTAGCAATTCATGGTAATACATTAACTGCCACGGGCAAAACACGCATTGACCGTACGCTGTACGACATGAAGTTCCGCTCGGGCAATTTCTTCACCAATCTTGGTGATACACTCATCTACAATGAGTTTGAACTGGATATACAACTTACTGCTGTAGCAGCCTTATAAAACTGGCAATCATGAAAGCAAAAACAATCATTGTAACCGGTGCATCGACCGGTATAGGAAAGGCGATCGCCCAATTATTTTTACAAAAGGGCTATAACGTAGTCATTAATGCTGCCAATGCCGCTAACCTCGAAGCAACGTACAAAGAATTAGGCAACCCGGACAGGCTGGCGATGGTAGCGGGCGACATCAGCCAGGCAAGTACCGGCCAGTTGTTGGTTGATACGGCTGTTGAGCGCTTTGGCGCGGTGGATGTGCTGGTCAATAATGCCGGCATCTTTGAAGCCCGGCCTTTCCTGGAAGTAGATGAAGCGCACCTCGACCGGTTCTTAAGTGTAAATTTGAAAGGCACTTTCTTTACCAGCCAGGCTGCCATCCGGCAAATGCTGCAACAGGAGGAAGGTGCGATCATTAATATCGGTACAGTACTGGTAGATCATGCGATCGGCGGTTTTCCGGCTACGGCGCCTGTTGCCAGCAAAGGAGGCATTCACGCATTGACCAGGCAGCTGGCCACTGAATTTGGCAGGAATAATATCCGTGTAAATGGTATTGCGCCGGGGATCATCAGGAGCCCGCTGCAAACAAAAAATGGCATCAGTGATGCGGATAGCCTGGCCGGCCTGCATGTGCTGGACCGCATTGGCGAAACAAAAGATGTAGCGGCTATGGCGCTATACCTGGCAGGCAGCAATTTTGTAACGGGTGAGATCATCAACCTGGATGGCGGTCATGTATCCGGTCACCATTTTAATTAACCGGATTGACTTCGACAGGCAACTTAGACCAGGGTGAGCCGCCCTTAGAGGGCGACCCACCCCAGGGACGCCTTCGACAGGCTCCTTTAGACCAGGGTGAGCCGCCCTTAGAGAGCGACCCACCCTTGAGACGCCTTCGACAGGCTCCTTTAGATCAGGGTGAGCCGCCCCTGAAGGGCGACCCACCCTTCGACAAGCTCCTTTAGACAATGAATAAATAAGTAATCGTATGTGGCATCAAACCAGGATCACAGAACTATTGGGCATTCAATACCCCATCGTATTGGGCCCCATGGGTGGTAATTTTTCAACGCCGGCACTCACGGCTGCTGTATCCAATGCGGGCGGCCTCGGCAGCTTTGGCGCTTACACCTTAAGCCCGGAAGAGATCATTGCAACGAGCAAACTCATCAAGGCAGCCACTGATAAGCCTTACAATATCAATTTGTGGGTGAATGATGTGGATGAGCGGTTAAGTAATTACGCTGCTGAAAGCCTGGAAAAAGTAAAAGCATTGTTCCAACCTTATTATGATGAACTGGGCATTCCCCTGCCAACACTGGACACCGCTATTCCTTCCAAATTCCTGCAGCAGGTGGAAGCGGTGCTGGCCGTGCGCCCGGCTGTATTCAGCTTTGTATTTGGTATACCATCGCGCGCTATATTGGAGGAATGCCGGAGGCTGGGCATTGTGACCGTTGGGGCCGCTACTACGCTTGATGAAGCATTGGCATTGGAAGCAGCGCAGGTAGATGCCATCGTTGCATCCGGGTTTGAGGCAGGCGGACACCGGCCTTCCTTTCTGCGCCCTGCACCCGATTCTTTGACCGGCACTTTTGCGCTCGTGCAGCAATTGAAGGCCAAACTACATACACCCATCATTGCAGCTGGTGGTATTGCAGATGGCAAGGGTATTGCCGCGGCCTTAACATTAGGTGCAGACGCTGCGCAGATCGGCACAGCTTTTTTAGCAACGGAGGAATCGGGCGCCACCCCACTGCACAGATCGAAGCTCTTTTCGGAGGAAACGAAATACACGGTGCTCACCAAATCATTGACAGGCCGGATGGGTAGGATGATCCGCAACCGGCTATCGGAAGACATCGATTACGCCACGGAAGTGCTGCCTTTCCCGCTGCAAAGCAAGTTAACAGGTCCTTTACGGGCAGCTGCTATGGAACAGGGTAAAACGGATATGATCAGCTTCTGGTCGGGGCAAAATGCTGTACATCTGAAACATACGAAAGCAGCTGAACTGATGGCATCACTGATAGCGGAGGCCGGAAGGTAACAAGGCGCTATATTTGCAGGAAACTTAGCAAAGTAATACACTATGTCAACACTCCATCTCGATATACCTCATCAACTTACCCAGGAAGAAGCATTGCTGCGCATCAAAAATCTGTTGGGCAACTTAAAGGAAGAACAAAAGCAGATCATTTCTGATGCGCAGGAACAGTGGGATGGCAATACGGGTAATTTCAGTTTTACCGCCAAAGGCTTCGACCTGGCAGGTACTATCCAGGTAAACGCCTCCAATGTGGAGATCAATGCGGACCTCCCCTTTGCTTTGTCATTCTTTAAAGGAATGATCGGCTCGGTGATCACTGAAAAAGCGAAAGCGCTGTTGAGCTAAACAGCTATTTTACTTTCTACTTAGCCTGCCACCCCAAACTCAAACACGGTAGCAGCATTGTATTCTTCTCCCGGGTGCAGGATGGTATTGGGGAAATGTGCATGGTTTACACTATCGGGATAAGCATGTGTTTCCAGGGCTACCCCACCATGCTGCTGGTAGAATTGCCCCTGCCCGCCTTTCATCGATCCATCCCAATAATTGGCGGTATATACCTGGATAGCCGGCCTATCGGTATATACTGTCAACACGCGTCCTGAGGCTACTTCATGCAGTACCGCCGCTTTGATAAGACCTTTCGTTTCCGGTTGGTTTAAGATCAGGTTATGGTCGTACCCCATATCCTTGGGGAAGTTAGCAATGCCATGGCCAATTTGCCTGGACGTTCTAAAATCCAGCGCGGTGTCCGCTACTGTTGCAATATTGCCATCAGAAGTATTATTGGCTGATTTTTTTGTATACTGTTCCGCGTTTACCTGCAGGTAGTGCTCCAGCACGGTAGGAACTTCAAAGCCGGTGAGGTTAAAATAACTGTGGTTGGTAAGATTGATGGGGGTGCTTTTATCGGTAACAGCTTTATAAAAAATACCCAACCTGTTATTTTTGTCCAGCACATATTTTACAGACACTGACAAATTACCGGGATAACCTTCTTCGCCATCGGCGCTGTAGTAAGAAAATACAACGCCGCATTCCTGTCCGTTCTCAATGACCTCCTCCAGTTTCCATATCTTATGGCTAAACCCCTTCCAGCCTCCATGCAGGTGGTTGGGCCTGTCATTGACACTAACCTGGTAGCGCTCGCTGCCCAACATAAAAGTTCCATTGGCAATACGGTTGGCATAGCGGCCTACCACGCAACCGAAATAATGTTTGTTGACCTTGTACAGTTCCAGGTTGTCAAATCCTGCTACTATATTCTTTTTTATATTATCCCTTCCGGAGGTATAGATGGCGGTGATGGTGCATCCTATATTGGTTAGCCCAACGATCGTATCCCCATTGGTCAACAGGATATGCTGGATCGTTTCATTTGCCTCATCTCTATACGACGATATGGTTGCCTTTAGCAATAGTGATCTTGCCAGGTGCATGGTTTCCTGTATTAACCCGTTACTGCTGCATGACGAGCAAAGAACGGGATCATTTTCAAATGGGTTATTGCCCCCTGGTGGTTGAGCTCTGTGGCCAGCACTTCCTTTAATAATGCCACGGCTTTCGTTTCGTTACCCAAACCAAGGTGGCCCAGGGCAATGAGGTACGTACAGTGTACTTTATTGCGCTGATCAATGTCGATATCAAATACCAGCATATCCGGCAGGGAAACAGCAAAGTAATCTATGCGGATATGATCATCACGATGTTGTTCGCCAAAATCAATAAACTTTTTAAAGATCGTATCGGCCTTCGCGTCCTCTCCCAATTTGCGCCATGCCAATGCCTGGTATACTATCTTATCGGGCTGCGGATCATTGTAATAAATGGCCTGTACCGGTTCGCTGATGCCCACGGTAGCCATCCTGAAATACTCCGCCGCCGTTGCTTCCTCCTGCAATCCTTCATAGGCACAACCCAACAGGTAATGCATATCATTCTCCTGAGCGCCATACAACTTGCCTTCGCCCAGGTTTTCGGGATATTGCTCCAACACTTTTAATAACCTGATGACCTCCCCGTAATTGCTGTGTAATAAGGCGAGCTTCGCCAATTCGAGGTAGCACAATAAGAACTGCCCTACCACTTTTCCTTCTCCGCCTTCCCAGGGATGGAACCGCCGCGAAGCCAGTAAAGCTTTTGCCTGTTCAAATTCTCCCCTGTTGTTGTGCAAGGTTATTTTCTCCAGGTACAGGTCATCACGCTGGGCCACCAGGAGGGGATACTGATTGAGCAATGCCAGCCGCTCTTCAAACGACTTACGCATTATCTTGTATAACTGGTCCAGCTCCATCAGTACGCGGGCATCATTGGTATCGAGGGCAAAGGCTTTTTCCAACAGGGCCAGGGCCTTGGGTTTATCCTGCAGCTTGTTGAAGTAGGCCAGCGACAGGTTGCGGTATACGGTAGGGAATGCCTCATTAGCCCTGGCAGATTGTTCCCAACATTGAACGGCTTCCGCATACTGCCGCTTGTCGTACCATAAATTGCCCAGTGCATAGGCGGCTACAGCATCTGCCGGGTTGATTGCCAGGGCAGCCTGTAAGATCAGTACTTCCTCTATCTTATTGGGGAAACAGCCATCCGGTTGTAGCCGGCTTGCGGTGGCAAAATGTCCGGCAGCTATAGCTGTCAGCTTATCCTGCATTGCATACCAACCTTTGTAGTAATATACGAGGGGCGAAACAGCTCCCTTGTCATTGATGAACAAGGACAGCAGGTCGGTAGCCTCGGCATAGAAGCCTGCATGGGCATAGTCCAGCGATAATTCAAAGTAGTTGTTCCTGTCATTACGCATCAGTCGTTGCACCTGGTGCAAGGCCCTGGTGGCCTCCGACAGGTTGCCCAGCTGTTTGTAGATCAGGGAGCGTTCAAAATAACAACCGGTATTAAACGGGTCAATGGCGATCGACTCCGTGATCAGCTGTAAAGCCTCTTCGGGCCTGTTGAGCTTCCGCAGCAATGCTGCTTTCACGTGCCTGGCGGTATGGCTGTGGTAATTCCTGATCAAGGCTTTATTGATGTGGGCCAATGCCCATTCAAAACGCTGTTGTTTGGAGGCGATCCTCGCCAGCATTAAAAAGCCACTGTGCTGCCAGGCATCATTCCAGGTAGCTTTGTAAAAAGCTTCATACGCATCGTTCAAGCGGTCCTGCATCAACAATGACCAACCCAGGTTGTAATAGGGCTCTCCATCATAAGGATTGGGATTCCTGGTCGTTAAGGTAGAGATCGCCTTTCTGAAATAAGGCTCCGCCTTAGCGAACTGCCCACGACGCAGCAGCAGCAAGCCCATGGCATTGTTGCAACGCACATCACCGGGGCTTCTTCTCAGGGCCTCTTCATAATAGTGTACGGGGTTATAGGTAGCATGACGGTATTGCTCCAGGTGCAGGCCATTCAGGAACAGCTCTTCTACCTGTTCAATTTCCGAAGGCAGTTTGGCGGCCCTGGCGGCAGCAGGTATTTCCTTTTCTGTGGGCATGGCAGGCTGCCAGCTTACCAATTCATGGCCATTGCTGTCTGCCACAGCAAGTTTCCAGGCTGTAATATTTACCGCCGAACCGGTTGTGTATCGCTCTACAAATACCTGTTCCGGTGAAATATCAGCTACGTACGATCTCACTTCTTTGTCGTCCTGCCACAACGTGACCTTTGCATTCTTATACAAGGAGGTGGCATACACTTTTATCTGTAAGGAGCTACCATCTGCTTCGAGATTGAGCATGGCTTCTTTGGTGGCATTCTTAACGGCTCCTATCAGGGCATAAGGCATAAAGTATTGCTCGAAGCTTTTTACTTCATTGGGCTGCAGCCAGCTAAAGTCGGGTTGGTTATCGGTAAACACGCCCGTCATCAATTCAATATACGGACCATCCTCGTCGGTCAGGCTCCTGTCCCAGGCAAATCCAAAATCGCCATTGCCCCAGGTCCATTGCTTTTTGCCCGGCGACACATGGTGATCAGCCACATGCAGCATACCAGCCTGGGTATCGTGCTCATAGCAACCCATAAAATCATACCCGGAACGAATGGCCATATAGGAAGTGGGAACGGGGATGGTGTTGTACCTCGAAATGTCTGTACCCGGCGCATAGTTTACCTTATAATAGGTGCCTGTAGCAATCGGAAAGTCGGATACATCTCTTTTGCCATGGTCAAATACGGCATATACATCGGGTGGGAAAACAGATTGATAATGTTCATTCACTTTCACGGCCGGATTGGCCCACCACAAAAATGTTTGTGTAAAAGGGGAACGGTTAAACAGTCTTCCTTTTATTTCGAGGTATGCTTTGCCGGGGTGCATGGTAAAGCCGGCCATGCCCTTGGTGCGGAACATGAGCTCTGTCTCATTCACCCATACTGTTTTGCTGCCATCTGCCTGTTCTTCGATCGTATAGTCTACCGGGCTGAAGGTGCTGGGCCGGTGATGCTGCGGCCAGTTAAATTCAATGCCTCCTGATATCCATGGTCCCGCAAGCCCTACCAATGCGGGTTTGATCACCTGGTTGTAATATACAAAATCACGCTTGCGCACTTTGTCGTAGGCCCGTTGTATGCGTCCCCCGATCTCAGGCAATACCATAATGAGCAGGTATTCATTTTCCAGGTATACGGCGGTATATTCCTGGTCATGTTTTTCATCGGCAATCTTTTCGATCACCGGGTGTGGATACACCACACCACTGCTGCCCTGGTACACCCGTTTTTCCAGGAACATCGGATTCTTTTCGGGTTCGCCAATTCTGTAGGTAGGAATGGTTACTTTTTCAACCCAGGCTTTTACACTCATAGCATATTCCTCCAATTTGTTGTTTAGTATGTTAACCTTAAGACGGTTTTGACAAGCTCCTTTAGATCAGGGTGAGCCGCCCTTTGAGGGCGACTCACCCTTTGAGGGCGACTCGCTTTTAGTCTCGCGGCACCAGTTTTATCATTACTGCATCTTTTACACCTATATCAAGGGTGAATGATGATTGTCCTTTATTGATCCTGCCTATTTCCTTACCTGTTAAAAAGTCCTGTAAAGTATATTCCCTGTTTTGCCATTTAAGTTCAGCTTGCGGAAAGGAGGCCGCCAGGCTTTTTTCCGTATCAAAGTTGAATGCTGCTACCAGGATGGTATCACCAGGCAGGTAATAACTCAGCTGCTGCGACTGGCCATTACCTACGGGGAAACGCAATGGTGTAAAAGCTTTTGGCTTGCTGAAGAAATCACATACTGCCGCATTGTTTAAATACTTTTTAGCTCTTTCTGCCGCTGCTGCATTCCTGAGATCGGAGCCATCGCCTACTATGCTTCCCAATGCCATCATGGAAAAAAGGCGCACTTTCACCTCCTGCTCGCTCAGGTCTTTGTTCTTCTGAAAGTTTTTCATGACTACTACATCCATATTGGTATAGGGCCAGAGACTACCCTGTGTCCACCAAAAATGCGTGGCGCTGACCATGGAAGCAGCTGTGCTGCCATAATGAGGAAATCCTGGTTGATCATTGCGCAGGTGGGAATACACATCGGTAGATAAGAACCTGGTATGTGCATACTGATGGGGGAACAGGGGGGATATGGCCTGTGTAATAAAAATATCAGGCCCCATGATGGAATCCACCAACTGTTTCAGCATCTTCATGCCATAATCGTAAGCCTGTATGCCCGATCGTATGGCAGGGTTATACCGTCTTGTAGATTCCAGTGCACCCGCCGATAAAAAGTCTATTTTGATGAATTTGGCATCTATTGCTTTCGCCTTTTTCAATTGCGCGATAATATACTCCCGGGTATAAGGATGTGTAGGATCGATGGGAAAGGCGCCCCACTCTCCATCTTTATAGGGTATGTAATTGTGCTTATCGTCCAACAGTAATACTTCGCTGAGCGGATGGTCTGTATTGGTAAGTTTTGACCCGCTGATATTATTCTTCCATGTCCACAAAGCAAAGGGGATGAAATAAAATCCCATTTGCTGCCCCTTCTTTTTTCCATACCGGCTTATCGACTGCAGCACTTCGGTAGTGTAAATACTTCCATCGTACGAATCAATACTTAAAACAGGCTGCGTGGTTTTATTGAAGTTGTTCAGCGAATGGAGGAAATCGGAGATCTTTGCCACATCCAGCGGCATCATCACTTTCCCGTATCCCAGTACGCCTTCCACGCCAAAACTGTTCCAGTAAAAAGGAGCAGGCTTATTCCAGGTAAGGCTGCCGGAAACCTTCTTTACCGTATTGCCAAATCCCACCAGGTCGTTCCGTATATCTGACGACGCAGATAAATAGATCAGGGGAGAATATACGGCATTGCCCAGCTGTGTTCCATGCGCCACATAATCGTGCGAACCATCTTTGCCGCCATAGGAATCGGGTAATGAAGGGTCATCTTTCGTAGCAGCGCCACCGTACACAATGAAAGAATCTACCTGTCCAGCCGTTGATCCGGTAGCATAGCGGATACCCGTTTTCCAGAAATCATGTACCAGGCTCCCAACAGCAAATCCATTTTTAGCATGTTCATCATAGGCGGATGCCAGCTCATAGCTGATGCCGGATATACCTTTGCCAGCCGATGGCCATGGACGCGATACTACATCCACCCAATTGTCGTTGTCAAAAGGGTAATCTGTAAAAAGGGGGCTGGCGCCCGGCAGGATGATCTTTCCCTGCTGCGCGGGCAAAACGGTAAGCGGAGAGATATCCCTTGTTTCCACCAGGGCGTCTTTATTCTTTGCCGACGCCTCTACGCTTAGTAGTATGAACGGTTGTACCTCATAAATAGTAATGTATTGTATCAACCTTACGGGCTTCTCTGCGTCTTCATGCACCAGGTTGATGCAAATCCCTTTGCCCAGGGGGTTGTTGAGGTGATCTGTTGTAAAACTGTGTCGTGTAAACCCTGTTGAAGTATAGCCACCGGTCCTCAGGTCCTGCACATACGCCGTGGTATTTTCAAATTGAGCGGCGGACGCAAACCGGTAATGTACTTTGCCTGACTGGAGGTTGGCCACTATACGTACATGACTGTTGCTCACCACCAGGCTATCGCCCGCGAGCTGTGTTTGTTGCGCGGGGGCGAGGGCCGGGAGTGTGATTGTATACAATAAAAAGATAAGTATCCTGTTCAATGCGTTTTCTTTTAACTATAACTTTCGTTTGCTTCGATAGCAGATTTCTCTCTCCGCTTCGCTCCGTTCGAAATGACAATCAAGAATGATAGAGCTCCTTCCGAATGACAACCAAGAATGATAGAGCTCTGTTCAAAATGACAACTAAGAACGATAGAGCTCCTTCCGAATGACAACCAAGAATGATAGAACTCCGTTCGAAATGACAACCCAGAATGATAGAACTCCGTTTGAAATGACAATCAAGAATGATAGTCTACCCCCTTACCCTCTATTAAAATCCCGGGTTCTGGTCGCTGGGTTTCAAAGAGCGGTTAAGCTCAAACTCCCTGGATGATATGGGGAACAATAAGTTCTTGTTGGACACATAGTTCTTTGCATCGGGGTTGTAAGCCTTAACCTGGTCAATCAGCTTTCCCGTTCTTTTAAGGTCGCACCAGCGCCAGCCTTCGAAGCCCAGCTCCCGCATACGCTCTTTCAATAATTCATCCCGCATTTCCTGTTGCGTGGGTTCATGTCCCAATACCGTTTCCCAGTTGGGCAGTTTTGCACGGGTACGGATCTTATTCAGGTAAGTAAGCGCCTCCGCCGTTCCATTCTGCTCATTCAATACTTCGGCATACATCAGTATGGCATCGGCATACCGTAAATAATACAGGTTGCGGGATGACAGGCCACCATTCAATGATTTGCCATCGGTGATATCATACTTCTTAACATGGGGTTTGGTCACATCGGCCCACCACCAGTAATCTACCACATTACCATTGGCATCATAAAATTTGTACCGGATAGAAGCATCTTTCCTCGCATCACCAGTTTCAAAGCTGTTGCTGTAATAATCCGTGGGAATTACCACATGGCCCCCACCGCCGGAATCTGTATTAGAGATATGCCAGCCGCCCAGGGTGTTTGCCTGTGCATTGGTATTGCCATTCTCGTTGGTGTACTGTATTTCAAACAGGGATTCAATGTTGTTTTCATTGGTTTCCTTAAACAGGTCGGCATAATTACTCATGAGGGCTGCAGCGGTAGTCGTCATCAATGGCTGCAGGGTGGTTTTGGCATTGGGGTAATCTTTTTTGGTGAGGTATACCTTGCCCAATAGGGTCTGCGCTGCTTCTTTATTTACCCGGCCAACTTCTGCAATGCCTTTGCTATCGAGGTGTGTGGCGGCGAAATTCAGGTCATCAATAATCAACGCATATACTTCTGCTTCGCTGCTCCGGGGTTTACCGCCATTGGCATCCGCTTTGGGATCTTCTACTTCAGTAGGCAGGGGTATGCCACCAAAGAACTGCACCAGCTTAAAATAGAATACCGCGCGTAAAAATTTGGCTTCGGCTGTAAGCCTGTCCTTCACTTTTTGCGAAGCACTGGAGGCAGGGATGTATTTTATGGCGGTATTGGCATTAATAATGCCTTTGTACAAGGAGTTCCAGGCGCCCTGCACCAGCTGGTTCTGCGCACTCATCAGGCTATTGTAACTGTTGATGCCATCATAATGTTGCCAATAGCCACCCCAGGTAGGTACAAAAGAACTTGTTTTTCCTTCGTCGGTACCTACAATACCCACGAAGTAATAATCGCCACTGTTGAGGTCCATCATCTTCCGGTAAATACCGGTAACACCGGCCACTGCACCCTGTTCGTCTTTGTACAATTCTTCGGGCGACACGAAGGTTTCCGGTGTAATATCCAGTTTCTTGCTACAAGCGGCAGCCAGCAGTACGAATAACAGTGCGGGCAATATCAACCGTTGTTTGCTATAGTTCATTATGGCAGGCATGATTCTACTATTTAATAGTTTATAAACTTAATTGTAAGCCGAATAAGAAGGTACGGTAGCGTGGATACACATCGTATTGTCCCGTTCCGATCTCCGGATCAATTCCTTTATATTTTGTAAACAGGAACGGCTCCACTGCCTGTACATATACCCGCAATGAATTGATCTTCGCTTTGGATAATAAGGCGGAGGGGACATCGTAGGCCAGTGTGATATTCCTGATACGAATGAAATCGCCTTTTTGTACCATAAAGCTGGAAGTGCCCGACTGCAAAGCCCGCAGTGAACGGCCAAACTGGTTGGGCCGGGGAACATCGGTATTGGTGTTCTCGGGCGTCCAGTAATTCAAGCCGTCCTTTATCGTGCGCGTGGCTGTTTTGCTGGAGTAATACAAATAGTCCTGGTAGGCTTTATTGCTGATCATATGTCCATAGGTATAGCTGGCAAATACCGTCATGGAAAACTGCTTGTACCGTACATAATTCCAGATGCCACCCCACCCTTTGGGAACGGTGCGGCCGATAATGGTACGGTCATATTGGTTGATGGTGCCGTTCTTATCCAGGTCTTTTACGCGCACATCACCCGGCCTTGCATCGGGATTCAGGGAGAAATCATCTCCTTTCTGGTAAAGTCCGTCATACACGTAATCTACAATAAGGCTGTTGGGCGCTTCGCCTACTTTGAGGTAAGGGCTTAAGGAATCTACGCCTGGCAGCAGGCTGGTGATCTTTGAGGTAAACTTGGACCAGTTGATATTCATCTGCCAATCGACATGGTTTGTCTTAATGATATTTACATTCAACCCCAGGTCAATACCGCGCGTATTCATTTGAGAAATATTGATCCACTTGCTGTCAAATCCCTGTGATGGCGCCAATGGATTGTTCATCAGGAGATCATGAATATTCTTATTGTAGTAATCAACAGTGAGCCGTATCCGGTTATTGAACATGGCGTAATCAAACCCTATATTGAACTGGCGCTGGCTTTCCCATTTTAAAGCAGGGTTGCCTTCGGTGCTGGTACCCAGCTGAAAGCCTGATGTCTGGTTGCTGCCATTGTACGGATAAACACCGGGCTGCATCTGTGTATAGATGGCTGCAATGGGAATTTCCTGGTTGCCCACTATACCATAGCCTATCCGTATTTTGGCATCGCTTATCACTGATCTTGTTTTCAGGCCAATGAAAGGTTCATCGATCAGGCGCCAGGCGCCACTGATAGAAGGAAAGTAACCATATTTATTATCGGCGCCAAACCTGGACGATCCATCCCGGCGAATGGTACCATTGATAATGTACCGGCCTTTGAATTTATAAATTACACGGCCCAGCAAAGAAGCTACGGACCAGTTGAAGTAATCGCTGGCAATCACATCGCGGTTGCTGGCCAGCCCCATGTTCTTATAGGTAAGCGCATCTGTGGGGAATCCGGATCCTTCTTCATAATTCCACTCCTGCCTTCTTTGCTGGTAGGTAGCGCCGGCCAGGAAATCAAATACATGATCTTCAGAAGGGGCATAGCTATAGGCCAGGGTGTTCTCCCACAAATAATCTCTCCATCCGAAGTTCTGTATTTTGGCTACTCCTTTTTTCGCGAAGCCTGCGCTGGTGGTACGGGGATAATATTCGAAGCGCTGGTTCTTATATACATCCAGGCCAAAGCTGGAACGGAAAGTAAGGCCCGGAATTATTTTATATTCACCAAAGATATTTCCCAGGAAACGATCGTCTACATTATGCACCGGCGTTCTGGTAAGCGTTACCGGGTTGTTGAATAAAAGGTTACCGCTTGAAGGGTCTATATTGGCGGAAGGATTGCCCAATGAATCGTAGATGGACATGAGCGGACTGATGGTCACCGCATTATAAAACGCCTCGTTACTCACCACATCATTCACAATATGGGAGAAGTTGGTATTTACACCCACTTTCAGCTTAGCGCTTACTTCCGATTCCATATTCGCCTTCAAAGAATAACGTTCAAAATTGGAGCCCTTAATAATACCATCCTGGTTGAGGTAGTTGCCGCTGAGGTAGAATTTATTCTTACCGAAACCGTTCGACACACTGAGGGTATGGCTTTGCTGGGGAGCGGTTTGTGTAACAGCGCCCACCCAATCGGTCCACCTGCCCTGGGCCATATTGCGCCGCTCATCGCCGTTGAACAGCAGGGTATCAATACCAGGACCATTGGGCCAGGCCACGGGATCTTCATCACTAAGGCCCTGGCGACGAAGTTTTACATAATCATCAATATTATCTACGAAGTCATAGGTCCTGATCATTTTCTGCACCCCATAATATGCATCATAATTGACGGTCGTACGGCCGCTGCTGGCCCTTTTGGTGGTAATGATCACCACACCTTCTGATGCACGGGAACCATAAATGGCCGCTGCTGAAGCGTCTTTCAGTACATCAATGGATTCTATATCGTTGGGGTTTATTTCGCGCAGATCGTAGGTAACCACTACGCCATCTACCACATAGATGGGGCCGGTACCCTGGGTGATGGTGTTGATACCCCTGATGCGCACATTGGTGCCCGCACCCGGCTGATGGCCAGCAGTCACCACCTGCATGCCTGGTATGCGTCCCTGTAAAGCCTGGTTGACATTGGTTACGGGCAACTCTTTGAGTTCTTTGCCCGAAATGCTGGAGATAGCGCTGGTAACATCTTTCTTTTGTTGTTTTCCATAACCGATCACTACTACTTCGCCCAGGGCCTCTGTAGATTTTTGCAGCAACACTTCAATGGCAGAGTCGGACGCGGATATGTTCAGGCTTTGTGTTTTGTAGCCTACACTGCTGATGACCAGGATTACTTTACCCTGTACAGACATGGAAAAAGTACCATCGGCAGCGGTTGCCTGGGGAGTAGCATTCCCAATAGTGGTTACAGAAACGCCGGGCAGGGGCGCCCTTGTTTCTATATCAGCTACCTTACCCCTGAGCACCCTTGTTTGTGCCTGGATGCCCAGGAAAGTTACTAGGGATAAAAATAAGAGGAGAGTCGTCTTCTTCATTGCAATCGTTTTTGGCTTTTTTAATAAGTGCACCCATTGAGGGATGGCAGCAACTTAGCGCAAGATCAAAATTCGTGATCCTGTTTTGACAGGAGAATAGGTATTCTTCCGAAAAAGATGGACTTTTATACGGTCATTGACTATTTCTTAAACCAGGTATATGCCGCAGAAACCATCCCGCAAAAGACAAGGATTTGAAGGTCAGAAGCTGATCGTACTGCCTCAAAAGATAGATTCAGGCTTTCTAATGAAGGACGCTATCACCCGGCAGATCTATATTACTGACATTGGCTATTACCCCAAGGCGCACCAGCACTACGTGGAGCGGCCCCATGGCATCAACCAGCATATTATTATTTATTGTGTGGAAGGACGTGGATGGGTGACGATCAATAAAAAGAAGATGGATATCTCCCCCTCACATTTTATTGTAATACCTGCCCGTACTGCTCATAAGTACGGCGCGCTGGAAAATGATCCATGGACTATTTACTGGGTGCATTTTAAAGGGGATATCGCCACTTTTGTGGTGGACCTTATTACCAATAACTCACAGAATTACCTGCCTTATCTTTCTTACAACGAAAACCGCATCAAGTTGTTTGAAGAGATCTATTTCAACCTGGAGAAAGGATATAGTGCCGATAACCTGCGGTATGTAAATATGATCTTCTATCATTTCCTTTCGTCGCTGCTCTACGAGGAAAAGTATAACCAGGCGATTAATAGTCAGGCGAAGGATGCCATTACGCTCACTATAGAAATGATGCAGAAAAACATTAACAAGCATGTTTCCCTGAATGACCTCGCGGCCTTCTCGCATTTATCTGTATCGCATTTTTCTTCTATGTTCAGGGAAAGGACGGGCTTTTCACCAGTAGAATATTTTAATCATTTAAAGATCCAGTATTCCTGCCAGGCATTGGCCTTTAGCGCCAGGCCCATTAAAGAGATCGCGGATGAACTACAATTCTCCGATCAATATTATTTTTCCCGGATATTCTCGCGCTTCATGGGCATGTCACCTTCTGTATACCGGAAGCGTAATAAGGTGGCAACAACCGGGTAACCTATTATGGAGTAAGTACATCAAGAATAGGCTTGTCCAAACTGTTCAACGTGTTTTGACGGGTAGCGAGCAACTCCAATACTACCACTTCATTACTGCCTTTCCTGAGCCACTCTGCCGGGACGTACAAGGTTTGCTGTGGACCAATGGACCAGTAGCGGCCAAGGTGATGGCCATTGATCCATACGCATCCTTTGCCCCATTGCCGCATGTCGAGGTAGGTATCGCCTGTATGGGACAAGTTAAATACGGCTTTCTTCACTACAGGTACTTCTGTAGCAGCCTTCGATCCGTTGATGGATAACTTATTGATATTGTCGAAAGGAAGGGAATACATTTGCCACCCGGTCAGCTCCTGCCCATTGAAAGATACGCGGGAAGTGATGCCCTTTTCATTCTTTAATAAATTGGGACCGAAATTGATACGCCCCAGGTTCTCTACGAGGATATCGATGGTTACCTTGCCCGCAGGAAGGTCTACCAACAGGCTGTCCTGCTTGAGCCTTCTGTCAAGTACCCCTACCCTTTTGCCATTGATCATCACGATGCCATAATCACGCAGCTCTTTAATGCTCAGCATGCCCTTTCTGCCACCTGTTTGTTGGGTGCGGTACAATACAAAACCATATGGTTGGTTGAGTGCTTCGAAAGTGAGCGGGTGCCGGGCCTGTACGGGTTTGGGTAATACGGAGAAGATATCAGCTACCTGTTGGAAAGAAATTGCCGGTATGGCGATGGCTGGTTTGGCTACGGGTACTGCGGGTAATTCCTGGCCTGCCGGTAAGTTCTTTTGTATGGCATTCCTGAACAGCATGAACTTGGGTGTTGCGTTGCCGGCTTCATCCAGCGGTGCGTCATAATCATAACTGCTCACCTGCGGTTCATAGAAACCGGTATCGTAACAATTGGCGCCATTCATGAATCCGCGGGTGGTGCCGCCATGAAACATATACATGTTCACCGACATGCCTGCAGCGAGCAGGTTATCCAATTGATTGGCATAATTCTCAGCCTTCACGGTGTGGTGTTGTACACCCCACCAATCGAACCAGGCAGGATACCACTCTGCCACAAAAAAAGGTCCCTTGCCATTGTTGTACTTTCTCACCAGGGTTTTTATCTGCTCTGGTTTATCCAGGCCGTTCACTGCAGGCAATAGCCCCGGCAGGTAACCTTTGGCCACATCTTTTGCCGGATCGCAGGTGTAGAGGAGGCAGTCAAATCCTGCTTCTACAAAAAGCTGCTGATTGATCTTTAGGTATTCTTTGTCGGACCCATAAGATCCATATTCATTTTCCAACTGTACCAGCAGGATATTGCCTCCGTGGTTGATGAGATAAGGAGCCAGTTGCTTGCCTACCTGGTGAATGTAATTTTTATAGGCCTGCAGGTATTGCGGTTCTGTACTGCGTACCTTCAGCCCTTGGATGTTTTGCAGCCAATAAGGATAACCGCCAAATTCCCATTCAGCACACACGTAGGGGCTGGGCCTTAGAATAACCCAGAGCCCTTCTTCCTTTGCCATTTTTACAAAAGCGGCTATATCATTGTTGCCGGAAAAATCATATACGCCTTTTTGCGGCTCGTGCACATTCCAGAACACGTAGGTACCAATGGTATTCAACCCCATGGCTTTCGCCATTTTCAGGCGATGCCGCCAGGCCTGCCGGGGCACACGGGGATAATGGATCTCTCCACTGATCATCTGAAAGGGCTTGCCATCCAATAAAAAATGTTCCTCATTGTAAGAGAACGCACGTTTAGCCTGTGCCACAGCTACCTGCTGCATGCATACAACAGCTAACACCAATACAATCCATCTGCTCATCATACACGATCCTTTTGGAAATTATTTATTATTAAATACCAACGTAACAATGCTTTCCGGCGCTACCTGTAGGGGGCCTGATACGTGTTGCCTGGCCAGCTTTTGACCAACGCTGGTGGTATAGGTCTCCAGTTGTGTAATGCGTTTAGTCTTTTTACCAGCCAGGGTGGCTAATTCTATAGCCTGTGATGCCGTACCGGTATTAACGATCACCACCACTGTCTTCTTGTTCCTGGCATCCTGGAAGGCCGATACAAAACAGGTGCTGTCTGCACCCGGCAGGGAAGCTTCGACCCTTTGCATACCGGGCCTGATAAACCGGCTGTAATTGCCCAGGGCCCACAGCATTTTACTATCATAAAAGTTGCCGTCTGTTTTATGCTGGTCGATATAGATCAATCCATCCTTATAGTTATAGGGTGAAATAGCCACCCACCATTGCCAGGCTGCCGCATTGGCCACTGCCAGGTCGGTGTGGATGGTACGGGCCAGGTAGAGTGCAGGTCTCATACCGGTATCTCTTTTGTTGCCGTTGATCTCTCCATCGTTATCACCCAATATGCAATACTCAGATTGCCAGAAAGACAGTCCTTTTACTGATGCCACGCGCTCCGCCAATTGTTTGCGCAGGGCAACGGATGCAGGATAAGGAGAGGTACTGAAATAACTATGGGCTGCTATCACCGGCGCCAGTGATGGCAAATTCCCAACGTAGCTGGCCGATGCAGGCTGCAGCAGATCGTTCAGCTGATTGCCTTTGCCCGGCTTGTCATCATCTTTCAGCAGGTATTTGATATGGCCTGCTTCTGTGATGAGTATTTTAGTTGCCGATCTATTTTGTTGCAAGGCGTTAGACAAGGCTTTCACCACTCCACTGATCTGCTGATTGGTGTAGGGGCAGCCCTCCTGACCGCCATCACTCCAATCCCATTGGGGTTCATTAACAGGACTGATGTAATTGAAATGGATACCGGTTCTCTTTTTAATGCCCTCCAGGGCCTTCAACGTATAGTTTGCGAATGCCTGGTAATTGGCACTATCTATATTGCATTGTCCCTTCACCGCAGCAAAAGCCAGCTTGTTTTTGGTGAAAGCTACGGGCGGGCTATTGTAGAAAGCCAGGAAATCATTTACGCCTCTTGCTTTGGCAGCCTTTAAGAACCATTGCTGTGCTGCTTGTTTATTCCAGTTATAACTACCATCGGCTTCCAGGAAAGATTCTGCCCTGCGCCATTCATCCCTGATGCCACTGGCACTGCCCTGTTCGCTGCTGCCAGCTCCCAGGTTGAACCGCCACATGGAGAGGCCGATCCCCCTGGGATTGCCATTGGCGGCTGTATCCATACTAAACAACCAATCGGCCATGGCATTCCTTTTAGCATCGGGCCAATTGCCCACAAACTGGCAGGACCAGGCATCGGAAGCTGAGAAATTGTGAATGGTTTGATAGGTTTTATTGACATCGATGGTAAGGGTAAGCGGAGCATTTGCCGACTGCGCCATGGCCATACCCTGGTACAATAAACCGAGAACTGGTACGAATAGCTTGCCTTTGAGCTGGATCATTTGTTTGCTGGTTGTTTAAAGAAGGCAACGAGGATCGAGGATTAAGGTGGGCCGCCCGCTTGTGCGGCTATGCAGCGCCGCCGGGCGACTCACCTATGTCCGTCGACAAACCCATCTACTATCAGTAATTATCGTTTTGTTTGATCTTATTGCCCGATGCCTGTATCTCTGCACGTGGTATGGGCAACCAGTAATGTTGGGTTAAGAATTTCCGGCCATCCAACGCTACCTTGGGGGTATAAGTGAAATTGTTGCCCACCTTATTGATGATAATACCACCGGCCGGTTTGTTCTCTGTCACATCGGCTATCTTCCACCTGCGCACATCATAGAAACGGTGCTCTTCAAAAGCCAGCTCTACCCTTCTTTCAGATCGTATGATATCGCGTAACTGTGTTTGTGAAACAGCCGTCACTGGGGGCATATTAACACCGCTGCGCGCCCGCACCTGGTTTACCGCGGCCCTCGCTGAAAAAGTGGAGCCTGCAGGTACTACATCGGGGCCATACGCTTCATTGGCAGCCTCCGCATAGTTCAACAGCACTTCCGCATACCTGAAATAGATCCAGGGCTGGAAGCCGGCATTGCCCCAGGGATTTTGCAGGGGATAGGCATCGTTCATGAACTTCTTCAGGTAATAACCTGTTTTGGAAGTATTCCAGTTATCAGGCCCGTCCTTGCTGTCTTTACCACCAGGGGTAAATGTTTCCAGGGTAGCTCCCCGGTAGGTAGCGCCATTGTACAATATGGTAGCATAAAAGCGCGGGTCGCGGTTAGCATAAGGAGTAGCAGGGTTGTAACTGGTACCGGGATCTGTAATGGCTGTACCATCCATCATCCGGTAATCATCTACCAGGTTTTGCATGGGCAGGTTGCCGCCCCAGCCGCCATAGCCATTGGGACCATTGGCGATCTCCAGGTGGGTGTGGTTGGCATTCTTGGTATATAAGCGTGCAAAGATGATCTCGTTGTTGCCATCGGTGGTAAGGAACAATTTGCCGTAGCCATCCTGGTAAATGCCGTACTTGTTCATGCTGATAACGGCTTGCGCAGCAGTAGCGGCGTCTGCCCAGGTGCCGGTAGCATACAGGGGACTGGCAGCGTACAGTAATAATCTTGCCTTAAGGGCTAAAGCAGCGCCTTTGGTAGCCCGGCCCAGGGGCCAGTTGCCATCATTGTTAACAGGTAAAACAGCAGCGGCTGCATCCAGTTGGGCTACTGTATAATCAATACTTTCCTTCAGGGTAGCTCTTTTAAAAAATGCATCGTTCTGTAAGTTATCGGTCAGGCTCAATGCTGTATCGCCCATCAGCACAACGCCACCGTAGTTGCGGATAAGATCGTGGTACCGGAAGGCGCGGATGAATTGCAGTTCGGCTTTCAACCTGTCCTTGTGCGCCTGGCTCATGGTGATGGTCCTCAAAGTGTTCAGCGCAAAGTTGACCTCACGGATGCTGCGGTAGCTGCGGGGCCAGATGGTGCCGGCCATACCCAGGTTCTCCGGTGCTAATAAACCCCGCTGGATGGTCCAGGTATTGTCATCATTGTTATAGATAGATTCATCAGTGATGGAACTCCACATGCTGTATTCAAACCCTCGTCCAAATCCAGGGTCGGTACCATCCCCTTCCTTGTCCTGCAGGCGGGCGCCGATATAGCGGTTAATTACATAGGCTTCGAAAACAGAGGTATCGGTGATCACTGTTTCTTCCGGGAACCGGTCGGTAGGTTGTATCTCCAAAAAATCTTTCTTACAGGAGAACAACAAGGTGGCAAGCATTACCACACCAAGTATATATTTATTATTGCTGGTTTGCATTGTACGTTGTTTAAAAGTTAGAACCTCACGTTTACACCTACATTGATGATCCTTTGCTGCGGGTAGAATTGACCGCTGCCGCTATTACCTTCCGGATCATAATCTTTCACCCTGGTAATGGTAAACAGGTTGAAAGCATTCACATAGAACCTGGCGGATTGCAGGCGTATGGCCGATAAGGCTTTGCCGGTGAAGTTATAGCCCAACTCAACATTCTTTAAACGCAGGAAGGAAGCATTGTTGAGCCAGAAAGTATTGTTGTACTGTCCGCCATTTACAGAAGCCGAAGTCCTTGTATCAACGCGTGGATAGCTTCCGTTGGTATTGGAAGGGCTCCAACGGTTATCGGCCCAACTGCTGTAGAAATTACCTACCTCTCCTGCTTCAGGCAATACATATTGGCTCACTTTTGCCTGACCTGCGAATACAGCACTCAGGTCAAAATTCTCATACTCTACTGATAGAACAGCGCCATAGGTGATCAACGGAATATTGCCGTATTTGCTTCTCACCTGGTCATCGGCCGTGATCTTGCCATCGCCATTATAATCCTGGTAGATCAGATCGCCGGGTTGTGCACCGCTCAGGTGAGGTGTTTTATCGATCTCGTCCTGGGTGCGGTAGATACCGATAGCGTTGTACAATAAATAAGTATTGAGGGGCTGATCGGTTTGTTTTTGATAGCTTAATACGCCGGGGGCTTCATCAATGAAAATGATCTTACTTTTGGCATAGGTGAAATTACCGGTGATGCCATAACGCAGCTTACCACTCTTTTTATTATACCCTGCCGTAGCTTCAATACCCTGGTTGTTCACTTTCCCGATGTTCTCAGATGGCACCAGGGGATCGGACCCGAAAGGGTTTACAATACCTGATACGAAGGGAATGGAAGCATTGCGGATGGCCAGGATATTAGAACGTTTTTGCCTGAAGTAGATGAGCTCGAAATTAAAATCATTGAATACTGTACCTTCTATACCGATATCCATTTTGCGCGCATCTTCCCAATGGATATTAACATTTTTCAACTTGGTGAGGTCAAGACCGGGCTGAATGACTGCTCCGCCGCCACCATTCACCACAAACTGGGGCTTGATGGAATAGTTGGTAAAATACTGAAACAGTCCCACATTGTCATTGCCCAATGCACCATAGGAAGCTCTTATTTTCAGGTCGTTGACAAAAGATACATTTTTGAACCAGGACTCTTTAGAAATTCTCCAGCCTGCGGACACAGAGGGGAAATAGCCGTATTGGTTGCCTTTGGGGAAAGTGGAAGATCCATCAATCCGCATTTGCACTTCGGCCAGGTAGGTTTCGTTGTAGTCCCAGGCGATCTTTCCAAAATAGCTCTTGCGGGTAAAGCTGTAGCTTTTGCCGGCATTATCGCGGTCGGTAGCGGCTGTACCACCCTGTGATAATTCGGGGGTAAGGGTGCTGAGGAAGTTAATGCGGGAAGCGGCAAAACTATCCATTTTGATCTCGCTTTGTTCGTAACCCACAAAAGCATTGAAATTATGATCACCCACAGAACGCTGGTAGTTGACCTTGATATTGTAGGTAGCCTGTGCTATGTTCTTCTGGCTTTCATTGATGGTAGCTGCATTATTGTTACCTCCTGCAATACGGGTGGAATAAGTATTGCTGGCTTTATTATAGGTATATAATACATAAGGCGTGGCAAAAGATTTGCCAAAGGACCAGGATTTGTCAAAGGCAGCAAATCCATCAACTGACAATCCTTTTACAGCAGCAATATTATAACTGCCTTTCAGGATGCCGTTGAACACCTGGGTAGGGTTCTTATTGATACCGCCGATGCTGGTAGCCATCATCACCGGGTTATTGCCTTCAATGCCGGCAGATGGCAATCCATTGGGATAGCGTGCCTGTATGGTAGGATAAGCCCGGTAGATGGAACGGAAGATGTCACCGGAGCCTGCCGTGGGGTACTGCCTGTTCTCTTCACGGCCCGACAGGTAAAGACTTACTTTAAAGTCTTTGGTCACATTGGCATCGATATTAGACCGGAAATTGTATTGCTTGTATTTGGTAGCGCCATCTTTGTACAACCCATCCTGGTACAAGGTACCCGCACCTACATAGTAACGCACATTCTCTGAGCCGCCTGATATGGATACATTGGCCTGGTTTTGCAAAGCTGTTTTCTTCAGGCTTTCTTTGGTCCAGTCGGTATTGGGATAGTTGAGGGGATCGCTTCCGTTGGCAAATTTGGTGATCTCATCCTGTGTATATTTCTGGTTCAGTCCGCCACCTTTATTATTATAATAGGCCACCTCATTAGCGATAGCAGCATACGTAGCAGCATCAGCCATTTTGGGTAGCCTGGTGGGTGATGAAAAACCCTGGTTGAAACTGGCACTGATGACAGGTTTGCCGGTCTTACCCCTTTTGGTAGTGACCAGGATGACGCCATTGGCGGCCCGGCTTCCGTAAATGGCTGCTGAGGCATCCTTTAATACCGAGATGCTTTCAATGTCGTTGGGATTTAATCTTTCCAGTCCGCCTACCTGGCCCGGTACGCCATCTACCACAATGAGCACATCATTGTTGCCGGTTGTAGCCAAACCGCGAATGGTAAAAGAAGAACCATCGTAACCAGGCTCTCCACCCCGGTTATTGATCACTAAACCTGAAAAGCGGCCGGCCAGTGAATTGGAAAGATTGGGCTGGGGGCTTTTCACCATATCGGCTCCTTTTACCACAGAAATGGAGCCGGTAAGGGTCGCTTTCTTTTGGGTGTTGTAGCCCACTACCACTACCTCCCCCAGGCTGTTGTTCAACAATTCCAACTGGATATCCAGCGTGCCCGAGGCAGGCGCCTGTCTTTCCTGGGAATTGTAATTAACATGGGAGAAAACCAGGGTAGCATTGGCCGGCGCATTGATGCTGAACCTGCCCGATTCATCGGTCAGTACGGCCGTTTTTGTGCCTTTTACGGTGACGGTAACACCGGCAACCGGCGCATCACCCGATCTGATCGTACCTGATACTGATTGTTGTGCAAAAAGAGAAAAGTGGAGAAAACAAAACAAGGTAAAACATACTAGTTTAGGGGCTATACCCATTGGCAATAATCGTCTCATACAACAAGCGTGATTTGATTTTAAATCTGGATTCCAGTGTTGCTAAGGTAATAGCCCGGGGAGGGTCTTTATGGGAGGCCAACTGTTAAAATGAGGGGGGTAAATTGTATGATTTGCTGTTTTATGGGCAAAGTACTGTATTGGAAATAAATAGGTTAAGTAAAATACCCCTTTAGACCCCGCTCCGCGGGGTAGACTCTGACAGGTTTCGCCCGCGACGCAAATAAACCTGTCAGGTCTTATTGAGGAAGCCCTTCGACAGGCTCAGGGTTGACATCTAATCGTCCGAGCGAATAATATTAAGATCGTTGTTGAAGGATTGGCGGTATTTCCGGATATACTCCGAAGGGGTCATGCCAAACAGCTTTACAAACTGCTCCCGGAAATAACGTACGTCGGCTATGCCCACCTGGAAAGCTGCCTGGTTTACATTCATATTTTCCCTGATCATCAGCACCGCCGCCCTGCGCAGCCTTACGGACCGGATAAAGGCATTGAGCGACTGGCCAGAAATGTGCTTTACTTTGAGGTAGAGGGTAGACCGGCTGAGGCCCATGGCTTTGCAGAATTTCTGGATGGTAAAGTCTTCGGTATCGAGGTTTTGTTCCACCACCTGGATACAGCGGCGCAGGAATTCCCCGTATTCGGCCGGTACTTTGACGGAAGTTTCCTGGAGGGTGATGCTGTCGAGGAAATACCGCTGCAACTGGTGACGGTTCTTAACAATAGTCTCTACCCGGGCCAGCAGCAGCTGGCTGTCGAAAGGTTTGGTCATATAATCGTCGGCGCCTCCCTCAATACCTTTTAATTTGGTATCGGCCGAGGAGGCAGCAGTCAACAGGATGACAGGAATATGGCCCAGGGTATCGGATTGCTTCACTTTGCGGCATAGCTCCAACCCGTCCAACCCATCCATATTGATATCGCTGATGATGATATCCGGCAGGTGCTGGGTGGCCAGCTCGAGTCCTTTAATGCCATTTTCGGCGGTATATATATAATACTTGTGGCTGAAGATGTGCTGGAGGTATTCCCGCATCTCGGCATTGTCATCCACCACCAGCACTGTTTTCCTTTCCGTAATGAGTTCTTCCGCATTCCTGCCACCGGCAGGGATAGGGATGGGCTGAACAACAGGGGCCTGTGCTTCGCCAGCCAACTCTTCCAGGAGCTGGTGATCGTTATTGCCCGTAGCCTCGATGCTATTGACGGGCAGGTGCTCCCTACCCTTTAAAAGGTGGATGGTAAATTCCGTGCCCTCCTGTTCTTTACTTTTTACGGTAATAGTACCCTGGTGGCTGGTAACAAAATGCCTGACAAGATAAAGGCCAATACCAAATCCCGTTTTTTGCGTTCTGCCTGCGGCGGCCTGTTGAAACTTTTCAAATATATTGCCCGACTCAGCCTCCGCTATACCACAGCCGGTATCACCAATCACGATACTAATGCTGTCATTCGTTTCTGCCACCGCACAGGTGATAGCACCTCCATCGGGTGTAAACTTAAAGGCGTTTGACAACAAGTTGAACAAGGCTATCTCCATCTTTTCATAATCGGCATAGAGCATGATCTCGGGCGCTGCTGTCGAAAATTCATACCGGATATGACGGGCATTGGCCTGCTGCACAAAACATTGGTATACTTCATGACAGAGATGGGTAATATTAAGGTAGGACACTTTGAGCAGGTCGGCCCCGCTGCCGGCCTTACGGAATAGCAACAACTGATCTACCAGGCTCAGGAGCCGTCTTGCATTGCGGTAGGCGGTGGTAAGCGCTACATCGGGCGACTGGGTTAGCTTTTCCCTTATTGGATTAATGATCAGCGATAAGGGAGTGCGGAACTCGTGGGATATATTGGTGAAGAAGGCCAGTTTTTTCTCCATCAGCTCCTTGTCCTTTTCGTTTTCCACATGCGCCAGCCTGATCTCGTACCGCAATCTTTCCTGCCTTCGGGTGTAGCGGATATAAGCATAGATCAAACCAAACACTACCAGGGCATACAAGCTATAAGCCCACCAGGTCCTGAACCAGGGGGGTAAAATAGTTACCTGCAGTAAATTCTCTTCCCTGCCCCAGCTGCCATCGGGATTGGAAGCTTTTACCATAAACTGGTAACTCCCTTCCTGCAATCGTGAGTAGTTGGCCGTTCTGCTGCCCCTGGCATAGTTCCAGGTCTTGTCCCATCCCTGCAGAAAATAAGCGTACTTGATCTTTTGAGCGCCGGAATAATCAAGGGCTATGAAATCGAGTGACAGCATGGCCTGATCATAAGGCACGGTAATGTGTTGAACAGTTTCGAGATTGCGCGCCGTAATGCTGGCATCCTCCTCCTGCAGCAGCCTGTTGTTGATCTTCAGTCCATCCAAAAAGACCTGTGGTGTTTGGAGCTGCTCTTTGATGCTATCCGGATGGAAAATATTAAAGCCTTTGATGCCGCCAAAGAGGAATTCCCCGCCCGATAAAGCCAGGGCGGCATTAAAACTAAACTGGTTGCTTTGCAATCCATCGGCCTGTGAAAAATTGGTACAGGTGCCGGTGGCGGGATTAAACCGCGCCAATCCATTGTAGGTGCTGATCCAGAGATTGCCCTTGCCATCTTCCAGCATACGTAATATACTATTGCCGGGCAATCCTTCGGAGGTGGTGTACTGCTTGTATTTTCCTGTCGCCTTATCCATCAACAATAAACCTGCGCCCTGGGTGCCCAACCAAAAATTACCTTTCCTGTCTTCATGAATGCTGCGCACGGGGAACCCGATGGGATATACCTGGTGACGTTTGTTGACGCGGTCTATCCGTATGATGGAGGTGTAATTGCCGCCCCATAAATTGCCTGCTTTATCTTCTGCCATGCTTTGCAGGTTCACGATGGCAGGATCAAATAACTCAAAGCGGTTCTGTTGCCTGTTGAACCGGTACAGGCTGCCATCATTGGTAGCGCTGGCCCATATGATCTTTTGAGCATCCTCGTATACGAGCCAGCTATTGTTCTCTTCGGCATTGGTCTTTGGATTGAAGAGTCTGAAGCGTTCGAAAGTCCTGCTGTTCTTCTTCAACCGGTTGATGGCGCCAAACCAGGTGGAGAGCCAGATATCTTCGTGCTCATCTTTTATAATACCGGTGATGAAATCACTGCTGATAGAAGCAGTATTGGAAGCATCATGCCTGAAAGGGGTAAAGGTATTTTTTTGCCGGTCCCAATAGCGGAGGCCTGCACCATCGGTACCGATGAACACATTGCGCTGCTGGTCTTCGCAGAAGGAGAGAATAAAATTGTCCATGGGCCGGTTATCACCCGGCGCGTTGCAGGTAATATGCCGGAAGGGCTGGGCCTGTGGTTCAATGATGTTGATGCCACCACGGAGGGTGCCGATCCACATCCTGCCATCCCTGTCTTCCTGGATCGCATACACCACATTGCTGTTGATGACGGGTATGCTGCCGGGCAGTTGGTAAGGTATCGCTTTGGCAGCGCCGGTATACACCTGGTAAAGGCCCGATCCATCAGAGCCTACCCAGAGGACTTCTTTTTTATCCAGGCATAGGTTTACCACGGTGCAATTGTCGGGCATCCAGTTGGCAGACAATACATTGGTGCCTGTATTCAACAGGAACAGACCTCTGGCATTGCCTATCCAGAGATCTCCCTGGGAAGTAACCTGCATACAATTGGCCTGGGTGATATAGTTGTTGACCAGGGTCATCGCTTTCTTCGCCGGGTCATAAGCATACAGTCCGTATCCCTGCACGAATACCCATATCTTGTTGCGCTGCTGATCATATTGGATCTCACGGGCCTGATAATTGTATATATTACCTGCAGGCGTTGACAGGGGTATCTGTGTGCCGGTATAACTATTGTCTTCAAAAAGCAATAAGCCGTTGAAATGGGAAGCGGCCAATACGGTACGCTGGTTGATGCTTTTAATAAAGGAGATCTCGTGCTGTATTTTTTCCCGCTTGTGAGAAGCAGCATCCATGTACCAGGTGGCTGTAAATTTTTCGGTCAATGGATTATAGATATTTAGCCCATTTTGTCCGCCTACCCAGATATTGTGCCTGGCATCTCCTTCCAAATGGTATACATTGTTGGTGGAGAGGGAGGTACTGTCGCCAATGATGTTGCGGAAGACGCGGAAGTTATATCCGTCATAGCGGTTGAGGCCATCATAGGTGCCCACCCACATAAATCCCCGGTGGTCCTGGTAAAAAGACAGGATGGCATTATTAGATAGGCCCTGTTCTATGCCCAGGTAACGGACAGGCAGGCCGGGGGCGCCTCCTACAGTCAGGCTGCCTGCTAAAAACAGGGCAGCTAAAAAGCGTATCTTAATGAGCATCGTTCGTCTTTAATTGTATGATAGGACAGATTGGTCGCAATTTACCTTTCAAAAGCCGCATTTGACCTCTGCCTTACAAAACCATCCACCCTAAATTTACATTGCTTAATTGACAACTTAAATCAATAGTTATGGCCATGAAACACCCATTTATCAATTGTCTTTGGTTTGATGACCAGGCAGAAGAAGCTGCCCGGTTCTACACTACCGTTTTTCCAAATTCAGGCATTGACGATATTACCCGCTATGGTGCAGCAGGATATGAGATACACAAACGGCCGGAAGGGTCGGTGATGACAGTAGAATTCCATGTAAGCAACCTGAAATTCATGGGATTGAATGGTGGGCCATTGTTCAAATTCAACCCTTCTATTTCTTATTTCGTGGTATGCGAAACAGCTGCGGAAACAGATACGCTCTGGCAAAAACTCTCCGAAGGAGGTAAAGTGCTGATGGAATTGGACAAATATGATTGGAGTGAAAAATTTGGCTGGGTGCAGGATCGCTATGGCCTATCCTGGCAGGTATCGCTGGGCAAATTATCGGATACCAATGGTCAGCAGATCACCCCCTCCATTATGTATGTGCAAGAACAGGCCGGCAGGGCTGAAGAGGCCATACGTTTCTATACTTCCATCTTTGAAGGATCGGCCATCAGGGGCATCCGTAAAAATGGCCCGGGAGAAAACGAACCGGAAGGCTCTGTAAAACATGCACAGTTCAACCTGGCAGGCCAGGAGTTTATGGCGATGGACAGTGCTTTGCAGCACCCTTTTACTTTTAATGAAGCGATCTCCTTCGTTATTCATTGTGATACCCAAGCCGAGATTGATTATTACTGGAATAAGCTAACTGAAGATGGCCAGGAAAGCAGTTGCGGATGGCTGAAAGATAAATTTGGGGTATCGTGGCAGGTAGAACCCATACAGTTGGTAGAAATGCTTAAAAGTCCGGATAAGGAAAAAACGGAACGTGTTACCAACGCCTATTTGCGTATGAAAAAGTTTGACCTCCCAAAACTGGAAGCTGCCTTTGAAGGATAAACAGGGTTAGCAGTCGGCTATCACCGATACAAATAGGCTGGGCATTCGCCCA